>JBEKWJ010000069.1:0-20500 GCA_049513195.1 Occallatibacter sp.
GGAGGCGCCCACCGGGAAGGAAGTGGAGTCAACTTCGTTTTGTTCAGCCGTCACGCGACGGGTGTTCGTCTGGAACTCTATCAAAATTCTGACGATTCTTCTCCGAGCCGAGTTATTGAGCTGGATCCGGTGCGTCATCGGACGGGCGACGTCTGGCATGTCTGGGTACGAGGCGTTCCGGCAGGCCAGCTCTACGGTTATCGCGTCGAGGGGCCTTATCTACCCGAAGTGGGCCATCGCTTCAACCCGCATAAGCTGCTTCTTGATCCGTATGCAAGAGCAATTGCCGCGGTCAAGTATTGGGATTTTCTAGCCGCGCGCGGCTACGATTCGTCGAGCAGCCTGACGGATCTAAGCATTTCAACCGCTGATAACGCAGGCTCCACGCCGAAATGCATCTTTACCGACGGCCTTTACGACTGGGAGATGGATTCGTTTCCAAAGCACCCCGCCACCGACACAGTCATCTACGAGACACACGTTCGCGGTTTCACATTCCATACGAGTTCGGGTGTGGCGCATCCTGGAACCTTCGCTGGCTTGACCGAAAAGATACCGTATCTCCAAGACCTGGGAGTGACCGCCATTGAGCTGATGCCTGTTCTCGAATTTGACGAGAATGAGTCTCAGCTGCTCAATCCAGTAACAGGAGAGAAACTCAAAAACTATTGGGGATACGATCCCGTCGCCTTTTTCGCGCCAAAACAGTCCTACGGCATTGCTGGGCCACACGGTCAGCAGATCCAGGAGTTCCGAGAGATGGTCAAGGCTTTTCATCGGGCAGATATTGAAGTGATTTTGGATGTTGTGTTGAACCACACAGCTGAAAGCGATGAACTGGGACCCACGATTTCGCTGCGCGGAATTGAGAACTCGATTTACTATATGTTGCAAGAGAACGGGTGCAGATATTACAAGAACTTTTCCGGCGTTGGCAACACGCTTAACGCGAATCATCCCGTCGTGCGTGAGTTTGTCAGAAATGTGCTTCGTTACTGGGTCATGCACATGCACGTGGATGGCTTTCGCTTTGACCTTGCTTCGGTCCTGGGAAGAGACGAGCATGGGAGCATACTGCGCAATGCCCCTCTTCTTGAGGGCATCGGGGAGGACCCCATCCTGCGGGACGTAAAAATCATCGCGGAGGCTTGGGACGCAGGCGGCGCCTACCAGGTGGGAGGTTTTTCGACCAAGCGCTGGACTGAATGGAATGGCCGTTTCCGCGATGATGTGCGCCGCTTCTGGATTGGCGACGCGGGAATGATCGGATCGTTTGCAAGCCGAATCTGTGGTAGCTCGGATTTGTACCAAAGCTCAGGCAAGGGCCCCGCAAGCAGCCTCAACTTCGTCACTTGTCATGACGGCTTCACGTTGAACGACTTGGTTAGCTACTCGCAGAAGCACAATGACGAAAATGGTGAATTTAGCCACGATGGAACGGATGCCAATTACAGCGATAATTGCGGCGTCGAAGGGCCGAGCCAGGATCCCGGTGTCGAGAGCGTGCGCAAGCGCTTGATCAAAAATCTCTTGTTAACACTGTTTATTTCTCGAGGGGTCCCCATGTTGCTCGGCGGCGACGAGTTTCGCCGAACCCAACGTGGCAATAACAATGCCTACTGCCAGGACAACGAAGTGAGCTGGTATGACTGGAGCCTGCTCGAAAAACACAAAGAGATTCAGCGTTTCACTCGAGGAGTGATCAGCTTTCGCCGGGCCCATCCTGTTTTGCGAAAAGAAAAGTTCTACACAGATGATGACATAAAGTGGTTCGCACCGAACGGTGCCACTCCCGACTGGACGGACCAGCGGCAGAAATCCATTGCGTGTCTGATCCCAGGAGAGAGCGAACCCGATTTGCTTCTCTTGTTTAACGCCGACACCAGTGCGGTTGATTTTTCGATTCCTGCCTTGCCGGTTGGAAAGATTTGGCGTCTGGCAGTCGATACTTCCCGAACCACCCCCGACGATATCTTTGACCCTGGGAAAGAACCTCTCATACAGGGCCAAAACGGTTTTCGGCTCGAAGCTCGATCAAGCGCGATTCTCTTGACGGATGACTGCGAGGTGCTGCGTGACAATTAATTCTGCTGCCGGGAAACCGGCTGATCCATCTATTCTTGTTAACGTCCCAAAGCTCGTCACAGCGTATTACGAGCTGCGGCCAGATCCGAGCGATCCCAGCCAGCGGGTTGTCTTCGGTACATCCGGCCATCGCGGGTCTGCTTTCGACGTAGCCTTCAATGAGTGGCACATACTGGCCATAACTCAGGCAATCAGTGACTACCGCAAGCTGCAGAACATTGATGGGCCGCTGTTCCTGGGAAAGGATACTCACGCTCTCTCCGAACCTGCATTTGCCAGCGCGATGGAAGTGCTTGCGGCGAATGACATCGATGTAATGATCTCCGAAGGCACACCCTACACCCCGACCCCAGCCATCTCTCACGCGATTCTCGTTTACAACCGCACACGAAAGTCAGGACGCGCCGACGGTATCGTAATCACGCCGTCTCATAATCCTCCCGATGACGGGGGCTTTAAATACGACCCACCTCATGGAGGGCCGGCGAATTCGAGTGTAACTTCGTGGATTGAATCGAAAGCCAATGCTTTTCTTGAGCACGGTCTCAACGGAGTCAAGCGCAAGCTGTTTCCTAAGGCGCTGCATGCATCCACGACACACAAACACGACTTCTTGAGCCTCTATATCAACGATCTCAATAATGTTGTCGACATGAATGCAGTGCACGACGCAAAGACCAAGCTTGGCGTGGATCCGCTCGGAGGAGCCGGCATCGATTATTGGCCGCGGATTGCCGAGCAGTATGGTCTCGATCTGACGATCGTCAACCCATCCGTAGATCCTACATTTCGATTTATGACAGTGGATTGGGATGGAAGGATTCGCATGGATCCTTCCTCGACTTATGCGATGCAGAGACTCATCGCATTGAAAGACAAGTTCGATATTGCATTTGCCAGCGATACCGATCACGACCGCCACGGGATCGTGACTAAAGGAAGCGGGTTGCTGCCTCCGAATCACTACCTTGCAGTGTGCGTCAGCTATTTGTTCGCGAATCGGCCCAATTGGAGTGAGGGTGTCGCAGTCGGCAAGACCGTGGTCAGCAGCAGCATGATCGATCGTGTCAGCGCTCGCCTGGGTCGGCGGCTTTATGAAGTTCCGGTGGGCTTCAAATGGTTTGTCGAAGGATTGCTTGCCGGCAGCTTGGGTTTTTGCGGCGAAGAGAGCGCCGGTTCCTCCTTTCTTCGGCGGGACGGCAGTGTATGGACCACCGATAAAGACGGAATCATTCCTTGTTTACTGTCAGCGGAGATTACGGCGCGTATTGGAAAAGATCCGGGTGAGATTTATCGTGAGCTGACCCGCGAACTCGGAGATCCCATCTACGAACGCATCGATGCTCCCGCAACGCCCGAACAAAAAGCCGCTCTGGCACGATTGTCCCCGTCCGACATTCACGCTACCGAAGTTGCTGGTCAGCCGATCCTGAAGATTCTGACCACCGCTCCCGGAGATGGAAATCCAATTGGAGGGATCAAAGTGATCGCAAAAGACGGCTGGTTTGCAGCACGCCCTTCGGGCACGGAAGAAATATACAAGATTTATGCCGAGAGTTTCCTTGGTCAGGATCATCTGCGAAAGCTTCAGGAAGAAGCCCAAGCTATTGTTTCGGCAACGCTGACTCGCAGTGCCCAAGCGGCCGGAACCGATAAGCCCTAAAGACATGAGTAGTGAAAGGAGTTTGTCATATGAGTAGCTCGCCAATCGATGATCGTCCCCTCGACGCAGGCACTTCGGATGCTCTCAACGACCTGGCCCTGGACCTTAGATGGTCGTTCAATCACTCGGCGGACGAGCTTTGGGAGCAACTCGATCCGGAGCTCTGGGAGCTGACCCATAACCCTTGGGTTCTGCTGCAAACCGTATCGCGAGAAAAACTGCAAACTGTTACCTCGAACCCGGGATTCCAAAAACTTCTGACCGATCTCCATCGCGAGAAAATACTTGTCGAAGCGTCGGAAGCGTGGTTCCAAAAGGCGCATCCGCGTTCAGGCGTGTCGACAGTTGCGTATTTCTCCATGGAGTTCATGCTGAGCGAAGCGCTGCCAATTTATTCTGGCGGCCTCGGCAACGTTGCCGGCGATCAGCTCAAAGCCGCAAGCAACCTGGGCGTCCCGGTTGTCGGCATTGGTTTGCTCTACCAGCAAGGCTATTTTCGGCAGGAAATTGATGCCGAAGGCCACCAACAAGCTTTGTACCCATTCAATGATCCCGGCCAGCTTCCGATTCGAGCGGTGCGCGAGCCAAACGGCGAGTGGCTGCGCCTGGCCGTTGCTTTGCCTGGCCTTAAGTTATGGATCAGAGTCTGGCAAGTTGAGGTGGGCCGGGTCAAATTGTATTTGCTCGATACCAACGATCCCGCGAACCTTCCGTCTTTTCGCGGCATAACTTCTGAACTGTACGGTGGTGGTCCGGAACTCCGTTTAAGACAGGAGTTAGTTCTCGGCATTGGGGGCTGGCGGCTTCTTCGAGCCCTGGGACTTAAGCCCGAGGTCTGCCATCTCAATGAAGGTCACGCCGCATTCGCCGTACTGGAACGGGCGCATTCCTACATGGAAGACAATGGCAAGCCATTCGACGTCGCCCTTGCCGTCACCCGTGCCGGCAACCTATTTACGACCCATACTCCCGTGGAGGCGGGCTTTGACCGCTTTGCTCCCAGACTGATCGAGCGATATCTCAAGAAGTATGCCGAAGAGAAGCTGTCGATCTCGATCGACGAGCTTCTAGCTTTGGGACGACGCGATCGCCAAGACTCGTCCGAACCATTCAATATGGCCTATTTGGCGATCCACGGCAGTGGCGCCATCAATGGCGTAAGCAAATTGCACGGTCAAGTGAGCCGACGTCTTTTTCAGCCCCTATTTCCCAGTTGGCCCGAAGCAGAGGTGCCAGTAACGTACGTGACCAACGGAGTGCACACCCCTACCTGGGACTCTGCTGAAGCAGACCTCTTATGGGAACGTCACTGCGGAAAACAATATTGGTACGGAACGTTGGAAGACAAAGAAAAAGATATCCGTGCCGCCGGCGATTTTGATCTTTGGCAACTCCGCGCAGATAGCCGCAAGGCTCTCGTAGATTACGTTCGAAGACTCTACGGCCGTCAACTAGCAGCTCGGGGAGCGTCGTCGGAAGACCTCGTGCAGGCCGCACAGATACTCGATGAAAATACCTTGACTTTGGGATTTGCCCGTCGCTTTGCCGCGTACAAACGCCCGAATCTACTGCTCCACGATCCGGCGCGGCTTATCAACATCCTTACGAATCCAGAGCGCCCTGTTCAACTCGTGCTTGCAGGCAAGGCGCATCCCCAGGACGTCGAGGGGCAACAAATGATCACGCAATGGTTTGAGTTTGTTCGCCGCCCCGAGGTTCGATCCCGGGTGGTCTTCCTTTCCGATTACGACGTTCTCATGGCGGAGCATCTGGTTCAGGGCGTGGACGTTTGGGTGAACACTCCTCGACGGCCTTGGGAAGCAAGCGGCACAAGCGGCATGAAGGTGCTGGTGAACGGCGGGTTGAATCTTTCGGAACTCGATGGCTGGTGGGCAGAGGCGTACTCCCCCGAAGTTGGTTGGGCAATCGGAGACGGGCGCGAACATGGGGATGACCCTTCCTGGGACGCAGCTGAAGCTGAAAGTCTCTATGCGGTGCTCGAAAGGGAGGTGATCCCAGAGTTCTATGCCCGCTACGAGCATGGAATTCCACGCGGCTGGGTTGCCCGCATGCGCGAAAGCATGGCCCGCTTGACTCCGGCTTTTTCGACCAATCGCGTAGTCCGCCAATATACCGAACAACACTATCTCTCGGCCGCGGCAGCTTTTCGCCAGCGCACCGAGAAGCGAGGTTCAATGGGAGCAGATCTCGTCACCTGGCAGGTTGAACTGGCAAAGCATTGGTCAGCGCTGCGATTCGGCCCCGCGACCGTCGAACAACAAGGCGAGCAATATCTATTTCACGTGCAGGTCTTTCTTGATGATGTCGACCCCGATGCCGTGGGCGTCGAACTCTACGCGGAGGCGCAGAAAGACGGGGAACCAATCACGCAAGCTATGATACGTGGCGAACGCCTGGCCGGAGCGGCGAGTGCCTTCACCTACAGTGCTTCTGTTCCGACAAGTCGCCCGGTTTCTGACTACACTCCGCGTCTCGTTCCTCGGCACGAAGGAGCGTTCGTGCCGCTTGAGGCTCCATTTATTCTGTGGCACGAAAAACCGTCTTGGCGATGAACTTGGGACGCGCTGCGACGCCGTTGTTGGGACATGTCAATCGAACGATTGTAACGATTGAAGACAGTGAGAGCGAGGCTGGGATCACTTCCGCAGATCCACAATCGGAGGAGTCACAATGCCCGACAATACCTAAGTACAATAGACGCCGCTCGTCGCAAGGCGGATGATGCTTTTGTGGGTTGTCGCCAAATAGGAGTCCATGGTGACAGACTCAGTCGCATTGTTGATGGGCAGCCCTGAGAGTTGTGAGCGGCACTTCGGAGGGAGCACGCTGGATTTGCCAATCGACGCTGGAGGAAATGCAGGGTTCTCCGCGTTGTGGAAAATCTGCTTTTAGGTGCGGACTGAGAGATCCATGATAAATCCGCATTCAGTTGTGTCAATCGTTGACGATGATGAGTCGGTCCGCGAATCGCTGCCCGATCTACTCAAGGAATTCGGTTTTGCGTCTGAGACATTTTCTTCTGCTGAAGAGTTCCTCGCGTCCGGCGGGGTCCCGCGAACGCAATGTTTGATCCTCGATGTTGCCATGCCGGGAATGTCTGGGCCCGAACTCCAGGATGAATTGAATCGTCGCAAAATCAGAATTCCCATTGTTTTCATCACCGGACAACGAGACGAAAGGTTACGGTCCCGGCTAATCGAACAAGGTGCAATCGCATGTCTGATCAAGCCGTTCAGTGATGCTGCGATGCTCGAGGCGCTGAATTGTGCGTTTCAGGTGAAGTGATCGTTGTTTTGTGGAATTGTGTCTCAGATATAGAATGGCTCATGCAAGTTCACTTTATTTTGGAGTGAGGGCTTGCCCATGCCAGGGACCCCGTCAATTGTTCTCGTCGTCGACGACGACATCTCTGTTCGCGAATCGCTCGAATTGCTGCTTCGCCATGAGGGCTTCGGTGTGGAGACGTTCGTTTCCGCGCAGGATTTTCTCGACCGCCCGCCCGTAACTGTTCCAAGTTGCTTGGTGCTGGACATTTCTCTTCCCGGACTCAACGGTCTCGAACTGCAGAAACGTGTTGCGGTGGAACGGCATGAGATGCCGATTATCTTCATCACAGGTCACGGAGATATTCCCATAACCGTACAAGCGATGAAGGCGGGAGCTGTGGAGTTCCTGACGAAACCATTCAATGACGAAATCCTGCTGAATGCCATTCGGCACGCCTTGGTACGTAGCAAGGCACTACTTGACCGCTCCGCAGAGATCCTGGCTTTGAAAACCCGGTACTCATGCCTCAGCGCTCGCGAGCGCGAAGTGATGGCGTTAGTGGCTGCCGGCTTGCCCAATAAACTGGTCGGCAGCGAACTGGGGATTAGCGAAATTACAGTCAAAGCACATCGCGGCAGCATGATGCGAAAGATGAAAGCTGAATCCCTCGCAGAATTGGTAAGCATTGCCACCCGTCTCCGCCTGGCGCGCCCATCTGGGTCCGCTTTGCGCCCGGCTAAGTAGGCTTCAGGCTCGCACTGGGACCGTCTTCGTTGAGACTGTGGCCAATCAGGCTGGCACAAAGGTATCGATCAATACCTTCGTCTGATGGTGCGTCTGCATACTTTTCTGCTCCAATAGGATCTCAACTTCTGCGCACGAGCATGGGCTGTTGTTGGTACAGGTTCGAGCAGGCGGGGATCGACCTCTCCGGCTTTATCGGGGACAACAGGAGTTCGCTATGGGAAGCGGGAAGACAGTCATCGTCACTGGCGGCTCGCAGGGAATCGGAGCCGCTATCGTTCAGGCGTTTCTGGAGCGCGGGTACAACGTTGTCGCAACCTCGCGAAGCATTTCGAAGGCGGGGTACTCGCCGTCTCCCAATCTCGCGCTGGTGGATGGAGATATCAGCCGGGCAGAGACTTCGGAGGAGGTGGCGAAAGCCGCGATCGATAGGTTCGGTTCGATCGACCATGTGGTGAACAACGCAGGCATCTATTCTTCGAAGCCATTCACGGAGTACACCGCCGAGGAACTTCGTGGCTTCGTCTCCATTAACCTTTACGGGTTCGTCTTCATCACGCAGCTGGCCGTGCGGCAGATGCTGGCTCAAGACAGGGGAGGCAGCGTGACCAGCATCAGCGCGTCGCTGGCCGATAACCCAATTGCCGGGGTTCCGGCATCGGTTCCGATGATGACCAAAGGTGGCATCGATGCGATCACGCTGAGCCTCGCGAACGAATACGCGAAAGAGAGGATTCGCTTCAACGCCGTCGCGCCGGGCGTTGTGGACACGCCCTTGCACAAGGGAGACCTGACGGCGCGGTCGCCGATGGGCACGGTTTCCGGGCCGAAAGACATCGCCGACGCTGTTGTCTATCTGACAGAAGCCAGTCACGTAACCGGGGAGGTGCTGCACGTAGACGACGGCGCACACGTCGGCCGATGGTAACCGTTAGAGGTTCGCAGCCTGGCAGCCCAGAGCGCCGGCTGCAGGACCTTGGCATTCAGCTTCCGGCCGCCCCAATGCCGTTCGGTAGTTACGTCGAAGCACTGCAGACAGGCAATCTCCTCTTCTTGAGCGGCATGCTCCCGGTTGTGGATCACAAGCCGAAGTATCTTGGCCGCCTGGGGAAGGAAGTGGATGCTGACTCGGGACGGGATGCGGTACGCACGGCGGCTTTAGGCGCGCTGGCAGCGGCCAAGGAGCATCTGGGATCGCTCGATCGGGTAACGCGCGTGGTTCGACTCGGTGTGTTCATGGCGACGTCGGGAGATTTCTTCGACCAACCGAGGGTTGCGGATGCGGCATCGGATCTGTTTCGCGATGTGTTTGGCGCCGACAAGATGGCGGTGCGGCTGGTGATTGGCGTTGCCAGCCTGCCGCTGGGGATGCCGGTCGAACTCGAAGTGATCTTTGAAATCGCAGAGTAGATCGGGAGATGCATGAACACAGCGAGGTCGACATATCTGATCCTAGCGAGCATTGCGGTATTGGTGCTAATGCTTGCAATCGCGCTCGGCACAGACTCCAAGGCAAAGGACAAAGCAATGGAACAGCAGGTCTTTTATCGCACAGTTAAGGTCGATGGGCTCTCCATCTTCTATAGAGAAGCTGGGCCGAAAGATGCGCCCGTCATTCTCTTGCTGCATGGCCTTCCGTCGTCGTCTCGGATGTTTCAACCTCTATTGACGCGCCTTTCAGACAACTATCATCTGCTTGCGCCAGATTATCCGGGCTTCGGGCACAGCGACTGGCCGGACCCAAAAGTGTTTCCCTACACCTTCGACCACATCGCTACCGTGATGGAAGACTTCGTGCAGACGCTGGGCTTGTTGCGCTATACGCTCTACATGCAGGACTACGGCGGCCCGGTTGGTTTTCGAATGGCGTTAGCTCACCCGGAGGCGGTGCGGGCGCTGATCGTGCAGGATGCGGTGGCCCACAACGAAGGCCTCGGTGCGAACTGGGCAACCCGGCGGGCGTTTTGGGCGGACCGGCCGGGCAACGAAGAGGCGCTGCGCAAGAATCTGCTGTCCATGGCGGCGACGAAGACGCGACATGTCGGGGACGATCTGAATGTCGATCTGTATGATCCGGATCTCTGGACGGATGAGTATGCATTCCTGAATGCGCCAGGCCAGGCGCAGATTCAGAGCGATCTGTTCTACGACTACCGCACAAATGTCCAGAATTATCCGAAGTGGCAGGCGTGGATGCAGAAGACGCAGCCAAGGCTGTTAGTGATTTGGGGAAAACACGATTTGTCATTCGATTCGGGAGAGCCAGAACGTTATCGCAAAGACGTACAGAATGCCCAGGTGTACGTACTCGACGCAGGACACTTCGCGCTCGACACCAAGGCAGACGAGATTGCGGCTCTGGTAAGTCAGTTCATGAAAATGGAGAAGTAAACAGGGATGCCAGTCATGTCGAGCGAAATAGATGTCAGTAGAAATCAGCTCGGATCGCCGCCTGCAAGGTGTATTCATGGTCCAATTCAACGATTAGGATGGAAGTTGGATACTCTCGTTTGGCCACGATCAGCACGGACAACATCACTCTAACGAACGAGTATCGCTCTGGCGTGGACGTTCATTGGTCCTTCCTTTCCGACACGTTTATTTTTTGATCGGATTTGCCAATCGCGTTTTTGAGCCGCCGCAATGGGCACTTGCTTTTGTTACCAGGCGATGGCGCGGACGGGTTCTTGACCAATGAAGAAACATGGATGAAAATCTTCTTGAATCGAGATTGACGCGATGGATGTACCCGAGGAGCTAAACGCGACCGTTCTTCCTCAGAGTGTGGTTGCTCCGCTTACGCGCGCGGCGATCTTTCTGGTCGTCTGCATTCGCCGGGATTCAGACGCCTATGCGCTTCTGCGGTCGTTTTGCGCAGGCCTTTCCGGGGTCATCCGCGCCGTTGAGTTTCGGGACATCGAGGCAGGTCTCACATGCATCGTTGGGTTCGGGTCCGATGCCTGGGATATACTCTTTGGATCCCCACGACCCGCGGAGCTTCACCCGTTTCGAGAGATTCGGTCAGGCGGCCGCCACGCCGTCTCCACGCCCGGCGACATCCTGTTCCATATTCGAGCTAAACGTATGGACCTCTGTTTTGAATTGGCGACCCAGATCATGGACAGCATCGGCGATGCCGTTACGATTGCCGATGAGGTTCACGGCTTCCGGTATTTCGATGATCGCGATGTCATCGGGTTCGTCGATGGCACTGAGAATCCGCGAGGAGAGGCCGCGCGTGAGGCTGTAATGATCGGCGGCGAAGACCATGTTTTTGCAGGGGGCAGCTATGTCATCGTGCAAAAGTACCTTCACGACATGAAGGCATGGAACGCGCTTTCCATTGAGGCACAGGAGCGCATCATTGGCCGCAGGAAACTCTCAGACATCGAGCTGAGCGATGCCGAGAAGCCGGTCTCGGCGCATAATGCGCTGACAGTGATCGAGGAAAATGGAAAAGAAATAAAAATCCTGAGAGACAACATGCCTTTCGGGCAGCCAGGCCACGGCGAGTTCGGGACATACTTTATCGGGTACGGCCGCACGCCGCGCATCACAGAGACAATGCTTCAAAATATGTTCGTCGGTCGCCCGCCAGGAAACTATGACCGGCTGCTCGATTTCAGTCGAGCCGTCACCGGCAGCTTATTTTTCGTGCCGTCTGCAACGTTCCTGGATAACATCGGCGGAGATGAGTCGATTTCAGCGGAAACCGCCGCGCCGCAAACATCTAACTTAACGTCGGCCTCGTTCGCGAACGATGCATCACTGAAGATCGGATCACTAAAAGGAGAAAATAATGAATAACCTCCATCGGGAATTGGCGCCAGTCTCTGACGCTGCGTGGTCGCAGATTGAGGAAGAGACGACAAGGACGCTGAAGCGCTTTCTGGCCGGACGACGGGTTGTAGACGTACCTTCGCCGGGAGGAATTGCTCTGCCCGGAGTGGCGACTGGACACATGCGATCGATCTCCCCTCCTGGGGAGGGCATTGTCGCGAGACAGAGGGAGGTTAAGCCTCTCGTAGAACTACGGGTGCCGTTTCAACTGTCCCGTCAGGCAATCGATGACGTAGAGCGAGGATCGGACGACTCCGACTGGCAGGCCGCGAAAGATGCCGCAAAGAAACTTGCCTTTGCCGAAGACCGGAGCATCTTCAACGGATACGCCGAGGCCGATATTCATGGCATTCGGGAAGGCACCAGCAACCCGATCGTTCCACTTCCTGGGGATGTGCGGGAGTATCCCGATGCAGTGGCACATGCATTGAGCCAATTACGCCTTGTAGGTGTAAATGGGCCCTACTCGGTTTTGCTCGGAGCCGATGAGTATACGGCACTCGCCGAGACCCGCGATCACGGGTATCCCGTCCTCGAACACGTGAAGCGCATTGTTGACGGCAACCTCGTCTGGGCGCCAGCGATCGAAGGTGCGTTCGTCTTGACGACGCGAGGTGGCGACTTCGAACTCAACGTCGGGCAGGATGTTTCGATCGGCTACCTCAGCCATACCGATTCAGATGTATTGTTGTATCTTCAAGAAACTTTCGTCTTTCGTGTCCTAACCAGTGAAGCCGCAGTCGTGTTGTCTCCGTCACAGAAATCTTTGTAACTAGTACGCGTGACGCACTATCCAACCCCACTTCACTGACTGAGTGCAGCCAGCTTGTGTGGGTCGCGTTCTCCGGCAATCATTGCTCGCACGATTGTCTGACCAGTCGAACGGCCGAGATCACTGATCACGTTCGCCAATTGCAACCGAACACATGACAAATGTGGATTATAGTCGGGTTCATACAAACCCCCAGATGAATGGCCCTGGGGCCTGGCGCAGCCAGTGCCCGGCTGACGCGGATGAGCCGAGTCCCCATCGACATATCGCCTCCGAGCCGCGATGCGATCACTGATAAGTTATAGTCGCCTCGGGCGAGTAGTATTGTTCCGGATGTTTGGGGTTGACGCGAATTGAGAAAGTGTCGTCCTCTTTCGCGTCGTACAACTCCGAACTGTCCTTTACGGTGATACAGCCATATTGATGCTCAGCCTGAGGATCTGTGTAGGCAAACGTCACTTCGGCAAGCTTTGTGGAAAACTCACACGCCCTTTCCGGTGGCTCCTCGTACTGCATGACCGAGCGCACAGTTGCCTGCGCATCAAGCCATTTATCGACCCCGCGTATCTTAGCCAGAAACTCTTTCAGCATGATGGCAGCAGTTTAGCATATTGCTGTCCACGTGTACTCACGAGCACGAAGATCGCGCGACCCGGTGACCAGGGCATCAGGAGCATGCCTAGCTTGCAGATTCCCCTCGGATATTCAGCACGCGCTGAGATGCATCGAATGGCAGGCGCGAAATATGGCGCTCTTGGGCGGGGGCTTGAGGTGCTGCGGGGCTCGGAGCGGAATGTCCCAGAGGATGAAACAGCTGAACTCAGCAAGCGCCTGGATACACTGGCTCTGGAGTCACCAAATAATCCAATCAGGATCCACACAAAAGCACATCCTCTGCAAGCCCCTGGCCAACCCACAGCCAACTGGCAGAATTCGTCGCTATGTTGCCTCGAACAATGGCATGCACTTGAAGCCGACTTAAAAAAAGCGCGAGTATACGCATCGCAGTTCTCCTTTTTACTCAACAGTCAAGGTGACGTTAGATGTGTACGACAGCGAGCCGGAGCTTACGGTCTCAGTCACTGTATAGCTCTGCGGCGACTGAGCAAAGAAGCCGGTGTTGGAGCCGCAACCACTCAATCCGGCCAGCGTTGCCGCACCCGCGCCCGCTAATAATACGACCATGAGCATCCTGCCGAACCGCTTGCCGCTCTTGCGCATCCTGCTGGCAAAGGGCAGCAGGAATAGCGCAAGCGAGAACGGCGCCAGCCGCGAGACCAGATTGCCGCCCGCCGGTTGCGAGAACGCGGTGGCCTGCGGAAGCTGGATGGTGAGCACCGTATTGCTGGTCAGCGAAGTGTTTGCGGGTAGAGTCCACGACCACGGGTTGTTGGAGTTGAAAACCCACGCCGACGGGGTAAGGGTCATGGTTGTGCCCGAGGGCAATGCAGGCGACGCGCTGACGGTGAATGTCACCGGCGACGGGAAGTTAGTGCCGCTGCTGGGAGCGACGGAAAACGAGTACGCTGCCGCGCCGCCCGGAAGAATGGTTTCCGAGGTGTTGGTAGTGCCGAAATTAATGTCGATCGCCGCCTCAGAGACAGTATTGCTGGGCCCGGCGCCTAGGAAGTTCGTATCGCCGCTATAAACAGCGATGATGTTGTGCGTTCCCGTGACCGTGTAGGTGACTGCACAGGTTGCCAGGCCGGTAGATACAGTAACCGGCACGCCTGTGCAGGCGGTCAGCGCCACGCCGCCGTCCTCGAAGGTTACTGTGCCCGTCGGCATACCGGTCTTGGAAGAAACCGTCGACGTGTAGGTGACCGGATTCTGCAATAGAGTCGGATTCAGGCTGGTGGCCAGCACAACTGCGGACGCCGCCCTATTGATCGTGTCGGTAATCGTTCCGCTGGTGCTGGCATAGTTGCCTGTCGGATCGGTGAAGCTCCAGCCATCTGCAGCATAGGTCCCGCCGCTTGTGTGGGTGGTGCTGCTTAGGCTTAGGCCGGCTGCCAGGTTAACTCCGCCCACGCCGGTAGCTGTTCCCGTGGCTGTATGCGCGGCACCGTCATAGGTCACGGTGTAAGGCGTGATGTTGATAGTCGCATTGGCTTGGTTGATTTTGTCGCTGACTGTTCCACTGGTGCTGGAATAGTTGCCGGTGAGATCGGTGAAGCTCCAGCCGTCGTTGGCGTAGCTTCCGGCATTAGTGTGAGTTGTTCCGCCCAGGTTAAGGTCGGCAGCCAGGTTAACTCCGCCCGCGCCGGTAGCTGTTCCCGTGGCAGTATGCGCGGTGGTGTCATAGGTCACGGTGTAAGGCGTGATGTTGATGGTCGCATTGGCCTGGTTGATTTTGTCGCTGACCGTTCCGCTGGCGCTGGCGTAATTGCCGGTGAGATCGGTGAAGCTCCAGCCGTCGTTGGCATAGCTTCCGGCGTTAGTGTGAGTTGTTCCGCCCAGGTTAAGGTCGGCAGCCAGGTTAACTCCGCCCGCGCCAGTAGCCGTACCCGCGGCCGTGTGCGCAGTGCCGTCATAGGTCACAACATAGGGCGTAACAAGGATAGTCGCGTTGGCCTGGTTGATGGTCAGCGAGACGAGCTTGCTTCCGGTGTAAGGTCCTGTACCTGAGCTGCTGTCGGTCGCGATGATCGTGAAGGTATATGCCGTGGCGCTTGCCTGGCTTGGCGTTCCGGTAATTGCGCCGGAGCTGCTCAGGCTTAGTCCGGGAGGCAAGGACGACCCACCGGCGAGCGCGTAGGTGTAGGACGCTGTCCCGCCGCTGGCAGAGACACTCTGGTTGTAACTTGTTCCGTAAGTGCCGGAGGCCAGGGTTGCGGGCGACACAATGATCGTTGGCGCGCCCACCACTAACGTGTACGCCTGGCTGCCGCTGTTGCCGAGATTGTCGGTGGCCGTGATGGTGAAGTTGAACGTGCCGCCAGCCGTAGGTATTCCGGACAACAGGCCGGCGTCAACCCCGGAAGACGTCAGCGTCAGCCCGGCGGGCAAGCCCGCGCCCACTGAGTAAGTGTATGGCGCTGTGCCATTGCTGGCCGTAATCTGTTGGCTGTAGAAGGATGCCACGGTTCCGCTGTTCAGCGAGGTGGGCGAGAGGGTGATGACAATTACGTTGAAGGGGTTGCTGGTGGCCGTGAGATTCAGCGATCCGTTCAGGTTGATTGTGGCCGTCAAGCTCTCGCCGGACTGGCTTGTGGTAGAGGAGAGGGTGAGGCCGCTGAAGCTGCCCACTCCCGCGGAGAGAGTTGTCGAGGTTGTACCGTTCAGCGTCACTGCCCCCAGGCCGCTGGAGGCGCTGACCGTGCTGCTGGCGTACGTGGCCGTCGAACCGCTCTCGGTCAGCGTCACGGCCGGAATATTGGGGGCGGAGAAGAGCACATTCGTGCTGATGCTAGCTGGCGGTTCGGTGGTAAAGCTCATCCCGTAGTTGGTCTGCACCGCGCCCGCATCGACATGGCCCGTTGGGCAATATGTGGAGACGAACCCAAATCCGCGCTGGTCGGTACTGGGTAGCAGGATGGGGCCGGCGGAGGGTGTCGCCGTTCCGGAACAGATGCCATTACTGCCGGGAAGCAGAAGCATGGTCTGCGTCGGACCGCCATAGTTGCCCAGCGCGGAGAGTTTGATGCTGCTGGCGAGTACTCCACTCCGACCGGCAATCACATTGCCGCCAAGGTCGGCGGCGGTAATGCTGGGAAAGGCCCATAAATCGGCACTCAGGGTGTTAGCGAAGTAGAGTTCCTGCATGTTGTCGATGCCGGGCCCGTATGCAGCGATATTGCCGCTGAAGGTACTGTTGCTCACAGCCAGTGAGAATGCGTTATAGATACCGCCGCCGGCACCGATTGGTGTGGAATTGCCACTGAAGGTGCTATCGGTCACTGTCAGTGTGCCGGCATTGTAGATACCGCAGCCGGAGTTATCTGCGATATTTCCGCCGAAGGTGCTGTTGGTCACTATCAGTGTGCCAGAATTGTAGATGCCGCCGCCGCTGCCGCCAGCGCCCGTTGCGGTATTGCCGCTGACGGTGCTGTTGCTCACTGTCAGTGTGCCACTGTTATTGATGCCGCCGCCGATTTCGTTTGAGTGTCCGTTGGTGATGGTCAGATTGTTGAGGGCCGCCCCTGTCACGCCGGAGCCAACGGCGAAGACGGTCCAAGCGCCGGCCCCGTTCACCGTCACCAGGTTGGTCAGCGTGGCCCCGCTGCCGCTGGTTGCGCCGGTAATCGTCGTATTCGAAGGAATATTGAACGTGCCGTAACTCACCGTGATGGTATTCTGCGACGCTGAGTTGGTGGCGGCAAACTTTGTCGAGTCGAAGCTGATGTTGCCCGAGCCGGCGCTGGCCGCGAGGAGCAGCGCGTCGCGCAGGCTGCACGCCGCATCCACGGTGTTGGTCCCCGGCATTACTTGTGGCGTGCAGTTCGCGGCCGAGCCAAGGTCGTCCTGAGCTGTGTTTACCACCAGTGTCGGCGTAGTCACGGTGAGCGCGATGGTGGTGTTGCTGGCCAAGTAGCCGATCGCTCCTGCGAAGCTGACTGTAATAGAGTGCGCGCCCACCGTCAAAGGCGTCACGGGAAGTGCGATGTTGAAGTTGTTGCCCGTTCCGGCCGTCACCGTCAGCACAGTCGAGTTGTCTAGTAAAGCCGTAAAATCAGACACGGCGATGCCAGTCGCGTTCGACGGAGATAGAGCGACGGAGATGCTTGGTTGCAGGCTGTAGACAAAGGTCGAGCTAGGCGTCACGGTGGGCGTCAGTGAGGTAGCAACAGGAGCGATATAGGTAAATTGATCGGCGGAGGATGCAGCGCTTGTGCCTCCGGGGGTGGTCACCGTCACATCCACTGTGCCGCTTCCAACCGGAGCTGTTGCGACAATCTGCGTTGAACTGCCGGGCGTGATGGTCGCAGACGTGCTGCCGAATTGGACTCCCGTTGCGCCTAATAAGTTCGTTCCCGTAATTGTCACGATTGTTCCGCCGGTAGTTAGCCCGAAGGAGGGAGAGATTCCGCTCACCGTGGGCGGCGCAACGTAGGTGAACAGCGTGTTGGCACTGTTGCTGCCACCAGAAGTGGTGACGACTACGCTGGCCGTTCCCGGCGTGCCTGCCGGGGTGGTCGCAATGATCGTCGTATTGCTCACCACCACAACGCTGGTAGCCGCCGCGCCGCCGATAATGACGCTGGTTGCGCCGGTGAAATTCGTTCCAGTAATAGTCACCGATGTTCCACCAGCCAATGGGCCGCTGGTGGGAGAGATGCTGTTCACCGTGGGCGGCGCAACGAAGGTGAACAACGTGCTGGCGGCGTTGCTGCCACCAGAAGTGGTAACGACTACGCTCGCTGCTCCCGGCGTGCGTGCCGGAGTGGTCGCAACGATCGTAGTATCGCTCACCACCACAAAGCTGGTAGCCGCCGCGCCGCCGAAGGTGACGCCGGTCGCGCCGGTGAAATTCGTTCCCGTAATAGTCACAGACGTTCCACCAGCCGTCGGCCCGCTGGTGGGAGAGATACTGTTCACCGTGGGCGGCGCAACGTAGGTGAACAGCGAGTTGGCACTGTTGCTGCCACCAGAAGTGGTGACGACAACGCTAGCTGTTCCCGGCGTGCCTGCCGGGGTCACCGCCGTGATCGAAGTATTGTTCACCACCACAAAGCTGGTAGCCGCCGCGCCGCCGATAGTGACGCCGGTTGCGCCTGTGAAATTCGTTCCAGTTATAGTCACAGACGTTCCACCAGCCGATGGGCCGCTGGTGGGAGAAATGCTGTTCACCGTGGGCGGAAGGAGAATGTACACTGTGCTGGTCGCGGGCGCACTGCTAGCGAAGCTGTTGGTGACGGTCCAATTGATGGTGCGGGGTATTACGCTCGTGCTGGTGGTGGAGAAGGTCACGCTTTCCAGCGCCACCTGGTAAGCGGCGACGGTCGCTGTGCCGGTCAGCGTCAATGTGCCCGCGTTGAAGCTGCCGGTGATGCCGTTTTGGCTGGTGAAGTTCAGCTGATCGGCGCTTGGCCCGCTGGCGATCGACACCGTCGCGCCTGTCACTGTCGAGGTGGACGTGCTGACCGTCAGCCCGGAATCCAGCGCCACGGGGCTGCCGCCAACGACGAATGTGACAGTCGCCCCAGCGGTTACCGTGGGAGGCGCAACGTATGTGAATAGCGTGTTAGTGGCGTTGCTGCCACCAGAAGTGGTGACGATAACGCTGGCCGTTCCCGCCGTGCCTGCCGGGGTGACCGCCGTGATTGTCGTGCTGCTCACCACCACAACGCTGGTAGCCGCCGCGCCGCCGATGGTGACGCCGGTTGCGCCGGTGAAGTTCGTTCCCGTGATGGTGACGTTCGTCCCTCCGGCGGTTGGTCCTGAATTGGGGCTGACGCCTGTGATCTTCGGCGTCGTATTGATGGTGATCGAGTCGGTGTTTGAATTTGTGGAAGTTACTCCGGCGCCGCTCGCCGAGGCGCCATTATTGATCGGCCCCGTGGCTGCGTCGGCCACGTTGACGTTGATTGTTAGCGTTGGATAGCTGCTGCCTTGGGCAATCGCGCTGTCATTCGTGCAGGTTACTGTCTGGCTTGCCGCCGAGCAACTCCAGTTTGTACCCGAATAGCCCGCGTATGTGAAGGCCGAGTTCAGCGTATCGGTCACCGTCATTGGATTCGTGCCGGATGGGTCGCCGGTGGGACCGTTGGCCCCGCTGTTTTCAATACCCACCGTCAATGATGCGCCAAGCTGCCCCTGCGTGAAATTGCCGGAATGTGACGCGCTAACCGTAACGGTGGGCAGATTCTCGGTCAGGTTCACGCACCAGCCGTTGGCCGCGCCGAAGGTGGCGTTGGCATTGCCCGAACTGAAGAAGAGGCTCCAGTTTCCGTTGGCGTTGCTGCCATCGGTGAAAATGTTAGCGAAGGTGGAGGAGCCGTGCGAGGGGGCATAGCTGAACGAGGGCACATTATAGAAACCGCTCAGGCTGGAGGTGAAGACGTCCGGGGTGCTGAGATAGTTTATGTAGGCGGTTGGCTTGTAGTCGCCGGGAGTGATGCTCGTATTCCCAGCTGATACCAGGCTGCTGGCGCTGTCCTCAAAGGTATATGTGCCGAGCGAGGCCTCACCGTTACCGCTGGCGCCTTGCGTAGTGTTGGAGAAGAAGTCCAGCGCTGCGCCCGTCGGACCCTCAACCAGCGAGGCCAGTTCTTCCAGGCCATAGGTGGTGAGAACTGAGAAACCCTTGAGCGTGACGGAGACGGAGTTGAGCGTGCCGGGAAGATTGGTCACTGAGATCACCGAGGGATTCGGCGTGAAGGGACCTGCGAGGCTTCCGCTCTGAATCTGGACCGCCCCCGGATTGCAATACGACCAGGTGTTGCTGTTCACGTTCGCGGACGTGGTAGCGGTGTTGATGCGCTGATACAGCGCGGAGGAGTAGCTAGGATTGTCTACGTTCGTCACGCCGCTGTAGCTCGCCGTAATACTGTGGTCGCCTTCGGTCAGCGAACTGGTGGTAAAGGTCGCCGCGCCGCCGATCACAGACACCACGTTGTTGCCGCTCACGGTGCCGGCCGGAGCCACGCCGTTGTCCAGGAAGGTCACCGTGCCGCCAGTCACCCCGCCATTGATGTCGTTCACCGATGCGGTGATGGTGACGGGCTGCCCGGTCGTAGCGGGATTGCCGCTAGTGGGAGTCAGCGTGGTGGTGGTGGCTACGCCGGTATTCAGCGCCAGTGTGATGCACCAACCGTCGTTCAGGGTCGTGGCGCCGGGGCTAACAGAGTACAACGCCCATTTGCCATTCGCCGAGGCTCCGTTGAAGGCTTCGCCAAAGGTCAAAACATTTGTATGGGCGTAGTGCGCTGTATCGGAGCCGTAGGGCGGCGCGAAATTGAGGGTGCCGGGAACCTGGGGGACGGTGGAATCGACGGACGGCGAAATCGATGTTTGGAAGGTGTCGAGATTTGCGGCCTCATTGTTGTCGGTGGGCAGGTAAGTGCCGGTGGCGGGCGTCCCGCTGTTGTAGGGCACAGTCACACTGGCGGCGTCATCAAAGGTCAGGTTAACCGCGCTGGTTGATCCGGAGTCATTGAACCAACCCT
>JBEKWJ010000070.1:0-20042 GCA_049513195.1 Occallatibacter sp.
GGATGGTCGAGAAGATTGAGCAAAGACTACGAACTTCGCCCAACCTCCTCGGAAACCATGATCTGGATCAGTTTCACTCACACACTGCTGAGAAGAACTTAGTTTGTGGACAGATTCTAAGATTCCTCGCACCGGTCCTTGATGTCCATGAGGATCTTGGTACCTCCGTAAAAACTTCGTTCACTACGTAAGAAGACTCAGAAATCTTGCTAATCGGTGCATTTCAGCTCCGAAATCTCCTACAGCCTCACAGTGGACACCCTCATCGGCTAGTGAGTTGAGTTGCACGGCCACATCAGAGCGCGGCTTTCCGTCGTCGGCGGTAAGATCTCCGACCATTAGAGCGGCGATATGTTCGGCGGTTGCGCGGACGCCGGTATCAGCGACCGATTCGGTTTTGAGCTGGCCGATCAAAAATGTCAGACCACAAATCCGTTGTGCAAGCGGATTTGGCAAGGCCTCGACACGGTGTAATACTTCGGAGATTCTCGTCTGACACCAGTTGGAGGTTTGTAGTCACTGATCGGATAGATAGATTAGTGCCGCACGCGATTCGCCACTCAATAAACAAGCAATGGAGAAGAGGAGAAGACACGGTTCGGTTAAGAGAAATGTCTGGCTATTTGACAGGGGCAGCGATCTTTACAACAGGGCTTGGGGGGCCGACTTTTCCGTCGGAAGAGTTATAGGCTATGCGATATCCAACCTCGCCCGAAGAAGGCACTTTGTTATCCGTCGCGTTATCGGTCGCCATTGGACCGGCGATGCGGATCCATCCAGCATCATTCTGTTCCTGCCGTTCGACGATCAGGCTTAGTCCGGCAGGCGGCATCTGGAATTGCAGAACAAAATGCGGATAGGGATCAGATGTGTATTTCACGGTGGGTGCCGGCGGCGCTGCCAACTGCGGCGAGCCTACACGTATGGCAATCGGCCGTGTGGGATCGCTGCGATTTCCATTCTTCCCAACTGCAACAAGCCTGTACCAGTATCGTTCGCCGGGACGCACATACTGGTCCGTAAAGTGGCGCGCATTCCCAGGGAGCGGATCGCCAATCACCACGCCGAGATCTCCCTCGCGTCCTGAGCGCAACACCAAAAACTGAGCGGACCTTTCCGTTGGCGAGGCGGGAAGAAAATCGAACTGCGACTTACCGTCCGCGCCGTTCGATGCAGTGATTGAAGGCGGTTCTGGGATTGATCGATCCGCAATCACAACTTGAACTGAATTGCTGGGCGACCCTTCTGCATTATCGAAGGCAACGGCAACAATCTGGTACTCCATCGTTATATCGGAGGCGAGTCCCAACGGATCATCATAGAGAGGCTCCGGCGTCACGCCAGCATTCAGCCGAACCCACCGCTCGGCGTTGGCAGTTCCTGTGACCTCGCGACGCTCGACAAAGTAACCGGCAACAGGAACAGCGACCGGTTTCCACGTTAGACGAATGCGGGTCTGGCCAGAGTCGGCCGTGAGTCCCTCAACCTTCGGGGGAACTCCTGGATTCTTTGCCTGCGCAGCGCTGGCGCTCGAGGGCTCTCCCAGATCCCCGCGCGAGCTCACGGCGCGGACGCGATAGTAATACGTTGTACCGCCTTGAACCGTGTTATCTTCGTACTGCGCTGTTGCCGGAGCGAGAGCCTGAGCAGAAAGAGCCTCATAGGGACCGTCGTAAAGAAACGCCCGCTCCACCAGATACCCGGCAAGGTTGGACTTTTGCTCCGCGGGCCAGCTCACAACGATCTTTCCCACATCCGCTCTTGCAGTCACTGGCTGCGGAGGTTCCAGCGCGTGAAAATCCGGAAAAAAGATTCGAATCGACGTGGGAGCGCTGCGACGTCCAAAGACATCAACGCTAAAGATTCGATAGGTCAGCATATCGTTGGGTGGAGCGTTGCGGTCGAGCAGCAGAGGAATTCTCGCATCCCAACGCACACCAGGAATGACCGGTTTGGCGGTGACCACCGCATTCGTCTGGCCTCCGCCATCGCGCTCAACAGCATAGGCAATCGCCGGAAGTTGCCGGTTCTCCGCTGGCGGCGACCAGAAAAGTGCAACTCCGCGTTCATCTGATTTGACCTGAACCCCTTCTGGAGCTGGCGGCAACGCCGTCGCTGTATTTCCGTCGACTTCCGGACTCGTGAGTTGAAGCCCGGTCGGCATTCCGGTTGAGTCAAGTCCTTCGACTTTGTAGCTGTGGCTGCCGGGAGCAACCTTGTTCAGCGTCCAGTAAATTCCCAACGCGCGAGCATAGGACGGATCTGTCATGGCGCGCAGTCCAATAATATTGAACAACTGTTTACGTTGCGGCGTGGCGGCCGGCTTTGCCAACACATCTGATAAGCGACGGATGGCATCCGCATCCTCAACTGAAAGCGATTGCAAGGCCGTTGGATCGGCGATCGCGATTCGAGGTGCGAGTACCTTTCCGCTGGAATCGGAGAGTTTCCAGCCGCCAGCAGGCCACTGAGAAGGCGGAGGAAACCACAAGAGAGATACCTGCCCATTACCATCGGAAGTCGCAAAGATGGCGCCGGGAGCCTCTTGGGCAGCACTGTTCCGAACCGCAAGCAGCAGAAGCGCGGTCAACAACAGCAACGATATTCTTGTGCGACCTATCATCTCTTGCCATCCAAATGTTACATATGTACCGAGAAAGAAACCGAACCCAGGGGCCAAGGAAGACCGATGCTTGCTCTGGCATTCATTTCCAAAGGCAAAGCCTCGGCATGGATCTGCGCGGAAACATTGGCGGAGACACACGCACTATCCACACAGACACCAGCCGACACGCTTGCTGAAAGGTCGCCGGAGATATGCGGCTGCGGCGTAACAGTCACACCTAGATCTATGTCTCCGCGAACATATGCCGACGCCACCGAGTCATCGCCAATATTGAGATTGATGCTCTCTGCGCCGCCGATCGCCAAGCCGGTGTCAGAGAGCATTACATACATATTTGCGCCCGCATCCGGTAGCTGTCCGCTGATGCGTGGGCCTTGCTGCTTGCCGGCATCAATGTGCCATGGCCCGCTGGGACCGACATGAAGATCAACCGCCGCATTGCTCGCGCTGTTGCCCATATCCACAGATGCGATGCCGCTCATTAGATTCAGATGTCCCCACAGTCGCGCGTCAAAGTTTCCGCCCGCATATTGCAAGTAACCCTGAAAATCTCCGTTGCCACTATCCGCTGACTTCAGCAGCCACGCATGAAAATCCAGGCGAGCTCCAGCGTCCTGTCCGCCCGCTTTAATTGCGAGATCCCCGTCAAGCGTATAAGTGAACTGGTCGGGCATGCCGACGCGCACGCCAGCCATGAAGAGAAACGAATTGTCCATGACCGGCTGCTCTGCCTTCAGAGACCCGGTGTCTTCAAAGGCGCTGATAGGAAAGTTATGACCGATTCCGCCCTGTACGCGATAAAGATTCATCAAAGGAACCGGAACGGAAATCAAAGGCAAGCCAGTCGGACCCAGCGCATAACTGATGCGCGTCAGCCAGTAATCGTGCCCACCTTGATAGCCCAGGCGAAACTCCCCGGTAATCGGCGGTCCACCCAGCTCGGAGAGATCAACCGAACCGGAGATTTCGGTCCCGCTCGATCCGCCCGATCCGGAAGCGCCAGAGTAAACGGGATGAATCTTTGCGTCAGCGCTCGGCTGACCCGAAGGATATGGAACGTCGATAGTAAAAGGTGCGAACGATGGGCCTGTTGTTGTGTAGTTCGATCCATTCTTGTCGATCGAATAGTTCACCTGAGCGGTTGCTGCCGCCATGACTTCGGATAGGTGAACATTTGCATTGAATAATGCTGCCAGAACCTGCGGGCCGGAGGAAGGCGCCGTCAAATGAACCGATCCAAGATCGACCGGAGTCTCGCCCAGGTGCGAGCTGCCGCCCAGAGAAACATCCCTTGTTGGAGCGCCCTGCGCAAAGTAACCACGCCCATCCATTCCAAAGTTGAAAACCTGATCAAATGCGGCAAAAGACCTATTCTCGGCAGAGAAGACGAAATGCGTATTAGCTTGCACCACCCAGCCGATGTTTTGCTGTTGAATAAACGTGAGATTGCTGGCGGTGAAGCCGAAATTACCGTAACTTTTTGTAACTGGAGAGCTATTCAGCGGGAAGCTAATGCTGGCCTGCTTACCTCCGCCAGATTGCAGCGTTGCGTTACCTTTGAGGTCCGTATCAAGCCAGGGGACATGGACATCCATCCCGTTATATTGCGCATTGAAAGTGCCATTAAAAGCCGTCGCGTTGATGGAAGCGAAACTGACGGTTCCTGCACCTAGGTTGGCTGTAAAAGGTCCCGTCATGAGGGCGCCGCAGAGTCCGCTTCCAGTCACGCCCCAATCGGTAACGGTCGGCTGCAGAGATGCGGTCGATATCAGATTCATCGTATAGGGAGTAATCGCTAGGTTTGGAAATCGCACGCCGACCCAGTCGTTACCGTTCAATGGCCCACAGTACAAGGAACTCGCCGCATCGCCGTCATGATGGCTCAGATCCAACCGTACCGAATTGGATTGCATCGTGAAAGCACTCCAACCAATCAATGTCGTGGAAAGAGTCAGCCCGGCCTTGATCCAATCGCCGTTTGCATGAAGTTCAGCCGTAACTCCGTTCCATGAAACCGGCGTCTCGCCCGGCAAGCGCAGCGTGTCATCACTCAAAGAGACATTGAGCGTAGCATCGAGTTCCCCGCCTGCCTTCTTCGCTTCGATCCGCTGAATGCTGCCCAGCAATCCAGGAACGCCTGCAGCCAGCGTCAGATTGGGAGAAACATCGATGCTGCCTGTTTGCACATGCAGTCCGTCGGGCACGATCCAGTTATCGATCTTCACGGGGATGGGTGGATACTCGTCGTAGCCTTCACTGCCGGAGTTGGCAAGATGGATGATCAGATTGCCTGTACCGCTGTAAGTAGTACCTTGCTGGGTAACATGATTCTGCAATCCACTGATTTCAAATTCTTCGCCGTTATTGGCAGGGAAAAGAAATTTGCACGGCTTCTTTGGATCGGAGGCGACGACTTCATAGAGCTTTGTGTTCGAGGCAACATGCTGATCTGGAACCGAGCCGGCCAATTGGCTGATCGCCTGTTGCAGCGGGCTGTTGACATATTGCACTGCACCAAGACCGGAAATGCTTTGATTGGAAGACGAGAGAAGGCCGACCTTCAGCGGCGGCAGGTTGGTTCCCGCGGGCGAAGCCAGTGTCTTCAGCAGAGATTGCGCCTCGGCAACGTCGGGTCCGGCGGGCGTCTTGTTGCCACTGACATTATTCGCAGATGAGCCGGGAGATGGCGTCAGCCCCATCGGCACTAGTGAGCCTATCGCCTTACCTACAGCATTCGAGAGGTTAGGCATGGTCGGCTGAGGCAATACATCGGCCTCAACGGTGACGTTATGATTGCCCAACGGTTGAACCTGCAATCCCGGTGAATCAATCGGCTTGCTTGTGGAGACAATGATCGGTGGCTCGGGAATCGGAATTGGAACTACGATTCCGCCGAATTGAATGGTTGTGAATCCTTGCCGTGTCAGATTCATTCGGCGCGTCGAAGGAGGCAGCGAAAGAGTCTGCTGCGACTGGACTCCATCGATAGTCCAGGTCACAAGCACCGGTCCGGTTCCGTAGTACTGAAGCGAAGTGGCTGCGTCGATGCCATCGTCGCACGTGCTACAAATCGCGACCGGGGTCTGTGTTGTCGATATTGAACCGAGACGACGATGCTCAAGCTCGGGAGACTTTTTCAAGTCCGTTGGAGAATTAGTTTGCTCAAGGGAAGGATGAAGTTCCTTCGGCGGATTCGGTTTCCCAGAGAAGTTCCCATTGGGGAGATGATCCAGAACCGGGGCCTTTATTTGTGAGATGTCGTACGCGCCAAAGTCTGGATCAGCGATTCCCTTCAGATGGAGCGGCCCGTCTGCCGCTAGATCTTCTATGACCGTAATATTGACTGGCTGGCAAACGAGCATGTAGGCATCACTCGCAGCCTGCGACGCGGATGTATTGCCACTGTTCGGCGAGAGAATCTGCTGGAAGCTGGATTGAACACTGGCCATTGTGAGACCGCCTCGGCTCACTACGCCTTGCGAAGTCATCTTAGAGAGAAGCGCCGTCTGCATGAATGGTGTTGTCGGACCATCCACACTCGATGAGACTGAACCGACGCTTGTATGCTGCAAATCTTCATTGGAAAGTTGGTAGACACGGATCGTAAAACCGCCCGTCGTCTGGTAAGCATGCTGCATAGGACCAGTGGAATTCGTTGGCAGCGCGAGTTGCTGGCTTGGGTCCCAGTTGGTCAGCGTTGAGGAGACCGGAGGCGCTGTCAGCGGCACAACCGTTCCATCACCCCAATCTACAAAGACGTTATTGAATTGCACCTGTGTAACGTCCTTGACGACACATTGATTGCCGCAGGTCGATCCTGGCGGAACCGCCGTCTGTGGAGTGTAATCGGCCTGATAGGGAGAACGGGAGAGATCGATCGTGCCAGACAACGACCAGTTATCACCAACGTAGTTATTGGGGTCGGTGCTCGAACCGGTGCTGTTTTTTGAAAGGTTCTGAGCAACGAGATTTCCAGTAGTCACACCGGTACCGCTGCATGCTAACCCGGTGGGCGGAAGCGGAGCCTTCAGCGGCCACCGGTCCGATAGCTCCACTTGCACATCGACAGTACCGCCGGTATTCTGCGCATTCACCGTGTTTTGCGATGCGTTCTGATTTTGCATCGAAATCATGCCGCTGGATTGCTTCGCCTGCGGCGGTGTCGTCACTCCATTCTTGTTATAGGTGTGAAATCCTGCCACTTCCCATTGCAGATCGCCCTGGCTGAGTTGGCCATTCAACTGGTCGGGAGGCGCGGTTGCATTAGAATTGCCGCCGGACGGAGGACTTTGCTGTGCAGTGACTGTCTTGCCGAACCCTCCCGATTGCCCGACGCCGAAAACCATCCGCCGCGTCGGCTCGAGTACCGTCTTCAGAAACGAGGGGTCAGGGCGATAGTAGGTTGGAACCACATTGATGAAGCCGCCCGGCGCGCCCAGGGCAAGGGTTTTGGCCCCCGTGATCTTCTGCGTGGCCAGCAGAGTCCTGCCATCCTTTGCGTAAATGCGCAACTCATAGTAATCGGCCAGGCCAGGATTCTGCTCATGCCATTTAAAAACCGAGTTATCGTCCAGCAAAGGAACAGTATAAGTTACATATTGGTCGCTTTGTGTGCCGGGACCGAGCGGCGCATCCAGATGAATTACACCTTGAGTGAACTTTTGAATCGAAATAGGCGGAATCTTCAGGACCGCAGGAGGACCGGATTGCTTCTGCGCCAGAACGCTTAACATGCCTTTGCCGATCACAGGCTGCTGGACGGGCTGACTGTTCAGTACGGACAGCCGGACCTGGCTGCCGGGTGGTTGTAAATTGATATCGCGGCCGCCGGGAAGTGCAGACGGCAGCGCGTTCACCGACACATGCATCTCCGTGCTGTTGACGTAGCGAGCAGGGCCGTTCGCAAAGATCGCAGCGGGAACTCCGGCTCCCACCGTAAACGTCACCTGTGTGCCGGGCACAAAGTTCGTGCCCTCCAGTGTGAGGTCCACATTCTGACTACCCGCGGCAATCTGGTTGGGAATCACGCGAAGAATCTGTGTGGGCGAAGTGTGAGTGGGAGTCACGCTGGAGACGACTGTAAAAGTGTTTGTAGCCGTCAGCCTTTGCTTACTGCCAACAATCAGAACCACGCCACGCGAGCTAAGAGCGGCGTCGGGAGCAATGACGACCTGAGCCTGAATCTGACTTGCGTTGGTGAGAGTGGCGGACTGCACCGTGATACCGCTGTTGGGCGTGAATTGTACAGATACGGGGGCAGTGAATTTTGCGCCGGTAAACGTCATCGCCACCGTCGTGCCCTGCACGCCTGATACCGGAGTGAATTCTTTTAGAACCGGCGCCGCCGATGGCGTGACACCACAGGCAGTGGGGGCCATTCCAGGCGGACAATTATTCTGCGCCACAGCAGTGATCGTTAAGAGCGTAGAGACATGCAGGTTATGATCTGCGTCCAAAAGAATGACCTGGCGGCTGCCCGCCTGAGCACTGGCGGCAACTTGTACCTGGGCAACGATCTGCATGGAAGAAACCACTCGCACGCTGGTCACTGTAATACCCTGCGCTGGAGAAAACATCAGATTCAGGGAGCGAGGAACAAAGTTTGCTCCAGTGAAAGCGAGCGTGACGGTGGAACCCGCGGAGGCCTGCGTAGGGCTGAAGGCGATGAAAGTTGGCGGAGCAAACTGCGCTTCGCCCTTACCGCAAAATAGCATTGCGAGCAAGAAGGCGAGATATCCGGTTTGTGCGCAGAGCTTCCGTTTGGAAGCGCACTGTCTCATCGCGGTACCCTCAGAACGTGTGCTTATGTCCCCATGTTGCGGTCCACAGAATCAATAACTGCGTTGTGTTCTGATCGAGGCTCGCAACTGTATTGTGATTCTGGTTGTAACTTCCCTGCGCGGACAAGGTGCTGAATTTCAACGCGCCGGGGAGAGTCCATGAAACTCTGCCGCCATATTGACCAGTCAGGGTATCGCTGCTGAGCGTGCCGCTGGCCAGCTTCGTCTGGCCTTTGGCCACCGTAACCAGCGGAGAGACTTGCAACGTGGGTTTTTTCCAGGAAAAGGCGGGTTGAACATAGACGGTATAGTTGCTCGTCGTTCCAACTGTTTGTCCATCCGCCGCAACCCAGTTCGCATTTAACTGTGCATTCAATTGGAAGAACTTTTTGGTGGCCAGGTTGACGCTGGCGTTCACCGAAGAGGTAATTGTGTCCGCACTCGGAGTAAGATTGTTGCGGTTCCAGTCTCGCGTTCCTCCCGCAGTCATCGACACGGTGCCGATCTGGCGGCTCAAGTTAATGCTGCCGGAGATGTCGCGCAGATCCTGCGCGCCTGTCTGATCGGCCGGCTGGCCTTCGAGAGCAGCGGGAACCGTTCCGGTTTCAGTCAACGACTGGCGCGACTCCACCGTGAGGTTGGTTTTCACGCCCAGAGCCTTACTCCAGTTTTCGTCGACGCTGTTCATGCGCAACTCGTCACTGGTGGTGGGATGAATGTTGTTATCCAGAAAGGTATACGTTAGCCCGAAGTTTCCCGCGCGGGTGGCATCGGTAATTGATCCGTCCACACCGCGCAGGTTTGGCTGGCTTGCCTGCGTAAGGCTAGGGTTTGCAGGATTGCCGAAGTTGGCACTCTCTTCGCGATAGGCGACATTGGCATTCATCTTGCCGGCTTGCCCGGCGAGGCCAGACCTCCAGGCGCGTCCGAACTCGCGCTTCGACGCAGGGTCAGATGTGTTGGCGTTGTCGTAACTGATTGCGTACTCTGAAGACCACAACCACCTCTTCCTGACGTGCACATTGAGCAATGCGCCGATCACATCGCCGGCAGAGGTTGTGGCAATCGGATTGGGAAGAATGATCGGGTTGCCCTGCGAATCGTAACTGACCGTCGTCGGCGCTCCCGTATCTTGCGCGCTCAACCACATTAGCCGGAACTGCGCCCACTGCGGCAGAGGCGCCTGGTAGCTGGCGCCCATAATCTGCTGATGAAAGTTGATTCCCGAGCCCCCGCCAAGCGCAGTGTCATCGGTATTCACAAAGTATCCCAGCGCGCCAGCTGGCGACTTCAGAGTCAGTTCCGCTCCCTGCCTAGGTGTCGCGGCAGTTACAAACTGCGCGTCAGTAAACAGAACAGGACTTACAATCCCAAAGCGCAAATTCGCGCCCCATGCCGCCTGCTTATAGCCCACCTGCAGCACGTAGTCGTTGACCAGCCCTTTGCTGGTGCGCTTCACCTCAGGATTTAGGACAGAGTTCAGCGCGCCGCTGCCATTGGCTTCCACATGCCACGGACCCTTCTGGTAGGTCATGTGTTCGGCCGCTGACAAAACATTAGTGTCTGGCGGATTGGAGCCCGAGGCCCACTGTGTGTTCATGCCGATCTGACCCTCAAGCGAAGGCCGAACGGCGTTTTGCGCGGATAATGATTGAGTGTGATGTGCACCCGCGACGGTCGACGTCTTTGGCATTTGGCCGGCCGTTGTAACAGTAGGAGCCTCTGCATCCGTGCCCGGCTCCAGCGCGGCCGTCGCAGGAATCGCAGACGGAAAAGGCGCAGGCGGAGCCAGAACTGTGAACTTCCATGTAGTGGCATCACTGCCAACGGTGAGATTGACGTTGTGCTCCCCACCTGCCAGCGCCAGGGGGGGCGTAAAAGTAATTTTCGCTTCAGTGATTTGCGCCAGAGTAGTAATGTCGATATCGTCCAACATCAGGCTTACGTCGGATGGGTTGACCGGCGTCTGAAAGTTCACTGAGATAGGAGGCTGCAGCTGTCTCGTGCTGCTGCCTGGAGCTGGTGTTTGGCCTGCGATCTCGCTGGTCAGGTCGAGTGAATCAGGCAGCGAAGAAGGTGTTCCCAATGAAGCCAGCAGCACAGGCTTCTCGTCTCGTCTCAGTTGCGCCTGCGGTCCCACCTCCGCTACAAAGTTCTGGACCGGCCCCGAGAAAAGCAATTGTCCGGTTGGCGCCAGCGCATCGATCTGCCAGTAGTACGTCATTCCCGGCAGTAACTTCGCTTGCACCGCGCGCAGATCCAGCTTTGAATCCATGGTTAGATACTGGCGAACAATCTGCGTGCCCGCAAAGTCGCTGCTGATCGTAACAAAGTAATAACCATTTGTGCGCGCCGGCTTCCACTCCAAAAGCGTGTGGCCCGTTGCCGTGCGAGAGGGAGCCGGATGCGTTGCACGCAACTCACCCTCTGCTACGTGATAGATGGCCCGCAGCGGCAACGCTTTGCGCGGCACGCCGTTGGAATCGATGGTGCGCACCGTCCAATAGATCATCCCCTCGGGCAAATCCCTCCACACGGATGCTGGAAGATCCCAGCGATTGTCCACCACGTCAAACCATGAGCCGATCGTGCTCAGATACGGCTGGCTGGAGAAGCCTATCTGATACTTTTCCGCTCCGGGAACCGGGGACCACAAAAGCGACGGAGGATCGCTCGTGGAAAAGCCACGACCGTATTCCGGTAGAATCATCTGCTCCAGCCGCCAGCCGCCTGGATTGACCATCACCGTGATGGGAACGCTCGCCACCAGATTCGGCTGGATCATCCGCAACTGCAGCGTATGGGCGCCCAGGTATGCGGTCGGCAGAGATTGACGCGTACGGATTGTCGCACTCGTTCCGCCCACAATGGTTGTCGAAAACTGCTCGACCACGTTGCCATCCCACACCCACTGGCCAATGATGGTTCCTGTTCCAGATCCGGCCAGAATGGCGTCAGCATCGAGTTCCTGTCCCTGCATCACGACAGTTCCGTCGCGCGGATGTAACAAGCCCATGTTCAAGACAGTCAGCGGCGCTCCCAGCGAACTGGCTGTCTGTACGCGCATCGGTTGCGAGCTTCCCGAACCAACTGCGGGAACCGCAATCCCACCGGCGGTGCTCGTCCCGTCTGCATTGAGCACATCGATCGCGCGCAAGCCGGCAGCGGCCGTGGGGCTGATATTGAGACTCGCAGTCATCAGCCCAGAATTCACTAGAGTCACGCTGACCACGACCACATCCGTGGCTTGTAGTCTTCCCGTCGAGGTGCTCAACGACGCCAGTGGTGGAGAGATCACCACCGTGGCTCCAACCCGAAAATTCGCCCCCACCAGCGTCATCCGCACCTGGTTGGCTCCTTGCACGGGGAACCCGGGGGAAGCGCTAATCAAGGACGGCGATGGCACAGGAGTCGCCACAACGAGTGTCACCACATTGGAGGTGAGCGGGGCTCCGGTAGGGGCACGATTGACGACTGAAACCGAGAGCGCACCGGTCGAAGCGACCAGCGAAGCCGGAACGGTTGCCGTTAACTGTGTTGCGCTCTCTGAAGCCGGAGTCAATATGGTTCCATCGAGCTGAATCGTGGAAGTGGTGTCGAAATTGGCGCCGAAAATCGTCAGTGTGAATGCCGCACTGCCTGCATTCACAGTGCTCGGGCTAATGCTGCTAATGGCCGGAGTTTGAGCGAATGCTCGCTGACCGATCCCAGTCGGCACGACCAGAGTTGCGAGCACAAGCCACGGGTGAACGCGGGAAAAGCCACCTTTTCCAAAGCCGATTGCGGCTTTGGATGCCGATCTGAAGAACATGGGATGACCTCCCCAATCCACCTTGTATTTCGTTGCGATGAAGCGTCCGGAGTAAAGCGGGAAACCGGACGATTGAGCAACAGCAAAAGTGTTTCGAAAACCCCGGGGGAGGCTGTCTTCAGTATGGACCGCTCGGCGACAGCCCCTTCTCTTATATTAAACAAACAAAATGAATAAGTTGGCAAGGAAAAAATATGTAAACGTTCGATTTGCGAATCGAGTTCATTGCTCTTGATCAAAGTCACACGTCCTGGATTCATGAACCCTAACCCCTGCGATCTACAATCCAGGTATTCTGCGACGGCGGTAGAATGGTGCAAACTCCTTCTATGCTTGACTCGAACAGCGAGGTCTAAAAAGTGCCATCAGCACTTTGCGCGGTAGTGAACCCTCCATGCGAAGGCAGTTCTCCACTGGCCGTAAGCCTTCTTTCAGAGTGATCTTGGTCCGGAATGAGGATGACTGCAAAGGAGGTTGAAAAGTTAGTCGCGTTGAACCGCTCTGCATCGAAGTTCCTCGGGATCCGGAGCATTCGGGTTGCGTAGATTCCCGGCGCCGTCCGCTACCACGATTCCTTGATCGGCTGGAATTGCTATACGCGCAGGCAGATGCGATCTCCGTTAACGCCGACAATAACCGTAGGCTCTTCTTCTATGCAATTCTCGCTACGGCGGGGCTTGGCGCGTTTCTTTATGGTGTTCGCGCTGACATGCTGACTGCAAATTCAGCCTTATGGCTCAGTTTTTCGCGCCTGCTCGGCGTTGCTCTGGCTATCCACAAGGTGGCGAAGTTCTCAGGTGTAGAGAACCTGTATTTGGACACGCGAGCTTTCGCAGAGGCGCTTCGCGTGCAGTACTTCTGGGAGTTGTCGGGCATCGAGGAGCCCGTTGATAGTCATTATCTGGTGCATTGTCGTACACAGCTTGACTGGATACGGATGGCATTGCGCAACATATGGTTGATGCACGAAGCAACTGAAAACCATCTGGTTGCCACAAGAGATATGCGGGAAACTCTTAATTACTGGGTGAGCGATCAGGCTGACTGGTATCGTAGCAGGGCCGAGAAACAGGCAAAGCGTCAACTTCCACATAGCAGGGTGCGGCTATCCAGAATCATCGTCGTAGGCTGACTCTTACGGCCGGCAAACTCGCGCAGCAGCATGCACAGATCCTCGACCATGATTTGAAAACATCCGGCCTCCATCCAGCGCCGCATCTGCGGATAGACCACCGGCCAAGGCGGCAAGTCGTGCGGCATCATGCGCCACTGATTGCCGGTCTTCACGATATAGCGCAGTCCGTTGAATACCGCTCTCAGAGAATGCCCTCGCTGCGCTGTATCCTCACGGCATAGCGCCAAGCACGGTGCCACAAACGCCCGCTCCTCATCGTTCACATCGCTCGGATACCCGGTCCGATACTCCTTCTGCATGAACCCATACTGGCCGATGTGCGGAACCATTCATAACTTTTTCAGTCCGCGGAATAAAGTTCATAACAGGCTCTAGTCCTGCTTTGCCGCGTTTATTCTTGTCCGCAATAATCTCAATCGGCTTTATTTCACGATTCTTGGCATGGTCGGCAAGCGGGAAATAGCGCCGCTTTTCTCCCATTGTCCACATTGCCGACTACACAACCAGAACCTATCAGATAGACGCTGATTCATTAACGTAGGGGACCATGGTGGATATCATGCAAGCAAGCCAGTCGAGCGCCTTGATCGGCCTCGCAAACTAGACACGCCTACTATCTTTCGTCGCATCAACTCGAAACGATTCCTAGATCTCCAACACCATACATGTGAGTTACGCGGAATGGGAGCGCTCGTGTCATCAGATCGGGCGCATATCACACCCCAACGGCATCGGAGGTCAGCTAGATGAATTTCGTTGGTTGGCACGGTCAAACTTTAGCGAGTCACGTCAGTCTAACCACCCAATATCAGACGCAGGGATATGGCTTCATTTCCCTCAGCGTCTATGGCGCAACATCTTCGCCCGTCTATGCTGCTGTCATGGTTCAACCTGCGCCTGCCGCGCAGCACCAATATCCCGGCGTCCTAGGCAACCAGTGGCAGCAGACCTTCGATTCCGAAGCGGCACAGGGTTACGGCCCGGTAATCATCGCTGCCACTGGCCCGGCAAGCGCTCCCCTCTATGCCGCTGTATTCGAGCCGCAAAGCCCTATCCCGCTTACTCGCAATGGACTTCCGTCGGGCCCAGACCCATGGAGCCTTCAGCAGATAAACGACGGCGGGGTAACCAGCGGCCCACCGGCAACTGGCAGCCTCTTCGTCTGTGACTACGGCGATCAGCAGCACTTCACTTACATCGACGGCAGCGGCAACATTCAAGACTCCTGGTACAGTGGGTCCGGATGGAACCAGCAAAAGATCAACAACGGCGGTATGACCAACGGCCCCTCTGCGGCCAGCAATCTCTTCGTCAGTGTTTATAACAATCAGCAGCACTTCTCCTATATTGATGGCAGCGGAAATATTCAAGATTCCTGGTACAGCGGCTCTGGATGGAACCAGCAAAAGATCAATAACGGCGGGATGACCAACGGTCCCTCGGCCAAAGGCAATCTCTTCGTCAGCGTCTATAACAATCAGCAGCACTTCGCCTATATCGATGACAGCGGAAATATTCAAGATTCCTGGTATAGCGGCTCCGGCTGGAACCAGCAGAAGATCAACAACGGTGGCGTGACTAACGGCCCTTCGGCGGCCAGCAATCTCTTCGTCAGCGTTTATAACAATCAGCAGCACTTCGCCTACATCGACGACAACGGCAACATTCAAGATTCCTGGTATAGCGGCTCCGGCTGGAACCAGCAGAAGATCAACAACGGTGGCATGACCGATGGCCCCTCTGCGGCCAGCAATCTCTTCGTCAGCGTTTATAACAATCAGCAGCACTTTGCCTACATCGACGACAACGCCAACATTCAAGATTCCTGGTATAGCGGCTCCGGCTGGAACCGGCAGAAGATCAACAACGGTGGCATGACCAACGGCCCCTCTGCTGCCAGCAACCTCTTCGTCAGCGTCTATGACAATCAGCAGCACTTCACTTACCTCGATGGCGCAGGCAACGTCCAGGACGCATGGTACGACGGCTCCAATTGGCAATTCCAGACCATCAACAATACCGGCGTTACCGGTGGCCCAGCGGCAACCGGCAACCTCTTTGTCTGTGTCTACAACAATGAACTGCACTTCAGCTACATCGACGGCGGCGGCAACGTGCAGGATGCCTGGTACAACGGCGGACCTATCACCTTTGAGGCACTGGTCGGACAAACGCGGCGTCAGAGCCTCATCCTTCGCTGGGCCGCTTCCTATGGCGACTCCTCCAGTCCAACCTTTGCCGCCGTATGGGTTCCCAATACTGGCCAAACTCTATGGAATAACGATGGCGTTCTCGATAGCGCCGGTACCTATCAGGATCGATTCAATGCCGAGTTTTCCGGCTGGTGCCGCCCCTCCTTTGTCACGCTCAACGCCAGCGGACAATACCTGTCACTTTTCGTCGACAATCAGGTTGGAGCCTGGCAGGCGGACCATGACATGACACCCGCCCAATACCAGACGGCGTTCGATAAGTGGAAGACTCAGGGTTATTATCCGGTCTGTGTGCAGGCTGCCGGCGCAGACGCAGATTCAGCCACCATCTCCGCAATCTTCGCCCAGAGCCAGAGCATTATTCCAAAGGCCTTCAATGCGACCGGACCCGTCGCCAACGCCCAGATCGATGCCATCATCCAGCAGTCAATGGCCAACTACGGCGCGCGCCACGCCGGTCTGGCCATCGTTCACGGTACACGGCTTGTTTACGCACGAGGTTACACACTCGCCGAGCCCGGCTGGCCGCTCGCCGAGCCCACCACCTGCTTCCGCCTGGCCAGCGTGTCCAAGTCTGTCACCTCGCTCGTCATTTATCAACTCATCGAGGCTGGCCTTCTCAAGATCACTGACACACTGCAAGGAGTCCTGGGCCTCCAGACTCCGACCGGCGCATCACCCTCCGATGCGCGCTTTAGCCAGATCACCATTCAGCAACTTCTCAATCACACCAGCGGACTTAACCCCGGCGGAGCAGACAATGCCCTCGCCATTCAACAGGCATTCATTGCGGCCGGACAACCGAATGTACTGCCTGTCAGCGCGCCTATGACAGACTCCTACATCGCCAGCTTACCGCTCGTCAGCAATCCTGGCGCAACGCAGGTCTACAACAACTGCGGCTACTATCTACTAGGCCGCGTTGCCGGCAAGCTGCGCAATCAGGCCCTCCCCATCGACGCATACCAGCAATATCTCTTCAACCCGCTCTCCATCACACGCATCCGCCGCGGGGTTAGTCTAGTGGCCAATCAACCCAGCGACGAGGCCCGCTACCAAAACTACGATCTGCCGGTTTACTCCAGCGTCATGTCCCAGGCCCAGCCGCTCGTGCCCGACGTCTACGGCAACGTCCAACTGGAGATCAACGAAGGCGCCGGCGGCCTCAGCGCCGCTCCTACAGACTTGGCACGGCTCATCGCCATCCTCATTTCGCAAAAAGACAACCCCGCCCTCACGCGCGCAACTCTCGCCAGCATGTTGACTGCCGGCGCACAGATGAGCGCTGCTGGAAACTCACGCGCAGGCTTTGGCTTCGACTATGTAAGCAGCCTCGGCGGCGGCCAGTTCTACGCCCAAAAAGGCGGCCTTTTGGGCAGTTCCTCAAGCGTCATGCAATTCAACGGAGATTGGGGTTTCACGATGCTCTGGGGCAGCGGCCAGCCAGGTGAACTTCCAAATCAGCCATGGTATCCCGATTTTCCCCCCGTGATGAACATCGCAAAGGCGGCCAACTGGGGATCTGCCGACCTCTTTCCCCAATTCGGCATGCCGTTGCTTTAACCACATGAAAGGATAACCACGTTTGAGGATTTCGAATGTGTGGTCGGCGAATCGTCCCTTTGAAAACTCTTCGCCCCCAAAAGCAATGCAGGCGTCACGAATCGGGGTAGGTAAGGTTGGCCAGTTATTTCCGGTCTGGGTATCTGCTTGACGCAGGGGAGGCACGGACCGGCTCATTCCGGCATGCGGCGAATAGACCGCCTAATCACCGCATGTAACGCGGAGATTATCATTGCATTTGCGGCGAATAACGCGTAGATTCTACCCAGATGGTGCGGCGAATAAAAACCTATATCCACGAGCTGAAAGACTGGCCGGGATTCCGCTGGAACCACGCGCGTATCTCCGCGCGTCTCGTCGATGTGCGACACCGGCAGGGGCGTCTGATCGGCCGGATGGAAGGCCTCCGGATTCGAGCTGCGGACGGAAGCGGTGTTGCACACGCTGACCGAGGATGTCCTCAAATCGAGCGAGATCGAAGGCGAGAAAATCGATGCGCACTCATTCTGAACCGTCCTGAGATGAGGCCCTCTGATTGAGGGCCGAGAGCATCTGGACCCATTTTCGGACATCCTCGTTTTCATCCATTGCCTTCTTCATTAGCTCGGGAACCTTTTCCTGCAACCGAAATACATACTCTTCAAACTTCATGTCATGCAAACTTACATGCATTGCCTTCTCAAGATGAGACGCGCCAATGCGCTCAGCAATGTCTGCGACGTGTGGTGCTACGATCTCAAGATCAATCTCATTGCCTCGCTTATCGAGGATACTTCTCAATAATTCCAAGGGGCGAATGTCGGTTGGTGGAAATGAGTAGCCAGCTACAACAATTCTGTTGGCAGTAATCAGCGCCTCTTCGGCCTGCTTCCACAGGCTGCCAATCGTCGTTTTGTAGGTGTCATATTTCTTCTGCTTAACAGGAGTGATCAAAACAGGCGATGAAGGGACGCCAGTCTCCTCAAGTTCTGGGAACGGAGAGTTGATTCTTGGGGTTGTTCGAAGAAAGACACGTCCTGGCCCTGCGGAGATTTCTCTCTCGTTAAAGTATTCTGCCGGGATATTTGGCGGGTAATAGCAATAGCTCGGAGGCACATAGCCGCCTCTCCACCGCCCTTTGTGGGTAGAGTAGGGAAGGCTGCAATGCCAGTATAAGAAGAGCCGATCTGAATTCGGCACAATCGACTGATACTCAAGCGTTTGGAAATGGACTCCTACATAGGGAACCAGCCAGTTTGTAGAGCCATGCAACTTCAACAGTTTCCACTTCGTCGGAAACTGGCGCTCGCCAGGCATTCGTGAAACCCATGTCGAATCGAGCGAGGCTGTAAACTCGACACCATAACCATCGTTCGGTGACCACCCCCCAGAATCCATTAGCGCCCTATCAAGCAGGGCATCCCAGTTAAAGGTGATGAATGAGTCATTAGGGCTACACAAGGGAAGAAGATCGTGATAAAGCGAAGTCGAAGCACCGTTCAGGGTCTCATTGAGCACGTTTGCGAAGATAAAATTCATATTGTTAAACGCAGTACCGAAGCTCCACGCGTTTAAGTACTCATCGGCGGTCAATGGGCGCTTGTTGAGTATTGCCCTGAGCTTCTCGATTTCAGCTTCAATTGAAGTCATGAAATCTTCGATGTTCTCGTTCCACTCATTGACGTGCAGAGGATGAACGCCCCGATAGTGCTCCAAGAATGAGATCAATGGCCCCACGTGGGTGTTCAATTCTTGTGAGCTTGGTAGCGAATTAAAGGCATCAAAGAACCCATTTGCTAGGGGAACGGGCACCGCGAATTTGTTGAGATCGTAGTGATGGGATGCTCCCGCGCCAAAGATCCACGCAGTGCCGGGTTCGCGCTCCATGATTCTGATACGCGCATAAGGAGGCAGATTCATCCAGCAAAAGCCAAGGAGTTTCTCAGGCAAATCGCTCATTCTCACAGTCCTTTTGGGGATGCAATTTCAATGTTACCAATGCAGTCAAGGAACAGAGATTGAATCTCCCAACTGGCGCGGCGGCGCTGAGCCATGATCAGCCTCACCGGAATACAAGCGACTGCCAGAGGTGCGCTGGACAGCGTCCGCCTCCCTGTTCCGACTTCGAGCGCCGGAAGTCCGCATCACGGAGACGGTCACGCAAAAATATTTTCCGCACAATCGGGCGATTTGGGCCTGAATCTATCGGCCCCGAGACGGCCCCGGTGAAAATTGGTTGGGAGAGGAAGATGTGTAAATTATTGATTTAATTGGCGTCCCCGACGGGATTTGAACCCGTGTTATCGCCGTGAAAGTAGCCGAACGCCTGGTAACTTATTGAAACTAGGTGGCATGGATAGCGCAATAAGGCACTTTCAGGCACCGTCGGAGCCGCTTATCGGACGCCTATTGGAACAACGCAGTACGGGGTTCTGGAGACAAGCCAATGGAACCAGAACTTCAGACGATTCTCGAATCTCTCCCTGAAAAACCATACCGCTCGAAACTCGAACCCCACCGTGAACTGATCCGCGAGCTACGACGCAAGGGGCGGACGTACCGCGAGGTTGCGCACCTTTTTGAGGAGCGCCTTGGCTTGTACGTTGCGCCGAGCACACTGCATTCCTTTGTGAAGGTCCGCGCTAAGCATCGCAAGCGCACACAATTCGAACTGCCGCCAATCCAGCTTGTTACAGCAGAGTCGCCGGTGCTTGACCGCGTTAGCGCCTTCAAAGCAAAGCCAGTGGTGCGGACTGCAAAGCCTGCCCGCTTTGTTTTCCGTGAGAACGAACCTTTGACCTTGACAAGCAACGGAGGTGAGCAATGACGGCGTATTCAAAGCGTGTTGTCTTTACCATGGGCGGCAAAGGCGGCGTCGGCAAAACCGGCGTCATGGTCGCCCTGGCCGAGTGGTTTGCCACGAATGAAATTCCTG
>JBEKWJ010000071.1:0-19825 GCA_049513195.1 Occallatibacter sp.
GTGACGTCGCCGGAAGAGTCGTAGGTCAGCCCTCCGGGCGCTTGCGGCGTGCCTGTGATCTGGTTGTTGGAGTTGTAGTGGGCCCAGGTGGTGGGCGTTGGATTGCTGGTGCAGGCGACGGTAGAGACGGCCTGCGAGAGGCGGTTGCCGAAGTCGTCGTAGCTCCAGCAGGCAATCACCTTGTCCGTCATTTTGCCATTGTAACCTTATTGCGGCTTTGTCCGAACGCCCTTTCATCACGATAAAACTGTGATGAACGGGGCAGAGCTTCTCATATGTCATGGTGATTCTTTGGGACCGATGAGCGGGCCGCCTGCCCATGTCCCCAAAGGCGAGGGACATGGGCACCCAGATTTGGTTGATTTACTGCAGTGGGGACCTGCGCTACCCGCCCACCTGCACGCCGGTTGAGGTTCGTGGTCTCCCGCTCATCCACGAAAGAACTGTGGATGAATGGGCGACACGGGATTCAGGAGGTTAATGGGCGGGCCATCTGGTTGATCACGAAACTTCGGGGTTGATGAGCGGGGCGTGGATGTATTTCGCGCGGCGCGCACCCCTTGCGCTATCATGAACGTCTAAGGATTAGCGGCCTGATTTCGCGCGGGGCTGCTCAGGTGGTGTGAGTGACACGATTCTTCCAACGATTTGTCTTTGTGCTGTCGTTAGCGATCTGCTTGGCTCTTGGCTCGGGCTTTGTGCTGAACGAGTTTGGGCTATTGGGTGTTCGGGCCGACGGCCGGCAGGATGGCGCATATCGCCAGATCAACGTCTATCGCGAGGTGCTGGACAAGATCCAGAGCGACTATGTGACCGAGCCCAACATCAACGAGGTGACGACGGGCGCGTTGCACGGCCTGCTGGAAAGCCTGGACGCGGACTCGAGCTATCTGACCCCGGCCGAGTACAAAACCTATAAGGAACGCGCGGCGGGCGGCATGGCGCAGATCGGTTTGACCGTCTCCAAGCGCTACGGCTACGGCATTGTGGTGAGCGTTGCGCCTGGTTCGCCAGCCGACAAGGAGCATCTGGAAGACGGCAACGTGATCGAGTCGATCGGCGATCAATCGACGCGCGAGCTTTCACTGGCGGTGATTCGGCAATTGCTTGAAGGCAAGCCGGGTACACAGGTGACGATCTCGGTAGTGCGTCCCGGCAAGGCCGACCCGGTCAAGATGACACTTACTCGCACGGTCAGTGCCACGCCGGCGCTGGGTGAGCAGCAGTATGAAGGCGGGAGCGTTCTTGATCTCAAGCCCGGCGCGCTGACTGCTTCACGCGTGGACGAGATTGGCGCGCGGATCAGGGCGGCAGGCGCGAGCCGGAAGATTGTGTTGGACCTGCGCGACTCATCGGGCGGCGACTCGGAGCAGGGATTGCGGCTGGCCAACTTTTTCATCAAGCAGGGAACGCTGGCTACGCTGGAAGGCCAGAAGTTTCCCCGTCAGGTATTTTCCGCCGACCCGGCAAAATTCCTTACCAGCGCGCCTCTGGTCGTACTGATCAACCGCGGCACTTATGGTCCGGCGGAGCTGACGGCTGCTGCCATTGAAGATGCCAAGCGCGGTGACGTGGTGGGCGAACGGAGCTTCGGTCTGGGTTCCGTGCAGAAGACGATCGAGTTGCCGGACGGCGCTGCGCTGCTGCTGACGGTGGCCAAGTACGAGAGCCCCTCGGGCAAGAAGATTCAGGATGAAGCGGTGACGCCGACCGTGCAGGTTGGTCCTGCTCCAAGCGAAGACGACGAAGAGGAAGCCGCGCCTCCGGCGAAGGGCGACGAGCCGCTCAATAAGGCCCTCTCGCTGCTGAAGGCCAAGAACGTTTGAGCACTCCGCGGGGCCCGGCCCTTGCACAAACTGGTGCGTGAGGCCGATCTGTTGATCCCCAAACTCGGGGAAGGTGCTAGCCTTGGGCTAAAGCATTTCTGCGAAGTGTGGACGCACGCCTCGGAAATGCCCATGAGGCCTGAATCTTTTGGCTGACACACTCTACCAGCCTGTTGAACCGCGCGGCCTTGGCCGAAGCCATCGGCTTCAAGTCGAGCCACCGCCCGCGTCTGGGCGGCGGAAGCTGGTGGGCAAGTTCGCGCTGGCGGTATTGCTTGTGTTGGCTATAGTTACGGGCTCGCTGGCTGGACTTACCCTGGTCTATTCGGTCGATCTGCCACAGATTCACGATCTTGAACGTTATCGTCCTTCAACCACCACCGAACTTTACGACCAGAAGGGCCGCATCATCGGCTCGTTTGCGCTGGAGCGGCGTGAGGTGGTGGGCTTCGATGATTTTGCGCCGGTGCTTCGGCAGGCCGTTATCTCGATTGAAGACAAGAGCTTCGCATCTCACTGGGGCATCAATGTCTTCCGCGTGATTGGCGCGGTGTGGCACGACCTGCGCACCCATGGACGCGCCCAGGGCGCATCCACGTTGACCATGCAGTTGGCCCGCAACCTTTTTCTCTCGTCCGAGCGCACGGCTACGCGCAAGGTGCAGGAGGCTTATCTGGCCGTTCAGATTGAGCGGTCTTTCACGAAACAGCAGATATTCACTCTTTATGGCAACCAAATCTACCTGGGTCACGGAATGTACGGTTTTGAGGCTGCTTCGGAGTTCTATTTTGGCAAACACGCCAAGGATGTCACGCTGACAGAGGCGGCTCTGCTGGCAGGCTTGCCGAAGGGCCCGGCGGCCTTTTCTCCGCTGCTTGCCCCGGAGCGAGCGTTGCGCCGGCGCAACCTTGTGCTTTCTGAGATGGAGTCAGACGGCGTCATCACTCATGCCCAGGCCGAACAAGCCCGCTCGGCACCGTTGGGGCTGCATATCGCTCAGCCCGAAAGCTCCGTTGCGCCCTGGTTTCAGGAGGAGGTGCGGCGCGAGTTGGAAAAGCGCTTTGGTGCAGAAGAGGTGCATGAGGCAGGCTTGAAGGTTCAAACCACGCTCGATCTCGACCTGCAAAAAACCGCCAATCGCGCTGTTGCGGATGGTTTGGCCACCTACGAGAGGCGGCGCGGGTGGGTGGGTCATGAGGGACAGGGCAAACTGGAAAATGTACTCACGGGTGGCAGCACTCTCGAGGCCTATAGCCATCCCGACTGGGTAATGAAAACCAGCCCCGGCGACTTCGTTCATGCACTTGTCACTCGCGTCTTGCCGGCGGAGATTCACGCGCGGGTGGGCAAGGGCGAGATTGTGCTTTTGCCGGAAGACTGGAAGTGGACCGGCCAACGCTTCGGGGATGCCCTGGTCAAGCCCGGCGACCTGATTTACGTTCATCTTGCAGAGACAATGGATGGGTCAATGCGCCGCGCCACACTTGAGCAAGACTCCGGCGCTCAAGGCGCGCTGATGGCTGTCGACAACACGACCGGGGATGTGGTGGCCATGGTGGGCGGGCGCGATTATGCCCTCAGCCAGTTCAACCGGGCCACGCAAGCCGAGCGCCAGACCGGCTCCAGCTTCAAGCCCTACGTTTACACGGCTGCAATTGAGGACGGCGCCAAGGCCACTGATATCATCGTCGACGGACCGGTCAGCTTTGGCGGTTATACCCCGCACAACTACGAAAACGACTACAAGGGATCGATGACGCTGGCCGACGCCTTTGCCGAGTCGCGCAATGTTCCGGCCATCAAGCTGGCGGCGCGCGTGGGGATTCACAAGGTCATCGATTTGGCCCATCGGTTTGGCGTCACCAGCAACATTCCCGCTTATTTGCCGGTCGCCCTGGGCGCGGTCGAAATTACGCTCGAGGAGCAGGTGGCGAGCTACTCCGTTTTTCCCAACGACGGCCTGCGGGTCAAGCCGAGGCTAGTTCGCAGAGTCGAGAACGCTGACGGCATCACGCTTTGGGAAGACGCGCCGGCCGTGGACGAAGTGATCGACCAACAGACGGCCCGCACCATGATGACACTGCTGCGCGGCGTGACACGATATGGCACCGGCGCTGCCGCCGCGCAACTCAATCACCCGGTGGGCGGCAAAACCGGCACGACCAGCGAATATACTGACGCATGGTTTCTGGGCTTTTCGCCTTCGGTTACCTGCGGCGTCTGGGTAGGCTACGACAGCCGCGAATCTCTGGGCGACAAGGAGACGGGAGCTCGCGCCGCTCTGCCCATCTGGATGGACTGGATGCGTGCTGCCATCGTCGGCAAGGACGACGAAAGGTTTCTCGGCGATGACGCTGCGTCACCCATGCTGAGAGCCTCCACGACGCTGCCGGCTAAACCGCAATCCATCATCAAACCAGCGCTGCCCGTCAGCCCCCCCGCTCGAGTTGCTCCCCAGCCCGCAGCGCAATCAGGGGCCACCTCTGCTGGCGTCAGGCTGAAGGTTAAAGCTGCGTTGCCTCCACAGCCTGCTGCAAGCAAGCCAATCGCCACCGTCAAGCCGGCATTGAATTCCATCCCTAACCCAAAACCACCAAAAAACCCGCAATAAGCTGGGACTCGGTCTTCGGCCCTCAAGTCAGACCGCAGATGGTCCGATAAGGGATAGAGAAGACACATTGGACATGAGCTCTATCCTCGAAACGACTCCCGAAGCGGCTCAGCACGAGCTGTCTGGTGAGATGCGTTATATCGCCCGCCAGCCTATTCTCAATCTGCGCGGACAGGTGCATGGCTACGCTCTGCTGTTTGACACCGGCTCCGACGGAATTATTGGAGGAAGAGGCAGAGATGCGGCCCGCACGATTCTGGATGACGTGGTGCTTTTCGGCCTCGAACGCCTGACCGGAGGCTTGCAAGCTTTTATCAAATGCACTTCCGAAGCGCTGATTCAGCATTTGGTCGCTGTTCTGGCGCCGGAGACGACCGTTCTGAATATCCCCGAAAGTGTCAAGGCTACCCCTCAGTTGATGGCCGCTTGCCGCCAGCTGAAAGAAGCTGGCTTCCGGTTCGCGCTGGTCGATTTTACCGGCAACACGACGCCGCATCCTCTGCTTGAACTGGTTGATTACGTCAAGGTCGATCTCACGCGGCTCGGAGCCCCAGAGCGCTGGCGATTGCTTCAGCAATTGCAAGGGTTCACGGCCGACCTCGTGGCTGAAAGGGTGGATACGCAGGAGGATTTTCGCACAGCAGTTGCCGAGGGTTTCACTTACTTTCAGGGCCTTTACTTCTGTTACCCGCAGTTGATTCCCAACGCGAAGGTCCCCGCGAACCGTCTCTTTCACATTGAGATTCTTCGCCAGATGCAGGCTGATCCACTCGACATGGCGAAGATCTGCCCGCTGATCATGCGCGACGCCTCGCTGGTTTTCAGGTTGCTGCGCCTGGTCAACTCACCCATCTGCGCCATCCGGCAGGAGGTCGATTCGGTCGAATCGGCCATTATGATTCTGGGAGAAACCACTTTCCGCCGCATCGCAAATCTCGCCATTCTTCGTGAGATGAACGCCGAGCAGCCCGCCGAGCTGCTTCACATGGCGCTGGTGAGGGCGCGCTTCTGCGAATTGGCCGCCGGCCTTTGCCAGCAAAGCCCTAAAGAGCAATACCTGCTGGGAATGCTCAGCCTGCTGCCCGCTATGTTGCGTTGCCCCATGGAAACGCTCGCTCCCAAGCTGCCACTGCGCGCCGAAATTCGCGAGGCTCTGCTGGGAGCGGCCATCCCAGAGCGCTGCCTGCTCGGGTGGATTGAAGCCCATGAACGCAATCAATACAAGGAGCGGAATGCCATTGCCGAAGCTTATGGATTGAATGAGCAGCGTTTGGACCAGTTTTATGTAGACGCTATCGTGTGGGATGCAACCACCATCCGCAACGCCGTTTGAGGAAAACTCAATACCGAGCGCCGCGGTCCCGCAGCCTCAATCGAAGACCACCGTTTTGTTCCCATAGCAGAGAATGCGGCGGTCAAGATGCCAGCGGACAGCACGGGAGAGAACGATGCGTTCGAGGTCGCGGCCCCGCGCCACAAGGTCTTCCACCTGGTCGCGGTGTGAGATGCGCGCCACGTCCTGCTCGATGATGGGGCCGTCGTCAAGGACCTCGGTGACATAGTGGCTGGTGGCGCCGATCAGCTTGACCCCGCGCGCATGAGCGGCATGGTAAGGTTTGGCACCAGTGAAGGCAGGCAAAAACGAGTGGTGAACATTAATGATCGAGGCCGGATAGCGAGCGACAAATGCCGGCGAAAGCACCTGCATGTAGCGCGCCAGCACCACCAATTCGACCTCGTTGCGCGCGAGTACTTCAAGCTGTCGGGTCTCAGCTTCGGCGCGTGTGGCCGCCGTCACCGCAATGTGCTCGAAGGGAATATTGTAGAAAGCCGCCAGGTTTTCTACATCGCGGTGGTTCGAAATAATTACCGGAATTTCGCAGTGCAACTCCCCGGTTCGCCAGCGGTGCAAGAGATCGGCCATGCAGTGCAGGTATTGCGAGCAGAAGAGAGCCATGCGCGGCAGGCGATCGCCCGAGGTCAGCTTCCAACGCATTCCCAATTCTGCCGCCAGCGGCGTGAACTCTGCTTTGAAGGCGTCAAGATCGAAAACCGATTCGCCGTTTGCGCCATTGAGGGCCCATTCGACGCGCATGAAAAAAAGGCCTAACTGGTGGTCCTGATGCTGGTCGGCGTGAAGAATGTTGGCGCCAAGCCGGTAGAGCAGCGAGGAGACACGCGCCACCAACCCTTTTTGATCCGGGCAATCCATCAGCAAAACGGCAGATTCTTTCATGCTCTATCCAGCTTAAACCAGCTGCGACGGGTAGATGCCGATCGGTGACATTCAAGCGCAGTTCTCGCCGTTGGGATAAGAAGCTCCGCAACCTGGGTTTCTTCGGCGCATCTCATAGTCGAGCACGAAGAAGCGGCTGAGACGCCCCAACCCGAAACAAGGAGAATTTCATGCCCACACTTACGACCAAAGATGGCACGCAGATTTATTACAAGGACTGGGGTGCGGGTCAGCCCGTGGTCTTCAGTCATGGCTGGCCCCTGAGCGCGGATGCCTGGGAAGATCAGATGGCTTATCTTGCGTCGCATGGCTATCGGACTATCGCGCACGACCGGCGCGGCCATGGGCGTTCAAGCCAGCCCTGGAATGGCAACGAGATGGATACTTATGCCGACGATCTGGCGGAATTGACCGAGGTGCTCGATTTGAAAAACGCGGTCCATGTGGGCCACTCGACCGGCGGCGGCGAGGTGGCGCGCTACATTGGCCGTCACGGGACGAAGCGGGTCGCGAAGGCCGTGCTGATCGGCTCGGTGACGCCGCAGATGCTCAAGACGGAGGCCAATCCCGGCGGGCTGCCGATGAAGCTTTTCGACGATATTCGCGCCGGAGTTGTGGCTGATCGCTCACAATTTTTCAAGGATTTGACGGGACCATTTTATGGAGCCAACCGGCCTGGCGCGACGGTTTCGCAAGGGCTGCGGGATTTTTTCTGGCTGCAGGGGATGATGGCAGGGTTGAATGCCTGCTACGAATGCATCAAGGCTTTTTCAGAAACGGACTTCACCGAGGATCTGAAGAAGTTCGACGTGCCCACGCTGATTCTTCACGGCGACGATGATCAGATGGTGCCCATCAACGACTCGGCGCTGCTTGCGGTGGCGCTGGTGAAGGGTGCGACACTGAAGGTTTATCCGGGCGGGCCGCACGGGATGTGCTCGACTCTGAAGGAGAAGGTGAACGCGGATCTGCTGGAGTTTATCAAAGGGTAGATGCAAAGGGTGAGATGGCGGTTACAGTTTGCGTTCAGCCGAGCAGTTTGCCGGCTTCTTTGGCGAAGTAAGTGACGATGAAGTCGGCGCCGGCGCGGCGAATGCTGACTAACGATTCGAGGATGGCGCGGTCATGGTCGAGCCAGCCTTTTTGGAAGGCGGCTTGAAGCATCGCGTACTCGCCGGAGACTTGATAGGCGCCGATGGGCACATCCACGCGTTCGCGGGCGGCGCGGATAACGTCGAGGTAGGGCATGGCGGGCTTCATCAGAATCATGTCCGCGCCTTCTTCGAGATCGAGGTCGATTTCGCGCAGAGCTTCGCGCAGGTTAGCGCCGTCCATCTGATAGGTCTTGCGGTCGCCGAATTGGGGCGCGGAATCGGCTGCCTCACGGAAAGGTCCGTAGAAGGCCGAGGCGAATTTGGAGGCGTAGCTGAGGATGGGCGTCAGCTCGAAGCCTTGATCGTCGAGCAGGTGGCGGATGGCTCCGACGCGGCCGTCCATCATATCGCTAGGGGCAACGATGTCGGCTCCGGCGCTGGCCAGGCTAACGGCGGTTTGCGAGAGCAGATCGAGGGTCGGGTCGTTCTCCACTTCAAAGCCGTCGCGGGTTTCGAGCACCATGCCGCAATGGCCGTGGCTGGTGTACTCGCAGAGGCAGACGTCGGCAATGAGGACTAGCTTTTTGGCGGCTGGCGACTCTTTGAGCGCGCGCAAACCCTGCTGCACAATGCCATCGTCGTCCCATGCGCCGGAGCCTTGCTCGTCCTTGTCATGGGGCAGGCCGAAGAGCAAAAGGCCGCCGAGGCCAAGCTGCGCGGCACTCTCGGCTTCGCGCACTGCCTCATCGACGGAGAGTTGGAAGACGCCGGGCATGGAGCCGACCTCGCGGCGCACGCCCTGGCCGGGGCAGAGAAAGAGGGGATAGATCAGGTCGCCGGGGGTGACGGTGGTCTCGCGCACCAGCGCCCGCAGGGGTTCAGTGCGCCGCAGCCGACGCATCCGGGTTTGAGGAAAACTCATGCTGTCGATTGTACTTGAGCGCCGCGTAGGGGGCGCTTCCCAATGTTGCGCAGGTCGGGTTTCAGGCCGAAGGGTGGTAATATCCCTCTCATGGATTCCCATGAGTCGGCGCCAGATGAATTGCCAAAGGAAGGCGCTGCGTCTTTGCCTCGCGCCCATCAATGGGCACAAGGGCTGATACTTGCCGTCTTGTTTGCGGCTCCGGCGCTGCTTTGCGCGTATTATGCGCCCATCGTGGAGTCGGACGATTGGTGGCATATTCGGACAGGGGAATGGATACTGCAGAACCACGCGGTGCCCTGGACGGATCCTTTTTCCGCTTTTGGTGCGGGAAAGCCCTGGGCAGCTTATAGCTGGCTTTTCGATCTGCTGCTTACGCAACTCTTTCAGCGGCTGGGCCTGGTGGGCATCCTGACATACACATCAGGAATGATTGTGGCCGTCACCATGGTTATGCACCGGTTGATTCGGCGGCTGCAAGAAGACTTTTCGCTTGGCGTGATGCTGACGTTCATTGCCAGTTTCAGTCTTCTGCGCATCGATGTGGCGCGCCCCTGGATGTTTACGATTCTGTTTTTTGCATTTGAAATGGATGTTCTGCTGCAAGCCAGAAAGACTGGAAAAACCAGAGAGCTATTGTGGTTACCGATCGTCTTTGCCTTTTGGGCGAATTTCCACATTCAATTTATCGATGGACTTATTGTTTTGACAATCGCCTTGACTGAGGCCGTACTGGCGCATTGGTGGACGGGGCTCAGAAGGGGAATACATGCCGGCTGGCTTTTCGGGGTGTCGATCGCATGCGTGATGGCCACGCTGGTCAATCCGTATGGCTGGACGATTTACAAATCAGCATATGAGCTGGCATCGCAGCCGGGAGTTCTCTATAAAGTCGACGAAATGATGGCCATGCCCTTTCGCGGCCTGCCTGACTGGGGAGTTCTTTTCCTGACTGTTGCAGCTGCGGGAGTGCTGGCAAGATCCCGGCGCTTTTTGTTTTTTGAAAGTGTGTTGTTTGTTTTTGCGCTGGTTGTTTCGTTTCGCGCCGAGCGCGATCTATGGGTAGTAGTGATTGCAGCCAGCGCAATTCTGGCCTCAGGGCTCAAAGGGGACGACAAAAATCGGTTTGGGTTAACGCTGTACGCTGCGCCGCTGGTAGCGGTTGCCACCGGTCTGATTGTGTTGTTGGGCTTCCGCCTCACGCATCGCGACAACCTGCATTTGCAGGCGACGTTGGCAGGGGAAGCGCCTGTCAACGCTGTGGAAGTGGCGAAAGAGAGAGGCTTGCGCGGGCCTCTCTTTAACGACTACATCTGGGGAGGGTATTTGATGTGGTCTCTGCGCATGCCGGTCAGTATCGATGGTCGTTCCGCCCTTCACGGCGATAGCCAGATGGAACGGTTTGATGCGACGTGGTGGGCGCGGCCGGGCTGGTGCTCCGATCCCGATCTATTGAGAGCTCACCTGGTGATTGGCCAGGTCACAGCGCCTCTCACACAGGTACTGCGCATGGACCCGCGATTCGACCTGGTTTATGAAGACAAACTTGCGGCCGTCTTTGTTGCTCACAACCCTCCGTCTTCAGGGCCGGCTGGACCTCTACCGGCCGAACGAGGCGCCTGCGCCCCGACCACGCCTCGTAAGTGAAATGGGAGTTCTGAACGAGTTATAACTGCTCATAGAAGGTTGAGTTTTTATAGCCGAGCAGCACAACCAGAGTCCAGATGCCGATGGCGGTTCCGAAGGGGATGCGGATCAGGCTCAGGACGCCGGCAATGATGGCGACAATTCTCCCCCAGGGCGCACGCTCCTGCAGTCCCCATCCGGCAGCCCCGGCCAGGCAGGCGCGGAGCACCAGTACGACCCAGGCAAAATGGAGAAAGGCGGGCGCAAAACCCATCGGCCCCATCGGGCCATGCGCCCATGGTCCCTGCATCCAAGGGGCGAAACGGCCGGAGAGAAAGACATTGGCTAAAGCCAGTCCGGCGATTCCGGTCACCAGAGAAAAGCCTGCGTAGATGAACCAGGCGATGCTCAATGTATTGATTTTGCGCTCATAGTTCACGAGTTGAAACTCCAGGCCGGGCGTGGTCGGAACCGGCCCAGCAGCCGGGCGGCCGCACCGTGGACAGAATCTCAACTCCGGCGACATTGCCTGACCACATCCGCTGCAATACATGGTTACCTCCTCGAAGAGATCGATCTGAGTTTACTACGCAAGTTCTTCGCGCCTTGTTCCGTGGCGGGCCAAATTCGGCAGGGAAGCTCCGTTGGTGAGCTTTCTCTCATGTGGATCATTGGGCAATAATTTCATTCGGAAGTTTGCCTTCCAAGCGAAAATGCTCTCACGTTTCAACTCTATTCAACGATAAGTAGAAGGGGAGATATTCTTCATGGCGGCACATGCTGCGGTGGCAAAGGTTCCCGGGTCGGTTCAGAAGCAGGCAGGAGGACTTCGCTCGGTGGCGCGTCAGCCGATTCTTGACCTGCACAGCAGAGTTCATGGGTATGAACTGCTGTTCTGGAATGGGCGTGGGCCGATTATTGGCGAGGACAGCAACTTGACGACCCGCACCATGCTGGACAACACAGTGATTTTTGGTCTGGAGGAGTTGGCGCATGGGCTTCCTGCCTTTGTGAACTGTACGGTAGATTCCCTGACCGAAGAGTGGGTTCGAGTATTGCCGGCCAAGAGGACGGTTCTGGAGTTGCCATCGTGGCCTGCGCCGACACCGGGGTTGTTGACCGCGTGCCGCAAACTAAAGTCGATGGGCTTCCGGCTGGCGCTGACAGATTACATTGGGAGGCCAGAGTGCAAGCCATTGGTCGAACTGGCCGATTATGTGAAATTGGATATCGTCTATGTTGCCGCCGCCGAGCGGCAAAAACTGCTTCGTCAGCTCAGGGGGATATCGGCGCGCCCGGTGGCGCAGAATGTTGAAACGCAGGAACAATATGGACAGGCCTGCCAGGAGGGTTTCGATCTATTTCAAGGCTTCTATTTCTGCCGGCCGGAGCCACTGAAAAGCCACAAGATTCCGGGCAATCGCCTGGTTCATCTGGAGATTCTGGAAGATTTGCAAAATGATCCCGTCGACCTGCAACGATTAAGCCAGTTGGTGATGTGTGATGCTTCGCTGACCTATCGTCTGCTTCGGCTGGTGAACTCGCCCATCTGCGCTATCCGCCAGGAGGTAACCTCGATCCAGTCGGCGCTGCTTTTGGTCGGAGAAGCGACCTTTCGACGCATCGCCATGCTGGCCATCGCCAGCGACTTCAACACAGACCAGCCAGCGGAGATTCTTCGCATGGCCTTTGAGCGGGGGCGATTCTGTGAATTGACCGCCAGCCTCTGTGGACTGACCCCAGGCGAGCAATACCTCATCGGCATGGTCAGTCTCTTTCCAGCGATGCTGCGCATTCTCATGGAGGATTTGGTCCGGCTGCTGCCCTTGCGCGAGAAAGCGCAGGAAGCTTTGCTCGGCATGAAAACCCCGGAGAGTGTTCTGCTGCGCTGGATTATTTGTCAGGAGCACGGGGACTGGGTGGGGTGCGATGAGATCGTCCACTCGAACGGCCTGAGTCTTGACCAGATGATGCGCTACCACACTGAAGCAGTCGCATGGACGCATGAGGCGCTCATGTCCGGCGCCTAAGCTGCACGCTGTCGAGAGAAGTCTTCAGCGGCTTGAAACCGCCATGTGCCGCTCCCATCTTTCCTCGTGCCGGTCGTCGTGGAAGATGGCTGAGGTCGCACGTCCCTCATGGTCGCGTTCGAAGGTGAGCCGGCTCAAACTTGATCCGTTGGGATAAAAAAAGACAGATGGTGACTCGGCGGCCAATTCGGCGATCTCGCCGTGCGTATTCTTTTCGTAGAGCTGTTCGCCTTGACGGAAAAGAGTCTCGACGGTGCCGCCATTGGCGTCGCGATACTCTCCAACGAGCGCGTCGAGCATGGCCGGCGTGAGCTTGATGGCAGGCGGATGAAGCGGAATCAGCAGCCGCTCGGCGGAGGCCTGCAAATCAGCGCCGGGCTTGGCCTCCAGGTGGTGCGCGAGCATCCACCGAGGCAATTCCGGCTCGTTATAAGCGCGAGTCCAGCAATCGTGTTTGAGCCCCTGGTAGATCCACAGCCGCACATGTCCGCCCGCGGCCTTGAGAGTCTCAAACAATAGCTCGCTTTGGCGTGGCGTGATGATATTGTCGTCGCCGCCGTGAAAGAGCCAAACTGGTGTGCTGCCCAGCGCTCGGGAGTACTCGGCGGGCAGCGTGGAAGCCTCTTGCCAGCGCTCCGGCGCATAGCTCCAGAAGATGCCGCTGGCCGCGATCACCACGGCGGCCCAGCGCCGGGGATGGAGCCGCGCCAGCTCCCATGCGCCGTATCCGCCCATCGAGAGGCCAGTCAAATAAGTTCGCTCGGGATCGAGATGAAACTCGGCAGTCTCCTGATCCAGGGCGGCCATGGCCATCAACAGCATCTCTGGATCAGTCCAGTAGTTGGGCAGCGGACATTGCGGCATCACGATTACAAACGGCCAGCGTTCCGGGTGATCGCGCACCGCCTCAGGCACCCCAATCTGCGTCTGCCACATTCCCTCCGATCCACGCTCGCCGCGGCCATGCAGAGCAAGGATGACCGGCCATGGCTTGCGGTCATCCTTGCGATATGTCTCGGGCAAGTAGACCTGAAAGCGGTAAGTCGCGCCATGCAACTGAACGGTGCGATTGAGGAAGCCAGTTTCCTGTGGCGGCAGCGGCTCGGCGTGATGGCCGGCGCCGCGATGAGCCTCGGCCTGGGCTGGCCGGGGCGTGATCGCCAAGGCAAGCAGAAGGCCGGTAGCCGTATATTGCAGAAATCGGAGCATTGGGAGTCTCATCTCACTATAGTCGGACCATGTGAACTTGTGGAGCCGCACGAAATAGGCTGGGCAAGGCATGGCTCATTGCGAGATGATGAGCTATATCTATTATGGACTTGCATGGTCCAGAATGTGCGTGTTATTTTTATTGCAGAGAAGCAAAGGTGTGTCGCAAGGCATGGGGGAGCGGTTTTGCTAGGTCGCTCGCCGATTGCGACAAGTGCTACTCTTTTCAGTGGATTCGAGGGCCGGATGCATCGCGCATTGGGGGCGTGTCGGCTGGTGATCCTCGGGAAGTGGTCTGCGGACGTTCAATTCATCAGTCGGGTTCGTTACTCGCGGGCGATTTGCGCACAAGAGCAAGATTTGCAGGGAATATATGTGTCCGCTGTCGCGGCGCGCACATCAAATAAACGCCAACCAGGCAAGGAAAGTACGAATGGCGCAAATATTTGACCGCAGCTCCAATGCTTTGGCTCGCGCGAGTCTGGTATTGACGGGGCTGATCGTGATCGCTCTAGGTGTGGCGCTGGATGAGTTACAGCGCTCGCCTTGGGTGACGCGGCAAGGGCAGCGCCCGGATCAGCCGGTGCCCTTCAGTCATAAACATCACGTCCAGGGATTGGGCGTGCAGTGCCAATATTGCCATGTGACGGCGGAAACCTCGAGTTACGCCGGGATTCCTCCGACCAAGACTTGCATGAACTGTCACGCGCAGATTTGGACCAACGCCCAACTGCTGGAGCCTGTGCGTCAGAGCTGGGCTACAGGCCAGTCGCTGCCTTGGATCAAGGTTCATGACCTTCCTGATTACGTCTACTTCAGCCATGAGATTCATGTTCACAAGGGCGTGGGCTGCGCCAGTTGTCATGGGCGCGTGGATCAAATGCCGCTGATGTATGCGCAGAATACCTTGCAAATGGAGTGGTGCTTGGACTGCCATCGCGATCCGGCAAAAAATCTGCGGCCTACCAGCGAGATTTATAACATGGCATGGGAGAAGCCTTCGAGCGACAGGCCGGTTTGGTGTGCGGTGGGCGATGAGAAAAGCGGTGTGCCGACTGCTGAGAGCTTGAACTGTGTGACTCAGGAGCCGCAAAAGGCCGGAGTGCAGATGGCGTCGATGAGTCTGCCAATGGCTCGGGGACCTTCGTACCAAAGATTCACCAGTCAAGATGAGTTAGGCCACTTCCTCGTCAAGCACTACAAGATTCGCACCCCCAACGAACTAGCTAGTTGCGAGGTCTGCCACCGATGAGCGAGATAAAAAACAATCTGGTGGGCACGATAGCGCCAGCGCCGCTGACGCTGGAGCAGGTACGCGAGAAGTTGAAGAACGTGCGCGGAAAGAAGTACTGGCGCTCGGTAGATGAGTTAGCTAACACACCGGAGTTTCAGGCTGCAGTCGAAAAGGAGTTTCCCAGTTCGCCACATGCATGGGGCGATGATGTTTCAAGACGCGGCTTCCTCAAATTCATGGGCGCTTCGGCGGCGCTGGCTGGCCTGGCCGGATGCACCAAGCAGCCCGACGAGCCGATTTATCCGTATATCAAAGCCCCGGAAGATTTGATTCTCGGCAAGCCGATGTATTTTGCAACCGCGTTTCCGTTTGTTACGGGCGCCGTGCCGTTGCTGGTGAAGACCGATCAATTCAGACCCATCAAAATCGACGGCAACCCCGAGCATCCGTATAACCAAGGCTCGTCGGATCCCTTCACGCAAGCGACGCTGCTCGACTTATACGATCCGGACCGTTCGCAGCATGTGACCTATCGCCGAGAGAATCGCGAGTGGGCCGAGTTTGCTGTCGAGTTTCGTAATAAAGTCATCTCAACCAAAGACGGCACCGGAATTTATTTCCTCAGCGAGACGATCACTTCGCAGACCCTCGATTGGCAGTGGCTGGATGTGAAAGCGGCCTTTCCGAAGGCTACGCTGGTGCAGTATGATCCCGTGACGGCGAATTCCTTTTTGGCAACGAGATCAGATCTTCAATATGATTTAGCCGATGCGGATGTAATTGTCTCTCTGGATGCGGATTTTCTCTCTGGTGCGAGCTTCCCAGGCTTCCATAAATTAGTTCGCCAATATGCGGAGCGGCGTAAAGACCCGACGAAGCTGAATCGTTTGTATTCCATCGAGAGTACGCCGACGACTACGGGATTAAAGGCTGAGCACCGGTTGGGATTGCGGGCCAGCGAAATTCCAGCGTTTACTGCGGAGTTGGCCAAGGCTGTTGGCGTTGCTGGAGTAGAAGCTCCGAGTTATGCGTGGACTGATGAGCAGAAGAGGTTTCTGGCTGCTCTGGTCAAGGATTTGAAGGCTCAAGATGGCAGGTGTGTAGTAATTCCGGGACTACATCAGGATGCGTCCGTCACTGTTTTATCTTTGCTAATCAACGCCGTACTTGGTAGTTTGTTGAGCGGGACGGTGGTTCAATCCGCGTCTGTCAACCCGCAGCCATCCTTTCAAGGTAATGACTTGAAGGTTTTGGTTGATGATCTGAACTCGGGTAAAGTGGATTGGTTGGTGGTTCTCAATGCAAATCCAATCTATAACGCACCTGCTGACCTGAATTTTTCCGCAGCCTTCGAGAAGGCGAGGGTGACAGTGCATCTCGGTACACACGTGGATGAGACGGGGCAGAATGCGCAGTGGCACATTCCGGCGGCGCATTTTCTTGAGTCGTGGTCAGATGCGCGGACTTATGACGGAACATTCTCGATAGTGCAGCCGATGATAGATCCTCTCTACGGCGGGAAGACGGCGCATCATTTCTTCCAGGCGTTGCTGAATGAGCCTGGATTGAGTCCGTACGAGGCGGTGAGAGAGACGTGGAAGCCTTGGCTCGAAAAGCGAGGTGAGTTTGAACGTGAATGGCGCAAAGCGCTCCACCAAGGTTGGATCGAAGGGACACAGAAAGACAAGAAAGAGATCAACGGTTTGCCGGTAACTGGCATGCGTGCTCCCGCACCATCGCCGAAGGAATCGTTGGAGATTATCTTCCGCCCAGACCCGAATATCTATGACGGGCGGTGGTCAAACGTTGGCTGGCTGCAAGAGTTGCCCAAGCCGGTTACTAACTTGAGTTGGGATAATGCAGCAATTGTCTCCGGGGCTACGCTGACCAAGTATGGCCTCGAAGAAGATGACATTGTTGAGCTAACCGTGAATGGTCGCAAGGTCAACGCGCCGGTGATTGTTGCGCCGGGCCATCCTGATAACTCGGTCACTGTGCATCTAGGTTATGGGCGCTCAAATGCCGGGCGCGTCGGTTCAGGCGCGGGCTTCAACGCATATCTGATTCGCACCTCGGACGCCCCGTTTTACACCGTGGGGACCATGAAGAAGGTAGAAGGCAAGTGGGGCGTTGCTATTACCAAGAGCCACTATCAAGACCATCGCTCGAAGACCTTTGGAGGGCAGGGTAACGGTAATAACTCGCTTGAAGGGGACGAGGCGATCAACGAGCGCGGCATTATTCGCTATGCTACGCTGGCTGAGTATAAGGCCGATCCCGGCTTTGCCAACGAAGGCGAGACGCATACGACGACCGACAAGAGCAATACTTTGTTCCCTAACTGGGAGTACAAGGAAAATGCCTGGGGCATGTCGATCGACATGAACAGTTGCACGGGCTGCAATGCTTGCATCGTGAGCTGTTACGCGGAGAATAACATTGCGGTCGTAGGCAAGCAGCAGGTGCGGATCGGGCGCAATTTGCAGTGGCTGCGCATTGACACTTACTTTGAGGGCGATCTTGCCGCGCCACGAGCCCACTTCCAGCCGATGGCCTGCCAGCATTGCGAGAATGCGCCCTGCGAGCAGGTTTGTCCGGTGGGCGCAACAGTGCATACACCTGAAGGCTTGAACGCAATGGTTTATAACCGCTGCGTGGGTACGCGCTATTGCTCGAATAACTGCCCTTACAAGGTGCGGCGCTATAACTTTCTGCTCTACTCGGACTTTGAAACCGAGAGCCTCAAACTCATGCGCAATCCCGATGTAACGGTGCGTTCGCGCGGCGTGATGGAGAAATGCAGCTATTGCTTGCAGCGCATTTCCGCGGCCAAGATCGATGCCGACAAGGAAAACCGCGCGGTGCGCGACGGCGAGATTGTAACTGCCTGTCAACAGGCCTGCCCCGCTCAGGCAATTACATTCGGTAACATCAACGACAAGCAGAGCAAAGTTGCGAAGCTCCAAGCCGACGAGCGCAGTTATCAGGTTCTCGCCGATCAGAATACCCGTCCGCGGACAAAGTATGTGGCCGCGGTGTTGAATCTTAACTCCGAACTCGAAGATGCGCCGGCGGAACATTTGCCGACGAAGGGCTGAATCCAGCATGCCGACGACTGAAGTGAAACCCGACCAGAAGATCGACCCCGCGACCGGAGAGTACCGTGTCATTGCGCCGGGGCAGAGCTTCCGTTCGATCACTGAAAAGATCACGCGCATTGTGCTGACGCCCTCGACGCCGCTGGGCTGGTTCGCGATCTTCGGAATAGGTGGCGCTCTGGCCACTATGCTGCTGGTCGCGCTCACTTGGCTGGTCCTTGTCGGAGTCGGCATCTGGGCGATCACGCAGCCAGTAGCCTGGGGATTTGCGATTATTAACTTCGTCTGGTGGATCGGCATCGGCCACGCAGGCACGCTGATTTCGGCGATTCTTCTTCTTTTCAAGCAACAGTGGCGTAACTCGATCAACCGCTTTGCCGAGGCAATGACGATTTTTGCCGTGGTCTGCGCCGGGTTGTTTCCATTGATTCACATTGGCCGTCCGTGGCTGGGTTACTGGCTGCTGCCCTATCCCAGCACCATGACGGTGTGGCCGCAGTTTCGCTCGCCACTGTTATGGGACGTCTTCGCGGTTTCGACTTATGCGATCATCTCGATCGTTTTTTGGTACATCGGCATGGTTCCCGACTTTGGCACCCTGCGCGACCGGGCTGATTCAAAGCTGGCTCAGTACGCGTTCGGGCTTGCAGCGTTGGGTTGGCGAGGATCGGTGCGCCACTGGGCACGCTACGAAACGGCCTCGCTGCTGCTGGCTGGTTTGGCTACTCCGCTGGTACTTTCCGTGCATACAGTGATTAGTTTCGATTTCGCCGTGGCTGTTCTGCCGGGCTGGCATACCACGATCTTTCCGCCGTACTTTGTTGCGGGCGCAATTTATTCCGGTTTCGCCATGGTGCTAACCCTGGCCATTCCGCTGCGCAAGTTTTATCACCTTGAAGGTCTGGTCACCGAGCGTCACATCGATAACATGGGCAAGGTGATGTTAGCTACGGGATTCATCGTAGCCTATGGGTATGGCATGGAAGTCTTCATGGCGTGGTACTCAGCCTCGCATTGGGAAGCCTTCATGATGTGGAACCGCATGTTTGGTCCGATGGGCTGGGCATATTGGGTCTTAGTAACATGCAACCTGGCGATTCCGCTGACGACATTGTGGTCGCGCAAGCTGCGCACTTCGATTCCATTCATGTTTTTTATCTCGATTGTGGTCAACACGGGAATGTGGTTCGAGCGCTTTGTCATTGTAGTAACAAGCCTCTACCGCGACTTCCTGCCATCGTCGTGGGGAACCTACCGCGCGACTAAGTGGGATTACATGACTTATGTTGGGACGCTGGGGTTATTTACGGCATTATTCTTGCTGTTTGTGCGCTTCCTTCCCATGATTCCGATGTCTGAAATTCGCACGATGCTGCCGGGAGCAAAGATTACACCCAAGAAGGCAGCGGAGGCTGGTGACTAATGCCCCCACGCGAAGGAACCTACGGCCTGCTGGCCGAATTCGATACGCCGGGGGACCTGATCCGCGCAGCACAACAGGCGCGCATGGATGGTTGGCGGCGCATGGACTGCTACACGCCATATCCGGTCGAGGAAGCGGCCGAGGCGATTGGCTTTCATCGCCATAAAGTGCCGCTGATTACGCTGATTGGCGGATTGATGGGCCTGGCTGCAATGTTTTTGCTTGAAGTCTGGATCTCCGTGCTGGCCTATCCGCTGAATATCGCTGGGCGTCCGACTTATTCATGGCCGGCGTTTATCGTGCCCGCTTATGAATGGACCATCTTATGGGCTGGACTGTCGGCGGCTTTTGGGATGCTGGCGCTCAATGGATTGCCGGCGCTTTATCATCCGCTCTTCAACGCGCCTAACTTCCGCGATGGAGCTTCGACCGATAAGTTCTTTCTGTGCCTGGAGGCGCTGGACCCCAAGTTCGATCTGGTAGACGCGAGAAAGTACTTAGAGAGCTTTGAGCCGG
>JBEKWJ010000072.1:0-19057 GCA_049513195.1 Occallatibacter sp.
GTAACTCCTGTCGGCAAGCCAGCTGCGGACAGAGTTACACTGCCGGCAAACGGACTTACATCGGTTACAGTGATGGTGTCAGTGCCGGTGGCGCCTTGCGCAACGGACAACGTCGTTGCAGAAGGTTTGATGGTGAAGCTGCCTGCCGTGGTAACTGTAAGTGCAATGGTGGTGGTCGCGGTCAGTGTGCCGGAGGTTCCGGTGATGGTGACCGTAGAGGTTCCGACTGTGGCTGCGGCAGTGGCAGTGAAGGTGAGCACACTGGTTGCGGAAGTGGGGTTAGTGCCGTATGCGACAGTAACTCCGGTAGGCAAGCCAGTTGCGGCCAGAGTTACACTGCCGGTAAATCCGCCGGTATCTGTTACCGTGATGGTGTCGGCGCCTGTGCCACCTTGAGCAACCGACAACGCGGTTGGTGAAGACGCAAGACTAAAGCCCTGCGTTACCCCGGAACCGTTGACTGTACAGGCCGTTCCGTTAATCGCGAAGTTCGTAGGTATTGCGTTGGTGACGCCGTTCCAAACGCCTTGGAATCCCAAACTTGTCGAACCCGTAGTGGCTGCAAGAGCGCCGTTATAACTGGCGTTGGTAACCGTTACATTCGCGCCGCTCTGGGTTTCCGTGGTATCGCCATAGATCGAAGAAACTGTCTGCCCGTTAGCGAACGACCAAGTCAGAGTCCAACTGGTCAGGGGATTCGTTCCCGTGTTGTCGATGGTGAGAGCTGCGCCGAAGCCGGTAGAGCTTTCCGGCGAGATCGTATAGACAATGTTGCACGCCGATGTGAGAATGGTCACGGAAATGATGGTGGTCGAGGTATAACTTCCCGAGGTTCCGGTAATGGTCACCTTCGCCGTTCCCGCGGCCGCAGTGGCGCTGGCGGTCAGTGTGAGCACGCTGGTCGTGGTGGTCGGGTTGGTGGCGAAGGATGCGGTCACTCCGGCCGGCAATCCCGAAGCGGCAAGAGTTATGCTGCCGGTATAACCACCCGTATACTGAGACGTAATCGTCGAGGTAGCGGTGCTGGTTTGAGCCATGGTTATGCTCGGGTTCGAGTTCGATATCTTGATGCCGGGTAATGCCGATGCAAACCACTTCGTAAGCGTGATCGTTCCAGCCGGCTTCCCGTTGGGATCGTCGTAAAGGTCGTCCGCGGCCAGAGCCGGAATCGTCCAATTCCAGAAGAAGATGCCCTTAAACCACGAGGTCTGCTGGCTGAAGACCTCGAAGACGGCCTCATAGCAATCCTCTTGCTCGGTTCCATCGTAGGTGGTGGAATAATTCGCATAGGGCTCTATATTCGAGCCCGCGACGCTGTCATAACCGATTTCCGTCATGATCACCGGCTTGCCGTATGTGGTATTCAGGAGTTGATACGCAGCGACAGCATTGAATCCAGTGCTAAAAGGGCTCGAGGTATCGGTCCATGCGGCTACCAGTTGAGGGACCGTAGGATCAAGCAGATCGGTGAGGGGAACGTATGCGTCCACGCCGATGATATCGACCAGAGGCCAGAACGAAACCGAAGTGAACTCATCACCGGCAGCGACTGCGTTCGCGCCGTACGCGAGTTGCCCGGTATAGACCGCCCGGATGGCAGCGATAATGGTGGCCCAATTCGACTCATAAGCCGAACCGCTGAGAGTCTTGTATTCGGTGCCGAAAACCAGGCCTTCTACTTGGTTCTCCTGCGCGAGGGTTGCGTAGTGGACAATGAAGGTCTGGAAGCTGGCAAACCAGGCGGCGGGGTCGGAAGGTTCGAATGCGCCCCTCCATGTTCCGTCGAGCGAGTCCACGTGCGGCTTGAGGAAGACCTTCATCCCCATGTTGTGATAGCCCTGGATGGCGAAAACCAACTGGTCGTCCAACGGCGTCTGGGTAGCGGAGGGCGCAATAGTCGTTGATGTGCCGGTCGCCACATACTGGGTGACCAGCACCGATACGTAATTGCCGCCCTCTGCCGCAAGCTGGTCCATGGAGGTGGTAGCGGCGCCCGTGGCTATCGGGGGATCTTCGTAGTTCCCGTACTCGTCATACCACCAGGAGGTGTAGACGATGCCATTGTAAGTGAACCCGCTCACACTCGTGGTCTGCCCCAATGCTTTGGGAGTAACTCCAGTAAAGACAAATCCTGCCATGACACCAAGGATGATGAGCAAGCGAGAAATGCGATTTGAAACTGCTGCGTTATTCTTCATGGCTTCACCCCTGTCTGACTCAAGCACCAGCTAGGAACCGCAATTTGCTGACCGGCCTGGATGCCGTTAGTGCCGCCGACTATGCTCGCCGCTGAGCATTCCTGCTTAGCAGAGCAGCCATTCGCACAACCCACAATCCTGGTCACCTGGATCTGCACGGAGCGAACGCTGAAAGACTTGACCGTTCCGCAAAATCCATCACCACTCCATGGCAGAACGCACACCGTGTCTCCCACAGACTTGCCGGAAGAGCGCGCGCCAGATGCTTGCAGAAACGCGGCAATTTGCGTCTCATCTTTTTGCTCGGCAACTTCCAGCGCGGTTCCTGTGCCGCGCGTGGCTCTGTTCAAATTGGCGCCAGCAGCAACCAGTATCTTCACGATCTCCAGTTGATTGTTTTGGGCCGCGGCAATCAGCGCAGTCCGACCATCAGCCGAGGTTGCATTAACGCCGGCTCCCTGGGCTAGAAGCGAAGTAACTGTATCGGCTTGACCCGCGGCTGCGGCAAGCATCAGCGCCGTAAGACCCTGTTCATTCCGGCTGTCCAGACCGCTGGGTTGCGAGCCTTCCTGTGCCCATGTGCGGGACGCAACAAGAGTCAATGATAGAAGCGCAATGACAAATGCGCCGTGTGCCGTTCGATGGCCTGCGCGCATCAGTGCGTGGAACAAACCTAGAGTTCGCATCCTGGATCCTCCACTTATCGATTTCAGTTTGGGTGAATTACGGACGGTTATGGGTGGAACGGATCAAACGATCCGTTCCACCCTGTTTCCCAAGCAACTGCTCGTCGCTGTTGCTTGTTAGTTCACCGTGCATGCGGTTCCGTTGAGCGAAATCGCGGTTGGTATTGCGTTGGTCGTCGTCCATGTGCCGTTGAATCCCATGCCGCTGAGAGTGCCACCGGCGGGAATGCTGCCGTTGTAAGGCTCATTGGTCACAGTTACGTTGGCTCCGCTCTGGGTCTCAATGCCATTCCAAAGCTGGGTGATTGTCTGGCCGTTGGCAAACGTCCACGTCAGCGTCCAATTGGTGAGGGCTGTGGTGCCGTTATTGACGATGGAGAACGACGCGCCAAAGCCTCCCGGCCATTGGTTGCCGATCGCATAATTCACGGTGCACTTGGGCCCCGCCCCAGGGACTGTGAGTGTGATGGTCGTAATCACTGGAGTCAGCGTGCCTGAGGTTCCAATGATCGTGATCGGATATGTCCCGGGTGCAGTCGTAGAAGCTACCGCGAACGTAACTACGCTGGATGTTGCGGACGATGTCGGGCTGAACGCAGCAGTGACGCCCGTCGGCATGCCGGTTGCGGCAAACGTTACGCTGCCTGTGAAGGGGCTCACGTCCGTTACCGTAATCGTGTCTGTTCCGCTGGCGCCTTGAGCAACGGTCAGAGCGGTCGCCGACGGAGCCAGCGTAAAGGTCCCTGACGAGGAAGTTACGGTAAGTGTGAGGGTGGTTGTCACTGGAGTCAGCGTGCCGGAGGTTCCGGTGATCGTAATCGGATATGTCCCCGGTACTGTCGTAGAAGCTACCGCGAACGTAACCACGCTTGACGTTGCTGACGATGTCGGGCTGAACGAAGCAACCACTCCAGTGGGCTGGCCGGTTGCGGCAAACGTTACGCTGCCCGTGAAGGGGCTCACGTCCGTTACCGTAATCGTGTCGGTCCCGCTGGCGCCTTGAACAACCGACAACGCAGTCGCCGACGGCTTCAGCGTGAAGGTTCCGGTCAAGGAAGTCACAGTCAGTGTGATGGTGGTTGTCACTGGAGTCAGCGTCCCTGAGGTTCCGGTAATTGTGATCGGATATGTTCCAGCTACGGTCGTCGAAGCTACCGTAAACGTAGCCACGCTGGAGGTTGTGGAGGACGTCGGGCTGAATGCAACCGACACTCCGGTGGGCTGACCGGTTGCGGCAAACGATACGCTGCCCGTGAAGGGGCTCACGTCCTTTACCGTAATCGTGTCTGTCCCGCTAGAGCCTTGAGCAACCGAAAGCGCGGCCGCCGACGGCGTAAGCGTGAAGGTCCCTGTCCCAGAAACGACGTTCAATGTGATCGAAGCCGTTGCCGTATTGCTACCCGAGTTTCCGGTGACGACCACTGTATACGCGCCGGGAGTAGCCGTCGTGCTGGCCGCCAGCGTCAGAACCGTCGAGGTTGCAGAGGACGACGTGCTGAACGAAGATGTAACGCCGCTCGGCACACCGCTTACGTTAAACGATACGGTACCCGTGAATCCCGGCAGATCCGTCACCGTAATGGTGTCGGTGCCGCTGGTGCCTTGAGTGACCGAGAGACTCGCTGGCGATGCCGCGAGCGTAAAGCCCGTCGCCGGAATGGTGATGGTTATGGTGACGGAACTCGTGATCGTGCCATTGGTTCCCACAATCTGAATCGGATAAGATCCAGCCGGTGTGCTGCTCTGCGCGCTGAAATTCGCAACAATGGTGCCGCCCGGAGCGTTCACCGAATTGGGAGAGAAGTTGGCTTGCATGCCATTCGGCAATCCGGTCGCGCTCACCGATACACTGCCCGTGAGTCCGCCCAGGAAGGTGATCGTGAACGAGTCGGTGGGGTTCGTTCCAACCGGCAACGAAACTGTCGGGGAAGCAGCGGTAATCGTGAATTGAGGCGAGAAACCCACGACAAGATTGAGTGTTGCGGTCTTGACGGTTGAGCCGCTGGTCCCAGTCACCGTCAGGGGATATGTTCCCGGAATGGTGGTGGCAGCAATGGTAAACGTGATCGTGCTGCCGGCAGAGCCGCTGACCGAAGCAGGGTTGAAGACCGCGGTAACGCCGGCCGGCGGGGTGCTGATCGTCAATGCGACGGCGCCGCTGAAGCCTCCAAATTCGCTCACGGTCACGCTGCCATTTACGGTCGTTCCCTGTATCGCATTCACCGGGCCGGTTGTGATTGAGAAGCCCGAGCCCACTGGAATCGGCGGGAAAGCATTCTGCACGTCCTCAAGGAACTCAGTCAGCCAGAAAGCTCCGGCGGGCGGCGAGTTCGGGATCGAGCCGACGGCCATATTGTTGCCCAGCGCATTCAGGTGCGTAGGATCGCAATTCTCATCGCCACCCCCCGCAGGGTGCAGCGGATTGGTATCGCCGTTCGGATAGTCGCCGTCCGATTCTCCCGGAGGCTTGACCCAAACATAAGCTTGCAGATTGGCGAAGCCTCCAGGGTTCACCGTCGGAAGCGAGCCGATTCCCTGATTGGCCTGGTTGCACCATTGACCCATATCGTCGCGCTCGTCAATCTTGGTGGCGTTCACAAAGGTATTGACGTCGGTGCTGGTGCTGGGACCCGTCGGCCGCAGCGGTCCGCCCCAGCCATTGCGCGAGGTGTCGATCAGGAACCCGAGCGTGGAGGGAAAACCAGCCGCTGTGAGGCCTGCATAGAATTCTTCGGCGTAGTCTAACTCATCGATTTCCGGGTTGAACGAGTAGAAGGTCGCCGTTTCAACCATGGAGCCGCCAATCTCTTCGGTCGCGGTCATATACGGCTCTTTGGTCGGTCCGTAGTTGGCTGTGTTCGTGATAATTCCATCAAGGCTGGCGAAGCCGGCCGTCGTTCCCTTTGCAACAGTCGCATAGAAGGGAAAGGCGAGGTCAGCGCCTTGAGTCCAGCCCAGCCATCCATGGTGCCCGATATCAAGATAGTTATAGGCGTTCGGCAGCGAATGAAATTGATTGAGCGCGTACTGAATTCCCTGCACATACACGCCGGTCGTCGAATAGGTCGGATAACTCTCGCCGCCGTTGGCTGCAACGCAGTTGGGCAGTGAAAAGCTATAGCCGGTGTTGGTAACAATATTGGGAAGCGAGTCATCCTCGATCACCAGCACAAAGCGAATATTCGGGTTGGTCTTGTACTGCGCCAGAATATTAAAGATAGGAGTAATGTAATCGTTCTCGTACTCTTGAATGCCCGTGCCCGTCAGCGGCGTGGTAAAGCCCCTTGGTGTGTCGTTGCCGGCAATGCTCAATTCGCCGTTCGAGGCCAAGGCAGCGCAATCGCGATCAGGAAGATCGTAAATAACCAGCTGAACCACAACTGGCGTAGACCCGCTCTGCTGGGCTAGCGCCGCGGTGATGTGTCCCTGCAAGCCGAGACGGCCGCTGTTCACCGAGCCGCCTGAAATGGCAGCAATGCGGTCAAGCCAGACAAATGTCGGGGTGTTTCCGACTACCGCCATCTGCTGGGCCAGCGTCGAACCAGCCGGTTCCGTCGCGATCGCGGTATTGACTTCTGTAACGTAGTCCGGGCTGGCATACACAGTTGCGCCGGCGTATGGATTTGCAACGTGAGTCACCTGAGCGAAAGCGCTCGGTACAACAAGTGTGAGTAGTGTTACCGCGAGTACTGCTAGATACCCGCTCAATCGGCGAGCGAATGCCCGCCCGCAGGAGGGATTGAACTCTTGAAACATGGTTTCTCCTTTGCATCTCTCATTGCTAGTGCTTACCGCAACATGATGCCGGTATAATGCCGCATCCGCGGGTCGGCGCGTGAATCGACAGACCTACGGCTCAGGCTCGTGCGAATTGTGAATGATGCGAACTTGCAGACCAGAGAACAGAAATGAAGCAAAAATGCTCGCGAAAAATATGAAGAAGCGCGGGCTCTTAAACCTATGCCGCATTCTCATTCCAAAATGCGACGTCAAAAAACTAACTGCTTGCAAGGCCAGGAATCTATCAAAACAGTAATCAAAATCCGGCGGCAAAAGCCCCGGAAACGCACTACCCGCAGCCCAGGAGCCACTTCCCCAAAGCTTGCGTTCCTACCACAACAGCATGTAGCTAAAACGTTTAAGCTGTGAATCGTCAAATTACCGATGGATAAACTAAAGTAATGTACCGGGGAAAGTCCGTTAAACGCCTGCAAGTTGCTGAAAAATATGCGCGGAAAGTGCCCGTCAAGAGCAAAACGTCCGCTCCAGCATGAGCGGTGCAGAGGGCCGCATCCATGGGCCCTACAGTTCGCATCGGAAGCATTCCCCGATACCGTCTTCGTTAGCAAGTAGGGATGCGGACGGCAGCTTGATCGAACAATGTGCTTTCGTATCGGGACAACAATGGATACCTCTTCGCGAACACCTCAGATGCTTACCATCGGATCGATGTTGCACAGAAGTAACAATATGAGCTTTTCGCCCCGCGCCCTACCTATGAAGCAGGTGCACCGGTCATCAAAATCATCCTGAGCCATAAGTAGCTGTGTCCTGTTCATCGCAGTTCTATCGCGATGAGCGGGCTTGTCGGTGGCCCACATCTCGCCTTTGAGATGTGGGAGTTACCCGTGGTTTCCATTCATATTGAGACACTCAACGGTATGGTATTCTCAGAGAAATGACCGAGATTCCTTCTTCTCCAATCACTCATTGCCCAGGTAACAAACGCCGTCCCGTGCGGGCCCGCCGCGTGGACGAATGCCGCGATCTGGGTGAAGTTTTTGAGAACTGCCTGCCTGCCTTTGGCGGCGCTTACCTCCGCCGCGTCTATACCATTCTCGATCGCGCCATTGGTGAAGGCTGCCCGCTGACGCTTGCCATCTCCGGCCCCGTGACCGTCTCAGCGCAGCATCGCACCTGGCTCATTCCGCTGCTTGAGACCGGCTGGGTAGCCTATCTCAGCACCACCGACGCGGTCTGTTATCACGACGGCCACCGCTCCCTGCATCCCTATCATGCTGACCCCATCCATGAGGTCTCCATCAACAGCGACGACGGCGCGCTGCGCGAGGCCGGCACCATCCGCGTCACCGATATGGCCTTCGACGAGAGCATCCTCCTCGATCAAGACCGCTTCATCTCCGCCTGTCTGCAGGAGCCTGAGTTCCAGGCCAAAATGACCGGCTCAGAATTCCGCAACCGTCTGGGCCGCTTCTACGCCTTGCAGGAGAAGGCCACGCACGCACCTGAGGGCCTGCTCGCAGCCTGCAATCGTCTCGCCGTGCCCATCTTTGTCGGCGCGCCGGGCGACGGCAGCATCTTTCTAAATTCCATGAAACTCTGGGCCATGCGCAAGGCAGGACTGATTTCCGAATACGGCTTCGACCTCGACCTGCACGCCGAGATTTTCGAAGCCTGTGCCTATCATTATTGGGGACTCTTCGAGAACCCCGCGCGCGCGCTAGCCACCATGATCCTGGGCGGGGGCGTGCCCAAAAACTTCAACCTCCAACCGGAGCCTGCGCTAGGCCAAATCCTCGGCCTGCCAGAGATTCACGGCTATCTCTTTGACGTGCAAATCACCACCGCTCCGGTCACCGACGGCTCGCTCTCCTCCTGCCCGCCGGCCGAAGGCGTCACCTGGGGCAAAGTCGATAAAGACGTCTATCGCCACACCACCGAGAGCCTCCAAGCGGATTACTCCATCGTCATGCCGTTCCTCATCAAGGCGCTCTTAGACAACCGCAGTCGCTATGCGGAGATGGCCGAAAAAGAAGGAGAAGAAGTGCTCTTCCAGCGCGAGCCCAAAGCGCGCGGCTATCTACGGCCGCAAGCAGGCTACCGCCTCTATGACCAGCGCGACCGGCTAACAGAAAAACTAATTGCAGAAGTAGCGAAAAACGGCCCGTGGCTATTAGATAGCCTGAAGTTTCCGCTCATCAAAGCCTGAAGATAACTAGCAGAGTGGCCCACACTTAGATTTTGAGATGTGAGAAACCAGGAACCTCAACCCGCACGTTTCCGGTCTATTGCAAAACCCGGGAAAGTGTATCTCCGAGCCTGGAAATCAAGCTAACGCGACAAACAGAGAGGCGTGACTTTCAACGAAGTTGATTAGGCTATAGTATCTCTGGTTTTGCGCTAATTGATCGCCGAAGCCTTCGTCCCTATCCGGGTAACATCTCGACTTTGAGGCGGATTAGACAATGAACCCCGATCCTCCGTTCTAGATTCGGGATGAGTGACTTCTTTCGGCTTGAACAAGGTGACTGTCCGATTAAGTAATCGCAAGTGGGGGTAATCGTATTTGGAAGCTTCCGAATCATCGCTTAGGTAACGAGCGTTTTGCGACAAGGCATCGAACACGCTCACCTCGATAGACGGTTGAGCCTGTTTAAGACGATAAAGAATATCATTACGGATCCACAAAAAGTCATTTTCATAGATAGCTGGGCTATAGTGATCGATAAACTTCGGAAGCTCGTACATATTTGCTGCTTGAGCCCACACGCCATGAGTTTCGATTAGTTCCGGGTTTTCTTCGCTGAGGACCCTTGCCATTGCGGAATATCCATTGTGGGCTAAAATCGCATTTGTCAATGACGCGCTGTCGACTATGCGAATTCTCTCGCAACATAAAGAAATGCCGCCCACGTCAGGAGTCATAAAGGAAATACGAGGAAGATTCAATTGCTCACGGATATCGTCAACAGTGCGTCCGGTTATGGCATAATTACGTGGCGTCACTCCGTACCAGTTCTTTGCGTAATGGTACGGAAACCAACGCTGCATCTTCAATAAGTTGTGTGATGCATCACTCACACTTACCGCATCATGTTCGCGAAGCGCGAGATACCATGCCACGTGAAAATCCACTTTACGGTAATTCACGGCAAACGTTGAAGCCCACCAGAGGACAAGAACAACGCTAGTAGACGCAACACCCAATCGCTGTCTATGATATTGAGCAAAATAAAGCAAAATCAAAATGGCCGGAATGAAACACGACAGCTGCATGCGCCCGTAGTATCCCCAATTAGTGCCGGTGATAAAACTAAAAATAGTGACTCCAATAGTGTAACCAAAGCAAAAGCGAATGGCATCCGCTGAAAGTAACGAGGCCTGTTCGCTCCCTGTGCTCTCGTCAGGGTTATGGATCACAGTATTTCGCGTAATGTAAAGCCACCCCGCCCCCAAAATCAAAACAAAAAGGCAAACGTAGAGTTCAAAAAGACCGGATAGATGGCTTATAACTGCTGCAAGGCCATGACGCGAGTAAGGAAACCAACGTTTTGCGTATATTGTATTAGGCATAATTGAGTGGAAGATAAATAATCTCCACAGCTCAACTCCAGTCCATGCCAAGATCGTAGAAACTACGATCTGAACTCCTAGTTTTCTCGATTGACGGTTCCCGGCCAAAAATATGGCCAGTCCTGCCAAAAACAGATAAAAAGCTGCTTCGAATCGCACTGTAGTTGCAAACATTGTTGCCACAATGAGCAGCACAGGATACTTACGCTGCACTGCAAAAATGCATAGCGCAACGAGAAAGCTAAGCAAGCCCATCTCCATGCCGTTTGCGCTTTCATAAAGGAACATGCTGCAAAGCCCAAGTGAAAATGAAGCAAGCATTGCTAATAGCGAACCGATGCGTCGATGAATCAGAACATATAACATACCGCACGCCAGTGCTGAACAGCAGGCCGCCAACACTTGGCCGATTTGCAGCATTGCGAGGAATCCAGGGTGAAGCACCCTATAACATCCCGCTAAGATAAAAAACCAACTCGGCGAAGAACTGCCTTCAACCTGTTCGGAAATCGGCGTCAGCGCAATGCGGCCACTCTCCGCAAAAGTACGAGAATAGGCAACAATAATGCTGCCATCGTCCCATCCAAAGTCGCGAACGAAAAGAATTTGAAGGATATTTAAAGATAGGATAGTTACGATGACTACCGCGAATAGAATCGCGCCATGGTATCTCTTCGCAGGCATTTTGAAATTCTCCACTACACGTGCTTCAGGAGTGGCGGGCTCTCCGCCTCAATCCGCCCATAAAGGTTGGGATACCTCGAACCTTGACTCACCAGCCACAAGCCGTCGACACCGTTGCAGATAAGTTACCCCAGGTCTCGCTATTTTGAAACCTGGGGTAACTTTGCAATACAATAACTAGCACTCAGGACCGAAATCTTTTTCAAATGCTGCTGCCAACTTGGCGCCCCAGTTATTCTTGGGCTTCAAGCGTCCGCCAAAGAACCTCAGAATCGGTGGCTCCTCATAGAACTCAAGCCCGCCAATCAGGTCGCGATGTTCATGAAGCCACTTGATCCGATCCGTAGCATACTCAAAGTGTGACATCGTGAACACCCGCCGTGGAACCGCCAGCCGCAGTAGTTCGATATCCGAAGGCACATCGTTGCCCTGTTCATCGCGATCCATTGAGATCGTTCCGCGCTCCATGCCCCTTATGCCCGACACAATGAATGTAGCCGCCCCCAGCGCTCCCGCCGGATAATCCGTCTGCGGAAGATGCGGAACAAACCGCATCGCATCCAAATGGCAAGCCAGGCCCCCCGGAGGCGTCACCACCGGAACTCCGTTTTCAATCAGCCTTCCTGCAAAATATTTAATCGCGTCGGCCGACGAGCCCGCCACTTCCAGGTCCGTCATCTCCCGCATTCCAACCGCCATCGCTTCAATCTCTTTCGACGACATTCCGCCGTAAGTGTAGAAGCCCTCATACACCGGCAGCCAAGGCCGAATCGCCGCATCCAGATCCTTGCGATTCGTCGCAATCAAGCCGCCCCTCACCATGCAGCTCTTGCGCCCTGAGAGATAGCAAATATCCGCATATCCCATCATCTCCAGCACAATTTCCTTGATCGTTTTCTTTTCGTATCCCGGCTCGCGTTGGCGAATAAAATACGCGTTCTCTGAAATCAAACTCGCATCCAGCACCAGCGGAATCCCCACCGCTGCAACCATCGCCTTCACATCGCGCAGATTCGCCATCGAAAAAGGCTGACCACCGATCAGGTTGGTCGTCGCCTCCATGCGCACAAACGGAATCTTCTCTACGCCATGCTCATCGATCGCGGCCTTCAAACGTCCCAGGTCCATATTGCCCTTGAACGGATAGCTGCTCTCTGTATTCAACGCCTCCGGCCCAAACAGTTCCAGAACCGTCGCTCCCATCAAATTAAAGTGAGCCTTCGTCGTCGTGAAATGATAGTTCATCGGGATGAACGTTCCCGGCTTGATAAATGCCTTGGCAAGCAGGTGTTCGCACGCGCGTCCCTGGTGAGCCGGCAGCACATATTCGTAGCCCAGAATCTCCTTCACCGCATCCGCCAATTTATAAAAACTCTCTGAACCGGCATATGCGTCATCGGCCAGCAGCATCGACGCCTGCTGATTATCGCTCATCGCATTCGTGCCGCTATCGGTCAACATATCCAGAAATATGTCGCGCGTGCGAAGTAGAAATGTGTTGTAGCCCGCCGCCTCCATAGCCTGGAGCCGCTCGCGTGCCGGAGCCAATCGAACCTTTTGCACCACTCGGATCTTGTGCATTTCAATAGGAATTTCAGTGCCATTAGACAGACGAATACTCATCGGTTAACCAACCAAAGGTGAATTTGAGAACGCAATCATGATTGCACAGTAAGGATACAGTTGCCAATCGCCAGCCGCCGCGTGCTACGCGCCCCATCCTCGCCCGCCATCCTCACCGCTGTTTCTCCCGGAGGGAGAGTATGAGAATAGCCCAGGCCGGAGCGCAGCGGAGCCCTGGGAGAGCGATCCCACCATCCATTAGCCGTCCCGTAGGGACGGCACGAACCCAACCATTTTGAAAATCGAGGAACGGTAGGTCAGGGCTTTAGCCCTGACACAAACCCTTGTTCTGTTTTAAAAAATCAACCCACGCGGCGAAGCCGCGACTATGCCTGATCGATGGATATTCCTGCCAACTCCCGCACCAACTTCACAGTCTCGACAGAAACCCTAACCACCTACCCAACCAGCCATAATACCATTATGAACGGCTGCGCGATCGCCGAGATTCTAAAACATTGACAATTTGTTTAGCCCCAGTCACGCTAGCAAACGAAATCCCCGACTTATTGATTTGACTTGGGGAAACGCCTAACTGAAGTCTCAATTTGTTCTGCAATTCCTCAACTTTGCCCCTGACTCGCTTATCAGCGGCCTTCGACTGTTCTGTACGACCAAGGACTAGCCGTCCATTATAAAGGTCCTTTAGAAGATTGCCCTCCGCTTCGGAAAGATATTTTGGCCGCTTCCAAGTGCTCCCGGACAACCAACTCTCGAGATCCTGCGCCGCCACCTCTGAATCGATTGTCCGGGTATCATAGACATAGTTAGAATCGATTTCTACACCGTATCTGTTGGGATCGGTGGAAGAATCGCCAGCGGAATCGCTTGACAACTTCCATGCGATTTCCTCGAGGTACTTACTGGCTCTGTCCCAAAAAATGTCTAAGAGCGAGGCCGGGGTTGGTTTTCCCAAGTGGCGCGTAATTCCGGTTTTGTACTGCTTAATAATCTTCGATAAATCACCCGCCAAAGAGAGGATCACTTCATTCCTATCGGTATATATGCTTTCAAAACGATTTCTATGAATGTTATCCATGCCGGAAAGCCACACTTGAAGGTCGGAATCTAGATTACTTAGATTCCATAGCCAAAGCGCAAGCTCGAGTGCTTTACCGTCATCTACCGCAGCGAGAAGCTGATTGGCTGCTGAAATCAGCCTCTGCTGACATTCCTTAGCATGTGATATATCCAACTCAGATTGTGGATTCACATGAGTCTGCAACTGTGTCTCTTTCTGAAGAATGATCTCGAGGCACTCAGAAAGTGAGGCATCACTTACGAATGTTTCTCTGGGAATCGGGCTGTTGCGAAAGAGCCTTGAAATCAAAGCCTGCGCCGAGACGTTATCAAAGTGATATACGGCTGTCCTGCGGCTCCAGAAATCGGGCGCATGATTAGCGACTTCAAACGCATCTTCCACCGTAAGCCAAAGCAAAACTGATTTACCCAACCTGAGAATCGCATCTCTCTGAAAATTCAGAGAGTCGTACAGCGCGATCCTTTCTTCTTGGTTCTCATAAGCAACTTCGATGATGCTCAACACGTCCGCCAAGTCGCTGTTAATAGTATCAAGAAGAAAAGAAAGCAGCCTATCTCTCGGAATTTCACGAACATCAATCTCAGATACATTAATATTTTCTGCTTTACATAGCCTTTTGAAACGTTCTCGCAAGTCGATTTGTTGACCCTTCGAGGCAACAATCAATAAGAGCTTAGTCTCGCTCCTGTCTGTCACCTCTAACAGCAAATCAGATAGTAGTGAGTTCAAATTATGCATCAAATTGCCCCAGTACGCTCGCCAACGCTACTTTGTTTTGCTCATATAGCCTTCTGACAGCTGGGTGTACGCTATGCCATGTCGTACGATCACGGTACTCAATAACGATCATTTTACAGACCAGATCCAGCGTTGTCTCATCGGTCAGAAAAAGGGCAGGATCTACCGCTTCGCAGAACTTCTGAAGTTTTCGCCAAAGTATCGGCTTGTCGAATTGATAACGATATTCATCAGCAATCTTTTGGAATTCGTCTTCTATCAGTTCAGCGACCTTATGTTCGTCACCTAATACGATCTGCTTCAGGACGCCACGAGCCAACCGTAAAGCGTCCACAATCACACCACCACTATAGTCAATGATCCGTTGTATCTCTTCATCGCTGAAGGGGTTCACGGTAAGGCGTCGCTTCAGGACTTGTGACATGAATTCGCAGTTATCCAACTGTTGTAGTCCACTCCGAGAATTGATCGCGACTGCAGGAACACGATGAATACTAGTATAAGGGAGAGAAGCAAGTCTATTGAAGCTTGAGGTTGCGTAAGTATACGGAACTGTAAATACGCAAGGTGCATCAATCAACCCCAACGTATGTGCAGAGCTCACGAAGGTCCCTTCTACAGACACCGTATCCTGAATTTTGTCTATGTCATCCACGATAAAGACAATTTGGGCGCCATTTTTTTCTTTTGCTTTCTGTATAATTCTGTTGAACGCATCTAAGAGTTCAGGCTTATTTTTTATGACCTTGTGAGTTTTTGTGCGTTTAGTATCCCTACCGGTCTGAATGCTCCCTTTAGCCCCTATCAACGGAAGATTTCCACCGACACTAACTGAGCCTCCGCGCGACTCGCTATAACTTGAGACTGATTCTTCTGTGTCGAACCAGTTCCATAAGGGGTCACCCTTTCCAACTTTGAGGTTTGATTTAATAAGAAGAGCTTGCGCCATGGTGTAGATCAATGTTTCATCGTTGATCCTTTCTTGAGCGCCAAATTGTAGAAAGACGGGTTGGAATCCGTTCATCGCATCAAGCATTGACTCAAAGCGACGGAGTTCGGTCGTTTTTCCCATTCCACGTTGGCCGGCAACGAGGATCTTAACGACATTGGCTGATTCAACATCTGTCATAAGGTCTTGAGGGAGCGTACCTCGTGACACGATAAGGGAAGAGTCAAACTTCGTTGAGGGTAAGAGGTTTGCGAGAGTTTCTTTTTGAGCGGCGTTCACATTGGTCTCCGAAGAAGAGTCGTTGAGGCGTAGTCGGTGGTAGTGAGAGATGTTAGCCCTCATCCCGGCCCTTTAGCAAGATTTCGATTTTTTGAAGCGGCTACTGCCTAGCAACAGTCATCGCATATTATTCATATTGGAGGTTTTACCAGTGAATACTTCTAGTCAGATCCAAGCGGGCCCCTGGCGTAGCGCCTGAAAGCCCGTCCCAAGTTTGTTGTCCAGGCCCCACCTCCGAGACCTGGGCAACAAACTTTCAACCCGCAACCCCAGCCGCAGCCTGTTTCGCGCGAATCGCGTTCACCCGAGCCATCGCCGCCGTCCGCCAATCCCGAGAAGGTATGACTCACCACCTGCCGGATCACTGGAGCACGCTATATCTCCACTTCGTCCGATATCCGTAGATAACTCTCTCTAAATCCCAATGACCTATAACTCGATAACTTCGAGCTTCACATTCGCCAAAAACCGGTAACTTCCAAGTTGTCACTTTTCATGCCGATTACCCCGCCGAACTACAATGATTCCTTGCTCCCTGAAGCCCAACGCGACCGTCTTGAAGTGGTGCTAGTCTCTCCGCGCAACCCCCTCAATATAGGAGCAGCGGCCCGTGCAATGGCCAACTTCGGCCTGACGCGACTCTCAGTTGTAGCCCCTTTTGCGCCCACCTGGCGCGAGGCCCGCTCCGCCATCGGCGCGCCCGACCTGCTGTTAAGCGCAATAGAATCAGCCACGCTCGCCGAAGCCGTCGCCCGCTGCACCCTTGTCGTTGGCACCGGAACCCTCACCTACCGCAAGCCCGAGCAGCCGGTCATTACGCTTCCCGATCTCGCCCCTCTGGTAGCCCAGGAGCTCGCCCGCGGCGGCCGCGTTGCTCTAGTCTATGGCACTGAAAAACATGGCCTTACTCGCGACGATCTCGCCCACTGCAACCTCCTCGTAGAGATCCCGACCGACCCCCATCAGCCCTCCATGAACCTCGGCCAGGCCGTCGCCGTCTGCCTCTACGAACTCTCCGTCCGCGCCCGCGGCGTTGAAAATACTCCACTTGCTCCCACTCCCGCCGCGCCCTCCGGCCATCTGGAGCTGCTCGCCAACCTGATCGAAGACACCATGCAGGCAGCCGGCTACTCCCCGCGCGGCATGGAGCCGGCCAATCATCATGACCTCCGTCTGCTCCTGCGCCGCCTGAATCTGACCGCCCACGACACCCGCCGCATTCTAGGCCTCTTCCGCCGCATCCTCTGGCGCCTGAACCGCGATAAACACTCGCTTTAAGCCCACCCGAACGTTTCCTTTCGACTCCGGCAACGGAACCCTGTTAAAGTGACGCTCAAAGGCATTTTTTCAAGCTCATGACTCCTTTTCGCTCTCACTTGAATTCTCTAGCGCAAACGGCTCGACTATCCGCCGTAATTTGTTGCGCAGCCATCGTGTTGGTTTTTTCCGCAAGCGCTCAGCAGCCTTCCCCCCAACCAGATTCTGCTCAGCAGCTTACGGCTCCAGCTTCGCCTGTGCCGGCGGAGCAGCCCCCCGCAACTCCGAACCCATCTGCTGTAGCTCCGGCTGAGCCAGCAGCCACGCCGGCGGAAACGCCTGCCCCAGCCCCGGCTGCCGCGCCTCAAGCGCAGGTGACGCCTCCAGTCGGAGCCATCACGGAAGCAGAGCTGAAACAGATGCTGGTGGGCAAGGCTCTCTTCCTCCGCGGAGGCTACCTGAGCGACAGTCTCAGCTTCGACGAGCATGGCCGCTTGATCGGGCACTCGCCGCAAGGCTCCTTCACGCTCAACGCTATCCAGATCGATAAGGTTCACCTTCTCAAACACAAAATCGAAATGGAGGGCGCGCGCTACGGGATGCACTTCACGGCCCAACTGGCTTCAGAAGACCCGGCCAATGCCTTCGATCAAGTGAGGATCACACCCAAGAAAAAAGTGGTGCGCATCACCATCGACCGAGAGATTGTGGTAAAGCCTAAAAAGGTCAAGGTGCCCAAGCCAGAGAAAAGCAAAGGCAAGGAAAAAGACAAGGGCAAGAAAGTCAAGCCGGGTACGGCTGCGGCGGGAACTCAGGCTGCGGCGGCTGCAACTCAGGCTGCGGCGGCTGCAACCACGGCTCCAGTGGCGGCGACTGCGGAAGCAACGACTCCGGCGACACCAGCCTCGGGAACCACAGCGCCCACGACGGAGGCAGCAACTACGGCGGCTCCAATTGCCGCGACAGCTGCTGAATCAGCCACGCCGCAATCAGCAACCTCACCTGCGGCGGCAACTCCAGCCGCGTCAGCGACACCCGCAGCCGCACCAACAGAGTCGAGCGCGCCGCAGGCGCAGGCGGCCACATCGCAGGTGGCGCCAAAGGCGCAGTTGGCCCCACCGCAGGTGGCGGCTGAGGAGCCGGAGTTGACCCCGGAGGAGCAGCTCAAGGCCTCCATCGCCGCAACCCCCGAGGCCGAGCGCCCAGCCGATCCTTCCCGGGTGACCACCACTACATCGCCTGCTCACGCCACTGCTCTACTCAAAGACGCCCTCGACCAGATCTTCGCCCAGGGCCTCGACAACCGCATGATGGCCGCCATGCCCGATTACTGGAAGCTCTACTATCAGGCCGTGGCCGACAAGGTTGACTACCGGCCCAAAGATCCCGCCATTCTCCGCCAAAACACCGTAGATCACAAGGCGCATTTGTTGACCAGCTTCGAGCCCGACTCCAATGAATTCGCACAAACCAACGGCGTGGCCGGCATGGCCCAATATCACGTCGTCATCGATCCCGACGGCACAGCAGGCGAAATCGCCATCAGCCGCCCCATCGGCTTCGGATTGGACGAGATCGCCGTCGAAGCCATCAAAAAAGCCAAATTCGAGCCGGCCATTCGAGACGGAAAGCCCGTCCCCGTGATGCTCGACCTGGACGTTCCATTCCGCATCTTCTCCAAACTCACCAACGTCCACAGCCCCCCCGACCAGCCCGACAAGCCCGCCGAGACCATTCTCCCCGGCCCTTACAGCGTGCCGCATTAAGCCCGAAGGCAGGCTGCGGCGCCTAAAACTGATGTAAGACAACGCTCAGACGCAGGAAAAGTCTCCCAGGCCGTTCACTGCACGGAAGGTCGATCTCACTGCTCGCCCACGGAGAATTCCACCAGGATGGGTTTTTCCCTGGCCCAGGGTCGCATCCTGCCCGCTCCGGAATCATGAACGTCGACCTCTCGCCAGCAATTGCCGGGCGGACCTTCATCCGCTTGGGTTCAGAAACGCCCATCTCCCGCCCAAAGCAGGCTTTAAATCCGCCGCCAGGCACAACAACGCCTTGGAAGTACCATCGCCGATCGCGATCCGAGCTTGGGCATGCGAGCAGAGCTGAATGCCTCTCAAATGCCTGTAAGACGGCTGTTTTACGAGTGTCTTACAGCCGTAAGACAGATGTAAGACAGCGAAAATCGCGTAAGACAAGGTCCCGCCCGCCACCAGCCAATCCCCCGCCAAAACCCCGCCCGCCACCCGCCAAAACTCCGCCCCCTACTCCTCCTGCCGTATCACCT
>JBEKWJ010000073.1:0-28358 GCA_049513195.1 Occallatibacter sp.
CACGCACGCACACAAAGAGGCCTGATTGTCAGGGGTGTATTAACGACAACAGCGGAATGGAGTGGGCAGGAATCCCATCAGTGGATTATAAGAGCAGCTTCAGTGAAATTGCAAGACTGACTGATCGCTCTCACCAGGTTTCCAATCCGAGATGCGCTGATCGTGCAGGCTTGACAGGCAGGAATGTCAATGATAAATCTGGACAGGTATTGTCCAATACTGAAGGTGCGCAAGAGAGCCTTCCTCTCACGGTGACACAGCGAGTGACTCTGAACCCGCATTTCGGACCTCTTGGCGCCTTGCTTCCTCAGCAAGCTGCGCGCCGTCGCTGTTGTTGTTGATTCTCTGAAGAACTCCTCACGCAAAACTTAGCTTCGATTGCAGCGAGTGTGCCTCGTCTTCCCTGGCCGTGTCCGCGCTGTTCAGAGGCATTCGTCTATCTGCCGCCATTTCGGCGCAGCTTCCTGCATTCAAAGGGTCATGTATGAACAAGAATTTCAGAAGTGCCAGGCCGGTTTATCCGGCGCTTGTTGCCGCCGCCGTGTTGTCGATCATCCTGATCGCTCCCGGCCTTTTCAGCCCTGTCGTTGCAGCGTTCGGCGGCCCGCAGGCAACACAGTCCCAATCGGAGCCAACGCCGGAGCAGACAGCGTTTTTCGAGCAACACATTCAACCCATCCTTGCCAATCACTGCTACGACTGCCACTCGACAGCGACGAGTTCCCACGGTCAACTGCGCCTGGACGACCGCAACGCCGTGCTGCAAGGCGGCAAATCCGGCCCAGCCATCATTCCCGGCAATCCCGATGAGAGCCTCTTGATCAAGCGCATCTTGCAGGAGGATGCGAGAACTCGCATGCCCAAGGGAGAAAGCGAACCGCTCTCCAGCGCGGAGGTGGCCGATCTGAAGGCGTGGATTGCGCAAGGCGCTCCGTGGCCGGCCAGCAAACAGACGCCCGCGGATGGGAGTTCGGCCGCGGCTGCCAGCTCCGCTACCAGCCGCATCGCCAAGCCTATCCCTTACCCGCGGCCGGCCACTCCAGAACAGCTTGCCTACTTTGAGAAGAACGTTCGTCCCATCCTCGTCAATCGCTGCTACAACTGCCACTCCGATGCTTTCAAGGAGGCGGGCGGCCTGCGCGTGGACATTGGCATCGCTATCTTTACCGGCGGCGCGGATGGTCAGGTGATTGTTCCAGGGCATCCGGAAAAGAGCCTGCTCATCGAACGGCTCAAGACCGCGGACGAGAAGAAGCGCATGCCGCAGGAGAGCAAGGAAGCCTTGCCAGCCGAGGATATTGCCATCCTGGAAAACTGGATCAAGGATGGAGCGGCATGGCCGGACGAGACCGAGAAGCTGCCGCAGACGCCCGCCCGCATCGCCGCCAACAACGAAAAGCTGCGCCTGCATCACTGGGCCTGGCAGCCACTCACCGATCCTGCTGTTCCTGCTGTGAGCAATACCGCTTGGAGCGGCACTAATATCGATCATTTCGTTCTTGCCAAGCTCGAAGAAAAGAAGCTCTCACCGGTCAAGGACGCCGATCCCATCACTCTGATCCGCCGTCTGAGTTATGACCTGACCGGGCTTCCGCCTACGCCCGCGGAGGTCAAGGCCTTCCAGAAAGATCACTCGCCCGAAGCCTATGTCAAGCTGGTCGATTATCTGCTCGCCTCGCCGCAATATGGCGAGCGTTGGGGCCGTCACTGGCTCGATGTGGCGCGTTATGCCGAGTCTTCCGGACCCTCGCGCAATCTTCCCTATCCGAATGCGTGGCGCTATCGCGACTATGTCATCGACGCGGTCAATCGCGATCTTCCCTACAACCGCTTTATTCAGGAGCAACTGGCCGGCGATCTTTTGCCCGCCGCGACGCCCGCCGAGCGCGATCGTCTGCTGATCGCCACCGGCTTTCTGGCGCTGGGACCAAAGGATGTGAATCAGCGCTTCAAGGCACGCTTCAAGATGGACAATGTCGACGACCAGATTGACACGGTGACTCGTTCGACGATGGCGCTGACGGTCTCCTGCGCGCGCTGCCACGATCACAAGTTCGACCCCGTGCTGACCACCGACTATTACGCGCTGGCCAGCATCTTCACCAGCACCGACGACGCCGCCGGACTGAGCAGCCGGATGGGCGGCTCAAGCCTGCAATACTACGATCCAAAGCTGCTCGGCTATCTCAGCAACGCCGGCAATGCACCCAAAGCTCCCAAAGAGAAAGTGGAGAAGTTGAAGGCTGAAGTCGCGGTGGCCAAGAAGGCCCTCGATGCGATGAACAAGAAGGATGCCGAGGAACTGAAGGCCAATCCCAATCGCCCCGCATACACTCCAAAAGAGAAGCGGCAGCGCGCGGAATTTGTCAGAAACTACACGCGGCTGAATGAAGACCTGCAACTCATCAACGATCTCGGCGAACTCGGTTATGGCGTGCACAGCGCACGCGAAGGCGTCATTACCGATACTTCGGTGCGCATCCGCGGCGTGGAAGAGCGTCATGGGCCGGTTGTTCCGCGCGGTTTCGTTTCGCTCATATGCCTGAAGAACACGCCCGCGATTCCCGCCGATCACAGCGGCCGTTTGGAGTTGGCTCAATGGATCACCGATCCGGAAAACCCGCTCACCGCGCGCGTTTACGCCAATCGCGTTTGGCAGCATCTGTTCGGCGTGGGCATCGTCAACACGGTCGATAACTTTGGCTCCATGGGCGACCGGCCCTCGAACCAGCCACTGCTCGACTATCTCGCCCAAGAGTTCGTCCGCAACGGCTGGTCTACCAAGAAGCTCATTCGCGAGATTGTGCTGACGCGCTCTTACCGGCTGGGCAGCGAGATACCTCCCGGTTACAAGGACATCGATCCGGCGGATCGCTTGATTTGGCGGCACGCGCCACGCCGTCTGGAGACAGAGGAGATTCGCGACAGCATCTTGCAAACTTCTGGAACGCTCGATCTCAGTCATCCGCAAGGCTCGCCTTCCATGGCTCTGCGCATGATCGAGATTCGCGACGACGGCCCCGCGGTCAAGTCCATCCTCGATGCGGCCGACCGCAGTCCTTACCGCAGCATCTATCTTCCGCAACTGCGCGGAGAGGTGCCGCGGCCGCTGGCGGCCTTCGATCCCGTCACTCAAACCCTGGTCACGGGGCAGCGCGAAGAAACCACTGTCCCCGGTCAGGCTCTGTTCCTGCTGAACTCGCCGTTTGTCCGTGAAAAGTCTCTGGCCTTTGCCAAAACGTTGCTGGCCGCCAAGAATCAATCCGAGACCGACAAGATTCGCACTGCGTATCAACGCGTGCTCACTCGCGATCCAAAGCCGCCGGAGTTGGCATGCACCACGGCCTTTCTCGCCAGTTATGCAGCGGCCTGGAGGAAGTCACATCCGGGTGCAGCCGGTCAACCGCACGTTGCAACCGTCAGCGCTTCATTGACAAATATCACAGACGGCATCGTGCGTTCCGATAACTTGGACCAGGCTGATCCAGACGATACCACAAAGCAGATCGCGGAAGAGCCTCTGCAGACTGCGATTCCAGACAACGCGCGGCAAGCAGCCTGGGCCGCCTTTGTGCAGTCGCTGTACGGCGCTGCTGAATTTCAGTACGTTCGCTAACTCACAGATCGGAACGTCAAGGAGAAATCGAATATGTCGAATCAGAAATCTTTCCATCCATCGCGCCGTACCATTCTTCGCGCTGCCGGTGCCGGCTTTGGCCAACTGGCCCTGGCTGGCCTGCTCGGTTCCGTTGTGCGCAATGCCGCCGCCCAGGAACTCAATGCCAACAATCCACTCGCGCCCAAACGTCCGCCGCTGCCCGCCAAGGCCAAGCGCATCATCTTCCTCTTCCAGGAAGGCGCGATGTCCAACGTCGATACCTTCGAGTACAAGCCGGAACTCGATAAGAAGAATGGCAAGCCTGGGCCCGGAGGCGGCACCATTACCGCTCCTCGCTTCAAATTCAAGCAGTACGGCGACTCAGGAAGCTACTTCTCCGAACTGCTTCCCAATATCGCCTCCCATGCCGACGAGTTATGCTGGCTGCGCGGCCTCTACACCGATACTCCGGCGCATCCGCAGGCTGTCGTGCAACTGCATACCGGCAGCGCCAACGCCGCGCTGACGCGCCCCAGCATGGGTTCGTGGCTGCTCTACGGCCTGGGTACCGATAATCAAAATCTACCCGGCTATATCACCATCAATCCGCCTATCGCCTTTGGCGGCGCGGCGAACTATGGCAGCGCCTTTCTTCCCGCCTACTATCAGGGAACCGCAATTACGGATCGAGGCTATTTGCCAAATCTCAAGGCCGCTACCGAGAAAGATCTTGAACGTCAGCAACTCGATCTCATCCAGAGCCTCAACCATGATTATGCGGCCAATCCAGGTGCGCCGGACGCTGTCGAGGGAATCATCAAATCCTATGAACTCGGCTTTCGCATGCAAGACAGTGTTCCCGAACTCCTTGATATATCCAAGGAGCCGCAGAGTGTGCTCAATGCTTATGGCGTCAAGCCTGGACCGGAGGGTTCCTTTGCCCGCCAATGCGTCATGGCGCGCCGGTTGAGCGAGGCAGGCGTGCGCTTTGTCGAAATACGCCAGGGAGGGTGGGACCATCACACCAACCTGCACAACGGACTGATCGAGCAGTCGCGCTTCATCGACCAGCCGACCTCGGCGCTGTTGACCGACTTGAGGCAGCGCGGGCTGCTCGACGACACTCTCGTGCTCTTCGGTTCCGAGTTTGGCCGCTTGCCTACCGCGCAGGGCGCTGACGGCCGCGACCATAACATCAAGGGCTATGCCATGTTTCTGGCCGGCGCAGGCGTGAAGAAGGGCTTCAGCTACGGCGCCACCGATGAACTAGGCTTGGAGGCCGTCGATGGCCGCATGCACGTCAACGATCTGCATGCAACTCTGCTGGCCTTAATGGGCATCGACCACGAGCAGCTCACCTATCGTTATGCGGGCCGCGACTTTCGCCTCACCAACGTCGCGGGAGTCGTTCAGCGTCCGATCTTCGCTTGATCTTCAAGGAAGCAAGAAAAACTCCTCCGCCGCGCGTTGCGGGGGAGGAGTTTTCTTGCTATCCGCATTCACGCCTTCCATGGCGCTGGAATTGGCGTGCATTTCATCCCGTCCTCTTTGTTGCGGCACACTCAATACTTCGGCAGTGAAGTGTCGATTCGGTCTGCCCAGGCCAAAATCCCGCCCGTCAAATTGCTTGCGCGCTTGAATCCAGACTTGCGCAGGAAATCGACAGCCTTGGCGCTGCGCATTCCGCTCTTGCAATGCACCACGATTTCGCGGCTTGAGTCGAGCTCATGAATGCGCGTGGGCAGATCGCCGAGCGGAATCAGGTGTCCCTTGATGTTGACGATTTGATATTCGTGCGGTTCGCGTACATCGAGCACGAATACATCTTCCTGCGCATCGAGCCTGCGCTTGAGTTCCTCGGGCTGAAGCTCTGGTATCTTCGCCGCAGTCGAGGCATCCGACTCCTCACCACGAATGCCGCAGAATTGGTTGTAGTCGATCAGTTCCTTGACCGTTGGATTCGCGCCGCAGACCGGGCACTCAGGATTCTTGCGCACGCGTAACTCGCGGAAGCGCATGGCCAGCGCATCGACCAGCACGAGGCGGCCAATCAAAGGTTCGCCCGCGCCGAGAATCAGCTTGATGACTTCGGTTGCCTGGATCACTCCGAGCAATCCCGGAAGCACGCCCAGCACACCACCCTCTGCGCAAGAGGGAACCAATCCTGGCGGCGGCGGCTCGGGATAAAGGCAGCGATAGCAGGGACCAGCCTCCGTTGCGAAGATGCTGGCCTGGCCTTCAAAACGGAAGATCGACGCATAGACATTGGGCTTGCCGCTCAACACGCAGGCATCGTTGACCAGATAGCGCGTGGCGAAGTTATCCGTGCCGTCGGCGATGATGTCGAAGCCGCTGAAAATATCGAGTGCATTCTGACTGTTGAGATAAGTATCGAAACGCTTGATCTCGACAAAAGGATTGATCGCTTTCAATTTGTCGATCGCGGAGTCCAGCTTGAGCCGGCCCACATCGCTGGTGTGATGCAGCACTTGCCGTTGCAAGTTCGTATAATCGACAACATCGAAATCCACCAGGCCGAGCGTGCCTACCCCCGCTGCTGCCAGATACAAAGCCAGCGGCGACCCAAGCCCGCCCGTGCCTACGCAGAGCACACGCGCGGCCTTCAGTTTCTTCTGGCCCTCCAAAGTCACCTCTGGCATGATAAGGTGCCGCGAATAGCGCAGAATCTCTTCGTTGCTCAATGTTGTCTGACTGCCATCAATCAATTCGGCCATAGTTCATTTCTCCAATCCAGTTCGTGCATTCATTTCACATGCGAGTTGCGCATTATCGCCCGCCAGCAACCGAGGGAACGATGGTGATGGTGTCTGTCTCCTTGACAGCGGTCGCGTCCTTGCTCAGATAGCGAATATCCTCATCGTTCAGATAGACATTCACAAAGGTACGCAGCTTGCCGTCCTCCGAGAAGAGATGCTTGCGCAGATCGGGATGCTGGGCGACCAAATCGCTCAATGCCTCGCCGACGGTTGTGGCGGTTACTGAAAGGACCGATTGCTTTCCGGCATAAGGCCGAAGCGGCGTGGGAATCAACACTTTGATGGACATTTTCTTCCTTTCAAAACGGTTTTGGCGTGCAATGTTTTTGCGATTACGGAATGACTTCGAGGAGTTCATCCTCGAAATGCTTGTCTTCTTCCTGACCCAGCAAGAGAAATGAATTGGTCAGCACGGCGCGTCCTTGTTCGACGCTGGTGATGAGATAGGAACAACCGGTCCAGTGCGCCTCGGCAAGATCAGTCACCGACCAGCGCGCAGGATGATCGGGATGCGAATGATAGAAGCCCACAATGTCACGCCCCGCAAGCATCGCCTCGCGTTGAATGCGCACCAACTCCGCGGGACTGATCTGGTAGCGATTGGCTAATGAGTCCGTGCGCGTGTTTCCGCACTGCGCAATAGCGCTGACGAATTTATCGCTCGCCTCATCCAACTCGCCCAGCAACACGCCGCAGCACTCATGCGGATAGGTCGATTCACCATGCTGCCGCAGTTGATTGTAGAGTGCGTCCGGTATCTTCAATGCCATTCCATCTCCGAGCTTCTATGCGTTCTCACTCCAAAAATGCTCACTCAAATACTTGTCGCCTGAGTCGGGAAAGACGGTGACGATAACCGATCCATCAAGCGCTTCTTTTGCAACTTGCAACGCGCCAACCAGCGCCGCTGCTGCGGAAACGCCCGCCAGCAAGCCCTCTTCCCGCGCCATTCGCCTGGCCATCGTGTAAGCCGCTTCTGTTTCGATGCCCAACTCCGCGTCCGCGATTCCGGCATCGTAAATCTTGGGAATGATCGAGGTCTCCATATGTTTGGTTCCCTCGATGCCATGAAAGGGCGAGTCTGGCTGTAGCGAAATGCAACGAATCCGCGGGTTCAACTCTTTCAGCCGGCGCGATGTTCCTACAAAAGTTCCACTGGTGCCGAGAATCGCTACAAAGTGAGTGACTCGCCCAGCGGTCTGCTGCCAGATTTCGTCCGCTGTTCCATTGCGATAGTGCGCGCGCCAGTTGGCATCGTTCGAATACTGATCGGCGTAGTAGTACTTCTCCGGTTCGGCGGCTGCAATTTCCTGCGCCTTGCGGATCGCGCCATCCGATCCCTCGCCAGGATCGGTATAGATGACCGTGGCGCCATAGGCATTCAGGATACGTTTCCGCTCCGCCGACACATTCGATGGCATGCACAAGGTAATCGGAATGCCGTAGGCCGCGCCCAGCATGGCGTAGGCAATTCCGGTGTTGCCGCTGGTCGAGTCAAGCAGCGCCTTGCCCGCGCCCAGCTTGCCTGCTTTCAATGCCTCGTTCACAATGTTCGATGCGGCGCGGTCTTTGACCGAGCCGCCGGGATTGGCCCACTCGGCCTTGGCCAAGACCTGTACATCCGCCAGGCCCGCAGTCACACGCTCCAAGCGCAACAAAGGCGTAGAGCCGATGCGCTGCTTTAACTGAAGGCCCAATGCGGTCGTCATGCGATTCCGAATACTCCTGTATGAATGTCTCGGTCGTGAATGCGATCCATCTCATCGCAAACCAAGATGAGTGGGCAGCATTGTGTCTGAGTGAAATTGAGATGTATGTGGATTCGGGGCAACCTGCCTGCCGATCAGCGACGTAGATCTAACGACAACAACAGACGAGCAGCATATTCATGCAACAGACTGACAGCACGGCGTGGCCGCCACGCACAGAGAAAATCCCGGATGGGTTTGTACATAGATTGGACATCGGGAACCTCCGTTCACAGTCTTTTTCATGTGCGCCTAAGGCGTACAGATGTATTAATTTTATACCATGATCCTTCTGCCGTGTCGAGATGTCCGCGCCTGGCCCGTCCAAAAGGTGTTGACATTACCGCGCCTGGTTGTTAGCATCGGAAGCAATCGGAAGCCTATGCATCGCTCTCCCTTCATCTCGTGTTGTTGTCGCTGCAATGCCTGTTGCGGTGACATGGAGAGTTGCTTCCCCTTTTAGTGCATCGGTCCAAACCGATTCATAAGGCTCCAGCCCGCTCATCTTCATGAGTGGGTTTTTCATTTTTATCTCCAAACAATTCCAAAGCACTGGCAATGCTCCCTTCATCCAGGAGGCGAAGATGTTTTACAAGATTCCGGAGAACCTGTCGGCGGAGCTCGAAGAGCTGGATTCCTACATTGCGCGCTACCAGAGCGGCGAGATCGATGCCGCCACGCTGAAGGTGAGGCGCGTTCCCTTCGGCTGCTATGAACAGCGCCAGGACGGCACATACATGGTGCGCATCCGCACCACGGGCGGAGCGCTTACTCCGCGCCAACTGCAAACCATCGCGGAAATCTCCGCGCGTTACGGCAATCCGGCCATTCACATCACCACGCGCCAGGAATTTCAGATTCACGATGTGGCGCTGGAAAATATTCTGCCCGTCATGCGCGCGTTGTTGCTTGTGGGTCTGGCCGCACGCGGCGGCGGCGGCAACACAGTGCGCAACGTGCTGGTCTCGCCCGATGCAGGCGTGGGCCTTGATGAGGTTTTCGATCCCAGTCCGTATGCCTTCGCCCTGACCAGTCGCCTGATCGCCGAGCCTGATTCATGGCTGTTGCCGCGCAAGTACAAAATCGCCTTCTCCAACTCTGCGGCAGACAGTTCCTATGCCGAGTTCAACGATCTTGGCTTTATCGCGCAGATTCGCAAGGGTGAAAAAGGTTTTCGCGTTTATGTTGCCGGCGGCTTGGGCACCAAGCCCGAAGTAGGCAACCTGCTGCATGAATTCATTTCGGCGGAAGATGTCTACATCGTCGCCACCGCCATCAAGCGCCTCTTCGATCAGCACGGAAATCGCAAGAACCGCCATGCCGCGCGCCTGCGTTTTTTGTGGAAGACGCTGGGCCGCGAGCGATTTATAGAGTTCTACGAAGAGTTTCTGCAACAGGTGCGCGGCGAAAATCCCGCGCCGCTCGAACTGGAAGAGATTCCGCAAACCAGCACGCTGCCCGCATTTGCTTCAGAGCAGGACAACTCGCCGGAGTTCGAGCAGTGGAAGAAGAGTTACGTCGAGAGACAGAAGCAACCCGGCCTGGTCTCCGTTCTTGTTCCGGTCTTCCTCGGCAATCTGCGCAACGACTACGCCATTCGCCTGGCAAATTTCCTGGAGCCTTTCGGTAATTATGTTGTGCGCGCCACCTTCGGACAGAACCTGCGGCTGCGCAACATCCCTGAAAACTATCTGGCCAACGTCTATCATCTGGTGCGCGAACTGACTGAACTTGCGTCCGCGCCGCGCCTGATCGGAAACTCCATCGCCTGCACCGGAGCCGACACCTGCAAGCTGGGCATCTGCCTCTCCAAAGGCGCGCTGGGCGCAACCGCGGAGAAGCTGGCCAGTTCCACACTCGACCTGAACAGCATCCCCAATTTCCGCCTCAATCTCTCCGGTTGCCCCAACACCTGCGGGCAGCATATGCTCGCCGATCTTGGCTTCTACGGCAATGTTGGCCGCAAGGAGCAGCAGATGTTTCCCGCTTACATGATCGTTGCTGGTGCGGAGATAGGCGAAGGAAAGGCGCGTTTGGCGCGGCCTATCGATCGCGTCAGCGCTCGCGACCTTCCGGCGTTCGTCGAGGATACACTGAAGCTGTGGCTGGAGAAGAAAGACAACTACCCCTCCTTTGCTGCCTATATTGATGGCGATGGAACTCAGGATCTTCGCGCCATTGCGGATCGCTTCCGCAACATTCCCGCATACAACGAAGACCCGCGCTACTATTCTGATTGGGGCACGCAAAACACCTTTTCGCTGGTGGGCAAAGGCGTGGGCGAATGCTCCGCCGGACTCTTCGATCTGATTGAAGTCGATCTGAAGAGCGCGCGTGAACTGCGCGAAGAATACCGCACTGGAGATCAACCTCTTGCAGATACGCTTTACGCCATCACGCTGCGCAGCGCCCGCGCGCTGCTGATTACGCGTGGCATTGAAGCGCCCACAGACAGCGCGGTATTTGATAATTTTCGCAAGCACTTCATCGAAGCGGGCCTGATCAACGAACGCTTTCACCCTGTGATTTATGCGGCGCAGCAGAAGGACTTTGCAGCATTGATTCTGCTGGAAGACGAAGTCTTTTCCCTGCTGGAATCTGTCGAGACTCTCTACCGCAGCATGGATAACTCGCTGCGCTTTGCGGCAGAAACCTCCAAGTAGAAGGAATCGCGCCATGATGAAGCGAGTCCATGACACGGGCTGTTGTTGCAGACGCCGCAAGACGTCTACGGAGATTCGCGACCACTTTTAAGCTTCAATTATTTCAACACGCGAAACTCCAGCTCATGGCTAGACTTGATGAGCGATTCATGCACACAGCCTGGTTGTCCGTGGAGTATCGCAGTGTTGAAGCCTTTGCAAGCAGGATTGCCCCGTGCCCTTCCTCTTTTAATTTTCTCGCGAACGCGTGACCGCGCGCAGATTTGCGCTGCGTGTCGATGTCCACGCTTCTGATCCACACACAATTTCAGCTTGCTTTGTTGCTCTCCTCTTTGTGGAGATGAAGCAACAGGAGCATGAATACAGCAAACACCTGAGCTTAGCATTTGCGTGTATTTGCGCGAACGCCTTGGCATAGGTGAATAACGAATGAATATGGAGAAAATGATGAAACAGTTACAATCATTGAATTTGGCTGTGGGCGGGGCGCTGGTGTTGAGTTCGGTTTCGAACAGCCTTATGGCTCAGGAGTCACTGCCCAAACCAGATCCTGCGTTTCACGGCAAAATCGCCGTCAATCGCGAGGATGCTATCCCTTCCTGGCCTGAACAGGCCAAAGCTCCCGCAGGCGCTCCCAACGTCGTTGTGATTCTTCTGGACGATGTTGGTTATGGCGCAGGCAGCGTTTTTGGCGGTCCGGTTCAGACTCCTGCGCTGGAAAAGCTGGCGGCCTCCGGCCTGCGTTACAACCGCTTTCACGTCAACGCCCTTTGCTCGCCGACACGCGCATCCTTGCTGACCGGGCGCAACAACCATCAAGTCGGCTTCGGTACAGTTGCCGATTCTGCCACTGGCTTCCCTGGGTACAACTCGATCTGGAAGAAGAGTACGGTCTCGACCGCCGAAGTGTTGCGTCAAAATGGTTACAGCACGGCGGCCTTCGGAAAGTGGCACAACACGCCTTCTTGGGAGATCGGTCCGACAGGTCCGTTCGATCATTGGCCTACCAGTCTTGGATTTGAGTACTACTATGGCTTTATGGCAGGCGCCAGCAGTCAGTGGGAACCCAGGCTTTATCGCAACACTACTGCGGTGGAGACTCCTGCCACACCTGAGCAGGGCTATCACCTGACCACCGATCTGACCAACGATGCGATTCGCTGGTTGCATCAGCACGATGCCGTTGTTCCAGACAAGCCCTTCTACCTCTACTACGCCACCGGCGCGACTCATGCGCCGCATCACGTGCCGCAGAAGTGGATCGATCAGTACAAGGGCAAGTTCGATCAGGGCTGGGATAAGCTGCGCGAAGAAACCTTTGTACGCGAGAAGAAACTCGGCGTGATTCCCGCCGATGCGGAACTCACTCCTCGTCCCAGTGAATTGCCCGCATGGGATTCGCTGCCCGCCGATGAGAAGAAACTGCTGGCGCATCAGGCCGAAGTCTACGCAGGCTTCCTGGCGCAAACCGACTATGAAGTTGGTCGTCTTTTGCAAGCGATTCAGGATGAAGGCAAAGCCGATAACACGCTGGTCTTCTACATTGTGGGAGACAACGGCGCCTCTGGCGAGGGCGGACTGGATGGATATGAGAACGGTGGAGCTTATGACAGCAAGACTGCCTCAATCGGAACGCGCCTTGAGCATGAAGATCAATTTGGCGGTGAGTTCTTCAGCAATCACTATGCAGCGGCGTGGGCATGGGGATTAGATGCTCCGTTTCAGTGGACCAAGCAGGTAGCCTCACACCTTGGCGGCACGCGCGATCCGCTCATTGTTTCCTGGCCGGCGCACATCAAGGATGCAGGCGGACTGCGTTCGCAGTTCACTCATGTGACCGATATTGCGCCGACAATCTATGAAGCCACCGGCATCAAGTTTCCCGATGTAGTCAACGATGTCAAACAGATTCCACTGGAAGGCAAAAGTCTTGTCTATACCTTTGACAATGCCGGTGCGCCAAGCCATCACAATTTGCAGTACTTTGAGATGGTCGGCAATCGCGGCATCTACAAAGATGGATGGTGGGCCGGCGCGCGCCATGCTTTGCCCTGGGAGATCGGAACCACTGGATATCTCAAGCCGATCGGTCAGCATCCCTGGGAACTGTACGATCTGGATCATGATTTCAGTCAGGCGCATGACTTGGCAGCCAAGTATCCAGAGAAGCTGAAAGAACTCCAGGACGCATTTGATTCAGAGGCGCGCCGCAACGATGTCTATCCACTGCTGCCAATTCCCGGACAGGGGCGCCCCTCGCCCGCAGCGGGCAAGACAACCTTTGTCTATCGGGATGGAGTGACCAGACTTCCTGGAGGAGTTACTCCAAATCTGACCGGACGCTCGCATCGCATCGTTGCCGACATTGAAGTTCCTGCAGCAGGCGCAGACGGCGTCATCATCGCGCAGGGAGGACGCTATGGTGGATTTACCCTGTATGTGAAGGATGGAAAGCTCACGTACGAAGCCAACGCCTTTACGCCGCGTCGTGAAAAACTCACAGCATCTGAGCCGTTGCCGCAGGGCAAGGTCGAGGTTGTCTTCGAGTTCACAGCGGATGATGCTCCTGCCTCCAAAGAGGTTGGAATTACCGGCCCTGTTTCTTCAAACGCGGGCGGAACAGCCAAACTCACAGTCAATGGAAAACAGGTAGCAGACGGCCACTTCGCGCACCTGTCGCCCGTTAACAGCGGCACGGAAACATTGGATGTCGGCAGCGATACAGGATCGCCCGTAACCGGAGCCTATCAGTCGCCAAATACCTTTGCAGGCACGATTGATACTGTCACGATCAATCTGCTGTAACAGCATATTGATTTACGCATTGATAGCAAAGCGGGATCGCAAGGAATACTTGCGATCCCGTCTTGCTTCTTGCAGCCTCCGCAGCCAACGCGGAGCAACTACCAGCTACCGGAGGTATTCTTGTGAAACGCATTCTGATTCTTCTGCTTATCGCTTTGATTGCGCCCGCTCTTTCTGCGCAGGTAGCAGCTACGCGGCTTGCGCAAAACCCGCTGATCACCGTGGACGCGTCGCCAACACTTGCCGGAAATGTCAATGGACCAAGCATCATTCGTGTGCCTGATTGGGTTGATCATCCGCTCGGCCGCTACTACCTGTACTTCGCGAATCATAAAGGCAAGTTCATTCGTCTTGCCTACGCCAATTCTGTAACCGGACCGTGGAAGATCTATGAGCCGGGCGTTCTCCATGTAAAGGACACTGCTTTCTATCGTCCTCAACCCGATCCGCCCAACGGCAGTCTCTACACACACGTTGCTTCTCCTGAGATCTACATCGATCAGCAGCAGAAGAAGATCATCCTATGGGCGCATGGCATGTGGACAAACGGCAAGGCATGGCCGGACGCAGCCAGTGGCGATCAAGCCAGCGAGCGGCAGTGGTTGATCGACAATCATTATGAACAGTTTACGCAATCCTTCGAATCAAGCGACGGTCTGCACTTCACCTCGCATCCGGCAATCACAAAACACAGCTACCTGCGCGTCTTCAAGGATCGCGATACGTTTTACGGCGTAGCTCGTGGCGGAAAACTGTTTCGTTCCAAGGGTCCCTTTGCGGAGTTCGAACCGGGAACCGATCTGTTCAGGGATTCCACTTATGCCGGACGTGTCCGGCATACCGCCCTGCTGCGCAGAGGAAACACATTGTATGTGTTCTTCACTGCGATTGGGGATGCGCCGGAACATATCCAGGTAGCCAAAGTGGACTTGAGCAAAGACTGGACCGAGTGGAGGGCCGGCCCAGCTGTAGACGTGCTTACCTCACAGGCGAGTTATGAATGTGCAGATCTGCCACTGTCGCCCTCCAAAGCAGGAGACATTGACAAGCCCGTGCATCAGTTGCGCGATCCCGGCATCTTTGAAGAGAAGGGTAAAGTCTACCTCTTCTATTCCATCTGCGGCGAACAGGGCTTGGCCGCCGCAGAGATTACTCTTCCTTGACTACATGAAGCGATCAGTCCGCCGCTTGCGAGGCAATCTGCAAGCGGCGCGGCCATGCAAGCCTTCTCGGCAGCGACAGTACCAAGCGCTGCAGAGGCCGCTCGACAAATCGATTGCTGAGTTCGGAAACAACAAGTATCAGAATCAGGCAGGCAGCAAAGCGAAGGGCTATCGGCACGGACTTTGGCAACAGAGAAAGCAGAGCCGAAAGCACGAAATAGTGCAACAGATAGATTGAGTACGAGACCTTGCCGAGCCATCGCGCCGGACGCGACGATAACAGGGCTGAAAGCCAGCGCCCGTCACGCAGCATGAAGTTGAACAAGGTAATCAGCAGAATGGCTACAATGTCGCTGCGCCAAGAGACCATTAGCACATCGCTCTGTGCAATCGGCGCGTGATGCAATAACGCCACCCAAACCATGGGATAGGTGAGAGGCGTAGCAGCCAAGAGCAACAGACTGACAGTAGCCAACAGCGGATTCTTGAATTTGCTGCCCTGCCGCAATGCCAGTGCCGAGAGTACGCCAAAGAGAAAATAGTGGACGTGCGCAAAGAACTCGATCTGAAAGTTGTAATTGCGCACGCGCAGAAAGGCAATCGCCGCCAGCAGCAATGCCGCCGTTGCCCAACTGCGCTTGAGGCTGCGGTGCAGCATCCAGATACCGATAAATGCCACGTAGAACAACAGTTCGATGCGAATCGTCCAGAAGACCAGCGCGCCGCGGTCGATCAGTGCGATTTGCCGAAGATACTCTGGAAACGTGGTGATTGTATTCATTGCAATTCCGCCGGGGAAGTGAATGTCCAGCAGTATCAGCGGAAGCAGCGCTGCAATCAGAAACAGCGGATAGACTCGTGCAATGCGGCGCAATGCGTACTGTTTCACATTGGCCGCAGTGAATGGCTGATTGATGTGCAGATACGACATCAGGAATCCGCTAAGAATGAAAAACAGCATGACGGCGGTCTGTCCTGCGCCCTTGCCAAGCAGGCCATTCCATAGCAGCGTTTCATTGCTGAAGTGACTGACGACGACAATCAGAGCGGCGAGTCCGCGCAGACCATCCAGAGGCGCGATGAGCGTTGCGCTTGAAGGCGCCAGAGTGCGAATCTCTTCCTTTTGCGGCATAGGTTCCTTTCTGAGTTTCATGTGTCGATGAGTGCTACATGCGCTGGATTCCAGCATCCATTTCAGAGGATCGCGCCGTGTTCAATGCGGCAGCAACGGCCTCAACCATCCATAGAGCCAAGTACCTGCAAGCGCACTTGCCGCGGTTATGATCGAGACTGAAACACCCGCGCCAATCAGCGCGAAGAGCGGACCAGGGCAAGCTCCAGTCAGTGCCCACCCCAATCCGAAGAGGATGCCACCGGCGGCGTAGCGAATGCCGCTGCCGAGATGCTTGGCGGGAATCGATATTTTCTCGCCGTCTATGGATTTCATTCCAGTGCGCTTGATCAGCGCAATGGACAGAGCCGCCGTTGCCACAGCGGAGCCGATAATGCCGTACATACGGAACGACTGAAAGTGAAACATCTCTTGAATGCGAAACCAAGAGATAACCTCAGAGCGCATCAGCACATACCCGAATGCCACACCCTGCAGCAGATACAGTGGCAGAAATACCTTGCGCGTCTTTGCCGCGCTGCCTGCGCCGCACTCTTGATCTTCGAGAACTGAAGGATTGGTCATAACGCTCCAATCAAATGCGGCAGGATAAAATATGTTGCGAACAGTCCTCCGGCAAAAAATCCGAGTACTGCGATCAGAGAAGGGAGTTGCAGGTTAGCCAATCCGCTGATGGCGTGCCCTGACGTGCAACCACCAGCGTAGGCCGTGCCGAAACCCACCAGAAACCCACCAACAACGATCGAGATAAATCCGCGCAACGTAAGCAGCGCATGCCAACTGAAGAGTTCGCCTGGAGCCACACCAGAAAAGTCGTGGAACCCCTGATGGATCAAGAGTTCTCTAGTCGCGGGCGAAATGGAGATTGTCTGCGACGCTCCAAGATGCGCCGCAAGAAAGCCGCCCACCAGCACTCCGCTCAGGAAGACCAGATTCCAAAGTCCGCTTTGTTTCCAGTCGTAGCGGAAATGCTTGACCTTGCAAGGCGCGATTGCCGCACACAGATGACGCAGATTGCTGGATATGCCAAAGACCTTGTTACCGGCAATCAGCAATGCGGGAACAAACAATCCAATCAACGGTCCGGCAACGTACCAGGGCCACTCAGCATCGCACGCGATTGTCATATGAATTTCCCTCCTCTGTGTGCGGCTCTCTGATCCCACTCTTACTTCTTGTCCCTTTTCCATCCGAAGGCGACCTGAAACGAATTCTGATACATGCTCAGATTTACATTTCCACCTCCGTAGGTTGAAGGAATCGCGTTCACGCCATTCACCGTGTTGTTGAATGCGTGAACATAAGCGAAGCTGATTTCCTTGCCGTTTTTTAGCCCAACGGTTGCACCCGCGTGCAGATGGTCCTTGGTCACGGCCGGTGCCAGAAGATTGAAAAACGCCTGCGTACTGTCGAAGGGAGCCCCGCCGTGATTGTACCCAGCGCGCAGCGTCAGCGAAGGATTCACATCATAGTCAACTCCGGCCTTCGATACATTGATGTCATGCCATCCGAAGCCCGGACCATTATCAGTTCCAAGCGGAGATGTACTTGCCAAGGGGTTGGCAATCGACTTGACAGCCCCGTAGAGAATGCGCTCTTCGTCAAAGAGCAGCGTCGCTTTGGAACCGAACTTCACCGCCGCTCCGCCGGCAAAGTTGGCAGGAATATCGAATCCGCCGTGTTCGGCAAAGAGTCCGCTATAGCGATTGAATTTGCTCACATAGGTGCGACTTTGATACGTAGCGCCCACGCTCACGGCTTTGTTCAACTCGCCCAGCCAGCCAACGCGGACTCCGCCGCCGGTCGAGTAGGAGTACCCATTGTTGGTCAGATGCGCCGGGTCGGCGGAGATGGCGGCAATATACTGCAAGCCCTCTGCCGCAAAGCGCTGCACGGCGATATTCGCTGCAACTCCGATGGAGTTATGCGCACCCAGCTTGTAAGCCAGTGTGGGTGATATAAATGCCTGGCTAATATCCACGCCGCCCCGCGTGCTTCCCAGCAACTGAATAGGCTGCTTATACGAGGTATTCAGCCCACCATTGCCGTAAATCGCCACGCCCAGCGCGAGATTGGGCTTGTACTGGAGAGGCTGTAACCCAGTTCGGGCAACTCGAAGTTCTTCACTCGGTTGCCATCATAGGTGCCATTCACATCTGGATAGCCAGGCGGCAACGTATTGCCGCTGATGGTTCCATAGCGCACTGGCCGGAATAGTGTCAGACCGATGTCGAAGCGATTGCCGACCAGCAGAAGCCCCGCAGGATTGGTTGCGCCCGCAAGGCTGTCTCCAGGCTTGGAAACTCCAGCGCCACCCTGACCTTGCTGCTTCGTCCCATAGCCCGTTAAGAAGTATCCATCCGTCGCCAATGCCGCGTCTCCAGCGAACAACAACGCAATCACCACCAGCAAAATCTTGCCGCTCATCTTTTTCATGCTGACCTCTCCTTGTTTCAGCGATTTCCTTTGCGACAACGACTGCATACGCAACAGCCTCTGTCTGAGGTGTGTTTCCATGCATTCGATTGGTAAGGGTGTGTCACCGCGATAGCCTGGAGATGCAGGATATAAATAAAAAACCCACTCGCCAGATCGACTTCCGGCGGTGGGCTAATCGACTACTTTAGCTGAAACTAGACGATCCTGCTGCCTAGCCTCTACCTGCCAGAGGACACACGCGCATGTGTGTACAGCAACACAGCAAGCAAGCGGTCCTCTGAAGATGCATCAACATGGATACAGCCTATAAGGCGTCCCGCCGTATGTCAACTCTCCAGGATCCGTTATGTGGAAGGAGTCTCAGCAGGAAAGTGGCTTTTCCCGCGGTTGTTCTGTGTCGCTGAAAACAGATCCGCTCGATCAAGCCCAACAAATACTTGTGGAAGACGCTCTGTCCGTTCTGCTAGAATTGCAGCAATGTCGATTCTTCACAGCGCGCAGTGTTGTAGCCAGTTCGGAACCAGCCAACTGGTAAACACTGTTTCGCGGGCAGAAATATATTGATTCAATCCACTCCATAAGTGAGCGTGATGATGATTTCTGCAAGGTGCCCACGATCCAGTTCGTGGGCATTTTCATTTGCGCGCATTCGTCCTGGCACCCAGCGAAGATGACCATTCCCATAAATTGCTTACCGGCACAAAAGCTCCTATTTGCCGAAAGGCCAAAATAGGCGCTGCTGAATCGAAGCCCCTCCATTTTAGAAAAATCAACCAGGAGAACTGAATGATACCGCAATCCCGTCGTAGACACACCTCTCCCATCCTCGGCCTGCTGCTGGTTTCAGCAACAATGGCTTCAGGAGCGCAGTCATTGACGACTGCGGAGAACAACTCGATTCCAGGATGGAAACAATGGACCAGCCAACTCGAACAGCTTGACTCGCAGATTCTCTCGCGACTCCCTGAGCGGCTGCGCAACGATCCCCAGGTGAGGCAGGAGGCCGGTCGCCTGCTGCTTGAGGCTGTTGCTTCCAAGTCGATTGCAGCACTGGGGGATGATGTCGATCATCCCGTCTTTCTGCCATCGATCAACTTCTACTTCAATATTGGTCAACCAAATGCAGACACAACTTATCGCAGTGCCGCGATCGATGCTGCCGGTTCCTATCGCATTCGCGGTGAGATCGGTTCCTTGCGCATTCTGCGCGTGGGACTCTTTGGTGCTCTGCCAACGGGTTCAACCCTCAGGCTGCCGGTTCCCACCTACTACGATTTCAAGTCTCTTCATCTCGATGCGAGTGGACATTTCGATGTCTTACTCAGCTCGGAGCGGACTGCCGGATACACCGGAGACTGGTGGCAACTCAAGCCCAACACATCGCAATTGCTCTTGCGGCAGGTGGCTTTTGACTGGAAGACGGAACGCGATCCGCGCATCTCACTTGAGCGCGTAGATCGCCCGGTTGAACGGCCCCGCCCCTCAGCCGATGCCCTGCAAAAGCGATTGCAGACTCTGACCGATGAGATTTCGTATATGGCGCTGCTCTTTGTCGATCACGTAGAGGGACTGCGCAAGGAAGGATACATCAACCGGCTCAAAGTGTTTGATGTTTCGCACATGGGCGGACTCGTCGGGCAGTTCTACTACGAGGGCGCGTATGACCTGCAACCTGACGAAGCACTGATCGTCGAAGCAAAGGTTCCGCAGGGCTGCACATACTGGTCCATTATTCTTACCAATGATTTATATGAGACAACCGATTGGTACAACAATCAGAGCAGTCTGAATGGCTCGCAGGCGCAAGTGGATGCGGACGGCATTGTGCGCTACGTGGTCTCGGCCAAAGACCCAGGTGTGCCCAACTGGCTTGACACCTCAGGCTATGCCAGCGGAGCTATTCAGGGCCGTTGGACGGAGTGCTCCGCAAATCCAGTGCCTGCGGTTCGCAAGGTCAACTTCTCTCAGATTCGCGCCTCATTGCCATCCGATACGCCCACCGTCACTCCGCAAGACCGCGAGAAGATTGTTCGCGAACGGCGCTCTCAACTTCAACAACGGCCGCTCTGGTAACCCAAGAAAGGATTCTCACATAATGCTTCGTTTCCTACTCACACTGACGGCGGGCCTGATTTTGACCGCTTCACTTGCTGTCGTTGCCCAGTCGCCTCTGGCCACTGCCAACCAAAAATCACTGGATCGCCTGTCTCTGCGCCTGCTGGCCAGCCAACCGGTAAAGGCAGAAGCAACTCTGGTCGCTCAAACTTTTGCCGCCGATCCCTACGCAAGCACAGCGGAAGGCAAGGCGATCCTTCCCCATGCGGTTGACGAGGTTGTCTATGCGGGCGTGGTTGACGCCATCAATCGCGATCCAGCGCGTCCCCGCCTGCAATGGCTGTGGGCTCCCGCCCACTCATGGTCCGGGATTGCAGTGCCCGTAAGCAAGGTGCTGATGCCCAATGTCGACAACGTCTTCCGCATCTTCCCGGTAGACAATCTCCATCATTACCGTCTCACTGCTCACCCCGCCGGACCTCAGCCAATCCAGGAGTCGCTGCAACTTCTGCCCAGGCTGCCGGGCGAGGACGGATGGAGCAAGGTGATTCAGGAAGTAGTGGATGAGGACATCCACACGGAAGCCGACGGCTCCTTCACTTTGACCATTGGCCCGGAGGCATCGGCGGGGCAGGCGAACCACATCACCACTACGCAAGACGCCCATTTCATCCTGATTCGCGACACCATTCAGGATTGGGTCCATCAGACGCCCTACCGGATGGAGTTGACCCTCATCGATGGTCCCGCACCCAAAGCCCCAGCCGACGATGCAACCTTGGCGCGCGAGGCCGCCGCACTCATCCGCCAGATCGCGCCCCGCATCCTTCAGTCCAAAGGCGGCGGCTTCGCCAACTCTCCGGGGTTCTATCAGGGGCCGGCGAACGCTTTGACTTCTCCCAAAATCCGCGAGGGCGGACGATGGGGTCTCTCATCCTCTGGCCATTTCCAATTGGCGGACGATGAGGCACTGGTTCTGACTCTCGACCCCATCGGCGCCAAATATCTAGCTGTTCAGTTGGCCAGTGGCTGGCTTGGCTCGCTTGACTACCTGCACCATACGGCATCGTTGAATCTGTCCCAAGCCAAGCCAAATCCAGATGGCACCCTGACTCTGGTCGTTGCGCCCAAAGACCCCGGCGTCACTAACTGGCTGGATACCACAGGGCTGCACGAGGGCACTCTGTTTGTGCGCTGGCAGAAACTTCCGGAACTGCTCGATGCAGCTGCGCAAGGTGTGCGATCGGTCCGGCTGGTCAAGGTGGCCGAGCTTGACACTGCGCTGCCGCGACTTACTCCTGTGGAGCGAAAGGCTCAACTCGCTGAACGCGCTGCCGCCTATGCTCGCCGATACGCAGACTGAACCGGGCAACGCATCTTTTAGAAAGGACACCCATGAGAATGAGATCGACCATGCCACAAGGCTCAACGAAGACTCTGCTTCAAAAGAAGCGTAACGGCATTTCACGATGTTGCGCCTGAATCCTTCGGGCAGTTGTTTTCGCGCATACCGCCCTGATCCGTTTCCAAACGGAATCACACTGAGCAGAAAACGACTTTCAAACTCATCGACGCACAAAATATCTTTGGAGAGCAGAAAATGAAATTCAACCAACGTATTGGACTCATCCTGAGCGGAACCATGGCCTTCAGCGCATGGCCCTCCGCGCACGCGCAGAGCGCGACGCCGCCGAAGTCATGGCCGACGCTGCCTGTTCATGAAGTGCCCGCGACTACGTGGCCTGAGCCGCCCAAGGCTCCGGCAGGCGCGCCAAATGTTGTTTTGATTTTGATTGACGACGTAGGCTTCGGCGCCACCTCGGCCTTCGGCGGTCCCATTCACACGCCGGTCTTCGAGAGTGTCGCCAATGCCGGCCTGCGCTACAACAGCTTCCACATGAACGCGCTCTGCTCGCCGACGCGCGCCGCGCTGCTGACCGGGCGCAACAATCATCAGGTGGGATTCGGCTCCATCGCCGAGTGGTCGGCACCTTATCCGGGCTACAGCACGGTTCTTCCCAAGAGCGCGGCGACGATTGCCGAAGTGCTCAAGGAGAATGGCTACAGCACTTCGGCCTACGGCAAGTGGCACAACACGCCGATGTGGGAAGTCAGCCCTGCGGGTCCATTTGATCGCTGGCCCACCGGACTTGGCTTCGAGCATTTCTACGGATTCAATCAAGCTGCCGACAGCCAATACTATCCACGCATCTATCGTGACACGACGCCTGTCGAGCCTTCCAAATCGCCCAAGGATGGCTATCACTTTACAACGGACATCACCGACGAAGCGATCAACTGGATTCATCAGCATGATGCCGCGGCCAAGGACAAACCCTTCTTCATTTACTTCGCCACCGGAGCCACGCATGAGCCGCACCATGTGCCGCAACAGTGGATCGAGCGTTACAGAGGGCAGTTCGACAAGGGATGGGATGAAGTCCGCAAAGAAGCCTTTGCCAAGCAGAAGGCTTCCGGTGTGATTCCCGCCAATGCCGAGTTTACTCCGCGTCCGGATGGATTGCCTGCCTGGGATTCACTCACCCCGCAACAGAAGAAGCTGTTGGCGCATGAAGCGGAAGTCTACGCCGGTTACGCCGAGCATACCGATCACGAGATTGGCCGCCTGCTGGATGCGATTCGCGATGAAGGTCAAGCCGACAACACCGTCATCCTGTGGATCTTTGGCGATAACGGCGCCAGCGCCGAGGGCGGTCTGGAAGGCCGCGACGCAGCGGATGTGAATGGCAAGCCAAAGACGATCGAAGAGCGGACGGACATCTCCGACCTGCTGGGCAGCGAACTGTACATGAATCACTATGCGGCTTCGTGGGCGTGGGCGCTGAACTCGCCTTACGTCGGCACCAAACAGGACGCTTCGCATCTGGGCGGTGTCACCGATCCTCTGGTGATTTCCTGGCCGGGTCACATCAAGGACGCTGGCGGCGTGCGCGGTCAGTTCTCGCACGTTAACGACATTGCACCAACCATCTATGAGATCACCGGCGCGAAGTTTCCCGACGAAGTTAACGGCGTCAAGCAGATTCCGCTGGAAGGCAAGAGTCTGGTGTATACCATCGACAACGCGAAGGCTCCGACGCGCCACACTCTGCAATACTTCACCACCAGCGGCAATCGCGGCATCTACAAGGATGGCTGGTGGGCGGGCGACCGCTACCACTCCACCTGGGAGCCGTATGCCAATCAACACGCCAGCGATAAGGATCTCGATGTGCGTCCCTGGGAGCTTTACAACCTGAATGAAGACCCCAGCCAGGCTCACAACCTTGCCGATAAATATCCCGAGAAGGTGAAGGAGTTGCAACAGGTCTTCAACAGCGAAGCGGAACGCAATCATGCCTATCCTATTTTGCCGGAGCGTTCCTCGCCTCTGGACAAGAAGATCAAGGACCAGAAAGTATTCACCTTCCGTTCAGGAGTGGAGCGCTTGCCGCTGCGTTATGCGCCCGGTCTATACGGTCATGCCTACACGATCAATGCCGATGTGGAGATTCCGACCGATGGCGCCGAGGGCGTAATCGTGGCCGATGGCGGCATCCTGGGCGGATTCAGCCTCTTCGTCAAAGACAATCATCTGTACTACGAGGTGAATGTCGCCAACGACCACTCCGAGCAGATCGTCTCGAAGACGCCGATTCATGCGGGCGTGGCGCACATTCAGTTGAATGTGACTCCCACGCAGGATAGCTCTGCAATCACTCCGGGCGTACCGGGCTTCTCTCCGCGCCGCCCTGTACCGGGCAATGTGAAGTTGTCGATCAACGGACAGTCTGTCGGCGAGGCGCAGTTCTCCAGCATCTATGCCGGCGGCGAAACACTGGACGTGGGCAGCGATCTTGGTTCTCCCGTCAGTCCGGAGTACAAGTCGCCGAACCGCTTCACAGGCAAGATCAACACCGTCACATTCGAGCTGCAATAACCAACTCAGTGTGAAGAATGCCTCGGTTGGACTGGAGACAAGAGTCTCTCTTGGCTACAGTCCAACCGAAAATTGCCGATCAGTTGGATGGATGCAGATTCCTGCGCTGAACGCTCATCCGTTCACATTGCGATTTGCAGGACGCTGCGTGTTTTGGTCACGCTTGATTTGACGCAATGTAATACATAGTCGAATAATTATTAGACTATGTATGAATCTCCGGCCCACCGCAAGGTTGACAATTTCCTGCGGCAAGCACAGCGCTATTCGACTGCCATCCGAAGTTCAACTTCGCGTGGGTTCGCGCGAGTCATCACGGTTCGCGCAAAAGAAGCAAAGATGCGCCACCCGACGACAGACAATGAAGCGGCCCGATTGGCAAGAAGCAGATCAGATGACCGTATCTGGCAAATGCCTTCAAAGGAGATTACATTGCCCACGACATCATCGGTGTCGTCCGGCAGCGCGGGTAGATACATGGAATCGCGTCTGCTGAATTTCAGCAGTGTGCCCAACTTCTCCTTGGCTCGTTCCTCGTCCTTCCGAATCGGAAGAATGCGAAGCAGCGACGCATGAGCCGTCCTCCCAGGCACAAGATCACAGGACGAATTGAGCACTGCGAATTTGGGCATTCCCGCGATGCGTTCCCCGTAGAAATACGCTGCCTCGGTTTGAACGATGTCACCCTGAAGAACGGAGAACTGATCGTCTGAGGTGTCAAACCCGAGAGCCGAAGTTTCGGCGTAATCAATTGGTTTGCGCACGATTGCGTTCACCGCGTTCCAGACTTCCAGCCTCCCTTTCGTGCCGGCCAGTCCATTGGAAAAAGCCTGCACTGCCTGAATCGCCTCCTCGCTATGCGAGATCGACCGCAACTGCCGTTCAAGCTCTCCAAGTAACGATGCCATATTTAGAACCTCGGCCTCGGGATCGCGGCATTCTCCAGATTGAATCCGTCTGAAGCCTGTGCATCAATTTCTTCCTGGGTCAGTTGAAACGCATCGTGCCCGTCGCGCGTTGGCAAAACGGGAGACCCAGCAAACAGGGCGGCCGAATGAATCAGAAGCTCCACGTGTTCCTGATCGGGATGCTTGGCGACAACCTTGGCAGCCTGGATAATGACGTTCAGCCCCTGCTGAAGTCGATGCACATCCGTGGCTAGTCCGACGAGATGCTGGAAATCGGCGTCGCGCAGGATACGATACGTGACACCCTTGCCGACAAGCGTACCAACGCCATGCTCGGAGATCTCCTCCAGCGTGGAATTTCCCCCTTTGCGGAACTTCTCAAACGAACTCCAAACCGGTCCCGGCACAAGGGCCAAGGCAGAAGGGTGAGCAAGCGTGGTGGACATATTCAAACCTCCACGAAAAGAATAGCACAAAAACCAACGATATTCCAACGTAATCGTTGCCATGCCGTTGTGCTAGATTGGTGCACGGCCACGGGAGATCAGAATCTCAAAGGCAATCTTTAACAAATCTCTCTTGCAGCCGACCTTGCAGGCGACCGTCCTCCAACCCAATTCCAACCCAAAATACCAATTCCTTGAACCTACTCTCAACGACTTAGCACTCTTTGAAACTACCAGCCATGCTGTCTAACTCGTTGATAATACGCTAGTTGAGCCACTCTCATCCCGATCATCCAGCCAGATGGTCTACAACCGATTTGTCCGAAGCGCACTGGATCGGCTGTTCGTATGTGATCACCAGTGTCGAAAACGGGCACGCCGTATTGACCAACTCTTTTCAATTGCTGGGGCCGGAGGAGAACAAGCGCTTTGAAGATGAACACGTCGAAGTTGTCGAGCAATGATTGAAGTCTTACAACCCCGTACATTCAAGGAAGGAACGAAATGCCGATCAAAGTCCTGATTCCCACGCCGCTCCGGCCCTATGCCGGAAAGCAATCCACGATCGAAGTGAGCGCACAGACCGTTGGCGAGGCGCTCGACGATCTTGTCGCCCAGCATCCGGATCTTCGCAAGCACCTGTTTTCTGAGGACGGAAAGCTGCGCTCCTTTGTCAACATTTATCTGAACGATGAAGACATCCGTTATCTGGCCAAGGACGCGACGCCGGTCAAAGAGACCGACACGATCACCATTGTTCCCTCGGTTGCTGGCGGACGATAGTGCTCGAGCGGTTTCTCAAAAATGAATAGAACGAACAAGTGCTGGGAGAGGAAACTGTGGCTGAATTGATTGATGGTAGTCAGGCAAAACTAAGCAACGAAGAGATACTTCGCTACTCGCGTCACCTGATCATGCCGGAAGTGACCCTTGAAGGCCAGAAGAAGCTCAAGGCTGCGCGCGTGCTTTGCGTGGGCACAGGCGGGCTCGGATCGCCGCTGGCTTTGTATCTTGCCGCGGCCGGGGTGGGGACACTGGGCCTTGTCGATTTCGATGTGGTCGACTACACCAACTTGCAACGGCAGGTGCTTCATTACACCAGCGACGTCGGTCGCCTTAAGCTCGATTCAGCCATCGACAAGTTGACTGCGATCAATCCGATCAAAAGGTTCGACACCTATCTGAACAGCCAAAATGCTCTGGAGATCTTCAGCGGCTTCGACATCATCGCCGACGGCACGGATAATTTTGCCACGCGCTATTTGGTCAACGATGCCTGCGTGTTGAGCGGCAAGCCGAATGTCTATGCGTCGATCTTTCGTTTTGAAGGGCAGGCCAGCATCTTTGCCACTGAGGCCGGCCCATGCTATCGCTGCCTCTATCCCGAGCCGCCGCCACCGGGATTGGTTCCATCATGCGCAGAGGGCGGAGTACTGGGCGTGCTTCCTGGACTGCTCGGAGTGATTCAGGCGACTGAAGTGATCAAGCTGATCCTCGGCGTGGGCGAGCCGCTGATCGGCCGCCTCGTGCTGGTCGATGCTCTGGCCATGCGCTTCCGCGAGTTGCGGGTGCGCAAGAATCCGGAGTGCCCGGTCTGCGGCACAAATCCGACGGTCAAGGAGTTGATCGATTACAACCAGTTCTGCGGCGTTCGCGGAGAAGAGTCCGAAGCATCGACCAGCGTGAAGATTCCCGAGATTCAACCGGAGGAACTTAAGCGTAGGCTCGATGGCAAAGAAGACATTTTCGTGCTCGATGTCCGCGAACCGCATGAGTATCAGATCGTCAACATCAAGGGGCATTTGATTCCGCTGGGCGATCTGCCGACCCGCGTGCACGAACTCGACTCAAGCCGCGAGATCGTCGTACATTGCAAGAGCGGAGCGCGTAGCGCCAAGGCCGTCGATTTCTTGCGCAAATCGGGCTTCAAATACGCAACGAATCTGACCGGTGGCATCCTGGCCTGGGCCGACCGGATCGACACGACACTGCCGAAGTATTGAACTGAGGAACTCGATGAGTGACCTGCAGCACAGAACACGGAACAGAATGGCGGTTAAATCTCCTGCTATAGACAATGTCCCATGACTAGGGGTACATTTCTAGGGCAGTGAGCGCTCAAGAGAATTGAGCGCAAAGCCGATAGGAACGTCACAATGCTGACGGCCCGCCTTCTGTTTTTTCGATGTTGTCGCCTGGATCGATGTAATCTCCATCGCCGATGTCGAATCCCTCTGCTAAGTCTTCTTCTGATGGCGATGTTTGCTCTGCCCGGAGCATTGGCGGCGCAAGTTAAGCAAACAAACAAGATAATCAACTTCCGGCTCCGCGACAAATACCTGATCGTCGTTCAAACGACAGTCAATGGAGTCGGCCCCTTTAGCTTTCTGCTGGATACAGGCGCTACGCATACCGTAATCGACCCCGACCTTGCGCGGCAGCTGCAGGCTTCGGTCATCGGCGAGGCTTCGCTCACCACTGTTTCGGACGTTCGGAATGACAGGCTGGTACGTCTGAAGCAAGTGCGGGTTGGCGACTCAGAGGTCTCCGAACTGGGCGCAATCATCGACAAGCTGGATGACGTAAAGCTCAAGGCGCCGGGCATTCGCGGCGTGCTGGGCGAGGATTTCCTCTCGAATTTCGACTTTCTCATCGACTACAAAGCACGCATATTGCGCTTTGGC
>JBEKWJ010000074.1:0-17588 GCA_049513195.1 Occallatibacter sp.
CCGCCTCGACAGCCGCGAAGAAATGCACCACACCAGCCGATCTCTATAAAGAACCATGCCTGCGCCTGAGCACCGCCGACTTGCGCAATGTGCGTTGGTGCGAAGGCCCGGTTACTTGCGTCTTGCGGGGCTCTTCGAAGGTTTTGCAGCAGAGCGCTTGGGCTTGATTGCAGATGCTGCTTCGATCTGCGGCACTTCGACTTCGTCCAGAACGGGTTCTGCGATCGTTTCTTCATCCTTGGGGACGAAGAAGCGGGCAGCCACCGAGCGCTCGCCCATCACATGCAGTCGCAGGAAGTTGGTTGAGCCGGATTTGGTGCGTGTGCCGGCTACAATGGCGACGACCTCACGGGGCCGCACGAGTCCGCCCTGTTCAAGCAGGCTTTCGGCCACTTCGACCATAGCCTCGGTGGAGTTGACCTTAGGGCAGCGGATAGGGATGGTGCCCCACAGCAAGTTGAGGCGATTGATGGTGATCTCGACCGGACTGAGGGCAAAGATGGGCGCCGAGGGGTGGTACTTCGAGAGCAGACGTGCGGTATAACCTGACTCGGTAAACAACGCAATGCCCCTTAGGTCCAGGTCGTCGCAGGCGTGCGCTGTGGCCTCGCAGATGGTCTCTGCCACCGAGAGGCGAGTCTTGCGCTGCTTGCGGCGTTCGGTGTACTCCGCCTCCTTGATGTCGCGCTCGGCATCGGTCACGATGCGCGCCATCATCGAGACGGCATCGACCGGATACTTACCCACAGCCGACTCACCGGAGAGCATCACGGCGTCGGTGCCGTCATAGACCGCGTTGGCCACGTCTGAAACCTCGGCGCGCGTGGGCCGCGGGTTTTCGATCATCGACTCGAGCATTTGCGTAGCAGTGATCACCGGCTTGCGGAACTCGGCAGCTCGGCGAATGATGTGCTTTTGAATGGCGGGAACCTGCTCCGGCGGCAACTCAACGCCCAAATCGCCGCGCGCAACCATGATGGCGTCGGCAACCGTGAGAATGGCATCCAGGTGCTCGATCGCCTGCGGCTTTTCCAGCTTGGCGATGATCCAGGTTTCGCCGCCGTAGGCCGAAACGCGATTGCGCACCAGGCGAACGTCTTCCGCCGTGCGAACAAAAGAGACCGCAATGGCGTCCACATCGTTCTTGAGTGCGAATTCAAGGTCCTCGGAATCCTTCTCGGTGAGCGAAGGAACGCGCACCGGAATGCCCGGGAGATTGATGCCCTTGTGCTCGCCTAGCATGCCGCCGTTGACGATCTCGCAGATCACATCGTCGCCATCCACTTCGTTCACGCGCAACTCGATCAGGCCATCGGAGAGCAGTATCCGCGACGCCTGTTCGACGTTTTCCGCTAAGGTCTTGAAAGTGGTGCCCACCAGCGATGCAGTGCCCGGAACATCGCGTGGCGTAATGATCAGCCGCCCTCCGGCCTTCAGCAACACGGGTTGGTGGTCCTTGAGCGTGGAGGTGCGGATCTTGGGCCCCTGCAGGTCGCCCATGATGCACAGCGGCTTGCGCTCCTCGCGGCTCACCTTGCGAATCATCTTGATAAGGTCGAGCTTTCCGTCAAGTGAACCATGGGAAAAATTCAAGCGGATCACATCGACGCCCGCGCGGACCAGATTTCGGAAGATCGGTACCGTGTTTGAGGCGGGGCCGAGCGTGGCAACGATTTTTGCGCGGCGTTGGGAGATAGTGTCGGTCAAGCTCGAAGCTGAGAAAGGCATGGGGATACTCCAGGGAAGATTTCATGGGCTGAATGCTCAGAATTTGTGGACGGTCGGTTTGATAAAGCTGGGGATGCGACCGCTTCATCCCGCTACCCATTATGCGGGATACAGGATGCAATGGTCGGTGAATGCCGTCACAGACTTGGAGAGTCTGGATCAGAGATTTCAGAAGAGCACGCCTGATGCTGCCGTTCCCGAAAGAGAACTCCGTTGAGCTCGGCGCCCAGCAATGCGCTGAATGAGGTGATATACAGCCAGACCAGGGTAGCGATTCCGGCGCCAAAAGAGCCGTAAAACATCGAGTAGTCGGCAATCCGCGTCACGTACCAGCCGAAGGCCAGCGTGGCCGGGAAGCCAACCAGCGTGGCGGCCAGAGCGCCCGGTCCCACCCAGGCCCAGTGTTCCTTGCGGCGGGTGCCGAAGTGATAAAGGGCGCCGAGAACGCAAACACTCGTGACCAGCGTAATGGACCAGCGGGCCATGCGCCAGAAAAACAGCACCGCGTGACGCAGTTGGTGTACTGCGTTGTCCATCATCCACGTCTCGATCTGGCGGCCGAAGACCAGCAACAGGGTGGCCAGAGCAAGTGGAACGAGCACGATGGGGACCAGCAGCAGGGCGCGGAACCGACGCTGCCAGAATCCCCAATTGTCGCGCGGCTGCCGATAGGCGCGGCGAAAGCCATCCATCAACGACAGCATCAGTCCTAGGCTGGCAAAGACCGAAAGACCGGCGGCCGAAAAAATCAGCTGTGCCGATTGCAGCCGGCGTGTTTCCATCGCGGAGCGCAGCAGAGACATCGAGTCAGTGGGCAGAAACTGCTCAAAAGAGGAGCGCACCTCGCCCACCAGCGTGTTTCCTTCCGGTACGCGTGCCAGCAGCGCGGTCAGAACCACGAGTGCCGGAAAAAGCATGAGCATCCCTGAATAGGCGGCGGCCTTGGCGGTGTTGAGCATGTCGTGCTCAATCGCCAACCAGAGAGCTTTGCGGAAGTGTCGAATCAACGGACGCTGCTCCTCATTGGCAAGAGTAGTGCATCAGGCCGCCTGCTGCGAAGAGGGCCTTGCTTTCAGTCGATCAGATGCAGGGTCTTGCTTCCGTTGACCACCGCATCGACGACCAGTTGGCGGTCGAAAGTGGCAAACTTTCCGCCATGTGCGAAAGCCAGAGCCAGTAGGTAAGTGTCAGTCACCTGGCTCGAATTGAGCAGGCGGGCGCTGTTCACACACGAGTTGTCGAAGAGTGTAATATCGTCGGCCCAGAATTCATGGCCGCTCAACTCGCGCAAGATCGCGAGCAACTCCGCGACGGCAGCGGGCGTTCCGGGCGACGTCGGATAGCGTGCGGACCCTACGATGCGAAGAACCCCATTCTCGGTCAACGGGCATGTAGCCCATGCCTGCAGCCCCTCGGCGGCAAACCACTCATGTGCCCGGTCATGTTGCACATGCGCCGGATCAATCAGGGCAATCAGCACATTGATATCCAGCAGGTACCGGGTCACAGCAGCTCTTCCTGCAGTTGCCTGACCAGCTCTGAAGTCACACGAGGCGCGCCCGCCGGCACCGAAAGCAGCGGAATGCCGTTGCGGATGGCGTGTGGGCCGGAACTGGGGCGCAGCGCCTTCCGGGCTAGCGAAGAAATCACCTCTCCCACGCTCTTCCGTTCGGTCGAGGCCATCTCCCTGGCGGCGGCGAGGACATCATCGTCGATAGCAAGGGTGGTCCGCATCGGTCTCTCCTAAAAAACATCACGCATCAATCATCATACATCAAATCGCAGAAAACCGATATCGGCAGAGTCGGCCCGCGATAAATCAACTTGCCACGCAAATTGAACCTTGTTTCTTAGCGATTCGACCTGAGATGTGCCAGCAGGCGTTCGAAGCAGTCGGGAAGTTGGGAGTTCCACACGCTCCAGCTGTGACCACCGGGGTCGGTGTGAAACTCGTAGGCGAAATGGCGTTGGCGCAGGATTGCAGCAAAGCGGAGATTGGGTTTGAGCAATGCGTCCCGGTCTCCAGAGGTGAGATAAAAGTACGGCGCTGCAGCAGGATCGGCAGACTCAACGAGCACAAGAGGATCGCGCGATTGCCGCGATTTGCTTCCGTAGGGACCGAAAATGGTGTAAACATTCTCCCACTCCCCGAGGTGCAGGATGTCGAACCATCGGTGAGGAACATCAATGGAAGGGCCAAGAGCAGCGATAAAGGAAAATAAATCCGGATGGCTGAGACCCAGCTTGATGGCCCCAAATCCGCCCATCGAAATTCCCATCAAGGCGCGATGTTCCCGGCCCTTGGCGGCCGGAAAACGGGATTCCACGTCACCGATCAGGTCGGTTGTCACATAGTCTTCGTACTTGTCTTCCGGCTTTCCGGCGGAGTTCAGGTAAAACGAAAAAGCGCCTTCCGGCATCACGAGAATCAGGCCCCTCTTTGCATAGCGGGCAACATCAAAGTCGTTCGACCAGTCGCGAAAATTGCCGGTGCCGCCATGCAGCAGATAGACGACAGGCAGCTTTTGGCCGGGCAGAACTTCGGCGGGCAGGAGCACCCTGTAAGGCATCTGCCGGCGAAGCGCGGAAGAGTAAAACGTCACATCCCGCAGAGCCACGCCAGAAGCCATGAGAGGATGATCGGTCCGAGGCTGCTGCGTTGAATGACACCCTGCCAGAAAAATAGCAAAAACCCCAAGGACCCGCAGCGTCGATCGCATGATTTGCCTATTCTTCATGAAAAAACAATTCTAACTCGACGATCCGCAGGTCCGGGCGGTTAAACTGAGCACGAAAGGAGACCACCCATGCAAACCCAGATTCAAGGCACAATCATGCCCGTACTCGATGTGCAACTCGATCCTAACGAGAGCGTTTTTTCTGAAAGCGGCGAACTCTCCTGGATGACCTCGTCCATTCAAATGACCACCCACACGCAGATGGGCGGAGGCGGCGGTCTGTTCGGTGTACTCAAGCGCGTGGCCGGCGGCGGCAGCCTCTTTATGACCGAGTACCGCGCTTACGCAGCGCCGGGCGTGGTCTCGTTTGCCACCAAGGTGCCGGGCCACATTGTGCCGGTCGTGGTTGGGCCCGGCAATGAGTTCATGGTCCACCGGCATGGGTTTCTCTGCGCCACCACGCAGGTCACGATCGGTGTAGGCTTTCAGCAGTCGCTGGGCGCGGGCATCTTTGGCGGCGACGGGTTTCTGTTGCAGAAAGTGGGCGGGCAGGGGACCGCGTGGCTGGAACTGAGCGGCGAGCTGATCCAGAAAAACCTCGCGCCGGGCGAGTTGCTGCGCGTGCATCCAGGGCACGTGGGCGCGTTTCAAGCGTCGGTGGGCTTCAACATCACGACGGTTCCGGGGATCAAGAATGCGCTCTTCGGCGGAGATGGAATTTTTCTCGCAGCTCTGCAAGGTCCAGGCACGGTGTGGCTGCAATCGCTGCCCATCTCGCGACTGGCTCACCAGATCGCCGAGTACCTGCCGCGCACCGACAACCAGCAAGTGGGAACAGCGACCGGCGGCGCGTTGCTCGGAGGCATTGTGGGGTCGATTCTGGGCGGTGACCGATAAGGCAGCGAAGTCGGCTTGCAGCAAAATCAGGGTCGTTCCTTCGCCCTGATTTTGCTCACGCATGCACTCCTCCGGCGAGCCGCTCAATGGTCGCAAACAGAGCCTCTGAAGATACATTCGGTGCTACTCGATCATCGTAGAGTGCATCCTCAAGATTGCTTTCTGCAATCGATTCCACAAGGATTCTCGCGTCAAGCCACCTGCGGCGGATCAACCGGCAGGCAGCCTCAGTTTCGAATTCAGAGAGCGCATCGTGAAGAATCGCGACCTGAATCGATTCCTGCGTTTGCATTCTCCACAACTCCTTGCAATCAGTCGCAATCGAGAGATGGAACTTTGGTCCATTCAGAAGAGCATCGTGAACCATGCAGCCGCGATCAACTGGACCGACAGAGAGCACGTGGATTTCCGTAGCCATTTCGGTAGGTCTCCGGTCCATAGCTCCGGTGATTTTGTCGTTGGCAGCAATAGCGAGATTATGAAGCCTGTTCATGCAACCTCCGCCAAGCAAAGATCGCTTACTAAAGCAGAAAACTTAGTTGAATCGTCCATGCAGGGGCTGGTTAAATTCACGAGAATTGAAGGTACTACCAGGGATTGAAGCCCGTTGCGGAGTTCGCGCTTTTGAGATCGCTCGATTCGCCAGAGCGCATAGAACGGCGCGGCCAGCAGAATTGCCGACAGAAACCAGAGGTAATACATAATGTGTTCCCCACTAAAAATGTTCGCGACGCAGTTTGGCCAGAGCACCCGGAACGGCGCCAACTCAAAAAATGGAACCGGCGGGCGAGCTATACAAAAATTGAACGAGCTGGAGGGGGAGCACGTGATCGAGTTGCCGAATTGAATTGTGCCGCGTCGTGTTGGCGCCGGCAGAGAACGAAGGCGACTGCGCGATCGGGATTGGGAAGCTGATGACGAGTCACAAAGGCTGGTTGTGGCTCGGGGGCCACATGCGACCGCACCTTGAACCCTAAAGCAGCTGTCACTGAGGCGTGACGCGTCTCGATCCATAACCTTACAATGGGCACAGGCGATGGTATCGCTTTGCTGTGATAGCGGGAGAGCCTGTAACCGACCCCCCATAGAACGATCGCAGTTGCCAGTCCTATAACCCCGTAAGCACCGGGTCTCAATCTATGTCGCCATGATATGCGCCTATCTAAGACCAGCATCCTTAAGCGAATCGCGCTCCGCTTTGTTGTCGCGATCATCGCTAATCTGGAATGAAATAACTTCATCGAATATCACTCATGTGTATTGGACGCGAATTCGAGGTGAAACGTTCCGGTTTCTCATACAATTTCTGTGAATGATTTTTGTGAATAAAAATGCGACTTTTTTACTGCCGATCATTAATTTATTGCCAAATTTTGTGATCGTGCGATTCACTGGATGACAAAGGGGCTTCCGTTTCTTTTCAGTACGCAGAGAGTCTATGGTACCCGTGGAGAGTAATATGGAGGATGAACCAGAGAGGGGATTCGTCGACGAATCTCGCTCATCCACAACGACATCGAACGGCGGAGAGAGACACTCAGATGAGCGCAAATACGTATGACTTGATCGTCATTGGTTCCGGGCCCTCTGGTCAACGGGCGGCCGTCGCTGCCTCCAAAATGAAAAAGCGCGTCTGCGTTGTCGAGGCGCGTTCTGTCGTTGGCGGCGTTTGCGTCAACACCGGAACCATTCCCTCCAAGACCATGCGCGAGGCCGTCTTGCACTTGTCGGGCTATAACTACCGCTCGATTTATGGCATTAACTACCGGGTCAAAGAAAAGATCAGCATGGCTGACTTGGCCTTCCGGGTCCGGGCCGTGATTAAGACCGAAGTGGACGTGACCGAGGCGCAACTATCGCGCAACGGCATCGATGTGGTTCATGGCATCGGGCGGTTTGTTGATCCACAACATGTGCATGTCCAGGGTCCCCAGACCGATACCACGCTTCAAGCCGACCGCATCATTGTGGCCGTTGGCACCCGGCCTGCCACTTCATCCAAGGTGCCGATCAATGGCCGCACCATTGTCAACAGCGATCAAATTCTCGATCTGCCCGAACTTCCCCGTACGCTGATCGTGGTCGGCGGCGGTGTCATCGGCGTCGAATACGCCTGCATGTTCGCCGTTCTTGGCATCCGGATCACTCTCATTGAAAAACGAGATCGGCTGCTGGAATTCGCAGACCGCGAAATCATCGAGGCTCTCAGTTATCACCTGCGCGATAACCGCGTTACTCTTCGGCTGGGCGAAGAAGTGCAGAGCGTTGAGGAGTTACCTGACTGCACAGTGGTCGCAAATATGGAGAGCAAGAAACGGATCTCCGGCGACGCGCTTCTTTATGCGATTGGCCGTCAGGGTGCAGTGGATGATCTGGATCTGGCCGCTGCCGGCATTGAGGCCGATAGCCGCGGCCGCATCGCAGTCAACGAGGATTACCAGACTAATGTTGAGCACATCTTTGCAGTCGGCGACGTGGTGGGCTTTCCTTCACTGGCCTCGGTATCCATGGAGCAGGGGCGCATCGCCGCTGCACGAGCGTTTAACAATCAAGCCGCTACAACCAATTCAAGCTTCTATCCCTACGGCATTTACACGATCCCGGAGATCAGCTTCATTGGCAAGACCGAAGAGCAATTGACCAGCGACGACGTGCCCTACGAAGTTGGCATGGCTTACTATCGCGAAACCGCGCGTGGCCAAATTCGCGGCGACACCACCGGCCGTCTGAAACTGATTTTTCATCGCGACACACGCGCCGTATTGGGAGTGCACATTATCGGCGAAGAAGCCAGCGAACTGATCCATATTGGTCAGGCAGTCATGGTATTGGGCGGCACAGTGGATTACTTTATCGACAATGTATTCAACTACCCTACGCTCGCTGAGTGTTACAAAGTCGCTGCTTTCAATGGCCTCGGCAGGCTTCATCGCTATCAGACCGAGTAAGCCTTCCCCAGGAGGGTACTATGACTACCGCAATTGGAATTGTCATCACCGACCACATAGTGGCCGGCAGAATTGAAGATCAAAGCGTCTCCGGCAAGTTGCTTTGTTATCCCGAAAACGCAGATGACATCGATGCGCTGACTGCGATTCCTGGCAGCGAATTGTTGGAGATCATGGCGGCGCACATCGGCACACTGACGGGGGATGGCCACGCAACCGTGGCGGCAATCGGGGTTGCAGTGCCCGGCATCATTCGCCAGGGTGTGGTCGAGGACTCGCCGAATCTGCCGCATATTAAAGGAATGAGGCTGGCCGAAGAACTCGCCAATGTTTTGAGCAAGCGTGGCATTGAAGTTCCGGTGCATATCGCCAATGATGCTGATGCCATGGCCGCAGGCGTGGCTGTAACTCGCGGACAACTGAACAAGCTCACTCGAGTCTGGACGATTGGCAAAGGCATTGGCTATGGCCGCTGGCCCTACGTAGAAGGGGTCTGGGAGGGAGGGCACATCACCGTCACGCTCGATCCCAAAGAAAAATACTGCGGCTGTGGCGGGGTCGGACATCTTGAAGGAATTATGGGCTATCGCGCCATGCGCTTGCGATTTCTTGATCTCGAGCCGGAAGAGATTTTTGCCCAGGCCCATCAGGGCGATCCCCGCTGCCGTGAGTTTGTCGATCTGTGGCACCGCGCCCTGGCCGCGGCGACTTCTTCATTCATCCATCTCGCCGGCCCCGGCCGATTCTATTTCACGGGGCATAATTTCGGCTTTTTGGATTTGAAGCTCTTGCGCAGTCATCTGGAAGCGATGGTGACGATGAGTCCACTGCAAAGTTATTCGCTGGAGATTCTTCCGCCTGACGATGCAACAGCTTTAGTGGGCGCAGGAATATCTGCCCTTCGAGCGCTCGCCAGCTGAAGATTTTAGAGAGAGTGTTCTCTGAAAGAGATAACGGCACTCCTGCGCAATCACCGCGGCCCGATAATCTACCGCAGAAATGATTATTGCTTCTACAACCTAACTAATTTCTCATAACGATTCGATTGGAATCGCTTGCTCGTCTGGATGAACCCATCCAAAAGCAGCACCGAGCCACGAAACTCCTGATGGTGCTTCCGGCAGGTGCGGAAGCAGCGCCCATAGTCCGATCATCGCTAATCCCACCAGATTCGGAAACAAGAGTGGGGCCATGGGTGGCGCTCCATTCACCAATTTGTCGAAGAGATTGTGCCCTGGCTCAACCATGTTTGCGCGCAAATGAAACCAGAACCCCAACACGCCTACAAAGGCCTGGCCACACATTACCAATAAACAAAGATCGAGAAAGCGGCGCGTTACTGTGACCATGACCGGAACGATGAGGAATCCCGTGGCAAATGCCGACGAGATTACCGGTATCCACTCGGTCCGGGCAAAGAATCCGTTCGAGGCGTGATCGGTCAAAGATAGCACGAAGTTACCGAAAAAGCCGCCGAGTGCGAGCAATGTCACCCATCGGGCCCACTCCAAGCTTCGAGCATTCACCATGCGATTCACAAGCAAGAGAAATCCGAGTCCTGTATAAGCCAAGGGAGCTGCAAAAGGTGCCGCGTACGTGAGGCTCTTCAATGTTCTGTCGAGGAAAAACCGGCTCTCCAGATGGTAGAGGACTCCTGCGAGTCCTACCAATACCGACAGCCAGCCAATCAGATAGCCGAGATCCTGCCAGGGTGCTTGCAGCTTCCAGACCCATCGCAAAACGATCGCACAGCCAAGCACCACAGGCGCACCAACCGAGAAGTAAAGCGGAATATACTCCGCTGCTTTCTGAAAGTGATTGACCGAGTGCGCAACGTAGATGTCCGCTGCCAGGATCCCGAGATTCGCAGTGACGAACAACTCTACCCAAAGCTGCGGATCGTGCGCCCAGCGCAGGCGAGGGTCAGTGATAATTTCCTGAAGACGAGAGAGCATCTTATTTATGAGCATGGACTCTCCGCAGTTCGTCCGCATCGTGCTGAAGCTCAACAGTCTTCGCAAGCAGCTCGAAGTTGCCATGCCACTGTACGAAATCTGCTCCACCCATGAATGCCCCATGCTTGCTGGTGCGGCCGTCGTAGTGCCAAAGATTGAAATAAGTGAAATCGATGGGATGTGTGAATGGCGGCCCAGTCAGTGTTCCATCCTTGTGCAGGCCGTCCATGATATCTTTCGCTGCGAGGACCTTGTCGTTGGTGCTTCCAACCACCTGTTCGGCCTGCGCATAAACGCGGTCGATAGCAGCCTGTGTGTGGCACTGCGTGCAGACTTGCTTCATGTTGATCTGTGCTTGCAGATAGTTGGGACGATGAGTGCTGACTGCGTCGGCAAGAAACCAGCTCAGCCGGTCGGAAGGGTTGTGGGTGACCTTGAGTCCGTTGATGCCACTCATATGACAGGTGGCGCACGTGGGTACAAACATATCGCGGGTGGTGAGGGTGCGCGGGTCGGCATCGAGCTTGAGGAGATTGCGTTGAGCCGCGAACATGACGCCGTGCTTGGACTCGTTGTAGATCTCCACCTGAGAGTGGTCCGGGCCCATGTGGCATTGGCCGCAGGTCGTAGGCAATCTGGCAATCGCGACCGAACTGGTGTGGCGCGAGTGGCACTCAGTGCAACTGCCGACTGTGCCGTCGTCGTTAGGCTTGCCGATGGCGTGACATTGCTCGCAGCCGGAGGTGATGGCGGGGTGACCTTCGGGAAGTGTGAGGGGATTAGGCGGACGCTTGGTGCCGCCTGGTTGGAACTGCTCGCTGAATGAGACTTGCTCGGGACTCAGACCTTGCTCACCATGCACGGCAGCCCAACTCGGGGCGGCGTGCCGGCTGCGCAAGAATTCCTGATAGACGCCTTCATGACAAGAGCGGCAATTTCCAGCAGTGAGATGGGTGCTGATCACGAAGCCATGATGATCGACCCTTTGCTGATTCGGTCCCGGCTGATGGCAGTCCAGGCAATTCACACCCTTTTTCGCATGAGCAGACATCTCATACTCATGCACCACAGAATACTGTAGGCGCGCATGGCATTCCGCGCACTTTCCCGATGCGCGCACAAAATCAGCGGTGGGCTGTTCGGTTTCCGCCTTGGGCCGAGCGCGATTAACAAGAAATGCTGACAGAATCAGCGCGAACGCAATGACGACTGCCAGAAATACGGATCGAAACGACATAGAGTTCTCCCCGTGCGATGTGACCGTGAGGGCCGCATTGAGGCATTGTATTCCAACCGCGATACGGAACATGACAACTGGAGCAGGCTTGCTTGCCGACTTGCACTAATCGGGAGTCTCTTGCTTGGGACGCAGTACACAATCAGGCTTGAGTCTTCGTTGTTTTCGTGATTCAAACTGAAACGAATGATTCCGTTCCGACTCGCGCGCAACCGATCGCTTTCGTCCGGCCAATAACTCCTGCGCAGTAATCCTTCCGCACACTCGCCCTGTTTCGCGATTCGCTACCAGCATACTCATGACCCCGGTACTTGCCATCTCCTCCGCAACAGCCCGGCAGGTTTCATCTGTGTAAGCAAGAACCTCAGGCAATATTTCAAGCGGGTTGCTCTTCTCACCGGCCTCGTCTGACGTTGAAAGCGCCGTCATCACTTCCGCCACACTAACCATCTCGAGCGGATCTACTCCATACTCACGCGACAGATGATATCCGCGGCGACTCAGTTTTTCAGTCAGAATTGATCGTGGCATCACAAGCGAGGTCACCATATAGGAAGCAGTACACGCAAGCGTCAGAGGCAGCAGAGCAGGCAACGCGTGGGTGAGCTCAACCGAGAAAAGAATTGCAGTCAGCGGCACGCCCAACGCGCCTGAAAGCATCGCGCCCATTCCCATCAACGCCCACAGAACCTGTGTTTCACTGGGCAGATGTGCCAACTGGGCGGCCGCTTCTCCAATCGCCGCTCCAATCATCAACAAAGGCGCCAACACGCCGCCCGACGTTCCTGAACTCAGTGAAAACGCCCACATCAACGATTTGGCAATCAGCAATCCCAACAGGAGCGATGCCGGAGCTTTGCCACGAAGCAGCTCCGCAATGTTATCGTATCCAACCCCCAATCCACGCGGAAAAAAGAAGCCGCCCAATCCAATTCCGATGCCACCAATCGCCGGCCACCACATCCAATGCAATTTCAGGCGGCCACAAATGTACTCGAATGCATCCTCGAATCCGTACATCAAACGACTCAGCCCAGCCGAAGCAAAACCAACAAGCATTCCCAGCGGTGCCGCCACAAGCATTGTCATTTTCAAGTCAACGTCTGAGTGCAATTCAACAGGGAAGAGCGGTCCTGCGCCGAGCCAACTGATGCGCAACACGCCTGCCATCACACTTGCCGCTGCTACCGGAACCAGCGAACGCGGCCGCCACTCAAAGAGCAACAACTCGACTGCCAGCAAGATTGCAGCCATCGGCGCAGCAAAAGTTGCAGACATACCGGCAGCCGCGCCTGCCACAAGCAGTGTCGTCCGTTCGGCATCCGTCAGCTTGAGCCACTGCGCCACCAGCGAACCGAACGCCCCGCCCGTCATGATGATCGGACCTTCAGCGCCAAACGGACCGCCCGTGCCAATCGCTATAGCTGCCGAAAGTGGCTTGAGCACGGCAACCTTGGGGTCAACCCGTGCGCCGCGCAGCAAGATTGCCTCAATCGCCTCAGGAATTCCGTGACCGCGGATCTTGTCCGATCCATAGTGTGCTATGAACCCTACCAGTATTCCGCCAGTCACAGGAACCAACGGCATAATCCATGGCGAGAGAGTCGACCCTGCAGGTCCTACCATCGCCAAGCTCAGCCGGTGATAGTAGAACGCGTTGGTGGCAAGCGCAATGGCTCGCAGCAACAGCACGGCAAGCGCCGCTGAACCTGCACCTATCAACAGCGCCAGGACTGTCAACAACCACACCCGGCGATCGATAGTGAAGTCGCGCAATGCCGATGGACGTGACCTCATCGTGGCTCCATCTGCGCCCGCTTGTGCGAATACTTGCTAATGTTCTTCAACGTGATTGCCAGTCGCGGTGCCCTCTCATTCAACTCACGCGCGTGATCGTCGGCAAGCCTGCCAAGAAGCAGTTTTCCTTTGCGTGTAAGCCGCAAGATAGCCCGGCGCTTGTCGGTTGCATCCGCAGTGCGCATCAGTAGTCCTTCGCCTTCGGAGCGACTGACCAGTTCAACCGCGCTGTTGTGCTTCAGTCCAAGTCGCTCGGCCGCATACGCAATCGTCACAATCGCGTCCTCTGGAGCACCGGCTACTTGCAATAGAAGCTGATGCTGCTGAGGCTGTAGCCCCGCCTCTGTCGCCGCCAGTTCGCTAAAGTGCAGGAAACTGCGCAGCTCAAAGCGAAAGTCAGCCAGGGTTTTCAGCAGCGGATCAGACCCTCGGGGCACACGAGCAACTCTCATGTATATATCGTGACACGATATGGTTGAGCGCGCAAGCTCTGTTGCTGCCGATCACTTTGATTCACTCCTGTGACAGATGCACGCATGCGGAGTAGAATGTTCCCATCTTCACACGCGCGCGTCCCGACCCAGGAGCGTATCAATGACCGCTGAATTGATTCATCGCCTGCACTTCGCCTTTACCATCACCTTCCACTATCTGTTTCCCCAACTCACCATGGGTCTCGGCCTGTTGATTGTCGCGCTCAAATCCGTGGCGCTCAAAACCGGCAGCGAAGAGTGGAACAGGGCTGCACGATTCTGGGGCCGCATCTTCGCCATCAACTTCGTCTTCGGGGTGGTCACCGGCATTCCCATGGAGTTCGAGTTCGGCACGAACTGGGCGCGCTTCTCGCGGCTCTCCGGCGGAGTGATCGGCCAGCCGCTGGCCATGGAAGGTGTATTCAGCTTTTTTCTGGAGTCAGCCTTTCTTGGCCTCTTTCTCTATGGAGAAAAGCGAATCTCGAAAACGCTGCACTGGTTTTCGGCGGTGATGGTATTTGTAGGTTCATGGATATCAGGATTCTTCATCATCGTTACCGATGCATGGATGCAGCACCCCGTGGCCTATGATCGCCTGCCAAACGGACAGTTTGAAGTCGTCAGCTTCTGGCGACTGCTGTTGAATCCTTGGGGCCTGCTTCAGTATGCGCACAATATGACGGGCGCCGTAATTACTGGATCATTCGTCATGGCCGCAGTCGGCGCTTTCTACCTTTTGGAAGCGAGATTGGAAAACTACGGCCGCATCTTTCTCAAGGTCGGTGTCATCGCCGGTGTGATCGCCTCAATCCTCATCATTTTTCCGACGGGCGATCTGCATGGAAAATACGTTGCGCGTAACCAACCAGCCGCCATGGCCGGAATGGAAGGCCTTTTTAAAACTGAGGCCGGCGCGGGTCTGGTATTGATGGGGCAACCGAATGAAGAGACGGGTCAGATCGACAATCCGATCGTCGTGAACAATCTGTTGAGCTTCCTTATTTATGGGACGACCATGGGCGAAGTCAAGGGACTCGATCAGATTCCGCACGATCAGTGGCCCACTGCATTGCCTCTGCTCTACTATGCCTACCACATCATGGCCGGTCTCGGAACCTGGTTTGTGCTATTGATGATCGTCTCCGCGCTCTTGCTCTGGCGCAGGCGTCTTTACACCGCGCGATGGGCTTTGTGGGCGCTGCTGTTGAGTTTTCCACTTCCTTACATCGCCAACACTGCAGGCTGGATGACCGCCGAACTCGGCCGCCAGCCCTGGATCATCTATGGCCTGATGCGCACCAGCGAAGGCTTTTCGAATACCGTCTCGGCCAGCAACGGCCTGTTTACGCTGCTTGGCTTCATGGGACTCTATCTTCTGATGGGCATTCTTTTTACGGTCTTGATTTATCGCGAAATCAGCGACGGTCCGGACCCCAAGGCCATCGCCGCTGAAGCCATACACGCCAATTAATTCTCTTCACCCGCGCGGAAGAGATTGAGTAGGAGTTTTCTTATGATGGGATTCATCTGGTTCTGGTTAGTCGCCGTCATGATCGTCGGCTACGTTGTGCTCGACGGTTTTGATCTGGGCGTTGGCGTGCTTCATCTGTTTCTCGTCCGCAATGAGCAGGAGAGACGCACCGCGCTTGCCAGCATTGGTCCGGTCTGGGATGGCAACGAAGTCTGGCTGCTGGCTGGCGGCGGCACGCTTTACTTTGCCTTTCCGCTTCTCTACGCCTCGGCTTTCAGTGGCTTTTATCTTCCGCTGATGATCGTGTTGTGGTTACTCATTCTGCGCGGCATCAGCCTTGAGTTACGCAACCATGTCGAAGTGGGCGTTTGGCGCGCATTGCTCGACAGCCTCTTCGGTCTGTCCAGCGCCCTGCTCACCATCTTCTTCGGCGCTGCCCTCGCCAACGTGCTGCGCGGCGTTCCGTTGCAAGCCGACGGATACTTCTTCCTACCTCTGTGGACCAACTGGCAACCCGGCCCGCATCCCGGTATTCTCGATTGGTATACCGTGATCGGCGGCCTCGTCGCGCTCGTTGCACTCACACTCCACGGCGCTCTCTGGCTCACCATCAAGACCTCCGGCGAACTCGAACAACGCGCACGCCGCATCGTCACTCCACTCTGGCTTGCGCTGGTCACGCTTACCCTGGTGAGTCTCGCGGCCACTGTTGTGGTGCGGCCGGCCAGTCTGTATAACTACTTCAATTACCCAGCCACCTTCATCGTCCCTGTCGGCGTCGTCGCATCCCTGGCCGCTCTCTGGCTGTTGAATCGCAAAGGCCAACCAGTCAAAGCATTTTTGTCTTCGTGCCTATACCTGTTCTTCATGTTGGCCGGAGCTTGCTGGGGACTTTATCCCACACTACTACCCGCTACCACTGGCACAGCAAACGACATTACCCTCGGCCGCGCCATCTCCGGCCCGCACACGCTTGCTATCGGTTTGGCCTGGTGGAGCTTCGGAATGGTTTTAGCCATCGGTTACGTCGTTTTTGTATATAGCAAGTTTCGCGGGAAAGTCGACTTGCCCGCGAGTGAGCACTGATCATCTCCGATTGCATTTGGTAGGATTGTCCTCTGACGAACGGCGGCCAAGAGTCGAGTAAGTTTTTCGCCGTTGGCCCTACCGCAATTTGCGCAAGCGGTTTGCAGATTATTTCCAGCATCCTGCTACTCTGAGATCAGACCAGCCCCTGCCAATGGGCTGGTCCAGGGGAAAAGAGTCCGACCCCCCACCCCCCTATATTTATTCTCGAAAACTTGCAGGTAATTATTTAAGCAACATAACTCCCGATAAATATAAGATCTCAATGATAGTTTTCATCGCAACCCAAAAACAGGTAACCTATCAATTCGATCAGCCATCTTCATTCCAAACCTGAAAAGTCGCTCTGCCTGAATCGGCCGAACAGACGTGGTATTACTCGCCTTTGATCACCGTGGCTCGGTTCTTCACATACGTCACGGTCCAATGCTTGCCGTTCTGGTCGTAGGTCACGGTGCGCTCGCCTTCCTTCTCGCCGTCGGAGTGCGTCTTGCTGCCGATCGCCATGCGTGTCTCCAGCTCGCTCATGCCGGGCTTCACCTCGTGCGCATCAACAGCCGCCCAAACATCTTTGGGCCAATGGTCGTAAATCGTGTGCGGGTCGTCGTAATAGAAAAGCAAGTCGGTGAAGTAGGCTTCCTGGCTGCCTTGAATTGCACCGATGGGCGTGGCATAAAGAGCCGCGCCCATCGGCAGCGCGAAGACCGCAAAGACCTGCCGGCTGCCGTGACTGAGGCCGTCGTCTTCACCCGCCGGCGCGGCCTGCTTGATAATCTTCTTCACGTCCAGCCGCTCGGCCGAAGGGATCAGTTCAATCCGCTTGGCAAACTGCACATGGCCGTCCGTGTAAGGGTAGTAGGGCATAACGTACCCGTTCTTCATCCATACCGAGGTGCCTTCCAGGCGCAGATTGTCTTCAAAGTACCTCGGGAAAAACTCGCGCATCACCACCAGATCGTCCTGACTGAGTGTTTGGCTGGTGTCTTTTTGCCCAATCAAACCAGGATTCTGTCTTTGCTTCCATACCGAATAAAGATAAATGCCACAAAAAGTCAGTGTAACCAGCATCGAAACAAGCATCACTTTCCAGGTCTTCACGTTCCCTCCACATAAATCGTCTAGGTCATTGGATGCCAGGAATCGGTTCCTCAGAGTTCTCGAGTTCGGCCTGGGTTGCCTGCTGCTCGACCGCCGACACCCATCTCTCCAAAAACTCCTTCAACTCTCCCGGCGGCCGCAGCCATATCTCCGCCGCCGTTTCGCGAACTTTGCGCCGCACCAGAACGCTCAGCCCACGTCCGTTCACCGCCCGGAAGGT
>JBEKWJ010000075.1:0-17460 GCA_049513195.1 Occallatibacter sp.
TATATAAGTTATTCGATCTTAATTTCTTTATGCTGATGGGGCTGTCGGCGATAGTTGTGTTTTTGGGCATTGGCTTAAGTTGGAGGCTTTACGGAGATCGCTCTCCCAAGCCAACGGAGCCAGATGTATTGGAAAAAATGGCGCCGATGGTCTGGGGGTGGCTGCGTGACCGACTGTATGTGGATGAATTGTACGGGGTGACGGTGATTGCATTCTACGGTTGGTGGGCGCGGGTTGCCGACTGGCTTGACCGCCGTGTTGGGGGCGGCGTGGTGACTGGGGTTGCTGGCATCTTCGGCTTGTGGGCGCAATTGAACCGCTTCCTGGATAACAGTTTCGTGGACGGCATCTTTGACAAGGGTTGCGAAGAGTTAGCGGCCGGAGGCGGGATATTGGCGCGCGTGCAGACGGGCCGCGTGCAGACTTACTTGAGAATCTTGGCGTTGGCCGTCGTCGCCTTGACATTGATTCTGATCTGGAGCAGTCGGGCATGAGCGGATTTCATCTTTTGACGCTGTTGACCGTGCTGCCTCTTATTGGAGCGGCGGTAGCCCTTGCATTTGGCAAATATGCGCGAGGGGTAGCTCTGATTACCACGCTGGTAGCTCTTGCGCTCGCCCTGGCTGTGTGGGCCAAGTGGAGTAGTTTCTCTGTTATTGGTGGTTACGGGTTAGTCGAGCAGCACCTCTGGGCGCCATCGCTGGGCATCGAGTATCACCTGGGCGTGGATGGGTTGAGTTCGCTGATGCTCGTGCTTTCGTCCATTGTGACTTTGATGTCGGTCGATGCGGCGCATCGTGTGCATCACCGACCGGGACTTTACTTTGCACTGGTGTTGGTACTCGAAGCAGGTCTCTTCGGTTCCTTTACAGCACTGAACTTCTTCCACTGGTTCTTGTATTGGGAACTAACTCTGATTCCAGCGTTCTTTCTCATCAAGTTATGGGGCGGGGCAGGACGCGGCCCAGCGGCAACTCAGTTTTTCATCTACACGATGGCCGGCTCGGTGGTGCTGCTGGTGGCTTTTCTCGGTCTCTTTTTCGCAACCATGAACCCGGTTTTCGGTTATGCAAAAAGCATGGATTTCGGCTATCTGACGCAGTTGGCATCGACAGGCGACTTAGAACGATTAGTTACAGGGCCGGTCATGTTATGGCTGGCTATCGGGGTGCTGGCTGGCTTTGCGGTGAAGGTGCCAATGTTTCCTTTTCACACATGGCTACCCGCAGCTTATGCAGAGGCGCCCTCGCCGGTGACGATGTTACTCACCGGAGCGATGTCAAAGATGGGCGTCTATGGATTGTTGCGGATTGCGTTGCCGCTTTTTGGCCACCAGATCGCGCAGATTCGCACACCACTGCTGGTGCTTGCCGTAGCTACGGTAGTGATGGGGGCCTGGGCTGCTGCTGCGCAGAAAGATTTGAAGCGCGTCTTTGCTTACTCGTCGATGAATCACCTGGGCTATTGTTTGCTAGGCATCTTTGCGCTGGCGGTGCCTACTGCGGGAGCAGCTACGCAGACTAGTCAAGCGATGGCACTAGACGGCGTGATTTTGCAGATGTTCAACCATGGCCTGACGGCAGCAGCACTCTTTTGGTTAGTAGCTATGCTGCAGCAACGGACTGGTGGTCATCGCGGCATCGACGACTTTGGCGGATTGCGGAAACCAGCGCCAGTTTTGGCAGGGATAATGGGGATTGCTCTCTTCTCTTCGCTGGGGCTGCCAGGACTGAATGGCTTTGTCGGCGAGTTTCTAATTTTCCGTGGTGTCTTTCCGCTGGCATGGGTAGCGGCTAGTGTCTCGGTCCTAGGGCTCCTGGTGACTGCGACAGTAATTCTGACTGTGATTCAAAACGTCTTCTGCGGACCGGTGCCGGAGCACTGCGCGAACTTCCCTGACTTACATCACGGCGAACGGATAGCGCTCGCTCCGGTCATCGGTCTAATGCTGCTCGTTGGCCTTGTGCCGCAGATCATTGTGGCGAGCGTGAACCCAACGGTCGTAAACCTCTTGGCTCACTGGAGATTTTAATGTTAGCGTGGACGATCTATCTCTCGTTTGCCGGAGCGCTAGCCGAGGCGCTGCTGCCCAAAGGCCGAAATGCCTTGGCGCGCTGGCTGGCGCTGGCTGTCGCCGCGGCTGGCCTGGCGCTGGCCGTGCAAGGGTTTGTGGCTGGCATGGGGCAGGGAAGATTGACGATTGTCGACGTGCCATGGGTGCCGTCGATGGGGATTCATTTTTTGCTGGCTGCTGACGGCATTAGCCGCGTGCTGGTTTTGCTGACTGGTCTGGCTGCGGTTGCTGGCGTTCTCTTCAGTTGGAATATTGAGCTTCGCACCAATGAATTCTTTGCTTTTTTTCTTGCACTGATCGGCGGAGTCTACGGAGTTTTTCTCAGCTTCGATCTATTTCTACTGTTTGTCTTCTACGAAATTGCAATTGTACCCAAATATTTTCTGATCGCTATCTGGGGTTCCACGCGCCGCGAATATGCGGCTATGAAGCTGGCGCTCTATTCTTTCGCTGGATCGGCAATGGTACTGATTGGTTTGCTGGCGGCCTATGCGACGGCGGGCAGCCACTCGACTGGGCTTGTTGCTTTGGGGCATGCTAACTTTCCTATCAGTTTTCAGATGTGGTGCTTTCCGCTCGTGTTCACGGGCTTTGCGATTTTGGCGGGTATGTGGCCTTTCCACACTTGGGCGCCCACCGGCCACGTGGCCGCGCCGACCGCAGCTTCCATGCTGCTGGCGGGCGTGGTGATGAAGCTCGGCGCATATGGCTGCCTGCGCGTGGGTATTGCACTCTTTCCGCATGGCCTTGATTCTTGGGGATTCTCGTTTATCGGTATTGGTTCATGGCGAGACGTCTTCGCGGTGCTGGCTGTCATCGGCATCGTCTATGGCGCGCTTGTAGCCTTGGCGCAGACAGACTTCAAGTTTGTGATTGGATACTCCAGCGTGAGCCACATGGGCTTCGTGCTATTGGGGCTTGTAACTCTGAATCAGATCGGAGTTACTGGCGCGGTGATGCAGATGTTCTCGCACGGCATCATCGCCGGGCTGCTTTTTGCGATCGTGGGTCGTATCGTCTACGAGCGCACACACACGCGGCAGTTAGCGGAGTTGGAGACGATGCACCTCTCCAAGCGATTGCCCTTTGCCGCATGGGGATTTGTCGTTGCCGGAATGGCATCGATGGGGTTGCCAGGCTTTTCAGGTTTCGTCGCAGAGTTACAGGTGCTGGTGGGCGCGTGGATCGCCAAACCGTGGTGGGCATTGGCGACGGGCGTGGGCATCGTGGTGGGCGTGGCGTATACGTGGCGGGCGATGCAGAAGGTATTTTTCAGCGATGCGCTGCCCAGCGCGCATGTTCTGGAACAGGAACACGGACAGCACTTCGCCGCTATCACATGGCCGGAAGTTACCGGGGTAGTTATGCTGGCGGGAGTTAGTTTGTGGGTCGGGCTATATCCAAGAATTTTGCTCGATAGCATTGAACGGGCAGTGAAGGCGCTGCTTGCGGGAGGGGGACAATGAACTACGAGCGACTCTTTCATGCAACCCTCCCGGAGACACTGCTTGAGCTAGCGGCGCTGTTGGTATTGTTGGTTGACTTGGGGTTCCTTCGCAAGGCAAGTTTGAAAACTCGCATCGTTTCAAGTGTTGTTATTGGCGCAGGCGGCTGTTTGTTCGCTGTTTTAGTACTGCTCCGGAATGGCGCTGAAGCTTTCCCCTTGGGTAACTGGATGTCGATTGTAAAAGGCATCGAAAGACCGATTATTCCACCCGACTTCGCAACTATCGGGCTGCTTCTTGGAGGTGGACCTTACGTTACGGTACTGCAAATTGGCATTCTTATCCTGACGATTCTTACACTCATTTTGCTGGTAGACACGCAGTTCACACGTCATGCAGGCGAATTTGTGGCCGTTGTTCTGATGGCAGCTTCAGGAGGTTTGCTGGTTGCTGGTGCACAGGACCTCCTAGTGATCTTTGTTGGCCTTGAATTGCTGAGTCTTGGTTTATATATCATGACGGCCTTTATGAAAGGTTCAGGAAAGAGCGCTGAGGCTGCGCTCAAGTACTACCTCTTCGGCGGAATGTCGGCGGCATTTCTGCTATTCGGCTTCAGCTACTTCTATGGGCTGTCCGGAAGCACAAACCTCTGGGAGATACAGCGATCCATTTCCATGTCAGGGACCAATCCATTGTTTTACGTAGCATGGGTTCTGGTAGTCGCGGGGCTGGGCTTCAAGATAGCTGCCGTTCCCTTCCATCTTTGGGCCCCTGACACATATGAGGGTGCACCCACTCCTGCGGCAGCGTTCATTGCTTCCGTCTCAAAAGTTGCGAGCTTTGGGCTTCTCTTAACTCTCAGCTTGAATTGGTTGAGTCCTGGCGGACCAATCTATGGAAAAGAAGCTGTCGTTGAGCCATACCTGCGAGCGGTGTATAAGACCTGGCCTGGTCTTAGTGTAATTATGTTAGTTGTGGCAACGGCCTCCATGGTATTGGGAAACCTCGCTGCATTGACGCAGGTGAGCGTGCGAAGATTACTCGCTTACTCAGCCATTGCTCACGCCGGCTATATATCGCTGGGAATTGCCACCCATTCCAGTTATGTAGGGCTGGGAAGCGCATGGATATTTTATGGCAGCGCCTTGAATCCGGCCATTCGCATGAATAATGCAGTCGTCTATTACGTTCTCACCTACGGCTTGACGACTATCGGCGCATTTGGCGTCGTTTCGGTTGTCGAGCGGGCGACTGGTAGCGATCGGCTGGATTCGTTTCTTGGGCTGCACAAGCGGAATCCACTGCTGGCGGCTGTGCTGCTGGTGCTGTTTCTTTCGTTGGCTGGGATTCCTCCGCTGGTGGGCTTCTGGGCAAAGTTTAATTTGTTTGCTGCGGTGCTGGGCGTTTCGGCTGGGCCGGTTCCGTTCGCTCTGGTTGCTTTGGCTGTTGCGTTGAGCGCGGTTTCTCTTTACTACTATTTACAAGTTCTCAAGCGGGCTTATGTTATGCACGCAATCGACGAGACGCCGATCAAAGCGCACCCGGTTACCATGGCCGTGCTGGTGGCAATTGCGGCGGCTGTGGTTATTCTTGGATGCTTCCCGGCGCTGCTCCAAAACTGGATTCAGAGCTTCTATCCTGTCCTTTAGTAACGCGACCATTTGGGTTGTTGCTCTCTCAGGTCCCAGAATCGGCCACCCTGACTTTTAGGTCATACCAACGCCACCCGCCCGCTCATCGCGAAAAGGCCGCGATGAACGGGGCACAGCTTTTCACGGCTCATGGAGATTTTCGGGGTCGATGAACGAGCCGGCTGCCTGAGATTCACGTTGATTCTAGAGAATTTTGTGGTACGCCGAAGTCATGCCTGACGTAACTTCGGCACATTCCTATTTTGAACCTACAGTTATTTAAGACCATTTTGGGCACAGCATCCACCTATAACATCGCCCGTCATCTTGCGCCATTACTTAGCCCTTACTAACATCGGCTTAGCAGATCAGGGGCTTGATTCGTTCAGAGTGCTTTTGAGTCTTGGAAGGTTCTTAGTTGTGTGAATTCGTTTTGCCCGGAGCAAGCGAGTTAACGATGTGAACTGAATCACACTCAGAAGCTGGGACCTAGCCTGCGACTTGCCGGAAGAGGGTTAAGCATGAAGAACTTCGGGGCACGCAATGTCTTGTTTGTTTCTGTGTTTTGCTTTTTATTGTTATTGAGTCCACTGAGGGGTTACTCGGATTCGGCGACTGTGACGCTCATAAGTGTTGGAGGGGAATCTTCCGGGCCGGGATATATTTATCCTTACTACTTCAGCGTGAACGGCAGTGCGGACCTCACTCCGTTGATGTGTATTAGCTTTACGAATGAGATAAGCTTTGGCGAGAGCTGGACGGCCACGATTGTGCCCGTCGCGGGTAACACACAATATGAAGAGGCAGCTTATATTTTTGCGCAGGCTTATGCTCCCGGCGCAACAGAGACGACCATGCTGGAGGCGCAGTGGGCAGACTGGGAGCTTTTCGATCCGAACGATCCTACTTTGCTGGCCGATGAACCCGCACAGTATCAAGGTGACGTAACTGCCTTGCTGAACCAAGCATCTCTTTATGTTAAAAACAACTCCAGGTCGAGGATCTACGACGACTCTGAGATTTATCTTCCGGTTGCAGGGAGTTGGCCTGCTGGAGACGGAGAGCCTCAGTTACTCATTGGAGATCCTGTGCCCGTGCTAACGCCCGAGCCCGGCAGTTTGATCCTGATTGGTAGCGGACTCTTTGCTCTCGCAGCGGCTTTAATCTGTAGGCGGCGCTTTGTTCGAAATCACTCTCTGCAAGGGCACGAGAGTGCTCCCGTGGTGCAGACATAGAGGTAGCCCACCCTAGCCGCAAAAAACAAAAACGCGGCGAGGATGGAGCACCCAGTTCGCATTCATTCACTGCAAGCACATGCAGGAAATCTCCTCTGACTTTATTCTGTCTAAGGCTCACTTTGCTTCATCCAGAAAACGCCAGTGTGGTTTCCATTCTGGCGTAAGTTTTTCGCCTGTGAGCAGGGCGCGAAGTACTGGAATCGGCATCATATTTTCTTGCAGGATGGAGTCATGATATTGATGCTCGGTCATCTTTCCCGAGTCCACGAGCTCATGACGCAGAGCCCGGAATTGAAGCGCACCGAGCATGTAGGAGCATTGGTAGAGCGGATCGTATTCACCATCGACCGAGCGGCGGACCTCGGCGGTGGCGTTGTCGCGCTCGTGGCCAACTTCAGTGACCAGAAAATCAATGGCCTGCTGCGTGGTCATCGTGCCCAGATGAAAGCTGAGCGAAAAAATGATACGCGCGCAGCGATGCATGCGCCAGAAGAGCGCACCAATTCTCTGCTCCGGGGTTCGATCATAGCCAAGGTCCCAATACAGCAGCTCCCAGTAGAAGGCATTTCCCTCAAGCCAGTAACCGGAGCTGAATAGCTGGCGATAAGGGCGGTAGCGGGCGGTCATGAACTGTTGCAGCCAGTGACCGGGAATCAACTCATGGAAGACGACTGCGTGAGAGAACGCGGGGTTATTGCCGCGCATGCTCATCATGCGCTGGTCGTAGGTCATCGAATCGGTTGGATAGCTGACCAGAATTGTATCGCCACCCAAAAAAAATGGACTCGCAAGCTGGCGTTCGGGCGACATCATTTCCATCCGCCAAGTCTCTTTGGCCAGCGGCGGCACAGTCACGAGATTGCGATCCTCGGCGAATTTCTCGCCTTCGAGGGCAAGTGTACGGATCAGTTCCGGCTGCTTGCCAGGCTCGACGTAGGAGTTTTTGACCGCCTCCAGAGCTTTGTGCCAGTCGTCACCGTAGCCCATATCGCGGCTGGCCTTCACCATCTGCTGCTGACACCAGACTAGCTGCAACTTGGCCATGGCGATCAGCTCCTCGGGGGAGTAGGGAATCATGGCATCGTCGAGTTGGCTGAGCAGCGCTTCACGGCCAATGGGAGTACCAATGACCGTGGCTTTATCGTCGGGAGCGATGCCGGCAAGCTTTTCGCGGAGGAAGGTCGATTCGTCCTTGAGCGCTGGGGAGAGTAGCTTGTAGGGCTGCTCGGCCCACCATGAGAAGGACGGATCGTAGCTGTTCCAGAAATCGAACCAATGTTGCAACTGGACGGTAAGCTGGTCGAGATCGGCGGCGGCGCGCCAGGCGGCAATGCGGTCGGTGGGCGATGCGTCTTTGACCTTGGGCTCAAGGGCTTTGCGGCTGGCGGCAACGGCTTTGACCAGCTCGCTTAACTGTGCCGCAGCTTTCTGAGGATCGGGGCGCTCCATGCGGCGTTTCTGATCTTCGAGGGCAAAGATCGCGGGAGCAAAGGGAAGCAGCGGCTCAACCTCAGACCACTGTCGCCGGTCAAGGGCCAACTGATGCTCCTGCTGATCGAGATAGTTGGCAAAAGTCACATAGTCCGCCTTGCCTTCCCGGTCGAGGGCATTGAAGTCAATCTTGGCGAGTAGGGCACGATTTTCACGATAGAATGCGGCCATGCGCTCGCGGGCAGCTGGGGCCAAGGGATCGGCGTAGACGCTGGCGATTGTGGCCTGATCGGCCGTGTAGCGCTCAATGAGCGCGCGCATGGGCGGGACGGATGGATCAAGAGCGCTGGTGACTTGCGCCGCGATTGCGGGTGCGACGGCCAGAGCGAGCAGGAGAAGCAAAGAAGCGGGGCGACAGGTGCGCATGGGTTGGGACCACCTTGCAGGGCGTAAAGGGCGGCTCCGATCGTGGGCTGTTCGCCCTTACGGATGCCGTTCACCCTCACGATACAGCACGGCAGCCGGTGAAGTGAAAGGAGGGGTTGCGGCAGCGACAATAGTGGGGAAAATTCAGAAATCGTATACTGGCACCCGCCGCCTGATTTATAGTTCATCTTTGCTCGCCATGCGGGATTCTGCGCCCGCTTAAAGCGAGACTACTTTGAAAGGTTATCTTCATGTCCCGTATCTCTCGTCGCGATCTGCTCTCTGCTGGACTGGCTCTTTCGGCTACATCTTTGCTGTCTCGCGCTGCTTGGGGGCGCGCCGCCGCTGCAGTTGGCGGCAAATCGAGCGCCGGCTCGGCTGAGGCTCTTGCGGCAGTGGAACCGCGCGAACAATTGCTCTTCGACTTCGGCTGGAAGTTTCAGTTCGGCCACGGGACCGACCCGGCCCGCGATCTGGGCTTCGGCTACGATCAGAGCGACTTCGACAAGACCGGCAACTTCGCCTTTGCCAAGACAAAGTTTGATGACTCGAAGTGGCGTGCGCTGAATCTGCCCCACGACTGGGCCGTTGAGCTGCCTTTTGTGCATGACATGGCGCAGAATTCGCACGGCTACAAACCCCTCGGCCGGCGCTATCCGGAGACGAGCGTGGGCTGGTATCGGCGTGAGTTCGACATTCCGGCCAGCGACCTGGGCCGGCGCATCACCGTCGAGTTCGATGGCGCCTTCCGGGACGTGCTGATTTTTGTGAACGGCTGCTTTATTGGCCGCAACGACAATGGCTACGCACCATTCCGCTTCGACCTTACGGACTTTCTCACTTACGGCGCCAAAAATTGCATTGTAGCGCGCGTGGATGCGAGCTTCGGTGACGGCTGGTTCTATGAGGGAGCCGGGATCTATCGACATGTATGGCTGACGAAGACGGATGCGCTGCATCTGGGCAAATCGGAGAGCTACGTGCGCACGACGCTCCGCAATGATGCCGCAGTTCTGACTCTTGGTGCGGTTGTGCAGAATGAAGGCAAGCAATCCGAGAGCTCGAAGGTTAGCTGGCAGATTCTCGACGCTAGCGGCCAGAAGGTGGCTACGGCGGAGGCCGCGGCGCAATCGATTGAGACGGATGGCTCCGCCAGTTTTGTTGCAACCGCCACTCTGGCTAATCCGATGCTGTGGTCGGTGGATGCGCCGAACCTTTACTCGGCGATAGTGACTGTAGAGGCGGGCGGCAAGGCGCGCGATGCAGAGCGCGTCAGCTTTGGCGTGCGCACAGCGGTTTTCGACGCTGACAAGGGCTTCTTCCTCAATGGGAAACCACTGAAGATTCAGGGCACCTGTAACCACCACGACCACGCCGGCGTGGGCGCGGCCGTGCCTGACCGCTTGCAATGGTTCCGGCTGGGCGTACTGCGCGAGATGGGCTGCAACGCCGTGCGCACCTCGCACAATATGCCGACACCGGAGTGGGTCGAGGCCTGCGACCGCATGGGCATGATGATGATGTGCGAGACGCGCCAGATGAGTTCCAGTCCGGAAGGCATGGCGCAGCTGGAGACGATGATCAAGCGCTATCGCAACTCGCCATCGATCATTCTTTGGTCTATCGGCAACGAGGAATGGCAGTTGCAGAATGACATGGCGGAGGAAGGCGCGAAGATCGCCGCGACAATGGTGCGGCGCTGCCACGAACTCGACCCGACGCGCGTAGTCTCAGCGGCGGTCAATGGCTCGAATGAAAAGGGCGTCAGCGAGGCGCTCGACATTATCGGGTTCAACTATCAGCTGCAATATCCCGACGACTTTCACAAGAAGAATCCCAAGCGGCCTATCTATGGCTCGGAGACGGCCAGCGCTTTTGCGACGCGCGGCGTGTACTCGACCGACCCGCTGCGCAACACCGAGAGCGCCTACGACGTGAACCCGGCGAGATGGGGCGAGACAGCTGAGGAGTGGTGGAAGTTCTACGCGACGCGCGAGTGGGAGGCAGGCGGCTTTATGTGGACCGGCCTGGATTATCGCGGTGAGCCGACGCCGTATGGCTGGCCCTCGGTCAACTCGCAATTTGGCGTGATCGATATGTGCGGATTTCCCAAGGACAGCTTCTACTATTACAAAGCGTGGTGGAGCGCTGAGCCGGTGCTGCACCTGTTTCCGCATTGGAACTTCGAGGGCAGGGAAGGCGAGGAGATTTCCGTCTGGGCGCACTCGAATCTGAACGAGATCGAACTCTTCGTCAACGGCAAGAGCCAGGGAAGCCAGAAGGTTCCGCGCCTGGGTCACGTAGAGTGGAAGGTCAAATATGAGGCGGGCGTCATTGAGGCTCGAGGTTCAAAAGACGGGAAGGTGGTGCTGACGGAAAAGCGCGAAACTACGGGACCGACGGTCTCCATCCGGCTGACGGCTGACCGGACAACGATCAATGCCGACGGCGAGGATGTGGCCATTCTGACAGTGGAAGCTCTGGATAAGGAAGGGCGCGCGGTGCCAACGGCGAGCAATTTGATCGGCTTCAAGGTTTCAGGTGACGGCGCGCTAATCGGCGTTGGCAACGGCGATCCGAACTGTCAGGAGAGCGATAAGGATCCCAGGCGGTCGCTCTTTAACGGGTTGGCCGAGGTGATTGTGCAAGGGACAAGGAAGTCAGGGGAGATTCACATTGAGGCGGTCAAGGAAGGTTGGGACGGGCCAGAATTGACCCCGGCCAAGCTGGTGATCGTTACTAAGAAGGTTCAACCGCGACCGGCGGTGGGGTGAGGCTTCTGTTGGGGCGAAGATGGGAACTTTCCTGGAAAGAATGTGAAAATAGTTGCACATTTGTCATTTTGATGAATTCAAGTTGCTGAATCTACGATTCATTGTTTGGAACGTGACGTGCATCTTCACGTATGCATGACATTGGGGTGTATTGAACGGCGGTTATGAGTACTTTCATAATCCTCTCATCATTCCAAGCGGCGGGATGCTATTCTGGTAGGGCGCGGTGGTTGCCCGGGCGTGCTTTCAGAGCAATGGATACGGTTTGGGCAGGGGTTGGGAAGTGTTGAGCCGGGGCGGATGCCCGTGAGAGCGAACTTGGAGGAATCATGAAGAAGTTCTGGTTACTTGGTCTTGCATTGGCAACTACTTTTGCAATTGCGCCGGCGGCGAAGGCTGACCAGTTTGCTATCAGTTTGAGTGGCACAGGCGTCAGCGGTGCCTTCGACATCTCTGCCACTTCAATAGGCGGCGGTGAGTACGACATCACTGCCGGAAATATTGAGATCAACGGTTTTACCGGAACGTTAATCGCAGACCCAGGCACGGTTGGTGAGGTCTACTACGATGACTTGACGGCGGGGGGGATCATCTTCCCGGATGTGCCCCCTTCCAACCATGATTATTTGTTTTTCGACGACATCCTAACCTCAACGGTCACATCTCCATATTTGGACGGGAATGGTATTCTCTTCAATCTGTCAAACGGAGGAGTGGTGAATATCTTCTCATTCGATGGTGCTGACTATTGGACAGAATATGTCAATGGTAAATTCCTGCCAGCCACCAATAATGATGCGGGAGGCGATCCGGTGTCTTTCGACCTTACGCCGTCCCCAGAGCCTTCGTCCTTGTTATTGCTTGGCTCCGGACTGCTTGGCCTCACCGCTTTTTTGTATCGCAGAAGGCGTTTTGCACTAACAAACGCCACGGTTCGTGCCTGACGCGAGCCTCGCGGAAGGACTGGAAGCTATCCTGGAGATACGTGAAGCGAGGCCCTGCGATTTGGCAGGGCCTCGCTTTGTCAATAAGGGGGCTGGTCACGGTTTCTTGCCACTTTGGTTACAGAGAGCTTTTTGTTTCAGACAATGGTAGTTACGGTCTAGCCGTTCTTGAGGAAGATCGGAGAGTTGTGGGGTGAAAGCTTTGCCCGCGCACCAGGGGTTTCAGTGTGAGACAAAACCAAATCAGCGTAATCTCCTTCGGTTACTTGTATCTGCTGATTGATCTTGCCTGAGTTGCCTAATCTCGTGTTAAGATCGTCCTAAGGCCGGGCTTGTATCGCCCAGGAAGACGGCTGTAGGGCTGCTCGATTTGGGCTTGCGGGTCTTGGAAGAATCAGGCTGTTTTGGAGAACCATCAGGAAGGATTTGCACGTGATGAAGAGTCTTTTACGAAACCTAATCGTGGTCATGGGTCTTGCGCTCGGCATATCCAGCGTTGCCAATGCATTGGTGTTCGGTAGACATGTCGGTCCCGAAATCGATCCGAGCCTAGCGGTTGGCGCTCTTACACTGCTTGCGGGGTCGCTCGCGGTGTTGAATGTTCGTCGCAAGAAGTAGAGAGATAAATAGAGATTGATGTCAACGCTCGGCAGTGCCCCGGCTGGGCGGGAAGGTTTCAAGTCAATGCTATGGAGAATGTTGCCGAGCCGTCTTTTGGGTCGGCTTTATTTTTTGTTCTTCATAGTGGTCTTTGAATATTCATTCTGTTTTGCGGGCAGGGGTCCAATTCCCAGCCATTTGCAATTATCCGGGAATACTGTCGTTCCATACGGAGTGATTCCGCTTTTTGCCTGCATGGTGTTCTTGATATTCGGTCATTCGAGGCTCAAAGCCCTGCAGGAAAGAATCCCATTCTCTCGCCTATGGTTTGCGGGCCACCTAATCTGTCTTGCCGTGGTTGCTTCATTCACCATGGCGGCGCATGGGTATGCGAAGTTCAGCTGGCTTCTTTTTGATACTTTCAGCTACACCAAAAGCGCCTTTTACATTCTGGCAACTGTACTGCTCGCCTTGGCTTTCATTCCTCCGCGAAGCTGGAAAGGGGCTATTCGGGCCACGGGGCAATTATGGATTCTCTCCACAATAGCCGGCGTGGCCGGATGTGTTTTGAGCACGCTGGTGGTTTCGATATGGCGCGCGACGAGTACTACTCAGACTGGGATGATTCAAAGGATCACCGTGCGAGCGGTGAAAATGATTCTGGATTTATTTACACCAGACGCATTCGCTGATCCCGCCACTTTCTTGATTGGGACGCCGCGCTATTCGGTCATCATCGCGGGTGGCTGTTCCGGTGTTGAAGGGTTTGGACTGGTGCTGCTTTTCACGAGCCTCTGGCTTTGGGTTTACAGGAAGGAAACGCGTTTCCCGCAGGCATTGATGTTGATCCCTTGCTCGCTGGTGTGCAGTTGGCTGATGAACATTTTGCGTCTCAGCGCCCTGATTCTCATCGCCAGCGCGGGTGGTTCTGACGCCTTTACGGTAGGCTTTCACGCGCAATTCGGCTGGATTGCGTTCGTCGCAATCGCATTGGGATTTTCTCTGGCCATACAAAAAATATCGTGGATGCACAAGGCTCCCGCTTTCGCTCGAACGACTGTCGAACGGACGCCTGAGGGGCGCTTTGTGGAGGTCACGGGCGTGTCGATGGGGTTGGGAGAGTCTAGTGAACATCGAGGAGAATCTCCGGCAATTCGCGCGTATTTGATACCGCTTCTTGCGATTCTGGTCGTGGCTTCTGCTTCCAAGTTGGTTTCGGGATACTTTGATTGGCTCTATCCATTGCGCTTCGTTGCCGCAGCCGTGGCGCTGTTCTATTTCTGGCCGGAGTTGAAGAAGCTCGATTGGCGCTTTGGCTGGTTTGGGGCAGTGCTTGGAGCGGGTGTCTTTTTGATGTGGATCGCGCCCGTCTGGTGGACCCATCAACATGCGGCCAGCCCGCTGGGTGCTGAGTTGGCGGCGCTGTCGCCCACGGCCCGCTGGGCCTGGATTGCCTTTCGCGTGGCAGCCGCAGTGGTCACTGTGCCTGTTGTCGAGGAGTTGGCGTTTCGTGGCTACCTGGCGCGCCGATTGGTGAGCCGCGAGTTTGATAGTGTTTCTTTTACAGCCATGACGGCGCTTGCCGTGGCGCTGTCTTCGGCTGTCTTTGGCCTGGAACACATGAAGGATCTGATGGATTGGCAACATTTGATCCTCGGTACCTTGGCTGGCTTGGCCTTTGCCGCCGCGCTCCGTTGGCGGGGACGCATGGGCGATGCGGTCGCCGCGCACGCCATCAGCAATCTCCTGCTGGCCGCCTGGGTTCTTGGTCTGGGCGACTGGGCGCAGTGGTAGGGCTGACGTTCAAGACAAGATTCGCTCAGTCTGCTGGAACGCCCTGCAGGTCCGCCTGCGCATGAAAGTCAATTTCTTCGCGCTCTGGGCTCTTCCTGGTCTCCGCATCCTGCGTGTGAAGGCCTGAGACTGCTTCGCTTTGATCAGCCTCGGGAGCCTTTTGGCCTTTGTAATCGGAGAAGTGAACCACACTGTCGTAGGCATCCTTGATCAAGTCTTGAAGCGGAATGACGCTGCCGTTGACGCGCTGCTCGTCGAGCAGGTCAAGGTCCACGTCGGCTACTACCAACTGCTCCTGGTTGATGGTGCCCTCGGCGGCGATTCCATCCCGCGCGAAGAAGTAGTCCGAGGGAGTGAGGATTGCGGCCTGCCCGTAATTGGTATTCATGTACGGAACCAGGGGAAGATTGCCCACGGTTCCAGTCATGGCGACGTAAACCTGATTTTCGATGGCCCGGGCCTGGGCGCAATAGCGGACCCGGCAAAAGCCCTCGCGCCCGTCGGTGCAAGAGGGGACGAAAAGAATCTCGGCGCCGGCTTCAGCCATCACTCGCGCCACCTCGGGAAATTCCACGTCGTAGCAGATGAGGATCGCGATGTTGCCGAAGTCGGTGTGGTAGAGGTAGAGGCCATGACCGCGGCTCAACTGATAAGGGCCGCTCTCCGTGGGCGTCAGGTGGACTTTCTTCTGACGAAAGACTTGTCCATTGGGAGTGAAGAGGTGCGCAGCATTGAAGACCTTGCCCCGCTGAAAAACGGGGTGGGTTCCTCCAATGATGTAGATCCCCGTCTCTTTGGCGAGGCGCATGAAAAGCTCTTCATATTGGGGCGCAAGGCGGGCGAGGCGGCGCACGGCGAGCGCCGGAGCGGGCTCATTGATGTAGCTGAGCAACTGCATGGTGAAGAACTCGGGGAAGAGGACAAAGTGGGCGTGGTAGTCTTTGGCGCTGTGGACGAAGAACTCGACTTGGCGCACAAAATCCTCAAAGCAAGCAATGGGCCGCAAGAGATACTGGACAGCGGCGATGCGCACGCGGCGCGGACGAGGAGTGCCGCGCATGGCTTCGGCTGAAGCTTGTTCGAGGGCCGCGTGCTGAAGGCTGGCTTGCAGGGACACCGAAGAAGTGTACTCAGGATTCAGCCACTCCAGCACGGTCGCGAATCCGTGGGACTCCAAGTCATGCATGTATCCGGGAACAACATCCAGGACGACCAGCCCATTTTCTAGTTGAAAGCTGAGCGCGGGATCCCGGCGTTTCCCGTCAACCACCTGGGCCACGTATTCCTTTGCTGTCAATTGGCTGGCGACGGCGGAGTAACCGGCAATGCGGCCGCCGGTGAGCAGGCGCTTCAGGCCGCGCTCACGAATCAGTTCCTTGCGTGCTTCATAGAGCAGTGTCCCGATACCCTGTTGGCGCGCCTCCGGGTCCACTCCCATGTCCGCGCCGTACAAAGTCTTTCCCAGCGGGTTGTGCGTATCGAACGATCCATCTCCGGTGATGGAGGACCAGTTGGCGGATTCGGCGTAATCGTCCCAGTCTATGATGAGCGAACTAGCTGAACCCAGGATGCGGCCGTCCGAGTGTGAGACGACAAGTTGCCCCTCGGGAAATACTTCAAGATGGCGCTGCAACTGATCAATCCGCCAAGGGGGAAGGCCAGGAAACGCGCGCACTTGCAGTTCGATAACAGCCGAAATGTCATTGATCGTCATCTGCCTGACGGTAAATTGACTGGGAAGGCTGTTCGCGGTCGCCATCATGGGATCACTCCTCACTGCTTTCGCAGTGCCTGTATCAACAAAGCTACCGGCTCTCTGTGAATCTTTCGTGAATGCAGGGCTTGCGGGCCGGCTGGCCTGGGCTTGTAGAGTGGGGTAATGGCTCGCGGCGCATCCGGCACGAAGTGGAGACAGGAACTGGGCACGATGGTTGCGTTGGCGCTCCCGGTGGTGCTGAGCGAACTGGGCTGGACTGCCCAGGGCATTGTGGACACTATCATGGTGGGCAGGCTGGGGCCTTCGGCCATCGGCGCAGTCGCCTTGGGCAATGCCGTTTACTTCACTCCGACGCTTTTCTGCTTCGGTCTGCTGCTGGGGCTGGACACGCTGGTCTCGCAGGCCTACGGGCGCAAAGATCACGATGAGTGTCACCGCTGGCTGGCGCAGGGCGTTTACCTGACGTGCATTCTTACGCCGCCGCTGATGCTGGTGCTTTTTGTTGCCAGTTTTGGATTCGGGCCCTTTGGAATCCACCCGGAAGTGGCTGTTCTGGCCGGCCCCTACCTGCGCATTCTCACGTGGGGAACGTTTCCGCTGATCCTTTACGGCGGTACGCGGCGATACCTCCAAGGGGTCGGCCAAGTGCGGGTGGTTACCGTCGCGATTATCGTTGGCAACCTACTGAACTGGTTTGCCAACTGGGTGCTGATCTACGGGCGGCTCGGCTTTCCGGCGCTGGGTGTGAACGGCTCGGCACTTTCTACCGTTATCTCGCGCATTTTTATCGCAATGGCGTTGCTGGGCTTTGCATGGAACTATGAGCGCAAGCGCGGGCATCCACTCTTCGGCAACTGGGCTGCTCCCAGTCTGGCTCGGCTCAAGCAATTGGCACAACTGGGGTTGCCGGCGGCGGGGCAGGTTTTGCTCGAGGTGGGCGCGTGGAATCTGGCCACGCTATTTGCCGGATGGTTGACACCGGTGGCGCTGGCCACGCACCAGATTGTCTTCAACTATGCCAGCCTCACCTACATGGTGCCGCTGGGGGTTTCGGCGGCTGCCGCGGTGAGCGTGGGTCATGCTGTCGGCGCGGGAGATCCTGAGCGGGCCCGCCGTGCCGGATGGCTGGCGCTGGGGCTGGCTACAGGATTCATGCTATCTGCAGCGGCGGTCTTCCTGCTGGCTCCCGGGCCCCTGATTGCGATTTATACCAGCGACCCTGAGGTGATGGCTTTGGGAAAGCGGCTGCTCTGGGTGGTGGCGGCCTTCCAGGTCTTCGACGGCGTCCAGACCGTCTCGACCGGTGCTCTGCGTGGCCTGGGCGAGACGCGCGCGCCCATGCTGGCCAACCTAGTGGGTTATTGGGTGCTGGGATTACCGCTCGGT
>JBEKWJ010000076.1:0-16940 GCA_049513195.1 Occallatibacter sp.
CTCTCATTGCTTATCCCCGGACCTGCGCGACCTGCCCGCCCGCTCATCGCGATGAAGCTGCGATGAACAGGGCACAGCCTTCTCGGTGTGATTGTTGGGGACTGATCATCTAGCCACCTGCCTGGTTACGCCGTTTTTGCAACTTCTTCGGCGATTTTGCGCAGCTCTGGGAGAATATCTCCCAGCGGCACAGCCTCTGCCGAGCGCGTGCCCAGCGCGAAATAGGCCTTGCGATAGAGCGCGAAGAGCCGCTCGTAGACGGCCGTTGCGGCGGGTCTTGGCGTGAAGACATTGAAGGGCAGGCAGAGCTTGTCCTGGGCCGCTTCGATCGTCGGGAAGGCTCCGGCAGCGAGCAGCGCGATGATAGCCGAGCCGCGGCTGGTGGGCACACCGGCTGGAACCAGTACCGGTTTGCCCTGGACATCGGCGTAAACCTGATTGAGAACGGCGTTGTTCTGCGGAATGCCGCCGGCGTTGATGACGCGGTCAACGGGCACGCCATATTCGGCCATGCGTTCAAGGATGATGCGGGTATGGAATGCTGTGCCCTCAATGGCGGCGAAGAGTTCGTCTTGCGCGGTTTGCACCAGATTCCAACCCAGCGTCACGCCACCCAGTTCGGGATTGACGAGTACAGTGCGGTCCCCGTTGTCCCAGGTGAGGCGCAAGAGGCCGGTCTGTCCGGGGCGATATATTTCGAGGCCCACGGAGAGCTCGGCAACCTTGACGCCGGCGCGCCGCGCGATGGCTTCAAAGATGTCGCCGGTTGCCGAGAGGCCCGCTTCAATGCCCGTGAATTGCGGATGCACGCTGCCGGGAACCACGCCACAGACGCCGGGAATCAGTTGCGCCTTGCGGCTCATGGCGATGATACAAGTCGATGTGCCGACGACGTTAACGACATCGCCCTCGCGGCAGCCCGCGCCGAGCGCATCCCAGTGCGCATCGAAGGCGCCGACTGGAATAGGGATGCCGGCGCGCAGTCCGAGCTCCTCGGCCCACTTGGGCGCTAGATGACCGGCGAGGTTGTCGGAGGTGAGATAGTCGCCTGAGAGTTTTTCGCGAATGCCGTCAAAGAGCGGATCGAGTTTGGAGAGGAACGATTGCGGCGGCAGGCCATCCCACTTGGGATTCCACATCCATTTGTGGCCCATGGCGCAGACGCTGCGCTTGACGAGCTTGGGATCGGTGATGCCGCAGAGCGTGGCCGCCACCATGTCGCAATGTTCGAAGGCGGAAGCGAATTGGCTGCGCTTGTCAGGATTGTGACGCAGCCAGTGGAGCAGCTTGGCGAAGCCCCACTCGTGCGAATAGATGCCGCCACACCAGTCGATTGCTTCGAGCTTTTCGCTGTGCGCGAGTTCGGTGATCTGCTGCGCTTCGGCCTTGGCGCGATGGTCGCACCAGAGGTAATACTCATTAAGGGGCTGCATTTGCGCATCGACCGGCACGACGCTCGAGCCGGTGGTGTCAAGCGCGATGGCCGCGACCTGGTCACCTTTGATGCCCGCTTCGTTGACCGCCATGCGGGTGGCGGAGACCAGGGCGCGCATTTGATCGGCGTGGGCCTGCGTTGCGAAATCCGGGTCCTCGCGGCGGCGATGGAGCGGATAGTCTGCCACAGCCGTACCCAGACGCCCTCGCTCGCTGTCCATAATCGACACGCGGACAGAGAGCGTGCCAAAATCCACACCAGCAACAATGGTCATTTGTTTCCCTCTAGAGAACGTTTTCTCAACTGTAACATGGATATTACGCTTCCCGACTTCCGCCGGAGCGGAACATTCGCGGAAGTAACTCAACGCTGCTTGTGATCAGTCAAGTCGACTGGGTTCGTGATATCCCACCCATTCAGCAAAGAACGCTGAATGGATGGGGCACAGAGCATCTTTGGACTCTCATGCTGTTCATTTCTGAAGCATGGGACACACAAAACACCCTTGAAAAAGCTAGTCTTCCTGTTGGCCGTGATGGTACGAGTCCCAGCCCATGTAACGAACCGCGGCTTCATGGATGGCGTTGGAGACATCGCTGAAGTTGGAGGCTACGTGATGTTCGAAGCCTTCGCGGCAGATGTACTTGAGCAGCTTCTGCAGATGCGGAATCTCTGCCACGCCAGCGCCGCCGAATGTTTCCAGCGGATCGTTGGTGAAAGCGCCCTTGCCCGTATATCCGCGGATAATGCCATGGGCATCGTCGGTGGAGTAGCGCGCATAGCTCATGACGCCGGCCTTGACGCGGCCCACGCAGGTGCCGAAGGTGTTTTGAATTCCCACGGTGCCGGCGATGATTGCCTGATAGTCCATGGTGGGAGGCTGCGCAAAGAAGTGCTTGGGCAGGTTGGAGCAGTGGAAGCAGACGCACTTGTTGGGGTCGCTGCCGTAGTTGTTATTCCAATCCAACAGCGCCGAGGGAGAGCCCGAAGCGAGTGTCAGCATATACATGCCGAGCACGCCCGGAATATCCACTTCGCATGCAGAGGGAATCAGATCGTTGCTCATCATGCTCATGATGGTGCAGGGCACGACGCCGAAGTATTCTTCGAAAGAGGTCCAGCACTGCACGGCGGTTACGGTGCAATTGGTCTGCTTCATCCAGGTGTCAATGACCGCGCCCAGCTTGGCCATTTTGAGCAGCGCTTCAGCGGGAACCTTGCTGGTGCTGACGTAGCTCTTGATGGCGGCGAGCTTGGCTTGCGCCGCATCGTCGTTGTCATTCATCTTGGCGATGCGGCCGAAGATCTCAGACAGATCGATGGGTTCGATGGAGATGCCGCTGCCTTCGAAGAGGCGCTCGGAGTAGCGAACGGTGTTGAAGGCCGCGGGGCGCGCGCCGATAGCGCCGATGCGCAGATTCTTGAGGCCCCTGACGATGCGGCAGATGGCGGAGAACCATTCGAGATCGGCGGCGAACTCGGGCGAGCTGAGGCTCTCAGTGTGGAGCGTCGTGAGCGAGTAGGGAATTTTGTATTGCATCAGGTTATTACATGCGCTCATTTTGCCGCAGAAGCTGTCGCGGCGAACGGCGATGGTCATCTCTTCAGAGCGATCGGGCGTGGCTTGCACGAGCACCGGAACCTTGAGGCCGGAGAGGCGAATGGCATCGACGATGCCGCGCTCCTCGCCAAAATTCGGCAAGGTGATGATGATGCCGTCGATCTCATCCGCGTGCTTTTTGAAGAGTTCGGCGCATTTCTGCGACTCGGCGTAGGTTTCAACAGCGCCGTGCTTCGATTCCTGGGGGCTCAACACGACTACGTTCGCGCCTGCGGCTTCCAGTACCTTTATGATCTCTTCGCGACCGGTCTTCGCCAGATGGTCTGGGAAGAAGCCGCGATTGCCTACGACTACGCCAAATGTCACTTTTCGTTGCGCTGCCATGTTTGTAGCTCCCTTGATTTTTGCCGCGTGTGCGGCAATTGAAATGGTCATTGAAACTTTCGTGAACTGCGGGAATCCGCGACTCGAGTATCAGGCGCGGCCCGGACGAAACTTTACACAATAGAGTGCGCCGAGCGCTGCCAGCAGACCACCCCACCAGATGGGCGTGTGGAGGTTGGTCAACTGAACTCCGGCGGGATAGCAGCCGGTAGCCAGCTCAAAGATGCCGTAACCGAAAATCATGACACCGTAAATGAGCAACAGCACTCCGATAAAGAACCAGATTTGAATTCCAGAACCATGCATAAAACTTAATCCTTTCATCTCTCATAGCGCGGAGAGAATCGAAAAACTCGTTACCAGAAAAGAATGTTCAGCGCCGCAAAGATGCAGACCGCCAGAAGCGCCCAGAGCCAGACATTTTTGTAGAACGGAACCGGCTCTTCTTTGGCCAGAACCGTGCAACTGTAGCACAACCCATCCAATTCGGCGACGGGCTTGGGCTTGGTGACCAGGCTGACCAGGAAGATGACGATGGCGGCGATGCAGAAGGCCCACCAGGCGCGATACAGATTCTCGGCCATTGGTTTGGCGTCGGGAGAAAGAGCAATCGTTGCCAGGCCCGCGGGATTCATCTTAACGTAAACAAACATGCCGACCGAAGAACTGATGCCGATCAGCAGGCCGAGGAAGCCGGCGGGAGCGGTGGCGCGCTTCCAGAACATGCCCATCAGAATGGCGGCCAGCAGAGGCGCGATAAAGAAGCTGAAGAGCGCCTGCACGTAATCCATGATGCCGTGCGCATGCTGCACCAGGTAGCCGGCGCCGACGGAGACAACGACGCCCAAGAAGATCGACCATCGGCCCACCATTACATAGTGGCTATCGCTGCCGTTTTTCTTGATCAGCGGCTTGTAGATGTCGTAGGTCCAGACCGTCGAGAAGGCGCTCACGTTGCCGGCCATGCCGCTCATGAAGCCGGCGATGAGCGCGGTAATGCCCAGACCGAGCAGGCCGGGGCCCATATAGCGCACCATCATCAACGGCAGCGCTTCGTTGTAGCTGTGCAGTTCCGTGCCGGGAGCGCCGGTCAGAACCTTCTGCTGATAATCGGCGGGCAGCGTGGACTTGGTCGTCATCGCCGTGGAGCAACTGCTGGCATCGGCCACCGCGCCAGCTTCATTGACCACGCAGGACTTGACCACATCTTCGCCCACTAGCAGGCGGCGGCTGCCGTCGGGATTCTGCAAGAGCACAAGGCCCAGCAGGCCAGGCAGAATGACGATGAAGGGAACCGCCATCTTGAAGTACGAACCGATGATTGGAGCCATGCGCGCGGCGCGCAAATTATGAGCGGCCAGCACGCGCTGGACTACGAGAAAATCCGTGGTCCAGTAGCCGAAGCTGATGACGAAACCGAGGCCGAGCACAATGCCCGTCCAGTGAACGCCCATGGGATTCGAGGCGAAGTGGCCGGTGTCGCGCCACAGATGGAAGTAGCTATCGGTGTGCATATTGGCGATGATCTGCCGCTTCAACCCGCTCACGCTGCCAGCCTGAATGAGGCCCAGGATCGGCACCAGCAGCGCGCCGCCCCAGATGAGCACAAATTGCATGACCTCGTTGAAGATGGCCGAGCGGAGTCCGCCTAGCGTGACATAAATCGCCACCGCCGCTGCGGAGATCAGAATGCTGAAGAGGAGGCTCCAGCCGAGCACAACTTTCATGACCACGGCCATGGCAAACATATTCACGCCGCTCATCAGGATCATCTCTGTCGCGAAGGAGACGGCGGCCAGGATGCGGGCGTGCTCACCGAATCGCAGCTTCAGATAGCCCGGCACCGAGTGCGTCTTCGAGACGTAGTAGAAAGGCATCATGACCAGGCCGAGGAAGATCATGGCCGGAATGGCGCCGATCCAGTACCAGTGGGTGGCGAGAATGCCGTACTGATAAGCCGAGCCGGCCCAGCCCATCAGTTCCAACGAGCCGAGGTTGGCGGAAACAAAACTCAAGCCAGCGATCCAGGCGGTCATCTCGCGGCCGGCCATGAAAAACTCTTCGCTGGTGTTGGACTTGCCCTTGAGGTAGAAGCCGATCCAGATGACCATGCCGAAGTAGACGGCGATCACGATCATGTCGAGGATGTTGAGATGGGCTATCGGCGTGGCGCTGAAGGCTAGCAGGGCCGGCGGCAGAGTGAAGGAACTGGCGGCGAGGTAAGCTGGTGCAAATTCGAACATTGAATCACCTGAGAGGGGTGAAGCCGCCCGCGAAACTTGCAGACGTTCGCCCTTAAGTAAATTGCTTTACTACTACACTTGTCAAGCGGCAAAACAGACCGCCCTCAAAAAATTCAGCGCCACAGCGGAGACGACCGGCGAAGAAATCCTATTTTTGTCCGTAGGTTGCATGGGCGCCATGCTTGCGGAAGTAATGCTGATCGAGCAGCGCCTTGGAAACCCCGGAACTCTCTGGACGGAGAAGTGTGGTGGAAAATGCCATGTGAGCTACGTACTCAAGAATCACAGCGTTGTGGGCGGCATCGGCGGGGGTTTTTCCCCAGCAAAATGGCGCATGGCCTGAGACCAGCACGGCTGGCACGGCGATAGGGTCGAGACCGTGAAATCGGCGCACGATGGCTTTGCCGGTGTTTAGCACGTAGTCGCCTTGAATTTCTTCATCGCTAAGTTCATCGGTGGCCGGCACAGGGCCATAGAAGTAGTCGGCATGGGTGGTGCCAAAAGGGGGGATACTGCGTCCGGCCTGCGCCCAGGCGGTGGCATATTCGGAGTGGGTGTGAACGACGCCTCCGATGGCTGGAAATGCGCGATAAAGTTCGAGGTGTGTGTCCAGATCGGAAGAGGGTCTCAGGCTGCCCTGGATGATTTTGCCGTCCAAATCGCAAAGGACTATATCCTCTGGTTTCATTTGCTCATAGGGAACGCCACTGGGTTTGATGGCGACGACGCCGGATTCACGATCGATGCCGCTGGCGTTTCCGAATGTGTAGAGGACCAGCCCTTGGCGAACGAGTTCGAGGTTTGCTTCAAGGACCTCAGATTGCAGACGCAGCATTTCCATAGACTCCTCAGGACGCGCAGACTTGATTGTCACCCGGCGCGGAGAAAAAGGGCGAGAAGAATCGTCGGGCGTGTCAGTAAACCTTTACCAGAACCGAAAGAATCAACATATATTTTGCTCCCTCACCCTGTCAAGTTACTTCTTGATGGCGTATCCTGTAAACGCATTCTTGCTTACGCCTATGACCGATCGAACGCCCAAACGCCGCTCTTCGCGCAATTCGCCGCACATGGATATTCATACTGTGGCGCGGCTTGCCAATGTTTCAATTGCCACGGTATCGCGCACCATCAATCATGTCCCGACTGTGAATCCGAAGATGGCCAAACGAGTTTGGGAGGTGATCAAAGAACTCGATTATTATCCCAATACACAGGCTCGCGCCCTGGTTTCTGGCCGCAGCCGGCTTCTTGGGCTGATCATCTCCGAGATTACCAACCCATTCTTTCCGGAATTGATTCAAGGGTTTGAGGAGGTGGCGGTCGAGCATGGATACGAGATTCTGATCGGCTCAACCAACTACGACCCGGAGCGGATGAAGAGCTGTATTCGCCGCATGGTTGAGCGCAAGGCAGAGGGCGTGGCGTTGATGACCTTCGGCATTGAGGAACCGCTGCTGGACCAGTTGGCGGATCGCAAGGTGCCTTTGGTTTTTGTGGATGTGGGGCCAGACCGGCCGGGCATCAGCCTGCTGCGTGTGGACTATCATCACGGAATCAGGCAGGGTGTGCAGCATTTGGCAGCTCTGGGGCATCGGGACATAGCATTTGTGGCAGGGCCGCTTCGCTTGCATTCGGCGCAGTCGCGGCTGGCTGCCTTTCATCGCGCTTTGCAGGAGTGCGGCATCCCGGTGGATGCGGATCGGATAGTTGAAGGCGACCACACGATGGAGGGAGGGATGGCCGCGGCGGAGAAACTGCTAATCGGCGGCAAGCTTCCCACGGCTGTGATGTGCTCCAACGACATGACGGCGATCGGCGTGCTTCATAAGGCATATCGCATCGGTCTGCGCGTGCCGGATGACCTGTCAATCATTGGTTTTGACAACATCCATATCACGCAGATGACGACGCCGCCATTGACCACCATTCAGATGTCCTGCTTCGAGCTGGCACGCGCGGCGGTGATGGCGCTCAGGGCGCACGTGGAAGGGACACCGCTGCCCAAGCGCGAGTATCCCATCGAGACTCGGCTAGTGGTGCGTGAATCCACGGGATACCCCCGAGGGACGATGCTCGATCTGCGCGAGGGCAAGAGTGACGAGTCTGACGCGCGCATCGAATCGCCCACCGCCTGATCTTGGGGCCGGCTCCGGCCCGGCATTCTTTGCCGTCCCGGATTGCCTTGCCATGCCACCCCGGTCGAAGCGGCAAAGCCCTTGCAGAGTAATTCCCTGCCCTGACGCACATGAACCATGAACGGAGCCGCGAGCTTTCACTGACAACTGTCCACTGAACAGGTCGTCTCACTGGCGTGTTCCGGGCGGCTTGTGATTGAATCGGAAGTGAGAGCGGCTGCGCTTGAAGCTCGTCGAAGAGCGACGCGGCTGCTCATCTCAGGAGTGACACCGATGGTCAATACTTTGCTTCCCCCCGAAGAACGGCATCTAACTCCAGATCAGGTTGAGGCGCTCGATCAGCGGCGCGACCTCGGTCAGACCTTGCTGGTGATTGCCGGCCAGTTTGCCGTTATCGCTTCGATCCTGCTGTTATGGGTTGGTCAAGACCTGGCCTGGTCGCCGGGTTGGGCGCATCCAATCGCTTATTACTTCGGCGTCGCGCTGCTGATCATTGCTGTCTGCGGCATTGCAGGGATTCTGCTGCGGCGGGGCGCTCCGCGGCTTGATTAGTTGCCCAGAAGACATCCGTTCAGCGATGAATGGATGTCTCAAGTTTTGCCTGTGCTAGATATCATTGATTCCATTGATTTTATGACCGACATAAAGCCCGGATACTCTCTTCCTGGCTGCCAATCTTCAATCTTGAATGTAAATAAAAACGTCTTTGACGCGACCGCAAACGCCGGTCGACCTTCGTGTGCAAGAATGGCGAAGAGACTCCTCACACAGGGCACCTGAATGACCAAGGCGACTGAAAGCCGCATCCCGATCAATGACCTTCTGGTCTTCCACCAGATTGCGCGTTCACTCACGTCGAGCTTTGACCTGAACACGATTCTTCGCACCATCATCGAGCACATGGAGAAGTTCATTGAAGCGGACCTGTGGACGCTGCTGATGCTGGATGTAGAACGCCAGGAACTCTACTACGCGATCACCGCGGGCGCGGAAGAATCTTCACTGAGCAATCTGCGCATCAAGGTGGGCGAGGGGGTGGCCGGCTGGGTGGTTGAGCACGGCGAGACGCTGCTGGTTCCCGAGGCCCAGAGCGATCCGCGAGTGGGTCAGTCGCTGGGAACGAAGCCAAACTCGGTGCGCTCGGTGATCGCGCTTCCTCTGCGGGGTCGCAAAGGAACCCACGGCGCCATCGAGATTTTCAATCCGCACGCCGACCAGCTTACCGACTACACCATCGCCTTCCTGCACATCCTGGCCGACCACGCAGCCATCGCCATCGAGAACGCGCATGACGTGGCTCGCATTCAGCAGTTGACTATTACCGATGACTGCACAAGCCTGTATAACGCACGCCATTTCTATGATGTACTGGGCCAGGAACTGGAGCGATGCAACCGGGATGGAAGCCCGGTAAGCCTGGCGTTCCTTGATCTGGACCATTTCAAAATGGTGAACGACATACACGGCCACCTGATAGGGAGCGAACTGCTGAGCCTCACTGGACACCGGTTACGCGAGTTGAGCCGCGAGCAGGATTCATGCTACCGCTACGGTGGCGACGAGTTTGTGATTCTCATGCCGGACACCGACGAAGATGCCGCGCTGGAGCAAATCTGCAAACTGCATACAGCGCTGATGAAGTCCCAATTCATGATGAAGAACGGGGAGAAACTATCTGTAAGCGCAAGCGTGGGCGTGGCGACCGCTCCGGTGAACGGCACGACTCTTCACACCATTATCGGCGTCGCCGATATGCGCATGTACGCGGTGAAGACCCGTGGCCGCGGCGCCGTTCGAGGAGCCTAGCGCTCTTCGGCAGGGGTAGCGGCATTGTTCAGGACATTGCTTTCCAAGTGAATCGACTTGAGCTCTCCTGACCCCGTGGAAAGAAAAATTCCGGTTCCTGGAAATGCACGGCTATTGCGCAGAATCGCTCCCGAGCTATGGGTCAATCGCAACACCGGCGAAGCTTCAACGGGCGTTCGAGTGGCGATGCCATCCAGTTCCAGGTTGGGGGAGGCATCGATCTCAAAGGCCGAGCCGCGGTCTGCATTCACTTGCACGTTGTGCAGCTCCAACCCATCGGTTTTGCGCGCGATCAGGCCGGCTTTGCTGTTTGCCATGATATCGGTCAGCCGCAGTGAAGTGATGGGCATCTCGGGCAAGCCCTCGATTTCTATCGCTGTTTTTGCACCGGATATTGTGACGTGACTGATGGCGATATTGCGGAAGATGGGCGTGCGCTCTGAGAAAGGCTCGTCCTTGGGCGCGGCTTCTCCTTCCATCCGGTAATAACTCGTGACGATGATGCCTTCGCCGACATTTTCCATGGTCCAGTTATCAAAGCGTAAATCTTCGATCACTCCTCCGCGGCCACGGCGGCTCTTAATGCGAATTCCGTTTTCGGTGTCGATGGCGGTTATGTTGCTGGCTACGATGTTTCGCACGCCGCCCGAGGTTTCACTGCCTATTGTGACGGCTCCATGCGCGTGATGCACGGTGCAGTTGGTGATGGTTATGTCTTCACTGGGACGGTGAACGCGGCGCCCGTCGGCATCTTTGCCGGACTTGATCACAATGCCATCGTCGCCGGTATCGATGTAATCATCGTCAATGCGCACAAAACGGCTTGAATCCACAACAATTCCATCGGTGTGAACTCCCGGGTGCGTCTCAATGATGACGTTGCGAATCGTCGCATTCTCGGAGTAAAGCAGATGGATGGTCCACATGGGCGAGCCTACGAAGCGCACGTCTTCCACCAGAATGTTCTTCGAATTCATGAAACGGACAAAGGATGGGCGCATCTCTGCGGCGGCGGCGCGGTACTCTCCGTCGGAGATAGGCTTGCCGGTTTCAAGCGCCTGCAACAGATGCTCCCATTGGGGACCGTTCGCGCTGCCTAACTCTTCCGTGGCAGAGGAAGCAGGATGGTTTTGCGACTTAAGCAGATCCGCATAGTTGCTGGTGATTTCTTCTTGCCCGGGATGTGAAGGCACGATGCGTCCGTGCAACTTCATCCAATCGGCATTGTTACTGGTAAGAATTCCGCGTCCCGTAATGGTGACATTCTCAAGATCGTGACCTCCGATGAGCGGAACGGGAGTTAACGCATCGATGCCCTGCTGGCGGCCTTTGGTAAATGGCAGCGGGATGGCTGGAAATGCAACGACTGCCCCGGAATCGATCTCCAGAGTCATGTTACTGAATAACTCGATGGGTCCGGATGTGTAATTGCCCGGCGGCACATAGACCGTGCCGCCTCCGGCAGATTTCGCCGCCTGAATGGCTTTCTGAAACGCCTCTGTAGCAGGCGCGGAAGCATCGTTTTTCGCGCCGTAGTCAACGACATTGAAGAGGGCGCGACCGGAGCCTGGAGCCATCGCGTGCAGCGGCACAGCCAAGGACAGCACACACGAGCAATAAATCAAACAAAACAAAGATGAACTTTTCTTATGAATCATGGATTCTCCAGAATCATTTTTCAAGAAGGTGCGGGACTGCCTTACATTCTACTGTGAGGTTCTACCTTTGACGCGGGCGTCGGCTCTATAATCGCCCCATGCGCATTAGCGGCGATTCGCGGTGGCGTACGGTTGCTCCCTACGCGGGCGGCTTGCTCCTGATATTCGCTATCCTGGGCGCGCTTCAGGCGTTCAATACGTCGAACATTGGCTTTCTCAATCCAGAGACCGCCAGCGAGACGCTGATCTCGACCGGCCTCATCATGTTGGCGTTTCTGTTGTTGCTGCTTCTGCTGGTGCTGCTGCTGAGAAACATTCTCAGGGTCTACGCAGGACAAGGCAGCAGCGGCCTGGGGGCGCGGCTGCGGTCGCGGATGATGCTGGGCGCGGCGTTGATCGCGCTCACGCCGGCGGCTTTCATGTTTCTGTTCAGCTATCAGTTGATGAACCGGTCGCTTGACCGCTGGTTTTCGCCCAACATCTCGGAGTTGCGCGACGACTCGACGCGTGTGGTGGTCGAGTTGGCGCAATACGTGACCGGCAATGCGCGTGGAGAGGCAGAGTCCATCGTGGCCTCCGGCGCCGTGGACGGCAGTTTGCCGGCGCTGCAGCAGGTGTTGGCATCTCGCCGCATTACGCTGGACGGTGGTTTTGCCGTTGTCTATGACACGAACAAGCACACCATGGCCAGTTTTCAGGCTCCGGCAGAGTCCAGCCCCGCTAGCCTGATTCTCTGGCTCAAGGAAGGCGAACAAGGAAAGCCCCGTACGCTTCATGGACCGCTTTCCGCAAGCCTGCTTTTCGCAGCGCAGCGCACGGATGAGCCGGTGATTCAGGTGGCAGACAAGGAGTATGCGCTGGGTATTTGTACTACCGACTCGGGGAAGACTGTTGTCACAGCGCTGCCCATGCCTCAGGGACTGAGCCAGACCGTCATGCGCATTCGCTCCGGCTCGATTGCCTATTCAGAACTCTTTCGCACACGCAATCGAATTCGTACCACATTCTTCTTGTGGCTGCTAGGTATTACGGTGCTTGTTTTCTTTTCGAGCGTATGGATGGCGCAGTTTTTCTCCAGGCAGGTCACTCGTCCGGTCGAGGCATTGGCCGTGGCGATGGCCGAGATCGCTACCGGCAAGTATGATCACCGCGTAGCGCTGGCAGCTTATGGCGAGATGGAAGAACTGGTGCGCGCCTTCAACAATATGGCGGCTGATCTGGACGCAAGCAGGCAGTTGGCGGACACATCTTCGGCACAGCTGTCTGCGGCCAATCTCGCCATCGAAGAACGACGACGCGAACTGGAAACCATTGTCGAAACGATTCCCTCGGGCGTGGTGACACTGGACGGCAGAGGGACGGTCCTGCAATCCAATCGCGCATTTGCCGCGCTGCTGGGCCGACGCGTGGACTTTGGACTGGGGGGGGAGAGGATCGAAACGCTCTTCCCCGCCGAGTGCATCGAGGACGTAACGGGGGTTATGCGCCGCAGCCGCCGCATGGGACTGGCCTTCACGGAGATTGAGTTTCATGCCGGGGGGCGCATTCTTCATTTGGCCATTACCAGTGCTCGCTTTGAGCTGACCCGTGGCCGGCCGGGCACTGTGCTGGTGGTCGAGGACACGACCGAACTGCTGCGCGCGCAGCGTCAATTGGCGTGGAAAGAGGTGGCGCAGCGGGTGGCCCACGAGATCAAGAATCCGCTGACTCCGATCGCCCTCTCGGCCGAACGGATCGCAAGGCATTTAGACCGCGGTCAGCCGGACTCGCCCGCCGTCATTCGCAAGTGCAGCGAGGTGATTCTGGGCTGCGTGGGAACGCTGCGCACGCTGGTGGACCAGTTCTCCGCGCTGGCCGAATTTCCTGCGCCACAGCCGCGCGCCTGCGAGATGAATCAAGTGGCCGAAGAGGCGTTGGCCCTCTTTGCCGGGCGACTTGAGGGAATTACTGTGCAACTCGACCTGGAGCAGGGACTGCCTTTAGTACTGGCCGACCCGGAAGCGATTCGCCGGGCGCTGGCCAACCTCATCGACAATGCTGCCGAAGCCATGCAGGGCAGTCTGCTGCGTGTGTTGGGAATTGAAAGCTCGCTCAGCGAAGATGGTTCGGCGGTCGAGGTCCAGATCTCGGACACCGGCCATGGCCTCACAGATGAAATTCGCGAGCGGCTCTTTTTGCCTTTCTATTCAACCAAACAGCGCGGCACAGGCCTGGGACTTTCCATCGCCGCCAAGATTGTGCAAGAGCATGGCGGCACGCTGCGTGCTGAGCCCAATACCCCTAAAGGCGCGCGCTTTCTGCTGCGATTGCCGCTTATGGAGCCGATATCAGAGCCTTTGACACCGCCTTTGGAAGAGCCCGTGGCAGAGCAGCCTGAAGCGCCAGGGCACGATTTGAGTCGTGCTGCAAATTCAACTAGTGAACGCGGGCTCTAGCGCCTGAGGGAATCTTCGCCAAAGGAAATGTATGCGCGATCTAAGCAATGCTGACTACTTGGTCTACAGGTCCCCTTCGATACGCAGGGCTCTTTTGGGTCTATTTCTTGTGTCCGTCGTTATGGACGCAGATATGCTATTTTCACCGATGCTGATTCGGCATGGAATGATCCAACCTAATGCGTGGGGAAGCATAACGCATACCCTGATAGCAACCATCGAAGTTTCTCTCATGGTGGCGGGAACAATACTCTGGCTTTCGATGCTCTACATCTGTATTCGATATTCAGGGCGCGGTGCAGTTGGGCGTGTTTTGTGGGCTCTGGCATTTTGTTTTGGAATTTGGTGGATAGCACAGTTTTACTACCTGTTTTCATATCGAAGAGACGCGTCCATTAGCGACAAACCGGTAGCATCATCCGTGCTTTGAAAAAACTATGACAAGATTTTCTGACTCTATCGTGTTTGGCGGAGGATCGCTCTGATGAATCACATTCTGGTGGTGGATGACGAGGCCGAGATTCGCTCTTCGCTCGAAGAGATTCTTCGCGAGGAAGGTTACGGCGTAGCCAGCGCGGCGACGGCGACCGAGGCCATGGTGCTGCTTGAAGACGCGCCTTACGATGTCGTCCTGCTCGACATTTGGCTGCCCGACCGCGATGGGCTCGACGTGCTGGCCGACGTTCACCGCCTGGCGGCTGACATGCGCCCCGAGGTGGTGATCATCAGCGGGCATGGCACCATCGAGACGGCGGTGAAGGCCACCAAACTGGGCGCTTACGACTTTTTGGAAAAGCCGCTCTCGCTGGAGCGCACACTCATCGTGCTTAAAAACGCCGTTGAAGCGCGCCGGATGCGCACCGAAAACCTCGAATTCAAACGCCAGTTCAACGTTGGCTCGGTGCTTACCGGCGAAAGTGTTCCCGTGAAAGCTCTGCGCCAGCAGATTCGCCTGATGGCGCCGACCAATGGCCGCGTGCTGATCTACGGCGAATCGGGCACCGGCAAGGAGTTGATCGCGCGCGCCATTCACGCGGAGAGCCTGCGCCGTGATCAGATTTTTGTCGAGCTGAACTGCGCGGCCATCCCGGAGGCGCACATTGAGGCCGAGCTATTTGGCTATCGGCACGGCGCTCAGCCCGGCGGATTGCCGGAGCAACGCGGCACTCTGGAGCGCGCCGATGGCGGAACGCTCTTTCTGGACGAAGTCGGCGACATGAGTCTCAAGACGCAATCGAAGGTGCTGTCTGCACTCGACGACCAGTTGTTCACGCCGGTTGGCGGCACACAGCCCATTCTTGTGGATGTGCGGCTGATCGCCTCTACCAACAAAGATCTGGAAGAAGAGATCGCCAAGGGCAACTTTCGCGAAGACCTTTTCTATCGGCTCAATGTAGTGCCGTTTTTAGTGCCGCCGCTGCGCGAGCGCAAGCAGGACATACCGCTGCTGGCGCGCGAGTTTCTGGCCGAGTTTGGCCGCCAATATGGACGTCCGCGCATGGATATTGGCGAAGAGGCGCTGGAGTTGCTGGCCCAATACCATTGGCCCGGCAACGTGCGCGAACTCAAGAACGTGATTGAACGGGTGATTATTCTCAATCCCAAAACCTTGCGTATCGAACGCAAGCATCTGCCACCCTTGACCCACAAAGCAGGCACACGATCAACCGAAGAGTTCTCCACGCTGCTGCAAGCTCGAGACGCTTACGAGCGCGAGTTCATTCTGAAGAAGATTGAGGAATCGCGCAACAACATCAGCCGCGCCGCCGAGATGCTTGGCCTGGAGCGGAGCCATCTCTATCGCAAGATGAAGGCGCTTGGCATCAGCGTTCGGGAATAAATGGAAAGTGAGATTGATAGTGGTTACCCTTTTCGGGCTTCGATGAGAATCGTTTTTAGAATCATGGGTTTTGCGGGTGAGATGTTGTCGAATTAATTACCTGCATGTTTTTGAAAATAAATATAGGGGGGTGGGGGGGGTACCTTTCTGGCCCGAACCGGCCCCCGTGAAAGGGCCGACCTGAATCAGAATGTAGCAGGTTGCGGGAATTAATCTGCAAAGAATGCCCACAGCACGATTGAATTGTGCGCTGCGCAGTGCGGATTGTTGGGACATGTTTTAGGACAGGACTCTGCCCAGGAATCCTTTGAGGCCCCAGCGGCCCAAGGCAGCGGTGAAAAAGACTAAGGCCATGAGAATGGCCCACCAGGGCATGTGTTCGACGCTGGGAGTTACGGCGGCGCGGAGACCTTCACTCATGTAGACGATGGGATTGAAGAGGACTCCGTACTTTACCCAGGGAATTGATTTCAGACCGGACCACGGATAGTAGACGCAGCCGAGAAACGTGATGGGCACAACGATGATGGAGAAGACCAGGCCGATTTGTTTTGGATTGACCGTGGAACCGATGACAAGGCCGAGCGATCCGGCGAGCAAGCTGGCCAAGACCAGCACCAGCGCCAGCAGCGACCAGTACGCCACGTGCGCGACGACCGGTTTGGCCGGGATGTAATAGGCCATGGGGATGACCAGGAGCGCGGCGATGATGCTCTGCATGGCGGAGAAGCAGACTTTTTCAAGAGCCACGGCCCAGAGCGGCAAGGGACACATGACACGGTCGTCGATTTCGCGCGTGATGCCGAACTCGGAGGAGAGCGGCAGAGCGACAGCGGCGATGCCGGAGAACATGATGGCCACGGCCATTAATCCGGGAAGAAGGATGGTGCCGAAATCCGCCCCACCTGCGACGGCCATCGGATTACCAGTGGTCATGTGCGGCAGGATGAAGGTGAAGACGAAGAGAAACAGGAGCGGCTGCATTCCCACGCGCAGGATGAATGGCAAAAACTCACGCGTCAGCACGCGCAGGTCGCGCAGGAAGAGGCCCAGGAAGGCTTTGAAAAAGATTTCTTTGTCGAGGCGGGTTATGGGAGCTGGCTCGCTTGTGGGTTGTGAATTCGCGAGTTCCGGCGAGACCGCCTCTGAGATGACCATGGGTGGCTCGAGCGCGTGACTTATTAGTGGCTCGGGTGTCTCGATGACAGGTTTGCTGGGGCGGGGATTGACGGATTTGGGTTTGCCGGAAGCGCTGGGGGCCAGGTCTTTGGTCATTACTTCCAGATCGTGCTGAAACATTTTCCACGCTTCATGGATGAATGTGATCGTGATTTGGAGCGCCTTCTGAAGGGATTGAGTCAGGTCCGCGCGAGTTTTAGATAACGTCAGCGAGTTAGTCTCCGCCTGGCGGGAATCGCGAGCGAGCGAGTTAGCGATTGG
>JBEKWJ010000077.1:0-21237 GCA_049513195.1 Occallatibacter sp.
ACTCCTTGGTGACGTTTGCCTTCTTGGTGCGGAACATGGCGATGGCTTCGATCTCAATCAGCAGTTCAGGCCGGCAAAGATGCGCCTGAATGCCGGTGGATGCGGGCAGCGGATCGAGCCCTTGCTCCTTGAAAAATGCCGTGCGTCCCGCATTGAAAACGTCGTAGTCGCGATCGATGTCGCGCAGGTAGCAACTGGTGCGCACGATGTCGTGCCAGGTGCAGCCCTCGGCTTCGAGCAGGCCGGTGATGTTGTCGAAGGTCCGTCGCAGCTGCGCGGGAAAATCTCCGATATGAACGCTCACGCCATGCTCGTCGATGGAGGCTGTGCCAGAGATCAGCAGGATGGTGACGGCGCCAATATCGATTCTCATGCCACGCGAAAATGAACTCGGCTTTTCATAGGCATAAGCCTCGTTGAGAACGCCGTGATTGGTCATGGCGCGCTTTTCAATTGGCGCGTGCGCGATGGCTTCCAGAATTTCATCAAATGCATTCATGTTTGTCTCCTGATTTTCTTATTGTTTTTCACGAATCCCATGGCTCAACCCCTTGGCCGTCGCGACCCAGATGTCGTCGCCCTGGAAGTCGATGCTGAGAATGTAGTTGTGGGCCGGCGCTGTCGAGACCTCGACCGGCGTTACGTTGCCCTGGGCGTCGCGCACGGTCATCTCCGGCTTGCCGTCTTTGAGCGATGGACAATAAACGGCCCAATTGACGCCGTCATAATAAGCCAGTCCCTTGTCGGTGCCGAACCATGCGCGCTTGCCGTCCACGCCCTTCACAACGTTGGTAAAGTTCGAAGGCAGTCCGCTGTCCTTTTTTAAAAAGTTGTGCCAGTAGCGGCCGTCGTAGTGGCTATCGCCAAAGTACGTGGCCGCCCATAAAACTTTGTCCTTTTCCATATAGCTGACTGAGGTAACGATCTCGTGGATCAGCCCCTGATCTTTGAAAAGCACCATCTCGGTCTCTCCATCCGGATCGTCGTACTTGTCCCACTTCCCGGTCTTCTGATCATACTCAAGAACGCCGCTGCCCCAAATGCCGTAGTAAACCTTGGTTGGGGTAGCGGAAACCGAATAGGACCATATCTCGAACATGGGCGTGTTGCGCTCGTTATAGAGCGACCATTGGTTGGTGTGCAGATTCAGACGGCAGGCGCCGGCAGCTGTTGCGATCCACACATTTTCTCCTTCTATTGAGATGCCATAAACGACATCGTTGCTCAGGCCTGAGTTCAACTGCGTGAAGCTGTCGATGCTCCCGCCGGAAATCCGGCTCAGGCCTCCCATGGTGCCTGCCCACACATCGCCGGTACGCTTGTCCAGAGCCAGCGAAATCACAGCGCGATGAGCGAGCCCATCCGCGGTGGTGTAGACCTTCCACGCATGATTCTCGTAGACGGCCAGGCCGTTATCCGTCCCCGCCCAGATGCGGGCTCCATCGACCAGCACCGCATAGACGTGATCGTTCGGCAGGCCGTTGGCTGTCGTGAAGTTTTCAAAGTGGAATAGCGGCATCCTGGGCGGCGCTGCACTTGCCAACGTTCCGGCGGCAATAAGGATTGCGATGATGCAGTATTTTTTCACTATTCTCCCTATCGCGACCTGAGGTACTCGATCAGGTCGTTCAGTTCATCTTTGGTCAGGTCGTTGGTGCGCCCATGCTTGTCGTCGGGGTTGTAAACCGTCCAAATTTCTTCGAGCGTACGCGCCGATCCGTCGTGCAGGAATGGCGCGGTAAGCGCAATGTTCGTCAGCGGGGCGGCCTTCAGAAGCCCCGTATTGTCATTCGGTTTACGCGTCCCCACGTCGAATATCTTTTGGTTAGTGCCCTTCGGCCCGCTGTGGCAATAGGAGCAGCGATTGTATTCGTCAATCGGCTTCTTGAACTTGTCGACAGCACGTTCGAAGATGGCTTGGCCGCGCTCTTGTGCGGGCGTCTGCTCGCCGTTTGCCAACCGCCAGCGATTGGGCCGCGGCGGCAAACTGCGGACGTAGACTGCCAAATCGGCAAGCGTCAGATTGTCGTATTGCTCGGAGCGCCAGAAATATTTTTCCGTTCTCGGCCCGCACTCGGTGGGAATGTCGGGATTGGTGCCGGTCCATTTGTAAGGTTGGGTATCTTTAACACCTTCGAGCAGCTTGTTGTCCACAATTTCGCGGCCAAAGCCATCCGGCTCCAGGTTCCAGGTGATGCCATCGAAGGTCGAGTCGATGTGGCAGTTGGCGCAGCCAATCTGTCCTTGAAATCCGTAGCGTGCGGTATAGAAAGTCTGCTCCCCGTGGCGCAATGGAGTAACGGTCTTCGGCCCATCCAGCACAATCGTCGCGGCCACGCGATTGGCGCGCGTATCGATCACGCTCACCGTATCCTCCAGGCGATTGGCAACGAACAGCTTCCTGCCGTCGCGGCTCAAGGTCATCCCACGCGGATCGTGTCCAACGGGAATGCGCGCCACTACATAATTCGAGCTAGCTGAAAGGTCCTGGGCAAAAGGTCCCTGGTGCGTATGAAGATACTTGAGCAGTCGCGACACATCCAACACGGTCACGATCTCAGAACCACCGCAGCTCACATAAATGCGCGATTTATCGGGCGCGATGGCCACGCCAAAAGGCCGCGCCGCATAGCGTTCCAACTCATCCAGAGGAACTTCGATGGAAGCCTTGCCGACATCCGCGCCAAAGATTGTCAATGTATAGGCGAAGACACCGCCGTGTTCCACGTGAGCCAAAGGTATCAGATTTTTGGGATGATATTCGGCCACGACACCAAGCCGTCCATCCGCTGAAAACGCCAGATGAAAGACTCCCGCAATCCGGTGCAACGGCATGCGATCAATCACCACCGCACGCGCCGCATCGATCACCGTAATCTCCGATTCCGGGGCCGTGCGATTTTCCAGGCCCGTCCGCATCGGTGATTGATTCGGATACACGTGCGTGGCATAAATCCGGCTTCCATCCGGAGAAAGCGTCAGATAGCTTGCGCCGCGCCCAGCCACTAGACGCTTCTCTTCCGCGCCGGTCTGGGCATCAAGCACTGCCACATCGTTTGAGATGCGATTGGCCACGAAGAGCCGCTTGCCTGCTCGATCTTCCACCACGCCCGAGGGCTCCGCGCCTACCGGCCAAGTGGCCGTGACGGCGAGAGTCCGGGTGTCGATCACCGAGAGCGTGTCGTCCCACGAGTTGGTGACGAAGAGCCGCGCGCCATCCGGCGAAAGCGCCATGCCACGGGGCACGCGGCCCAAGGCGATCTTCTTGATCACCGCATGGCTCGCCGCGTTGAGTACCCTGATCTCTTCACTCTGCTGGCACAGCACGTAGAGCCGCGCACCATCTGGCGAGAACAGGAGCTCAAGCGGCGATGCGTACGAGAGAGCCACGTCCGCGGCATCGTCGCTGCTTGCACACACCGGACGATCCGTCCAGAGCGTGGCCGCGAGCAATGCCATGGCTAGCGCCGCAAGCCCCGTGCCCACCGCGGATTGAATGCGCCTGCTCACTTCGTCTCTCCTGATTTAGGTTCTTGCACCGTCAGCACGCGGTCCACGCTTAGTTTTTCCAGCGTCTGCTCGCGCCCGCTGGGCCAGTGAACGATGAGCTTGTCTATCGTTGTCGCAGCGCCCAATCCGAAGTGGAGGCGCTCATCGTTCTGCGATAGATACCCCGAGCCCGCTACGCGTTCCGCCGTCTGCCGTTTGCCCGCAGCGAAGACTTCAACACGCGCGCCGATGCCATCGCGGTTGCTCCTGGTCCCCGCCAGCTTGATGGCGATCCAATGGCCCGTGCCGGTCGAAACGTTGTGCAGCAGCGTTCCCTTGCCGCCCAGGTTCACCAGAAACGCATCCACTTTGCCGTCGTTGTCATAGTCGCCAAAGCATGCGCCGCGCGCCGTTGTGCGCTCGCTCATCACCGGGCCGGCCTCACGCGAAACGTCGGCGAACTTGCCGTTGCCAATGCCGCGAAAGAGCGTGTGTTCCTGCGGAATGAGGTGAATGAGCCCGCCGTGAAAAATCAAAATATCGAGAAGGCCGTCATTGTCGAAATCATAGATGCCTGTGCCCCAACTTACGTACTGCGCGTTAACCTGCGAGACCCCGGTCTCCGCGCCGATATCTTCAAAGCTCATCTTTTCCGAATTCCACCCCGCGGACGAAGACCTGTCCGCGGGGGCCCCGGTGTTATGCAACAGCCTGTTGTAGTGCCCGTCGGTCACCCACAGGTCCAGTATGCCACGGCCCTCAAGATCAGCAAATACGGGTCCCATTGACGAAGTCGATTCGCCATTCTGCCCGAAAGCTGTGCCCGTATCGTTCCCAATCTCTTCGAACGTTCCGTCGTGCTTGTTGTGAAACAGGAAGTTTTCCGTGCGGTCGTTGGCGACGTAGATGTCATCCCATCCGTCGTTGTCAAAATCCGCCGCCGTCACGCCCATGGTGCGTCCAACGAATGCTCCGATGCCCGATTTGTCGGTAACATCGGTAAAAGTTCCATCGCAATTATTGTGATAGAGCTTGTTGGTTTCTCCCTCGTAATCGAGCGGCCCGGGATAATTGGTCGGCGCATAAAAGGCGCGATACTTGGGGTCGAACTTGACGTAGCGGCCGACAAAAAGATCGACGCATCCATCCTTGTCATAATCCAGCCAGGTGGAACTGATGGCCCAGCCATCGACGTTGATGCCGGCCTTCTTTGTGACATCGGTGAAGTGGCCGTTGCCGTCATTGTGATAAAGAATGGTTTTGCCGTAGCCGGTCACCAGTAGATCGACAAAACCGTCGTTGTCATAATCCGCCGCCGTCACCGCCATTCCATACATATCCGGATCGAGGCCGGATTTCTCCGTCACATCGGTAAAGTGTCCGTTGCCGTCGTTGCGATAAAGATGATTGTGCGGAGGAGTGGCGGGCTTTTCTTTCAGAGGATATGGGTGCATCGAATCGTCGAGCGGCCGCCCGTTGACCACGTAGAGTGACTCCAGGCCGGAGTTATTGTAGTCAAACCAGATGCAGCCAGCGCCAGTACCCTCAAGCAGCGACCCCAACTGCCGCGAGCCGAAGCTATGCGTAAAGTTGATGCCCGCCTGGTCGCTTGCGTCTTCAAAGCGAATCACAGACGCCTTCGACGCGACACCCTTCTGCGGTGCGGCAGACGCCGCTTGCGTGGCAGAAGCGAGTTGAGCGGGAGGGCGCGGAGCAGTTTGCGCGGCGGCTATGGAGACGGCGCCGAGTAACACAAGAATGCGAACGATCATTTCAGTTGCCTCCCGGCGATGTCTTCTGCTGAGCTTTAATCTGAGCCGCTCCAGTCAGATCAACCGGCGTGGTGGTGCGCATCAGCACGGCGGGCACGCGATTCTCCGACGCGCGTTCCGGTCCCGTGTGGCAGCCCACGCAGATGCGTTGCTCGCCGCGGCGAATCCAGAACCATCCGTGTTCCTGCCGAACCACCGCGCCTTTTTCATCCAGCAATGCGAAGCGAATCGGCTTATCCGCTGGTGTCTTCACAAAGAACGAACCGTCGGTCTCGACCGGCGCAGTGCCCATGGCAACGGCGTGGCCGGCAGCGTCGAGCGTCTCTAACCGGACCGATGCCGGCGCTACCTTGAGATCGCCCTCGCGCGACTGGCGCGCATCGAGCGCCATCATGTTGGCATAATTCCAATCGTGCAGGCCGGAGGGATGACGCTTGGGCCGGGTGCGCGACGCGACCAGCACCGGCTCAACAATGTCTTCGCCGCTTTTGGCCAGCACCGTCTGCAAAACGGAAGCTCCAGGCTTCCAAACCTTCAGCGCATAATGTGCGCCAGCCGCGGCCCGCGTGCTCACCAACCATGCACCTGTAGCCGTCTCGGCAATTGCACCGGCGTATTCCGCTTGGGGCGCGGCAATCAACACCTCATGCGCCAGGGGAGAAGTGAAGCGAGCCAGTGAAGCTCCATGGGTGAAGACCACATCGCCCGAAGCTAACTGCCTTCCGCCCCAACGCGCCTTGCTGTGATCGCAGCGATATGACTCCACGCCCGAACCGTCGGAGTAAACCAAAAACATTTCCGGCGTTGACCCGCTGCCTAGCGGAAAGCCTGCCTCAAAGAGGATGCGCCCGTCAGCGAGTACGTCGTCGGGAACTGCACTGGCAGGAATATAGGAGAGCGGAAGCAATGTAGAGCTTGCGTCCGATTTGATCGGCGCAAGCAGGTTCGACGCATTCTTGCCGGCGGCTACCAGTTGGAAACCCTGCGGCGTGCGTTGCGCATAAACCAAGCGACCGGCGGGGAGATAGAACGGAAGAATGGCATCGTCCGCGCTGGCAATTAATTTGCGCAACGAGCGATCTGCCAAGGTCATTTCCCAAATCTGCCATGGATCGCTCGGCGCCTGCTTGCCCGCGAAGAGCACTGCCTTTCCGTCGAACGAAACATTCGCATCCGCCGTAGCCGCAAAGCCCGTCACCAGCGGCTCCGCATTGCCCGCATGAATCAGTAGCAGTTGCGCCCCTTTGGGAAACCGCTCTTGTCCATGCAAGGCGGCAAGCGGTTCGTAGGCGGCCGCGGCAGTAACAATGATATCTATGTTCGAATTTTGCGCGGCCTCAGGCGCAAATCCGCAGAGTGGAATGAGCAGCGTAATCGATGCGGAAATGGCCAGCACACGGCCAGCGATACTCATCGCACCACCGCCATAAGCCGCATAGCGGTCACATCATGCCAACGCTCACACACCTATGTGCTCCGTTTCTGGGGAAGCGGAAAGTTTAGACTATCGCGGCCACGCATTCCGCGCCTCCACCCAAAGGTGGAGATGCGAAAGCACCGGTCGCCACCAGCGAATTCTTCCCTGAGAATTGGGGCATACCTGTCTAATGAAGATTTCTTTACCTGGGGAGCGATTAGAGAACGGCCATCGGCGGCGGATGATAGCCAAAGGCCGCATCCAGAATGCTCGCAATACCCAGCGCCGTTTCATCCTGAAATGGCCGCGCCACAATCTGTACGCCAATCGGCAACCCCTCCGGCGATCGACCTACGGGAACCACGGCGGCCGGGGCGGCCAGCACGTTGAACCACTGCGTGTGCCGCACCGTATCGAGGTAATCCACTACGCGCCCCTCGACGATCCACTCGCGCTCGCCGTGCAGGAAGGCGGGAATGCTGGCCACCGGACACAGCAGCACCGGATGCGCGCTGATCTCCTGCAGCGTCTTGGCGCGAATGAGATCCAACTCCGCCCATGCGTCGAGCAGCTGTGCGGCCGTCAACTGTGGCACAGCCTCTGAGAAGCTGAGAAACTCGCTGAATATGGAGCTCAATTGATGCTCACGTCCGCGAATTGCCGGCGCGTAAAACATCGCGCCGCACTGCACAAAAAACTTCCACCACAACTGGCGCAGCAACTCCAAAGTGCGCGGCCTAAATGGCTCCACGCGAAAGCCTGCATCGCGCAGCGCGGCGGCAGCAGCCTGAATAGCGGCGCGCGTCTCCGGGGTCACGGGTGCCAGGCCGTCATCTTCGAAGACGCCAATTGTATTCGTCCGCAAGTCATCCAAACTGGGCTCGCTCAGTGCGATCGGAGGACTTGCCGGATCATGCGGGTCCTGGCCACTGAGTGTGCGAAACATCAGCGCAACATCGGCCATGGTGCGCGCCATCGGACCAATGGCGCCGAGAATCGCAAATGGGCCTACGCATGGCGGAAGGTGCCCGCGACCGGGGATGCGCCCTGGCGTCGGCTTCAGAGAACAGATGCCGGTAAAGTGCGCGGGCACGCGCACCGAGCCACCGCTATCCGAGCCCAGCCCCGCCGCCGAAAGCCCCGCCGCAATCGCTGCCGACTCGCCGCCGCTCGATCCGCCCGGCGTTCGTTCCAAATCCCACGGATTATTCGTGCGTCCATGCAGCAGATTTGCGGTCTCGTAGGCCATGAGGAATTCCGGGCAGTTGGTCGTGCCCAGAATCAACGCGCCCGCCGCACGCAGCCGCGCAACCACGACCGCATCTTCGCGCGCCACTTCGCCCTGATGCAGTAAGCTTCCGATTTCGCACTTAAATCCCCGCGTAGAGATCGACGACTTTACCGTGACCGGTAATCCGAATAACGGCCTGCGGGACCGAGTGCCACGCCATTCATCATGCTTTTGCGCCCGCTCGCGGACACGCTCCGCGTCGAAGTCTGCGAATACATTCAACTGCGGATTCAGCCGGGCAATCTGTTCGAGATGCGCCTCGGCCAACTCGACGACGGAGAGTTTGCCAGAGCGCAAAAGCTCCAACTGCCGCACTGCTGACTGCAACACAACTTCGTTCATGGCCGCCCCGCTGTTGAGTTTGCAGGCAACTTGTCGTCCGAGGGCGACGCAGGCAGCAGCCGGTAATCAAAGCGATACGACCGCACCGGCTCGCCCGAGTCGAAGCGATCATTCCAATTCAACTGGTAGTCCAGGGACTGCGCGTCCTGCGGAAATTCCTCAGAGCTGGGATAGGGGTAAGCACTCATCGAGTGGAAGGGCAACTGCGCCACGGTGAAGGGCGATGCATCCCACCAATCCATATCTTTGACGAATCCATTCGCGTAGAAAAAGTAATCGCGCTTCCAATGCTCGGGCAGTGCGGGCAGCTTGGTTGCGTCGAACTCTGCCGCAATTTCTTCACCGCTGCCGAAGATCACGTAGCGATCATCGATGCCAGTCAATAGCGCGGTCACGTCGCCCATGCGCGTGTAGTTTCCGCGCTGATGCTGGAACGGTCCGATCAAGCTCACGCGGTCATAATCGTAGTCGAGATCACCCGGACTTGCGCCTTCAATCTGCGTCGGGTAGCCGCGGAAATGCAGCGTGGCCAACGATAGCGGAAGCTCCGCTGTTGTTGCTTCCGCGCCAGAACTTTGATCGATGAGCACCTGATCCCAATAGATTTCCAAATTCGTGACGAGCCGAATCCGCCGCACGCCAGCGGGCAGCTTGCCGGTGAGATCGACCACAATTGTGCGCTCCAATCCAGCCGGAAAACCCACGTCATCCGCGATGCGCTGCCACTCGCCATTCGGCAACTGCGCTTCAGCGTAAGGCGATATGGGCTTGATTCCCGCCTGCCATGCGGCATAGAGCGAAGTCGCGCTGAAGTAATTCACATAGCCAGTCATCAGCAGCCGCAGCGGGGACTTCGCGTCCTTCGGGGACTTCGCGTCCTTCGGGGACTTCGCGTCCTTCGAGGGCTTCGCGTCCAGCGAGCCCAAATCAAGTGTCAGAGTATGAAGATTGGCGAAGCCATCATAGGGTAACGGCGTGAAGCCGCTCGCAAACTCGTGATCGCGACGGCTGATCTGATCGAGCACGTTGCGGCCTTCCCCATCCCATGCGCCAGCGGGCAGCTTCGCACCTTGCGTAGCCACAACGCGGCCTGAGGCAAAGGGCGGATCGTCGAGGAACCGCTCATCAGGATTGACCTCAACATTTTCGGGATGATCGACCGCGACCAGACGCAACTGATCGATGTAGTTGACCTCCTCCATCGGTTCCATGAAGCGCAAGCTCAACTTGCCGTTCACCTGCGCAAGCGCGCTGCCATCCACCTTGATCCACTCGCCGGGATTGGGTGTGTTGCGCCGCGTGGGCGTGAACCAATGCCCCACCACCGCCGCACCAATCACGTCCGTTATCAATTTGTATTTGTGCCCGTTCCACGCAAACAGAACCGGGCAAGAACTTCCACGCCGATCAGCTTCTTTCATCGCGATCACCGGCTGATGAGGCAGATCGATCTCATCCTGCAAGACGCCAGTGGGCCAAAGAATGCGCAACAGATCAATGCCCTCGGCACTGCCCAGTCCGACAAGAATCTGCGGCGGACCTTGCGTCTGGTAGCCTGAAGCGCCGGCCAGTTCCCACTTTTGCCAATGACCATCAGCGAAGATTTCAACCTTCACGCCTATAGCGGTCTTGTTGTCCGCATATCCGATCAGGTCGAGGCTAACGGAGTGATTCTTGTTGCCACCCACGTTGCGCAGCAGCACCGGAGGCGCGTTCAACTGCGTCACAATCAGGTCCGCCGCGCCATTGTCCTCGACGGCAATCAGGCCGCGCGGCGCGGTGAGCTTTACTTTGTCCAGGCCGAGCGCTACGCTTACATCTTCAAAACTTCCATCGCCGCGATTGCGAAAGACTTTTACACACGGCCCAGCTTTGGTTTCAACAACCGCCGCGAGATCGATCCATCCGTCGTTATCAATATCGACAGCCGTCACGCCCCATCCGCGCAGCGCGCCTCGCAAAGGCAGCTCGACACGTTCAAAGCGCCGGCCCACATGGTTCGGAACCTCTACATTATGCCAGAGTGTGACTCCCGGAGGACCATCTTGCGTAATGGCGAAATCCATCCAGCCGTCTTTATCAAAATCAAAAACGGTAACGCCTCGAGTTGGTGGCAATGCATTTGCTCCTAATTGAGAAGCATCATAGATTCCAATCTTCGGATATTTTCCTTCTCTCGGATTTACGTAAAGAACTGGAACGCCGCTGCTGCCGGTAACAGCGATGTCCACCGCTCGATCATTGTTAAAGTCGGTGAGAATGGCCGCGTTTGTCTTGCCGTCTCCGCCCAATCCTGTCGGTTCAGTCCACTCAGTAAATGTCTTGTTACCGTTGTTGCGCCACAAAACGTTTGACGTGCCTCCTTCTTTCAAAGGAGCCCCCGTCAAAAACAGATCCAGATCGCCGTCATGATCGTAATCAATAAACGTGATGCCCGTGGGCCGGTTCATTGGCTTCAACCCAGCCTCCGTCGTCACATCCTGGAATTTTCCGTGACCCAAGTTGCGGAAGAGCAGCACCGCATCGTCGAACGCGACGGCCAGATCATTTAACCCATCGCCGTCATAATCGCCCACGGCACAAGCCACAGCATGGCCCGAAGCCTTCAGCCCAGCCGCCACCGCGTCCCAGTCTTCATAACTGCCATTGCCTTTGCTATGCAAAACTCGAATCGCTTGCGCGCCCGACTGCATTAACACCAGGTCCATCGCTCCGGAGCCGGTCGCATCGATCATGCACGCGCCACCGGTGGTCGTCCATTTCTCATCGGATGCCACAAGTCTCGCTTGTGACGCCTGGGAAAGCATTGGTTGCGCGACCATTTTCACGGGAATCATCGCCTTCTTTCCCGCTTCATGTTCCTCGATTGGCGTAACCGTCGCATAGTGTCCTTGCTCGCCGTAGGCCAGCCCGATAGGCGCGCCGATCTTGGTGCTGGTGAGGTGCTGGAAGAGTTTGAAGTGCTCCTTGGCTTCTGCGGTGTGGCCGGAGCGTTGCAGCACGCGGGCCAGCGCAAACTCCGATGAAGCGTGCAGCGGATTAATCTCCAGCGCTTTTTGCAAAATCGCGATGGCGTTATCAAATTGCTTCAATTCCTGGTAGCAGACACCCTCGAAGTAATAGGAATCGGCATCCCTCGGGTCAATTTTCACAGCCTGCTGGAAACTGGTGAGGGCCGGCTCCAATTCATTGCCCGCGTGTTGCGCGAGGCCAAGGTTGTACCAGGCTTGGGCGCTGCCTGGGTCCAATGCGAGGGCCGCCTGCAAGGCTTTTTGGGCCTCGTCCAGCTTTTGCAGATTGAGCAGAGCGATGCCCTCGTTGATCGCCGCCTGCGCCAGCTTGGGATCCTTTTGGAAGGCCTCAGTAAACGACGCCACCGCCCGCTCGGTGAGCTGCTGGCCCATCTGCGCCACACCGCGATTGTTCAGCCGCACCGCCTCGGCATCAAAGCGCGCCTGCGCTCCCGCCACCACCGTTGATGCCGCAAAAAGAGCAAGGGCCGTTGCCCAGTTGATTCGCATAAATCTCATCCCCAATGCGGCTGGAAGGGTGCCAACTAAAATGCCGCGGAACCTTTCCAGTGTATGCGAGTGGGCAGCCTATCCGCATCGTGGCGATCAATGGGTTCATCGTGGGGGGCGCTACCGGAACGGCGGGGCCGATTATACTTCTGTTGTGCATTCGCTGCTGAAAAATCTCGATTGGCGCAGGTTTCTCGCGCGTCCGCAGTTGCCATCGCCGCCTGCTGAAGTGCTTGATGCGCTGCGCCGTGAGCCCATTCTGGTGACCGGGGCGGGCGGCTCGATCGGCTCCGCGCTGGCGCTGCGCCTGGGGGCCCTAGGAACGCGAAAGCTGGTTCTGCTGGATGCCTCAGAGAGCAACCTCTACGCGCTGGAGCGTGATTGGGCTGCGGCTCCTTTAGCAGCTCCCGCAACCGTAAGTCGCATGACAGCCGTTCTGGGCAGCGCAGCCGACGAGGCGCTGCTCAATGAGATTTTCGCGACGCACGCTCCGCAGGTCGTCTTCCATGCAGCCGCATTCAAGCACGTCCCTCTGATGGAACAGCAACCGCTGGCAGCCATCCAGAACAACATCTTCGCCACCGAAGCGCTGGCCCGTGCGGCTGAGGCTCACGACGCGCGTGTGGTGCTGCTCTCTACCGACAAAGCCGTTGAGCCAGCCTCGGTGATGGGAGCGACAAAAAGAGTTGCTGAGCAGATCGTACTTGCTCACGGCGGCACGGTTTTGCGTCTGGCAAACGTGCTCGCCTCGCGCGATAGCGTGGCCGAAATCTTCGCGCGGCAAATCGTCCAAGGGGGGCCGGTCACGGTGACTGATCCGGCGGCGCGGCGCTACTTTCTTGCCCTCGACGAAGCGGTCGATCTGCTTTTGGCATCCGCCGGAGACACGGAGGCGGGCGCATTACTCGCGCCGATTTTGCCTGCTGCGCACAGCATTGCGGAGCTGGCTCGCTTCATGATCGACGAGCTTGCGCCCAACAGCAACATTGCCTTTCAATTGATTGGAAACCGTCCCGGCGATAAGCAAACCGAGAAGTTGTGGTCAAAAGTCGAATTGATTCATCCGGTGAATTCGGGCGCCCTTGTATCCATCGAATCCCGTTTGCTTACGACCGGCCAACTGGCAGCGGGACTCGCTTCTCTGCACGGGGCGGTCGATGCCCGCGACCTCGGCGATGCGCTCAAATATCTGCGCGCGCTAGTTCCCGATTACACGCCAAGCCGGGCCGTGCTGGCGCTGGCGCAGCAATGCGGCCCGCGAGTTTGCTTATGAGCGAAGCCAAATTGAAGCGGCGCATCGGCGTGGTCACTACCTCGCGCGCGGACTACAGTCATCTCTACTGGCCGTTGCGAGAGTTGGCAGCGCACTCTGATGTGGAACTCGGCGTCTTTACGCTCGGCGCGCATCTGTCGCCCGAGTTCGGGTCGACCATCAACGAAATTGAGGGCGACGGATTTCCGATCAAGGCGCGCATCGAATGCCTGCTCAGTTCAGACACCGACACCGGCATGGCCAAGACCATCGGCATCGCAATTCTTGGCTTGGCCGACGCGCTGACCGCCTGGCGTCCCGAGCTGCTGCTGCTGATCGCCGACCGCTACGAGATGCTTGCGCCCGCATCGGTTGCAGTGGCGCTGCGCATTCCCATTGCTCACATCGAAGGCGGCGAGATTAGCCAGGGAGCCATCGACGACCAGGTGCGCAACGCTCTCACCAAGCTGGCCCACATTCACTTTACATCGACTGCAACCGCGCGGCGCCGCGTGATCGCGATGGGTGAGGAACCCTGGCGCGTAACCCACGCTGGAGCGCCTTCGCTTGATCACTTGAGCCGCTCGGAACTGCTCGGCCGCGCTGCTCTCGAAGCCCGCCTCGGCATCGCTCTCACGCCCCCTGCGCTGCTGGTTGCATGGCATCCGGTCACCATACTTCGCGACACCAACGCCGAGGCCGATGCTCTCTTCACCGCCCTTGCGCAAGCACCCGGCCAACTCCTCTTCGTGTATCCCAACGCGGACGCTGGCAGCTACGCGCTGATCGAACGCACGCGGGCTCTTGCGGCTGCGCGGACGCGGACGCACATCTTCGTCAACCTCGACGCTGTTACCTATTGGAGCCTCCTGGGCAGTGTGGACGCGATGATTGGCAACTCATCCAGCGGCATCATGGAAGCTGCCTCTTTCGCGCTGCCCGTGGTCAACGTCGGAATGCGCCAGCAGGGCCGCGAACGCGCCTGCAATGTAATTGACGCGCCCGCTGAAACCGCCGCCATCCTAGCTGCGATCCACAAAGCTCTCCATCCAGAATTTCGCAGTTCTCTGCGCGGCATGGCCAACCCTTACGGCGACGGAACCGCCGCCAAGACCATTGCCCGCGTCTTGACAACCGTTTCAATCGATGGCCTGTTGATCAAGCAGCCCACGCTGCTGGCTGAAGATGCCGAGCAACCCCATGAGCGCTGACTCGAATCCATCACAAATCTCCGTTCCGCGCCTTTTTTTTGGCGCGGACCAGCCGAAGGCGGCTGCCGCACAGCAGGTGCCGCTTTCTTCGCCTGACATCACGCAGGCAGAGATCGACGCCGTCACTGCCGTGCTGCGCACGCCGCATCTGAGCCTGGGCCCTGAACTCGCGGCCTTTGAGACGGCGCTGGCAAGCTACCACTCGATGCCCCACGCCGTTGGCGTCAGCTCGGGCACCGCTGGTTTGCATCTGGCTTTGCTCACGCTGGGCATCGGCGAGGGAGACGAGGTCATTGTCCCCTCTTTCGCATTCGTCGCCGTCGCCAATACGGTCAATCAAACCGGCGCGACTCCGGTCTTTGCGGAGATCGATGCGGTGACGCTCAACCTCGACCCCACGAGCGTGGAAGAGGCCATCACGCCCAGCACACGCGCCATTCTGCTGGTGCACACCTTCGGCGTTCCGGCGCAGATGGACGCTCTTCAAGCGATTGCCCGCCACCACAGTTTGTTTCTGATTGAAGACGCCTGCGAAGCCATCGGAGCGGAGTTTGCAGGCCAGCGCGTCGGCAGTTTCGGCGACCTGACGGTATTCGGCTTTTATCCCAACAAGCAGCTCACCACCGGCGAAGGCGGCGCAGTGCTGGCGCGCGATGTGGCGCACGCCAAGCGCCTGCGCAGTTTGCGCAATCAAGGTCGCGAGGCGACAAGCGATTGGCTTGACCACGCCGAGCTGGGCTACAACTATCGCCTCTCTGAACTGGCCTGCGCGCTGGGTCGCGTGCAACTCGGCCGCATCACCGAAATGCTCAAGCTGCGCAGCGAGGCCGCCGAGCGATACGATTCATTGCTGAACAAAATCGCACGATTGGATTTGCCGCCGCTGGCTTTGCCCCAACGCACCATCAGTTGGTTTGTTTATGTGGTTCGTCTGCCAGAAGAGGTAGACCGCGACGAGGTGCAAGCTTCTCTCGCCTGGCGCGGCATCGCCAGCGGCCGCTACTTCGCTCCGATTCATCTGCAAGCGGCTTGGCGCAACCATGCCAAAGCCCGCGCGATCACATTACCCATCACCGAGTCCATTGCCAAGCGGACGCTCGCGCTGCCCTTCTTCAATCGCATTACGATCAAGCAGCAGGAAGAAGTCGCGATCGCGCTTGAAGAGGCAATCCACTTCAGACAGTGATCGGCAAGCCCGCGAAATGGCCGCCGCATTGATTGACCATCTTGTCTGCTCATCCGATGAGTGGTTACCAGAGGTCGCGGCACCGCTGCCATTTGCCATCGAAATGCGACAAATGATTGAAGTTAGCAGTTTATCTTGTTTACTATTTAATTACATACGGATTTTCGAAAATAAATATAGGGGGGTGGGGGTAGAAGCAGGGAACAGGGATCAGGGAACAGGGAACAGGGAACAGGGAAGAGCAAAAACCCGTGCCTGACATGGTTGTTCATGCTTTGATTGTGCGCCTGGTGAAGGTAATTTTCTGTAATTGGCGAGGAAAAAGGTGCGTTTGCCTTTGTGCTGTGGTTCGTTGCGGTGTTTTTGAAGTTTATCAACGAGATCTGGCGATGGAAAAGCAGGTCCTTCGACTTCGCTGCGCTCCGCTCAGGATGACAGACTATTTTGGGGCGCTCCGCTCAGGATGACAGACTATCCCACCCATTCGCAAAGAGCGCGAATGGATGGGGCACAGAAGTCTACAGTAAACCGGAAAATGCGCTAGCCGCAAAAACAAAAGCGCGCCGAGGATAGGGCACCCAAACTATTGGTCCAGCAACCGTAGAACGGCGATAGGATGACCTGCCGTGCGCGGCTTGCTATGAATTCAGAACGGGATCACCTGAACCGGAACTGCGCTATTGACCAGGATTCCATCGGAAGGCGTACCATTTCCCAACTCTCCACTGAGACCCGAACCCCAGGACCATACGGTTCCATCGGAGAGGATGGCCTGATTATGAAAGTCGCGGGTGGTCATGTCTACTACAGTGCCGAGGTTCTGTACTTGCACGGGGACGAGGCTTTGCGTGCATCAGTACCGCGGTGTGCGTGTCTCCGCCCCAGGCGCGATAGGCTCCGGAGAGTCCCGGAACCTGGCCGGGAGTGGTGCGGTAGGGCTCAGTTGTGCAATCGAAACCATCTCCCAGCAGCCCACAGCCGGGGTAGGTTCCGCCCCAAATATTCGATCCCCATGTCCAGACCGTTCCGTCCGTTTTGACGGCCACAACCTGTCCCCAGCCGGCAGAGACCCACGCTACATTTGAGATGCCCACTACCGGCACCGGCAAATTGCGTTCTGTGGTGGTGCCGTCTCCCAGTTGACCGCCATTGTTTTTTCCCCAGGCAACCAAGGTGTGATCTTGCAACATGGCTACGCTGAACTCATACCCGGCCGTTACCATGATCGGATTGCTTAACCCTTGCACCTGATTGGGCACAAAGTTATCGTAGTTGGAATCGGCGACGCCGTTGCCCAGTTCACCGCAGCGGTTAGTGCCCCAGGCCCAAACCGTTCCGTCGGATTTGATGGCGAGGGAGTGATAAGCCCGGCTGCCCAGGCTGACGATCCCGCTGAGCCCGCTTACCTGCACCGGAGCCAGGCGGCTCGTCGTGGTCCCGTCTCCCAACTGGTTGTATTTGTTATAACCCCAGGCCCAAACCGTTCCGTCCGACTTCAAAGCAAGATTGTGCATCTCTCCGCCCATAATGGCGATGATCTGCCCCAGATGCCCGACACCATTTGGTCCCAACACGTCCAGGGGAATTGAGCTATTGTAGGTGGTTATAAACACCTCATTGCCAGTGTCATCGGTCTCGCCGTCTCCCAACTCTCCGTTGAAGTTCGCGCCCCAGGTCCAAACACTTCCATCCGATTTCAAAGCGATGGCCTCTTGCGCGCCACCCCAGACGGAGATGACTGAAGCAGCGAGATTCCACTGTGCGTAGAGAGTCAGATTGCTGCTGCCCATGGTGAGAGTCGCGCCAGGCTGATAGGCGGTGCCAGTGCCATTTGCCGCGGAATTCCATCCGGCAAATGTAAAGGCGTTGTTTGCCAGATTGCCGGTGTTTCCCTGCACAGTGACTGCCGTACCACTCAGATACATGGTTGAATCGATTGGAGCGAGGCCGCTGCTATTTCCATTTCCGGCGTAGGTGACGGTATAGGCCGCAAGGGGAACCCAGTGAGCGAACACCAGGTTGCTTTTACCGATGGTGAGATTTCCACCAGGTAGATAGGATGTACCGGAGCCGTCTGCGACGGTGTTCCATCCTGCAAAGGCGTGGCCTGTTTTCGCCAGGCTGCCGGAGTTTTCGGGCACTGTGACGACGGTCCCCGCTGCGTATTTGCCCGCGTCGACGGGTGCTCTGCCTTCGGTGTTGCCATTTCCATCGTAGGTGACCGAGTAAGTATCAGAAGAGGCGCCGATGCTGGAGATCCCACGACCGCCGCAGCTCGACAGACCGACGAGGAGCAAGGCGGACAGAAATGCTCGCGCAGTCAATCTTCCCAGCGTCATGGTTCTCTCCGATGAGAGAGCTATCGGCTCTGAAGCTGGAAGATTAAACTTGCCTAATTTAGGTACACAGGCTTGAGGGGGCTAGAGAAGTTCCAAAGATGTTATAACCAACTGTCGTGGGAGCCCACCCATTCCGCCAGACCACCCCAGCGACGAAGACCTGTCGCCGGGGACCCCGGTAGCGCGGAATGGATGGACACCCGGCTAGAGAAGTTCCAAAGATGTTCTATCCAACTGTCGTGGGAGCCCACCCATTCGCAAAGAGCGCGAATGGATGGGGCACCCGCGAGGGTGGGACACCCGAACGTTACACTTTCGGTGAAAATGCTTTAGCGTTCATGATCACTTGCGATCATGCTCCGCGTCACAAAAGCAGCGTTTGACAGTTTGCAGTTTTTCCAGGCTGGTGCTGGGCAAGAAGACGCTGTCAGGGCCCGGAATATAACTGGCCGTCACCTTATGCGTGCCGACCTTGAGCTGGGCTGTCTCCCATATTGCACGGCCTTTGGCATCGACGCTGACGGGCGCACCAGCGTTGGCGCCGTCAACCGCGAACTGAACGGTGCCGCTGGGAACGCCCGGAGTTGTCTTGGAATTAGCGAAAACAACCGCGGTGAAAGCGACCCATTCACCGGCCTGCGAAGGATCTGCGTCCGAGGTCAAACTGGTGGTGGTGGCATCGGCCAGGATGTGCTGCGTCACGGCGTAGGTATGGGCGAAGATGGGATCACCTGTGACGTGGACATCGAAGATGCAATCGGCACGCGCGTTTTGATCGCTGACCCGCCGACAAGCGGCCTGGGCAAAATCTTCAGTGCCGGGTTCAAGGGGTTTTTGATCGCCAACGACGCAGGGAGGCTGCTCTTTGGGCCAGTCCTTGTTGGTGAAAGTTTCGGTTGACGTGCCGGGCGCGTAATCGAAGAGGCTGTCTCTGCTGTTTACGCGCCAGGCATCGGCGAATTTGTTGTAGAGAGTGTCGTAGCGCTCAGGCAAGGTAGGCGGCATTGGCCCCAACGATGCGCCATTGGGGAGCGCCGGCAGCCAACTTCCGCTGGCAATTGCGCCGGCAATTCCGCGGCCGGAGGAAGCGGTGTCCGCGCTCACGAGCCCAAGATTGGATACATCGACGTTGAGATACCACTCACTCTGCGACGGCCACCACTCCGGGGTCGCGAGCAGAGACTTGCCGTCGGGGAAATCAACTTCCAGAGCGTCTCCGGCCAGAAAAGTAGCGCGCCCGCCTGCTCCCAGAGCCACGCCTTGCGGAGGGAGCGTGGTCAAAGCGCCATCGATGCGCAACTGCAGGCCGCTGGGATCAGGCACACCGCTGAGGTTGGGTTCCCATGTGACGCGATGTTCGCCGACGCGGGCGGCCACCGCGGTATTCAGGCTGACGCAGGTGGTGAGGCCGTCGTAGGAATCGAAGCCGATGAACGTGGTTGGAACGGGCTTTTGGCGGGTCTGAACCTCTGCTCCGTCAGAATCCCGCAGCGAGACGAACTCTCCCGCGCCCTGGAAATTGTAGAGCGATCCATCGGCAGTGGTGATGTGCGGATCGCCTAGGAGTTGCGTTGGGCCGCATGAAGCTGTGTGGCCTGCGTTGGACTCCATGAACTGAATATTGGGCGATGTGCCGCCGTAGGGGCAGCAAGTGACCAGATTGAGGCTGTTGGTTTCGCCGGTGAAGCTTGCATTTGAGCACGTGGGAGGATTCATGGTTCCGTCGACCACACTGGTCTTGACGACGATTGTTGTGCCCGGATTGGTGGCGGTGAGTTCGCTGAAGAAAGCCTCGTCTCCACCGCCGCCGCCGAAGACGTTGAATTCGGTCTGATTCCAGCTTAGGTCAAGATCGAGCGTACTATCGGCCGTGGTCGCACTGAGAGAAGTGTTGTTATCGAGGATCACCGTATCGATGCCGCCCGAGATTTTGCCGGTCAGCGTCAACGTGGGTAATGGCGTGATGGTCAGGGTAGGAACTGTAACCAAGGTGCTGCTTATAAAGCAATCGCCGACGTCGGGCGTCCATCCTGTAGGGCACGTTGCTCCGCCGTATGGGACGAGCCAGTACCACACCGAAACACAGGAACCGCAAGTACCTGGCCCCAGGTTGTTTTGGAAGACGAACTGCTCCCAGCCCCGACATAGCGACGGGGTTGCGGCGTTTCTACAGAGTGAGGTTGTGAGGGTGTTGGAGAAGGTGTTGGTGTTGAGTTGCAGCGAGAAAGAGTTTGTCTGGGTGCCGCTCGATCCGCCGGTGGGGCCGGCAGCTTCGGTGATCCCAGGAGTGACGCTATTGAACGTCCCCTCGGCCGAGGTATACAAGCCGGTTGTCTCAGCCGAGAAATCGGCGGTGCCTCCGTTACCTACTTGAGGCGCGCCTCCCCTTTTGCCGCCGTTTGGCGCCGGCTGAGGCGGAAAGGGCTTGGCGGTTGAACAGGGAACTTCTTGCCACCCGGTGCTTGGATAGGATGCCGTGAAGCATCCCTTCTTGGGCAGGGGAATATTGACCATGGACTTGCGCCAGGCTTCGCGAATCTCGGATTTCACGGGCTGCTGCGTATCCTGCTGCGCCCGACAAAGGCCACTGCATGCGGTCAGCACCAAGGCCGCCGCGGCGAAAGGGTAATACCCTCGGTTGAACATAGAACCTCCTTTTTTCGGTACAAGGGGAATGTGGCGGCCGCGCGAAATTTGAACGGATAGGGAATTTTCCATTCGACAGCGGTAACCCGCTGGAATAGTGGATTAATTTAAAGAACCGTTTCATGCATCGGAGCGATTCCGCCAAGGATGCTGGTGGCGGATTCATGCGGCTGAGGGAGGGTTTCCGTTTGGCTGTTGCGGATGCATGGGGGAAGATGGAGCGCTGGATCTCGAGCATCCGGCTTGGTGCCGCCTGGCGGTCTATTCCGTCAAAAAGGCCACTGATTGCAGGGAGTTGATCTCGAAGGGCTTGCGGCAGCGGACGTTGGCGCAGGCAAGTTTTTCGTCGCGTCTTACCATATAAGACTGAGCCTTGGCGAATTTGGCGCGGTCGCGATCATCGGCGCCACGGGGAAGCTGGGCTCGCTTGCGCCGGACCACCCATGTGACCTTGTATTCGCCCGGCTGGCCGCACTTGGGGCAGGTCAACGTGTGGGTGCGCTGCTCGGTCGTTTCGTTGAAATAATCCTTCTCTTCCATGATTTTTCAGCTCTCCATGCCGGTGGCAGTGGCCGCTGTTGGGACGCGGTCTTTTTGACCTTCCGACGGCCTTTATTTCATACTCATCCTTACTATGACGAAACGCAAGCCGGGAATATTTTCAGCGACGAAGGCGGTAAAGGCCAATGCGCGAGAGCGGGTGGGGCAGCCAAAGCCTGTGCGGGTGATCGAAACGGAGCCGCGGACAGGTCGGGGGATCAAGCACAAGCC
>JBEKWJ010000078.1:0-16188 GCA_049513195.1 Occallatibacter sp.
CAGATCCAGGCCGACTCTTCCCAAGCCGCTTAGACACACTCATCAAGTGTCCACCTAAAAGTAGTGGACACTTACGCCTTAGACACTGCCACCCGGTCAAGATGGGAACTTCAAACGCTTACTCGATAGCGAAGGAGCGCGCCGGGAGTACGCGGATGAGCCGAGTTCCTGTCGAGCACACGCGGAGAGATTTTTCTTTTAGCTGCCCACCTGTCCGTTAGCCCGAGGCCGCACGCTTGCCGTGCGGCCTTCGCGCGTCCCTGCCTTGGAAAACCAAATCTGGTCTTGAAAAACGAAGCGGCGGAGGTGCGCTTGTGAATCACGCGCGGCGAACGAAGTCGGTGGGGACGAAGGTGTCGGAGGCGGAGTTGCGGGTGCTGGAGTCGAGGGCAGAGCGCGCCGGGTAACGGGTTGCGCGGCGAAGTGAATGAAGAGCAGTTCGCGCGGCTAAGTGAGGGTCAGCAGCCGCCTCGGGCGGAATGGCCCCGGGGAGGGCAGACATGTCAGGTTGACGAGGTCCTTTTCATTGTCCGCCTCGTCGCGGACGACTTCCTGGTTGCAAACAAGTTGACAACAGTCACGGCCGCAGTCCGGGGTTGAGGGAGCACGGCCTTCCTCACGAGGCAGGAGGGAGAGTGCTCCGATCTCGATGAAAACCAGAGAAAGCCCACATAGACGGCGCGAGATGCCAAGGCTAGGTACTTTTACTGTAGGTCTCGGTGCACTGAGCAACCACTCCATCCAGTCCCTCGCCCAACTCACCCCTGAAGCATATGCCGTCCACTCGACAAACTAACCTGCCCGACCCGCCACAGCTAAGTCAATCGTGTACTTGCTCGGAGGCATACTCTGCAACCTCCCAGTTCATCATTGCGAAATCGCGCGCTTATGTTGGGTATGCCGAGTATCACCTTGACAATGGCAACGTCAGTTATAACCTTGAAGCGGCAGACAACAAGCTCTTTGAGCTTTCAACTCCTATAGTATTTTCGTTGGGCTGTGGAGTTATAACTCCAACAACTAGCTTTCCGCCGAGAGTTATAACGCCACCGGCAATAACGACACTTATTTATTGGGTCTCAGCTGCTCGGGAGGTATGAAATTTTGAAAATTTATGGGTCATTTTTAAGGGTAATTTTAAAAATCACGAATAAATATATAATAGAATCAATAAGATAAATCTATAAGGTATAGTATTACATCTATCACGAATACGTCTGTAGTGGTCCAGTTCCGTTCAAAAATGCCAAGAGCTTACTCAAAAAACTTATTACATTCGTTCGGATTCGTTCGCGCCTGTCCGTGGACATCCACTGTTTTAAGGAGAAGCATTGAGGGAGTACTACTCCAAGGAGAAATTCGCGCAATGCCACGACTCGCAGTGCCACTAACTGATGCCAGAGTACGCAACGCTAAGTCACGCGCAAAGAACTATAAGTTGTGCGATGGAAATGGGCTTTATTTGGCGGTTTCTTCCGTTGGCACGAAGAGGTGGCACTTAAAATACAAATTTGTTAGTGTCGAGAAACAACTCCCTCTCGGCGCTTATCCAGTTGTCGACCTCAAGTCTGCCCGAACAAAGATGAATGCGGCTAGAGAGTTGCTGGATAATGGTATCGATCCGAAAATAGATCGCAAAATGAAGATGTTAGCTGAGAAGCTTCGTGTTGCTGCCAGTTTCGAGGTCGTTGCGCGAGAGTGCCTTGATAAGTTTTCTTTAGTCTGGAGCAAGGATTATCACGAATCAATCTCTAGAAGCCTTGAGCGAGACATTTTTCCACATATCGGTAGTCGGCCTATCGCCGATGTAACCGGACCAGAATTACTAGATGCGTTACGGCGGGTCGAGGCGCGCGGGGCAGTGGATACCGCACACCGGATACTGGACACTTGCGGCCAGGTCCTTCGATATGGCGCTTCATCTGGGCGTCAAGTACGAGATTTTTCCGGTGATCTCAAGGAAGCATTGAAGATTCCTAAGGGGAAACACCTTGCAGCGGCAACGGAACTCGAAACGGTTGCTGCTATTCTGCGAGCAATCGACGGCCTTAAGGCCACATTCGTCGTGCAGCGCGCTTTGCGCCTTACGCCGTTCGTCTTCGTGCGGCCCATTGAATTGCGTCAAGCACAATGGGTGGACATCGACCTAAAGAAAGCGCTTTGGACTTTTCGCAAATCGAAACAAAGAGAATTTCCACGAAGGCCATTTCCGGACGATGAATCCCTTATTGTTCCCCTGTCACGGCAAGCGCGAAAGATTCTCATGGAACTGCAAATCGTTACCGGCCGTGGGACCTATGTCTTCCCCGGTCAAAAACGCAAAGCAAGTTATATAGGGATCAACACACTTAGTCAAGCGATGCGTAAGGTAGGCATCAAACGAGATGAATCGTCTGTACATGGGTTCCGGGCGACGGCTAGGACACTTCTTAGCGAACAGCTTCATGTCCAGAAGGAAATAATCGAGCTTCAACTGGGGCACAGGGTAGCTGATTCAAATGGGCGGGCATACAACAGAACTAAGTTTCTGCGTCAAAGGACGGAAATGATGCAGCAATGGGCAGACTACCTTGATTCACTCAAGGTCGGAAGGAAATACAAACAGAAGACGCGCATCAGAATCTGAGGAATGTTTTGTGAAATACCACCGCCTGCAAGGCGGTGGCTTCGTGTTACGGCTGGTAGCCGGATTGATCGGCAATGCAGCCGATTTTAAGAGAGTGCTTACCGATGCAGTTCTGACTTTCCACCAATACCAATCCTGCCAGAGTAGTCGTTTACCGAAAAAGCGGCAACGGCCGAACGGATAAAAGCACGGTCCGTCGCCTAAAGGCGAGGAGTTCAAGGAACCCTTACGGGAGACTCTAGATAGAATACTGGCTGCCCCAAACGAAATAGGCCGTAACGGACGAGAATTTTACGCGCAAACTTGCATTCAAAGAAAACAGGCGTGCTGTACGTTATGCTGAATTCAACGAAAACTAGCCAATTTCGCAGGTAAGATGGCTACATGGTACCAACTGCAGGTTCCTAATGGAGTGCCAGCTTCCCTAAGTCTAATCTCCCGCTCGGGGACCCTGGTCGGCGGCCCATAGATCCTTGGTGATCATCCAAGAGCGGCCACTTATGTTTGAATGCTAAGTCGAGGAGGAGCGCGAGGTGTTGCAATAGGCTGAACTCAGCGGCGACGCTGATTCAGAGAACTCCCTCGGAGGCTCCTCGAAGAATATGTACTTCATTGGGCTGGATGTACACAAGAAGACGATAAGCTATTGTGTGAAGGACGCGGCCGGTCCTGATGGCCGGTTTTGAAGTGATCACCGAGGATAGATGTCGGAGATTGTAAAGTAGTGAAAACGAATGAAAAGCGAAAAGTGGTGATTCGCCCCATCAAGTCAAGGCGTTGAGAGAGCATTACACTCGCTTCAGGGTGGCAATCTTTCCTGAAATCTTCGGTTCCAAGGTCTAGCGTTCAATGTCTGGTGTAATGGGGCAACTTGTGGGGCAACTTTTCTCTAAACCATTCTAAAGACCCCAATAAACAATGGATTTGAACGACTCTTCGGTAGCGTCTCTGGCCATTCGCTTTGAACTTTAACCTTCAACGCTCGAAATCGCGGTCATGGTGCGAGGAATCAGGGCAACTTTATGGGCAACTTTCAATCTCCAAAGAGTATATCCACTGATAATACACAACATAAACTATCTTTCGGTAGCCGGTAGCGCTACCAAATCTTATTCAAGTTATTGATTGTTAAGCCTTCCAAATATGCGCCCGCCATTCGAACTACTTTTGAACCAACTGCGGCATTTCGTCGCAGATCGCTCATTCGTGTGCCGAAAATCCGAGTACTGGATCTCGGACCAAATGAACTCAGTTACAGTAGCTATCTATAGATGGGTGAAGTTGAACGCGAAAGGGCTAGAGTTCACGTTCTGCGTTCCCCAGGACCGGAAACGGGATGGAAGGCTATTCCTCGAGGACGACCGTCAAACCAAGTTTCAACTCTCTTGGCACGAGAACCGCCAGAAACAATGGCAGGGCGCAAAAAGGCAGGTCGACGACCGCGAACTTCCCCATCCTTTCTGACGCGACAGTTTGGGCAAAAGACGAGTCGTGATTTCTGAGCAACCGACATCCTTCGCGAGAAATTGAAGTTCGTATCGGTCTAAGCGGTATCGCTCTCGCAAGAATCAATCAAGCCTGCAAGAACTCAAAAGGAGAAGGGGTTTGTGCAAGCTGAGATTGAGCTGAATAGACCAGCCGCGAGTCCTCCAGAACTTGCTCGTGTCGAGGCCTCCGGCGTTCGTTTTCTTCTCGATCAACAGGAGCCGGATGGAGCCTGGAGAGATTTTTTGATTGCGCCCGGACGCTCCGATGCGTGGGTAACGGCTTATGCCGGCGCGGCCCTGCTCACGCATGTCAGTCGCTATCCCGAAGCCGTCCCCGCCGCCGTTGCCTCTGCTGCCCGCTTCCTCGTTCATGCACGAAAAAGGAGCGGCGGATGGTCTTATAACAGCGCTTGCGATCACGATGCCGACTCGACTGCCCGGGTCCTCCTCTTCCTCCGAAGCGCCCATCAAAATATCGATCTGCACGACTACGCAGTACTCGCCGGTTTTCAGCTCGAAGACGGAGCTTTTGCAACATTTCACTATAAGAATGGATGGGGAAGCGCGCACCCCGATGTCACGGCGGTCGCACTGCTGGCTCTAGCCTCCGTCCTTCCGTCCGAACACATTATTTTGCGCAAGGGCTACCATCGCCTGCGGCAATTTCTTCTCGCGAAATGCCCATGGAAATCCTATTGGTGGCCTTCGCGCTTCTACCTGATTCGCGAGGTCCAGAACCTACACAACAACTTCCATGAAGCTCCGAAGTATTCTGTTCAGCCGCGTCTACTCCCGAACGCCGGTGTCTTCGAACAAGCACTGGCCCTGGAAGCGGCATTGCTATCTGGCGTAGATGCCTCGCGTATGAAGAAGCGTGTGCAGAGGCTAGTTGCAATGCAATGCACCGATGGCGGCTGGCCCGCGGTGCCTATCCTTCGCCTCACGAATCCCGATGCAAGATCGTCCCGTGATCGACTTGGCCAGCTCAGTCCGCTGGTCCCCGATGACCGGCGCATATTCACCACTGCAACTGTCTTACGGGCTCTCAGTCTGTATCGGCGAGCGGCTCACCGCAGTTCGCCAAAATTCCATCCGGACAAGGTGAGAGAAGGGTTTTGAACTCATAGGCAATTTCAAGACTGAGGGGAGCACTTTCGGTCAACCGGGAAGGAGTACACGCTAGGATCAGTTTCTGGGGATGCTGAGAAATATCGCCTAAATCGCAATGGTGCCTATCGCGAGATATGGTGATCTCCATGACCTTGATGGAAGGCCGTCAGCAATGAGACGTTTCGTGATGCATAGCTTACTCTGGACGGCAAGAAGCGCAATTCGGCACCCGAGCCTGAGAATCAGGCGACCGTTCCACCGTGTGGCTCCCTTCACTGCCATGAATGCGGCCATCCACTAACCGGCGGCGATAGCAGGAACAGCTGGGGCACCTACTGTAGCTCAAGCTCGCAAAGCTTCAGGTGCAGATCTCCGAGACTGAAGAGGCAAGGCAACATTCATTGAATTGCCGGAATTCTCGCGCTTAATCTCGGCCAATATCGCCAACGACTGGGAGGCCGCCGATATCGACCAGAAGCAAAGGGTTCAAAAAACTCTGCTTCCAGGCGGTTTGAAATATGACAAGGAAAACGGAATTTTGAACCCAGGCAACGACAGCGCTTCTGTCAGTTGCAGAACGTTCTACTCGAAAAAGTATCTTTGGTCGACCTGAACAGTTCTAGTTTGAACCTGCTGAGGGATCTTGTTCGGCAATTAATGCCGCTCTATAGCGCTATCCTCGACCCTGTCAACAACCTAGAAGGACACGCTGAAAACCGCGTTTCCGTGCGCCCAAACGAAAGTACTGAATTCCCGCCGGTTGGCGCCGGACCCCAGGATGCGTTGTCTCGTTCATTATTGCAGGAAACAGACAATCATGCCGATCAATCAGGCACTGGAATTAATCTTCCGCCGCTTGTGGCAAGAGAGGACCGAGATTTGAGCAATTCGACGGGCGCAGCAGGCGCCCGGTGTGTATCAGCTGCGTTGCTGGCTCAGTATGACCGCCAGGCTCTCTTTGAGAGCGTCTGGAGGGCCAACCTGCGCACGGTGGCCGCGGAGATCGGGATTTATCACAAGACGCTCGGCAGGGTCTGTAGGGAACTGTATATCCCGTTACCGCCGCATGGATTCTGGAAAATGAGGTCAGAGGCTCGCGCGGCCGTTCCGCGTCCACTGTTGCCGGAGGTGCGAGTTGGCGGTGGTGGCGTCATTAAGAGCGAGATCTCAGATAAGCCCTTGACTGTTTCAGCACTGCTGTTTTCGCGGTACGATCGGGAGGAACTTTACCGGAAGGCTTGGCAGAAGCCGCTGCAGGAACTGGCCAAGGAGTACGGAGTGTCGAGGGATCTTATCGCTTTTCACTGCCGGCAGCTTTATATTCCGATTCCGGGAGCACTTTATTGGCAGCGCGAGGCTAGGCTGGAAGAGAAGGACTGGCCTCCACTCCCGCCGGTTGTTGCCGTGGGCTTTACCAACAACACGAAGAGAAAGAAGTTCCAGTAAGAAGGCCCTGGCGAGCCTTAGCCACCCGCTTCTGCCACTTCCCAATGCCCAATGATTTTGTCGTGGTCCCTTATGAACGAGCCTGATGAGGGATAAGCATCGTGTGGCACGGAAACTTGCTCGATCTGCCTACCGGGCATTCCGAGATGTGAAACAAGGACAAAGCTGATTTCGATGCTGTCCTGGATAGCGGGCAAATCAAGCTCGAGTTTGAACTGCTTTATTCGTCTTCCTCATTCTCTTCTTCTTTGTAAACAAAGCGGCCGCGACGGTTGCACTAGGCTTTAAGGGTGGCCCAAAGATCGGCCGCGGCGGGCGTGAACTTCAAACGCATTTCCGCCGAAGTTTGTAAGGATGTTCGGATGTTCCGCCATATACCGAGTTCATTGGCTAAATGCATGATTTCTCCTCGGCGGTTTGACATCGATGATTTTTCCGAATTGGTTGACTACCAGATGACCGAAATCATCTGAGACTTCCTAATCAGCGTATCGTGGGTGACAAGTTGGAGCCCTTCGATCAATGCTGTAGCTCCTATCAACCGGTCCTGGGGATCTTTCGGGTAGGGATGGGAGAAGCCGACCGCACAGACTGCAATCTCTGGCGTAATGGGAAGCACCGTCATTTTGGCGGCGCACTGGCGAACAAAGGATTCGACGCTGAGATTGGTTTCCACTCGCCCATTTTCGGCAAGCCAAGCCAACTCAAGAAGGGTTATTCCTGAAATCGCGAGCCCCCCCTGAATGCGAGCAGATCGAATGGCTTCTTTCGCTCGTCTCGAAAGTTTGTTCGGCTCAAAAGCGAGCCAGATAACGATGTGAGTGTCGAGAAGAATCATTCAGGCAGGTTCCAATCTGAGACTGGGATAGAGTTCTCGATGTCTCCGACAATCCGGCCCTTACCGACCAGGAAGCCGAAGATTTCGTCTTCACCGGTTTCAACTGGGCTGATTTGAACAACGGGCTTTCCGTGTTTTGTGACCATGACTGGTCGGCCGCTTTCAGCAACCTGGTCCATCAGCGCAAGGCACTGTGTTTTGAATTGGGCGGCTGGAATTCTTTGCATGTGATGCTCCTGTCAATATGACCATAATATTATGACCATGTCGTAAAAGCAAGGCTCTTGACGGGCGCCGGACTCGACGCGCCGCGTGGCCTGCGGCGTCAGAACCAGACAGGGAGTCGAGTGGTGGGGAGGTCAGGAGTTCATGCTCGGGCAAGATCGCCCAGGTCAAGCTAGAATTCAAGATCGAAATCCTTGCTGACAGTGCCACGCTGGGCAAGCAGCCAGTCAGCATACTCGTCCGTGATCACGATGTTCGCCAGCGCCGCCTCGATCAGCTTGTGAGTCGGATTGGATACCGGTCTTCTTTTTCGCCTGCTCGACGAGACGCGAGGGGATGCGGCCGCGCACGGTGAGCATCCGGTCGCCACTCAGCAACCCCTGTTCGCCGGCGATCGACAAAGCATCGTCGAATCGACGACTCCTCGTTACGAGTTTTTTGTGCTTTGAACTCGTGGAAATATGAGGCCTCATAGTAGTAAGCCGGCTTTTGGGCAAACTCTAATCGTAGTGGAGCCAATCTTCACGGTGCAGACCCCATCCAGGTAGGCTTTCCGATCAACTCGAATGCCGTCGACGGTCATTCCAAGCGTGCTGTCGAGGTCATATATCCACACATCGTCGTAAACATTTACGATCACGCAATGCCAGCGGCTCACATTGGTGTCTCCAAAGCAGAGTGAGTTTTCTGTCGAACGCCCAACGCTAATTAACTGCTCCGCGAATTCACGTCTCTTGCCGTTATTCTCAATTGTCACTACGTTTTGTCGTTTCGATGGAAGGCCAAATCGATAGTTCTCAAAAAGTAGGACCGATTTCAGTTTTTCTGGTGGAACAATTCTCAGGGCATTGATGTTGTATCCCAAGAATGGAGTCCCAGTCTTACCGTTCTCGATCACCTTTAGAATAGCTTCTTGGTCCGCCGCGCTTTGAAGGGCGGCGAAGAGGAGATAATTGTTAAGGAAGCAAGAACTCGGAGTGCCGGTATCAACCATGAGTTTGGCGACTTGAAAGCCGATCTCGTATCGCTCGGTTCTGTAGAAGCACTCCAATAGGAGATTGAAAGCCTCGTAGTCTGCCGCATTCCGTTGTAAATGATCGGTGAGCAACGAAATTGCTTGCGGGTAGTTCTCGGATTCGAGGCAAAGCCAGCCCAGTTCTTTCTGGATATTGGCTCTCGGGTTTAGAAGTAGAGCCTTGTCAAACTGTTCTTTTGCTTCTGGTATGTGATGAATGAATAGATTATGCCGGCCTCCAGCGATAAGTGCCGAAACGCAATCGGGACAGATATGCAGCGCTTGAGTGATGCACTTGGCGGATGTTGCTACTCGTTTTTGCGCAAGAAACTTCTCGGCCTTTGTGGCTAGGGCGTGTGCCTGAATTCTGCTCCTTTCAAAGATGTAGCTGACGTGCTTTGATTCAATCGCTTCCAGAAACTCCTGCATCGACTGGAAACGAAGTTCGGGTGTCGGGTGGGTCGCTTTCGAGACAAGATCTTGTATCCATACCGCCAAACTTGCAGGAATGAAATCATGCCGCACCTTTGAGGTGAGCATCTTGTCCCTCTGCATACCATGAAATGGGTTGCGGTTCTCAAGCAGCTCGAGCAAGGTAATGCCCAAAGCGTACCATCGCCACCACGATGTCGCCCAGCTTTGCTTCAGTGCCCTTCTGCACCACCACATAGTCGCCGGGCATCAGGCCGGCATCGATCATCGATTCGCCCCTGATCTTCAAAAGCACTGTCCTGGACGGCACCTTCACCAGGTGCTTCGCGATGTCATATCCGACGACGAGCCCTTCGTTCGCTGGTTGAGGCATCCCGGCCTGAACGCTGTGAGCCAAAACGCTTTCGAAGAATCGCGCCCCTGGCTGGAGACGCCGATCAGGTGATGAACTGAGAAATCCGTCCCGCTTCATTCGGGCGACCATCGCCGCAACCGCGGAGGTGGAGTGCAGGCCGATCAGCTTGGCAACCGTGGCGAAAGAGGGCAGTACATGGTGCGTCGCGTAGTAATCGCGGAGCTTGGCCAGATACTGAGTATCCCTGGAGGTCATGCAAGCATGATACAGAATATTCACTCGATGATTAACAAATAAAGTTATAGAAAAGATGAACTTAAGTAATCTTTCAAATAGAACAAACACTCGTTACGCTTGTCGGTACTGGATTTGACCAAGATCGGCACGGAGGGCCGCGGGGCGTTGGATTGGAATCGGATGGTCTATAGGAGCGGACCGCTTCCCACGGCATTGAGGGATTTGAACAACTTATCAAGCGGAGGGTTTGATGAAGATGGAAATGAAGCTTGCTCATTGCACCGTCAATCTTGGCGGGCTGGTGGTGAAGCCCTCTGTAGCGGCGTTGCGGTGAACATTGTGATTATTCCACCGTTCCGTTTTACCCGGCACCTTGTTTATGGTGCCGGGTATTCCCGGAATGAGCCCGTGACGACCCCGTAGATTTTCAGCGATTCCTTCGGCCGAATGTCTGGGAAGTCCTTGTTGGCGGCCTTCAGGTACGTTCCGTTGTCGTCGATGTCGAGGTATTTGACTGTGTAATCCCCGTCCACGATCCCCACGACGATGTCGCCGGGATTCGCTTCCTGGTCCTTCTGAACTACGACGTAGTCTCCAGAGATCAAGCCGGCATCGATCATCGAATCGCCCTTGACCTTAAGCAGTACGGCCGCAGACGGCTTCCGAATTAAGCGCTGCGAAATGTCCACGAGGATGGGCTCTACTCCGCTCAGCGGCTGCGGCGTGCCCGCCGGCACCGTATCAACCAGTGTGGACTCGAAGAAGTGGACTCCTGGCACCAGGCGCCTATCAGGGCCAGATTTGACGAAGCCCAGCTTTTTGAGTCGCTTTGCGATGAAGAACGCAGAAGCAGAGGAGGTCAAATTCAACATTTCGCCAAGGGTAGTGAGGGATGGCAGGCAGTAATTCTGAGCGTAATAGTCTCTCAGTTGTGCAAGGTGAAGATGGTCAATGTTTTTGCTCACAGGTTTCTCCTAAAATTCTCAATTTGTGTTGGTTAGATGGTTATTGATGAAAGGAAAACAGGCTGATTGGGTCGGTAAAATCGCCTTGAATATGCTGGCCGCTGCCAAAACAGCAGAGATGATGTAGAGACATCTGAGCAGCCTTCAAACCCAAAGTTGCCGCGAGTACGCAATAGTAACGTCCATCCCTCAGCATCTTCTTGTTCGCCACTTCTTCGCCTGATATTATGTGTTCAGTTCCGCCGATATGAGCACTCTGCCAAGACCAGAGAATCGTCGGGACGTGCCTGAAAGTGGTGGGTTTTACGCCACGAAGTCAGGTTGGCTTGATCAAGCATCAAGCGTGCCGGTCCGCGCGCTATCGGCTACAGAGCTTCCTCATACCGCATCCTTCAATCTCCCCGGTCTCAACAGTCGGGTCGGTTCGCTTCAACCTGAAATCGGCTATCACGATGCGGATGGCAATTTCCAAAGCTTGAACCTAAGTGCCGCAATTCCAACCATCGAAGATGAGGAGGAAACGGAAATGCGCCGCCGGCAGTTTGCAGTACTCTTGATCGATTTGTTTCTGGAATCTCGCAAGGGCAAAGAAAAAGCAGCAGCAGAATAGGAGGTTGTGATTATGAAGCGTCGTCGCAGGATCATTCTGAGCAGTAACGAGATCGTTTACAGAACGACGAAATTCGTTGTGATTTATATAAGGGTGAGCACCGAAGATCAGGCGCGCGATGGATATGGGCCGGAATCGCAGGAACGCGCTTGCCGGGAATATTGTGAGAGGCGTGGCTGGACCATCATTAATATCTATAAGGATGAAGGCACATCCGGCTGGAAGCCCGTATCGAGGCCGCAATTCAAGGAGATGAAGGAGTACATCAGGAAGAACAAGAACGTTAACGTCGCCTTTTTTGACTATTCCCGCATCTACCGCAAGGCGAGCCTTTCGTTCCCGTTTTTCGAATTGCTTGACAGTCTGGCAGTTTATTCTGTCTCCGCTTGCAACCCGAATATTGACTGCCGCACCGCAGAGGGCCGTAATCAACGGGCCCAGGAAATCATCAAAGCCGAGAATCAATCCGACGAGCATTCCGAAAAGCAGCGGGGCAGGATGAAGAATGCCGTGTTGAGCGGGCGTTGGCCTTCTCTAGCACCGGCAGGTTTCGAGAATATCCGACCGAAGACGAAAGAGGATTCGAATCTAGCTCCAATCGAACCGGCCCTTTCACTGATTCGTGATTCGTTCCTTCTCTTGAGGAGCGGGGCCTACAAGCCGGCTGAACTGCATCGGGAGATGATCAGGAGGGGAATGCGGAGTAGGACAGGGAAGGAGTACACGCTGGACCAGTTTCTGCGGATACTATCAAATCCTGCCTATATTGCAATGATCCCAACCGCGCGATATGGTGATCTGCCAGGCAAGCATCAGAGGACCGTCTCCGATGAGACGTTTCGTGATGTGCAGCTGATCCTGGATGGCAAGAAGTCCACCACTGCACCTGAAGCCAAAAATCAGTTGAACGTTCCACTGCGTGGATTTCTTCGCTGCCATGTTTGCGGCCATCCATTAACCGGAGGCGATAGCAAGAACAGGTGGGGCACCTACTACAGCTACTATCGCTGCTTCAACAAGAACTGCGAGATGGTTAACGTTGGCGTTCGTACGTACATCGCTGACGGCCAGTTCGTGGATTTGCTGCGCCAGCTGCCGTCAGGAGTGGCACTGTCAGCTGAATTCCAGAACATCCTCCGCGCGGAATGGGCTGGGAAGGCTGGTGATAGCGAGGAGATCAGTGGCCGTCTTCGTAGGGAGCTGCGCGGCTTACAGGAAGACCTCGACGCGCTTATGATGAAGTACGTCAAGAATGATCGGACAGTGATGCCGTATTTTGAGAGTTTGAAAGAAAAACTGGAAGGTCAGATTGCGAACGTTCAGGCGCAGATCTCTGCAACGGAAGAGACCAAGGCAACGTTCACAGAATTGCTGGAATTCTCGCGCTCAATCTCGGTCAATCTCGCCAATGCCTGGCTGGTGGCTGATATCGACCAGAAGCAAAGGGTTCAAAAAACTCTGTTTCCGGACGGTTTGAAATATGACAAGGAAAAAGGAGTTTTGAACCCGGGTAACGACAGCGTTTTCTGCCAGTTGCAGAACTTTCTGCTTGGAAAGTTGTATTTGGTCGGGGAGAGAGGATTTGAACCTCCGACCCCCTGGTCCCGAACCAGGTGCTCTACCAGGCTGAGCCACTCCCCGAACTTGGGTTGCAGGAGCGTATCTGCGGGCGCGGCCTGGCGCGTTTAGCCCCTTGATTACGCTTGAACCAGTGTAGCAGAGTTCAAGGTGATGCGGAACTCTGACGAATCAGGCTGGGCCATGCCTTCGACTTGCCCGTTACCAATGGCTTGCGAAGACGTGCGCAGGGGACCGCGCCACAACCACTCAACATGCGATGGTACGACCGAAGCCATAACCACTGGAGAACATCAGCAAAAACACCGAAACTCTCAACCTGCTTCGATGTTACAATCAAAAGGTTAGATGGCGGCAGTAGTTCAGTGGCAGAACGCCTGACTGTGGCTCAGGATGTCGCGGGTTCGATCCCCGCCCGCCGCCCCAATTTAAAATCAATAACTTACACGATTTACCCTTCTCCAGCGTGCAATAGCCTGCGAAAACTGTCCCCAATATTGAGAGACAAACCGGTGAGAATGATCTCAGTTCTCCTACCCTTATTTGTTCTCGTTGCCAATCAGGCGGAAGGTAATGGTGCCCCAGAAGAGCCGTGCGCGCATCTGCACGGGCAGGTGGCGCTCGTCGTCGGTGTACCATATCCAGATGTTGCCGCGATTCTTCACCACCCCAGCGTCGGCGGTGGGCTGCACGCGCAGGGTTTTGAATGCGCCGAGCGGAGTCTTGATCTCCTCGCGACCTTCCACCTTCATCGTCACCGGTACAATGTGCATCGCATCCACCACCGGAATCACGAAGTTGTGCCCCAGGGCGATCGGCTGTGACGAGGCATAAAAAACGCCAGTGAGCAGGTCAGTCATGCAGCCTGATACGGGCGACTCAATATGCTTGGTCTGCCCCGTGACCAGGTTCTTTTCGTTCAGCACGGAGTGATTCTGCGCGTAGTCGACGTGAAGCGTCGAAGTGACCTGCCGTCGGCCCTCGACGGTCTGCTTGTTGAAGTCGTCGGTGCAGCCTTTGTCGCGGTCAAAGCTCGATTGAAAGCGGTCGGCTACGTGGAAGAGCAGGTTGATGGCTCCGCTGGTGTCGGCGCTGGCGGTCAGGTTCTCGCGGTTTCCGTCAGCCTCAAAGCGCAGCACGGCCGTGCCGGCGGGAAAAACTCGCCAGTCCACCGAATAGGTGAGCGTTTGCTTTTGCGGAAAGCTGAAGCCGGCGCGCGGTGGCGCCAGGGGGGCGGGCGTCTGCTGGCCGTGAGCCAAAGTGGCCAGAGCGAGCGCGCCAAAAATAGCGTTTACGATTGTGCGCGTCTTCACCGGCGGGCATGGCTCCTTGCTGAATTGACTACTGGGCGCTAAAACCGCTCATTGCCGCAGATTCACAAAAGCGGCGAGCAGCGGCCGCAGAAGGAGCAAGCTCAGATAAAGCAATGCGGCCCCCATCCCTGCATTGTACTCGCGGTGCTGCACATAGAGCGACAGCGAGAAGCTTCCCCCAGCGTCGTTGGGGTGGCTCGCCGGGGTCCCCGACGACAGGTCCTCGTCGTTGGGGTGGCTCGCCGGGGTCCCCGACGACAGGTCCTCGTCGTTGGGGTGGCTCGCCGGGGTCAGCCTGGGAATCAACCGCGGTACTCGCTGGCAATAGTCGTCAAACCCAGAAAAGTTGGCGCGCAAAAAGCGTTCTTCCGAGGCGATCACCGGCACGTAAATCACGGCAAATCCAAGGGTAAGCACAAGCGCGACAAGCCAGCTCTGGAGCGCCACGGCAAAGCCTGCGGCAATCAGCATGGAGCCCAGATAGAGCGGATTGCGGGTGTAGGCATAGGGGCCTGTCACCGTCAGTTCGCGATTCTTTTTCACCGTGCCGGCGGCATAGGCGCGCAGGCCCAGACCGGGCAGCACCAGCGCCAGGCTCCAGGCTATGGCAGCCGGATGTGGCGCGTGCCGGACTAACTCAAAGAGGTACAACGCCCCCGCGAGAAATCCCAGCGGCACGCGGATGCGACGGGCGACACGCTGCCAACGGGCGATCCAGTCGGGCGGCTGCAGGTTGGGGCGGGTTGGCATGGGCTGGGTCATAGAGTGCTTTCGGGGGTCGTCTCAGGATAAAGCAATGCATCGGCGGCGTGCAGCACTTCGTCGGGCTGGATGGTGAGCAGGCCCGCTTCTGGCGCCTCATAGCGGGTGTGGTCGCGGCGGCTCTGGGGGCTGCGCAGCACTTTGAAGTGCGTGCCGAAGGGTCCGTTGCGGCTCGGGTCGGTGGGTCCATAGACGCCCACCACTGGGCGGCCAAGAGCGCAAGCCAAATGGAGTGGGCCGGTGTCGCCAGCCACGGCTAGAGCAGTGCGGCGGGTGAGAGCGATGAGTTGGGCCAGCGAGCAAACCACCGGAGTGGCCGCGCCATCCGTTTTCCCGACGATCATATCGGCCAGCGTCTCTTCGCCAGGACCGGCATTCACCAAAACCCGGCAGCCCCGCTCGATGAGGCCCTGAGCCACTGTGGCATAGCGTTCGACAGGCCAGCGCTTTGCGCCCCACCCTGCACCGGGATTGATCAGCACGGCGGGCTGACTGACAGCCCGAGGCAGAATTCCGTCGGCCCATGCTTCGGCTACCGGGTCGACAGGCAGCCAGGGCAGGATGGGCTTCAATACATCTCCGGCGATAGCCGAAACCAGATCGAGATCCTGCTCAATCACATGTACGCCATGCGTGGCCACGCGCTCGGAAAATAGCCAGCGCGCTGCCCGCTCTCGTGGTTCGCCTTCGCCGATCCGCCGCTTGCAACCCGCCAGCCGCGCCACCAGCGCCGACCGGATCGCCCCTTGCAGGTCAATCACCGCATCGTATTCGCCGGCCCTGAGAGTTGCCCGCAAGGCCATGAATTCATTGAAGGTCTGGCGGCCGAATGGAGCTTTTCTCCAGGCTTTTGTGGGGGCAAAATGCAGATGGTCAATTAAGGGTTGCGCCGAGTTTGGGCCAGCTCGCGGCACGGTGCTTCCCTCAGCCGCCAACAGCGCCCGCCAACGCGGCTCGACCACCCAGTCAATAACCCACTCCGGATGAGCCAGCCGCAGCGCCGTTACCGCTGGCAAAGCGTGCAAAATATCGCCCATGGCTCCCAATCGAACCACAAGCAAGCGAAAGTTGGATTGCGTTTGCAAACTTTGATTTTCTCACAGCGCCGCGTGCGCCGGACCCGGCACCAGCCTGCTGATCAGGGCAAATGCATCTTCTTCGGTGCTTGCAGAAGATTACCTTCCCCAAG
>JBEKWJ010000079.1:0-15966 GCA_049513195.1 Occallatibacter sp.
CCGCTCAGCCCCGCGCCGAGAAACCCAATGGCGGCCTAGTGGCCAGTCAAGAAGGAACTCTGACCACTCTCGCGACCGACTTCAAGAGTTACCTCACTTTCAAGCCGGACGCTCATTTGATTTTGAGTGGACATGCGGATGCTCGCGGATCTGCCGAGTATAACCAGGCACTTACTGAACGCCGTGTCACCCGCACAAAACAGTTCCTGATTGAACAAGGCGTTCCCGAAGGCAGCATAGAAACCCGCAGCCTTGGCAAAGAGCAAGAGCTGACCGCCGACCAGGTGAAAGAGTTAGTCGAGCAGAATTCCGAACTAAGTGCGACCGATCGGAATAAAATTCTCCACGATCTGCCCGTCATCGTGCTGGCTCAGAACCGTCGTGTTGATGTCACCTTGAGCACCACGGGAGAACAATCGGTGCGTCTGTATCCATTCAATGCGGCCGACTCCCTGACACTGCTCGACAAGAAGGCTCCAGCGCCTCACAAGAAGGCCGCGACCAAGCCAGCGGTCCAGTAAAGAAGTCAACGGTGAAGTAACTCTGCAACAAACGAAGCGGCGCATTCCACCCGGGATGCGCCGCTTAGCATTAAAGAGACCTCTTGAGTTACTTGCCAGCTCTTGATTTTTTATCCAGCTTGATCCGAATCGAATAAATCTCCCCATACTGATTGGCAACGAGAATATTTTTAACGATGTACTGAAACGAATCCGAGGTTTGGCGCACAATACATTGTGCGGAGACTCGATCCAAAGCTATCCGCGGGTTGAAGCCTCGATCACACCAGCATCAGCAGCGGGATTTCCGTGCTGAGTTGGGCGTGCATTTGTGCCTTGCCAGAGCGCAGAGCGCGCTGAGTTTTCACAAGCAAGAGCAACTTGTGTTTTTCCCAGACCCTATGAGAGCGTTTTCTTCCAATCCGGCAGAACAAGTCTCCATTACTCTGGCCAAGCTTTCTCATGAGCTGGCACAGAGTAACATCGCCTTGTTGCCGGTTGTTCCCCATCCCCAGTTGCAGCTTTACATTAGGATCGCAAAAGCAATGAAGACGCGGGCGGTATACTCGTGGATTTCATCTCCTTCGACCGCCAATCCGAAGGCTGCAGCCGCACGGGGCGAACCGCTTAATGGGCTGATCTTTATTCCTCCCGGCCCGGCAGCCTCCAGGAACTGTCAGATTCCTGTGCTCAGGGCCCTCAAGGTCAGCCAGATTGGCGTTTGTCGGCGGTTCCTCCATGCGGCTATCCGTGCACTGACGCGCAAAGGCCCCGGTGCAAGTGGCCGGAAGCAAAACACCGTCAACCATTTCGCGAAATTCAGATTGAACGATGCAATGTCAGGATGTCTCCCGGTGAGCGAAAAGCCCGCGGGATCAAGTGGCTTCCCCAAGACAGACGGAAGCTCGCTTTCAGAAGCGAGTTCCCGTCTGTGGCCACAGAAGAAAATGCAGTTTCGAGATGCTCGAAAACAATTTTTGCCAGGTGATTCGCAAAGTGCTCATTGGCAATAGCAAAATGTGCGATCTCGTAATCATTGATGAAGCAATGCGCAGAGTGCAGAAGCCATGCACAAGAGATACAGGGATCAATGGCGGGTTTTGAGAGGCTCAGCCAGAACAGGGGGCAGGAAATGATGCTGGACCATCCAGAAATGCGACCAACGAAGTTTGACATGAAGCGAAATGCTCCCCTGTTGTGTTTGTCATTGCCTTTGTTTTTATGGCTGTTTCTGCTCTGAAACGGCTGCCAGAAGGCCCGTATCGAGGGCGCGGCCGCCGTTTGGTACCACTTCTGCCGGGGCATCTTCAGTCTTGAAGGAGAAGGATCAGATGTTATGGCCAACAGACAGGCATGTTGAAACCCATTGGACCACGCAGAATGGGGCGTTGAATCTTCGATATTCCGGGCCATTACAGGTGTGCGTTCGAGGCCCGGTCACCGGGAGTGTCTACAAGTTTTCCCCCGCGCAGCCAGTCATTTCGGTGGACGAGCGAGACGCACAATCGCTGCTGTCCAGCCGGTTATTCTCGCCATCCCAGTAACCCCCACGGCCGCGCAACACGGCTCCGCCGCACGGTAGCCGGTTCGATGCACCGCCAAGTGCGAACAAAATGCGTGCGCCAGCAAAGTGAGCAATGTTATACTTTGTTTCTCTCAGCTTGGGCGGGGTCAGCGGTGCAATTTCAATCATTTGATGCGGTTTATGTCGAGAATCTCCGTGCGTGTGAACCTCAGACGCAGGAGCACTTTGTCGGCTATTTTTCGGAATTGCTCCAGCTCAAACTCCGCTCCCGCCTCCAATCCCCACAAGCCATCGAAGATGTCTGCCAGGAGACCTTCGCCCGGGTCTTCTCGGTTCTGCGCAAAGAGGGCGGCGTGCGCCAGCCGGAGCGGCTCGGAGCTTTGGTGAATACGGTTTGTAACCATGTGCTTTTTGAGCATTATCGTTCAGCCAGCGGCAGCGAATCGCTGGATGTGGAAGGCCGGCCTGAGCCGCCTGCCAAAGGAGCGAATACTTTGGAGATTGTGGCTGCTCGCCAGATGAGGGAGAAGGTCCGGGAGATCCTGCTCGACCTGGCCCCGCGTGATCGTTCCCTGCTCAAAGCCGTGTTTCTAGACGAGCGCGACCGCGACGAGGTCTGTCGTGAGCTGGGCGTGGATCGCGACTACCTGAGGGTGCTGTTGCACCGGGCCAAGCAGGAGTTCAAAACCGAATTCGTCAAGCGAATGGGAGATCAGGTACCCTTTGGCGCCATGTGCGAGTGATCTGTAACGATTTGCCAACCGGGACCACTATTGGAGGTTGGGCAGTATTGAGGGTTGATTCATGGATCATAGTGAAGCTGTAAATAAGATGGCAGCTGAGCGTTATCTGCTGAACGAGCTGGCGCCAGAGGCGCGCGAGGCTTTCGAAGAGCATTTCTTTGGTTGTCCTCAGTGCGCTCTTGATCTTCGAGCCGGTGTTGCATTTGTAGAAGAGGCCAAGGTTCAGTTGCCTAGACTGACCCGCGCCTTGCCGTCTCCCATTCCATTCCCATCCCGCAAGCCCAAGCTCAAGCTCAAGCGGGACTGGTGGATATCCTGGCTTCAGCCGGCCTTTGCCGCGCCTGTTTTTGCTACCCTGCTGCTGGTGATCGGTTACCAGAATCTGGTCACCTATCCCGCGCTTCGGGCAGCCGTCAACCAGCCGCGGCTTCTATCCTCGGCCACCCTCCACGGGGCCACGCGGGGCGCTCACCAGGCGATCACCGCCGATCGTCGCCACGGGGTCGCGCTTCCCATCCTGCTACCTGAGCAGCCCAGCACCGGCGCCTACACTTCCTTTTCTGTGGATCTGATGGACCCGCAAGGAAAACTGGCCTGGACCGGCTCCATTGCCGCCCCCGCCGAAGGCCCCAGCAGCGACCAGCCAATTTCCTTGGTAATTCCTGGCGCAATGCTGCGTAGCGGCGCTTATACTGTAGCCGTGTCCGGCGTCGGGCCGCATGGGGAACATACCGTCATCGACCAGTATCTCTTCGATCTTCATTTGATCGATTGACGCGTTTCCAGCGACGTCGCATATCTCCCCCTATCTCAACAAGGAGAGTCGAATCGCTATGTCCGAAGTGAATGAACGAAAGCACACATTCAATGCTGAAGCAATGGTCCTCTCGGGAAAACTGGAGCTTCCAGTCTCCCAGCCGATCGAACCCCAGACGCACTCCAAGCTCGATCCGGCCGGCGGATACTTCACCCAGCGCTCGGACGGTTACCGCCTTGAGTCGATCATCTCCTACAGCGCCGCCTACTCCCACGTCGCCGGCGTCAAAAGCAAAAAGCCGGGCGAGGGCCACACCACGCTGACCACAACCGTTCTCGAAGGCTTGAATGTGCTGGAAGTGGTCACAGCCGACCGCGTGGTGGGCCAGACCATTACCGATCACCCGCTCGAAGGTTATCTGCCGTCAATCTCCTTCCTAGGCACGCGCTTCGACAATTTGCGCATCGCCGGCTTCCCGGTACAGTTGGAATTCGATTACGACATCTTTGGCCAAAGGCCCATCGACGACCTCCCATATGCCTCAAATCCGGGCGTTGTCAGCCGCGTCTCCAGGCAGTACGACCGCATCCTCCAGAACAAGAACCTTTCCACGGCCGTCAAGAGTTATTACAATCAGTTATCTTCGACTCTGGGCGCTCCGGAGAAAATTGAATGTTCATTGGTCAATCGGGTAGCTGGGCTCTTCCCTGGAACAGTTTCCGGGAACGTGATCACTATTCCTGGTTTTGGCGTCATTACGCTGGCCAAGCTGACCGTCAGGCACGAGGATCCGATCGGGGATACGAAAGTCCACAAAAAGACAACCTTCAACCTGACCATGATCGACCTCAAATTGGGCTGCGCGGCCGAGGGGAATGTGCCGGTTGGCGATGGCACTTCCAACGGAACTGGTGGATAGTTTCGCAGAGGGAACTCCCGAATGCTCGCCGGATTTTAACTTTTAATCTGGTTCCGGCGGGCATTCAGGGAAGATATAGAGCTAGATTGCGTTATATGCGACGTTGGGTTTTCCCTTTTGCGTGGGCGCTTGCTTTATTGTTAATGCTTCCTCTGAAGGATACGTGTCCCGACAGCGCTCAAGATATCTATGACCAAGCGACCAATATCTTTCAGCGAGGGAATCTGGCAGCCTGTCAGCACGAAGCCGAACTGGGGAGCTGGCAATTTCGGTTGGCGAATCCCGACTTGGCAGCAAAGTTTCGACTGCTGCAGGCGGAGGCGATGGTTCGGCGCGGGATGTATGACGATGCTCAGCGCCTTCTCGCTAGCTATCATCCCGATTCCAACCATTCAGATGAAGCCATTCACAAACTGGCGATCGAAGCCGACGCCCTGACTCACCAGCGAGAGCTGGCCTCGGCTGATCAAAGACTCACCCAGGCAGAGAGCTTGTGCAAGAGCAGCGACTATATCTCTTGTGGATACCTGCTCAGGACGCGCGGTCTCTTGTCCGTGAGACAAGGCGACCCATTCAAAGCGCGTCAGTACTTTGTCGAGAGTCTTCTGTTTGCCAAATCCCATCAAGACCGATGGGCGGAGGTAGGTGCGCTCAATAACCTCGGATTTGCCGCCATGCAGATCGACCACTTCGACGAAGCCGTGGACTGGCTACGAGCCGCTCACAAATTTGCTGATGAGCTGAATTCGGACTACTGGGTGCAGGTTATTGGCGGCAATCTCGGATGGGCCTACTTCCAGTTGGGAGATGATGAAAGGGCGCTGGAGCAGTTTCTTCAAGCGGAAAAGAGCGCAGAACGGCTGGGAGACATCCGCGACGAACTCAAATGGACCAGTAACGTCGGATATATCTATAACGAATTCGGTGATTGGCCCCGTGCCGCCCAATCCTATCGTCAAGCGCTTTATCTGGCTCGGCAGATCGACAGCAAAGAAGACATTATCAACGCTCTGGAAGACCTGGCCAGAGTTTCGGTTGTCATGGGCGTATTGGACCAGGCAAGCGCATATCTCGATCAGGTCACGCCGATGGTCAGCGCGGGCAGCAATCGCCTGCTCGCGCATATCATGCTGACGCGGGCGATGCTGGCAGCCGCGCGCCAGCAGGATCAGCAGGCGGAGAGACTATTTCGCGCCATCCAGACCAACCTGTCAAATCCCACTACAACGCGGCTGGGCGCCGGAAATGAGTTAGGCCTCTTATTCGAGCGGCAAAACAATACCCAGGCTGCGGAGCGGAGCTATAAAGCCACGCTCGCGGCATTCGAGTCTGCCCGGGCGCAACTCAAAAACGCGGACTCGCGGCTTCCATTCGGCCACAATGCCACCAGCATCTATGACAACTACATCCACCTGCTGGTGCAGCAAGGCAGAAGCGACGAAGCCCTGGCCGTAGCTGACCAGAGCCGTGCCCGGACACTGGCGCAGGGGTTGGGCATGATCGAGAGCAAAACCTCCTTCCATCCAGCCGTGACCAACCCACGCCAGATTGCCAAGGACACTGGCGCAACACTCCTGTTCTATTGGCTGGGCGAAAAGCAGTCCTATCTTTGGGTCATCAATCCGCTCAAAATTACGCAAATTTCTCTACCTGCCGAGAGAGAGATTATTTCGCGCGTCCAGCGCTACCAAAAAGTTCTGCTCGACATGGAGGATCCACGGCAGACAGAGAATCCGGATGGGCAGGCGCTCTATCGGTTACTGGTGGCCCCGGCCGCGAAGCTCATCCGCCCCAACGCGCCCGTCATGATTCTGGCTGACGGAGCGCTGAGCCAGTTGAACTTTGAAACTCTGCTGGCTCCCGGCCCAGGTCCGGAGGTCATACGCGGTCCCGCTCCGGAGACGCATTACTGGATCGAGGACGCAACCCTACTCTCAGCCCCATCGCTGGAACTGCTTGCGACGGCCAAGGCTGTGCGGGGAGGCAATCGAAAGCTGCTTCTGCTGGGTAACCCGGTCTCGCCCAGCGCGGACTACCCGAGCCTGCCCCTTTTCGGGGCCGAGATGACCAGGATTCAGCAGCACTTTGACACCGATCACCTGACCACCTTTGCCGGAAAGCAAGCCAATCCGGCAGCATATCTCAGCAGCAATCCCGCCCAGTACTCCTACATTCATTTTGTTTCTCATGCAATAGCCAGCCGCATGGACCCACTGGATTCAGCCATCATACTATCGGGTTCCACGCTTTCGGGAACGGGAACCGATGGTGCATTCAAGCTCTATGCCCGCGACATCATGGAGCATCCCATCGACGCCCGGCTAGTAACCATCTCGGCCTGCAATGGCAGCGGAACGCGCTCCTACTCGGGCGAAGGATTGGTGGGACTCTCCTGGGCGTTTCTACGCGCCGGAGCCCACAGCGTGATCGGCGCACTGTGGGAAGTGAGCGACGAATCGACGCCGCGCCTGATGGATACCCTCTATCAGGGATTGGAAGACGGCCAGGATCCAGCCGGTGCGCTACGCAACGCAAAACTTACACTACTTCATTCACAAAATAGGTTCCATCTACCATTTTATTGGGCGCCATTCCAGATATACACCAGGCGATAAATAGCAGGTGGCTGATTCGGATCATTGTGCACCCTTCTCGCGCAGCAGCGATGCCGCTTCGTTCTTGCCGTTGCTCTCCGCCAACTTGAGCGCGGTGGTGCCGTCGCTGCTTTTGGCGTTGATGCTGGCCCCCTTATCGAGCAGCAGCTTCATCGCATCCATCATGCCCCCGCCGGAGGCTCCCATCAGCGCCGTAAAGCCGTTCTTGTCCCTGGCCTCGGTGTTGGCTCCATGGTCCAGCAGCAGCTTCACCAGCTCCGCCGAGCCGGAGACGATCGACAGCATTAGCGGCGTCAGTCCGCCCTCCTCCTGGATTTCGAGGTTAGCGCCTTTATCAAGTAGCAGCTTCGCTTCGCCGATGTTAGAGGCCATGACCGCATAGTTCAGCGCCGTGTCGCCGCGGTTGTCCTGAAGGTTGACGCTGGCGCCCTTCTTGAGCAGCAACTCCACAAGGTCCGGCTTGCCGAATGCGGCGGCCACCATCAGCGCCGTAAGGCCGTCCTTGCCCCTGGCATCAATGCTGACCCCTTTTGCCAGCAGCAGCTCCACCGCCGCGGCGTTGCCATTGTGGGTGGCGTCCAACAGTTGGTCATTCAGACTTGGTTGGTCCTGTGGGCTACTGGCTGGAGCTTGGCCCACGGCTGCACGCCCCGGCAACAGAGCCATCACCGCAAGAAGGACTGCCAACAGAACATTCTTCATCGCGATCTCCGATCCTTCAGCGGCCGCATTGCCGGGCTGCTGCGATGCTGATGACAAGAAGCAATTCTACTCCCGCCGCAAATTGGCGCACAAAAACAAAGGAGAGAAGCCCATAGGCCCCTCTCCTTTTGTTGTCCGCAGTCCGGGAAAACTACTTCTTGACTGGTGCGATAACGTCCTTGGCGGCCTTGGCCACGCGGAACTTGACGACCGTCTTGGCCTTGATCTTGATGGCCGCGCCGGTTTGGGGGTTGCGACCGATGCGGGCCTTGCGCTCCGCCTTCACGAGGCGGCCGATGCCGGGGATTACAAAGACGCCGTTCTTCTTGGTTTCCTTGACGGCGGTCTCCGCCTGCAGGTCCAAAAAGGCTGCGACTTGTTTGTTGGTCAATTCCAGTTTTTCGGCAAGAAGCCGAATCAGGGCAGTCTTTGTGAGTCCAGTTGCCATTATGTTGCTCTCCTTTTGGGCGGCCCTTGGGCGCGCCGGTGTTGCCTGGGCTTGGTTTCGCGAGGCGCATACCGCATGGAGGGAGTGCAACCCTGGCAACACTTGCACAAAACCCCTGTGTTCATGCGGGCTCGGAGACCCCGTCGTTCGTTACAATGCAGCTTTTGAGGGGGTAAAGTCAAGGCAAAAACCGCGATTTCCACAATTTTCTTCGGTATTTGTGGGTTTTTCGCCGATATTTAGCTATTTTTGTCTGAAATTGTAGGTTTTGATGGGGTTTTCTGCGAGGCAAGCGGCCGGAGAGGCCTATCATCCACTCGGCTGGCGCCGGCTCAATCTGGGTGGCTAATCCAGACCAAAGAGCACTTTCTTGCGGGGCGCGAGGGCTGCGTTGATGGGGGTGTTCAGAGCGTCTACCAGCGGCGCTGCCAGCCGGAAGTGGCGAATGAGCGTGGCGGCAAAATGGGGATCGAGAGCCGTCGAGGCGGGCAGGGTGGCCGCCAGCCCCCACTGGCGGCATTGGATCAGGTCGAGCGCTGGGTGCTCCTTGGGAAAGCCTTTGGGCGGGCGGGTGAGGGCATTGCCTTCAAATTCGGTGAATGCCTTGCGGATCGCGGCCCGCTGCATGAGCTTGCGAAACTCTGTGTGGTGGTCGAGGAGCCAATGGCGGATGGCGGCGAGTTGCTCTTTCTCAGGCATGTAGGCACCGGCAGCGACGACTACCTCCTTGGCGTCGATATGGAAGTAGTAGCCCGCGCCGGATGTCTTCTCCAGGCCCTGATGTGACCACCAGGCGGCGACGTGGGTCTTGTAGGGCTTCTTGTCGGCGCTGAAGCGTGTGTCGCGATAGATGCGGAAGAGACACTTCTCCGCGGGCCGAACAAAGGCTGGCGCAAAAGTGGCCATCGCATCGGTGACCTTGCGGATAATGGCCAGCATCGGCTCTTTCAGTTCGGCCTCGAAGACAACCTTGCGCGGCGCGAACCATTCGCGGTCGTTGTGGCGGGCTAGATTGCGGAGAAAGGCTAGGCCCTCGGGGCGAAGGTGGGCGGCGGGTGCAGATGCGACAGATTTGGCAGCGCGAGGCATATGTATGCCAGTCTATCGCAGCTTCAATTCCTTGCGAGGTTCGAATTGCAGAGAGCCGGCTGCCAGATTCCCAACTGCTTGCTGAAGCGAAGTTATATGATTTTCATCGTCGTCAGCAGTAAGTAGTCAATGCGTGTCTTGGCGAATTGCATTATTCCAAATTGATTCTAAGACCCCTCGGCGTTTTCGAGTACTAATCCGATAAAGACCACGGAAACTCGGCTGGATGAGTGATTTGAGCTGTTCTCGCAATCTAGCTATCCCGTCGTATAAAGCTAGGCCTGCCGCTTCGGCTTGGAGTACCCATCCTGCGCTTACGCAAAACAACGCTCCCAAGCAGGACCGCGGCTCCGACAACCGCGAGGACGCAAGTGAACCATCCAAGCCGATAATCAAACTGTAGCTTCTTTAACATTTCCTTCGCATGTCCGTTGAAAGGATCGAGTGTTACGGCGATTTCGTAACTAACAATGGCATGGCGTCTTTCGCCATTCACCTGATAGGCCTCGCCAAGGCTGTCGAAAGTATTGGAGGATAGGGGATGCTCAAGTGAGTTCAGCTTGAAAATGGCAATTGCGCCGCTGAGATTCCTGTCTCCATAGAGCAGTTGATATCCGAGTGAGTTCAGTTCCGGCTCACCTAGATCATAGTCATTACTGCGCTTCAAGGCTTTGTATTGCTGGAGTGCCTTTTCAATCCCAGACTCACCGATCGTCCGATATAACTGCTGGGCGCCGGATTGCTTTGGCAGGACATAGGGCCTGCCAGCAAGGATATTTTGAATTGCCGAATTTATCTCCTGGCGCTTGCTGTTGCCCATGTTGGTAAGCATGATGACGGTTAACCGCTGATTCAGCCGCCGTTCTATGAATGCCCGAAACCCGGCGTGGCTCCCGGTGTGCCAGATATACTTGTTGGCGCCGTCCGAGCCTACATTCCATCCGAAGCCGTAAATTGATTTGCCTACTTCCACACTGGCTGGTCTGAACGCTTCGGCAAGTGTCGATTGCGTCACGAGTTTCTCCGTATAAAGAGTCAGATCCCACTTGAACAGGTCATCAACCGTCGAGTAGATGCCGCCGTCGCCCGGAACAGAGGTGGGGCCGCCATCATCGACCTGCCCAAACGTGCCGTAACCAACGGCCATTCCGGGGCGCTTCACGGCATGATCGTCGTAAACAAAAGTATTCCTCATTTCGCACGGCAAAAAGATTTCTCTAGCCAAGAAGTCGCTAAATCGCTGGCCCGAAACTCTCTGAATCACGATGGCGAGCAACGCATATCCCGCATTGCTGTACCGGTACTTGATTCCGGCCTTGGAAACGTCAGCGTCCCTCTTCAAGAGTGCCACGATCAGTGCACTCTGGTTCAGGCCGGAATCGTCAATCCCCAGGTCCCCGTAGTCAGGAATCCCCGACGTGTGGGTCAGCAACTGTCTTACCGTGATCCTGCCAAGGTGCGATGCGCCGGAGAACTCAGGGATGTATTTGGAAATGAGGTCGTCATAGCTTAATCGTCTGCGTTCAGCGAGAATCATGATCGCCATGGCTGTAAACTGCTTTGTAACGGACCCAATGTCGGAGACTGTGTCGGGCGCAAAAACGGTTCCCGACGTGATGTCCGCCTTGCCAAATCCCTTTCGGTACAAAATGTCTCCTTGCTCCGCGACAAGGATGGCGCCGTTGAACTGACCTCTTTCCTGCAAGGTTGTCATCAGTGTGTCTATGGCGACCGCGGGTTGTGGAGGCCCCGCGAGTGCGGCCATGCGCCCTATCGCGATCGCCAGGAGAACCATTCCCCAACGCAACAAAACCCTTAGCGAAATCCGAGCCACCCGATTCATCACCTACTCGAATACGTGTCGCGTGGGCCGCTCGTTCCGGGGGTGACCAGGATTTTTTTGCGACCAAGCCGTAATCTGCGTCGCCTGACAGAAGGAAACAAATGCACGAAGGGAAGGGCTATGCCTTAACAGTTATCGCTGGACGAGTGAATCATCGCCAAGACAATCACCGAGTTGGATAGCTACCTATGGGTGCGCCAATCCGACGCTGCATGGTTTCCAAACGGGCTGCGACCCGATGCAACGGCTGACGTGGCGCGAAGGCCCTTGGAAGCTCTGACTGGATGGGTGGCCATGCGGGAGCTTCCGCTTGTCCCATCGCAATCGGCATCCGTTTCCCGGCCCGCTACGCCCGATCCAACTCTGCGAAGAGTTCGCTTAGCACCACGCGAATCGGCGTCTTGGGCACGGTCAGCTCATTGATGCGAACCGGATGAAGCCCGCTGGCCCCATCGCAGGTGGCTATCGGATGACCTTCAACGCGCCGCGGAAGAGACCGTCGAAGTCGGCGGCCAACGCGGCTTCTTTGGCTACGGCTTGCTGGATGGCCTTTTCGGCGGCAGGGCGCTGGTAGCCGAGATTGACGAGCGCGGAGAGCACATCGTCCACCGCTGCTCCGCGCACGGAGGTTTGCATGGGCGCAACAGCAAAGTCATCGAGCTTGTCTTTGAGTTCGACGACCAACCGCTCGGCCAGCTTTTTGCCGACGCCGGGAATGAGCGTGAGTTGCGCGTGGTCCTGGCCGCGAATCGCCTGTACCGTCCGCTCTGGCGAAAGCCCACTGAGCATCTTGATAGCTAGCTTGGGTCCTACGCCGCCGACCGTAATCAGCCGCTCGAAGAGGCGTTTTTCCTGCGAGTCGAGGAAGCCGAAGAGGGCGATCTGATCGTCGCTTACCTGGGTGTGAATATGGAGCGCGGCCTCTGCGCCGACGGAGGGCAGAGCGGTGAAGGTGGGGACGGAAATGGTAACGTCATAGCCCACTCCGGCGGCCTCGACGATGGCCTGGCCGGGCTGTTTATAGATGAGCTTGCCGCGCAGATGAGCGATCATGGTGCCTTATTGTAGAATCCCCAGCCGCTCAAAGGAAGACCATTCTGTCTGAATCGCGTCCAAAGAGCAGGCGGGCAATGGCTCTGGTCCGCCTGCGCCAGATACAATAGTGTTTGGGCTGCGGCAGACCAGCGGCAGACGATTTTTCTTGAGATTTGGAAGGTATACGTGAGAGGCATGAACCGCCGCATTCTGCGGCTTGAGTTGGTTGCAGGACTGGGCATTGCGCTGGCGATGCCCGCACTGGCGGCGGGTGTCGGTGTCGCCACAATAACGACGCTGTCTGCTGGAACCCTAAGCGGATGCTCGCAGCCTCTCACTGTGAACGTGACTGCAAATGGGCAGCCTGTGACTAGCGGTACGGTAACGATCAACGACGAGTTTAATGGGAAGGCTGTTTCGCTGGCCAGCATGGCTCTGAGCTCGGCAGGCGCGGCCAGCCCGACGGTCTCCCTGGCTGAAGGTAGCCATAGCTTGACCGCTGTTTTTAGCGGCATTACCGGCTATGCGACATCGACCTCAACGCCGGCTGTCGCGGTGAGCGTCGCGACGCAGTGCGAGTTTACGGTTACGACCTCGAACTTCTTGGGGGGCACGTCTACTTCGAGCTCCCTTATCCTCACACCGGGCGACGCAGGAACGGTCACGGTGAGCATTACGCCGTCGCTGGAGTTCACATCGACGTTGACGCAACCTATGCTGGTCACGATCTCCTGCGCGGGGCTTCCCGATGAAGCCTCCTGTAGCTTCACCCCGCAAAGCCCGGAGATACTTTCGACGACAACGGAACCTCTCACCAGCACAATGATTGTGCAGACGCTGGCGGCCTCCACTACCTCGGCCTTGCCGGCGAAGCGGAACTCCTCTTCTATCGCCTGGGCGTTGCTGCTGCCGGGCGCTCTGGGACTGGGCGGTTTTGCCTGGGGATCGCGCGGCCGCCGTCGCTGGCTCAGCCGGCTTTCGCTTGTGGCCCTGATTGGGCTGGTCACGTTGCTCGGTACCACCGGATGCAATCCGCGCTACGCGTACGAACACCACGGCCCGCCTCCCAACCCAGCGACCCCGGCTGGAACTTATACCATCACTGTCACGGCGCAATCCAACAACGGCGTTAACGCAGTTTCGAACTCGACGACTTTTGCGCTGACGGTGAATTAAAGCAGGCGTTGATCCCTTTCGGGATTTCCGGCGAGCGGGTTAGATCAAACAACCAGTTTCAAAAAGTTGGGCCGCATCTGTTTTCGCTTGAATGCGAAGGCGGATGGGGCCCAACTTTTGTTTGTGCACACAAGGATGCGCCGTTGTTTAGTCTGCCTGCACCGAAGGGAGCAATAAAAGGTCATCCCAATGTTGGATGCATGTATTGGCTTCTGCTATTAGGGTTAGCAGCAGGGCACGGCAGGGGACGACGGCCGGCAAGAAACACTTGTGGGATGCGTCTGAGCGCCGGGCCCCTTTCCGCCGCGCAGAGTCTCGGTTCGTGACCTGTAAGCAAATTCCCCAATTGTGAGAGGTCACGACCCATGCAGTTCAGTACATCGAAGAATCCCCGAAACAATCAGAACGAAGCAGGAAAGCATGGCACTGTCAGAGTTTTGGCAGTGCTTTTTGCGGCAGTGACTACCTTATGCTTTTCTGCAGGGCAGTTGGACGCGCAGGGTTGCGTTGTCGCGCACTCGGTGGGAGAGGTCGGCGGCCCCGAGTCTGATGGCGGCTATCTGGCGCCAAATCACTGGCAATTCACGCTCGATTACCGGCACTTGTATTCATTTCGGCATTTTGTTGGTTCGGTGGCGCAGGAGTATCGGCAGCAGGGAAATTCCGAGGTCCGCAATCGCATCAACCTGATCGATATGGGAGTCACCTACCAGGTCACGCCGCGCTTCAGTGTGATTGGAGTCGTACCAGCGGAGTTTGCCAGCCGGCGCTACTTCATCGCCGCGGGCAGCATCAACGGCGCACCGGCAACCGACCTGATCGGAGCTTGGGGTGTCTCTGGAATGGGTGATATCAGCCTCATGGGGCAGGGTTGGATTTGGGATCCGACCAAAAACCCGAAACACAACATCCAGATTGGCTTCGGGGTGCAGATGCCCACCGGGCGCGACAACATCCAGAACGATCTGGTGGAGATTCCAGGGCAGCCTGCAGTCAACGCGACGGCGGATTATTCGGTCCAGCCAGGAATCGGAGTGTGGGCGATCCCGGTCAGCGTCGAGTCGTTTCAAGCTCTGAACAGCGCGATGCAGGTTTATTTCAACGGAAGCTATTTGATCACGCCATCGGAAACCAACGGCGTGGCAAACAGCTCACCGCCGGGATTTCCCGCACCTGCGCCGCAGAATGCATTTGTTTCGGCGGCTGACGAATATCTTCTGCAGGCCGGAGTTGGCTATATGTTTGCCAAGGTGCATGGGCTGACGATGACTGGCGGATTGCGTAAAGAGGGCGTGCCCGCGCACGATCTGATTGGCGGCGACGAAGGCTTCCGGCGACCGGGTTATGCAGTGTCGCTCGAGCCTGGAGTGATCTACTCGATGCACGGCGGTCATGACCTGATCACTGCAAACATTGACCGCGCGGTGTACCGGAACCGAATTGCCAGTGTGCCGGATCTGCAGTTGGGACAGCATGGCGATGCCGCGTTTGCCGACTGGCTTTGGCTGGCCAGCTTCCAGCACCGCTTTTGAATGGCACTCTGAAATGCGGGGATGACCCCGGCGGGGTTGCAATGCCGACGGGGTCTTCGACGTTTGCTCTTCGACACATTCAAGAGGAACCAGGATGAGAATCTATCTTAGTATCCTGACGGCTTTTACCGTATGCTGCCTGATTCCGGTGGCGCAGGCCAAGCGCGCACCTCACCTTGAAATGAAGGATTTGGCGGGAAACACACACAAGCTTTCGGAGCTGCGGGGATCAATTGCGGTGATCAACTTCTGGGCCACATGGTGCGTGCCGTGCAGGGAAGAATTGCCAACACTCTCCAAGCTAAACAAAGAGTATGCCGGAAAGAAGATTCGATTTGTTGCGGTCTCGGTAGACGAACCCAAGGACCGCGCCAAGATCGACCAGTTTTTGAGACGGCAGCTGCTCGACATGGAGGTGTGGGTGGGCGCTGACCTGGAGATGCTGGAGCGCGCTGGGTTAGGCAATGAGGTGCCCGCGACGATGGTTCTGGACGAGCAAGGCGGGATGGTAGCCCGCATTCTGGGCGAAGCCCGCGAGGAGGATGTCAAGGCGCCAGTGGAGTGGCTACTGAGCGCCAAGACAAGCCCGCCTCCGCATGAAGTAATCAAGCGATATTAGTGACTGCCCGTTGACTGGAGAATACCGTCAATGCCTCCGGCTTATCCGACGACGGGCAGTCCGGCTAATGCCATTGCAATTTCTTCTTCCGGGTACTCGTAGTTCTCCAGTTTCCCGGCCTGGTAGGCGATGTAGGAGGCCATGTCGAAGTGGCCATGACCGCTTAGTCCGAAGAGGATGGTGCGCTGCTTACCATCCTGCTTGGCGCGCAGGGCTTCACTGATGGCCTCGGCGACGGCGTGGTTGGACTCTGGCGCGGGAATGATACCCTCGGAGCGGGCAAACTGGATTCCAGCGGCGAAGGCGTCCAACTGCTGCACGCTGGTGGCTTCAATCAATCCCAGGTCCATGACGTGCGAAACCAGCGGGCCCATGCCGTGATAGCGCAGGCCGCCGGCATGAATGCCCGGAGGAATGAAGGTAGAGCCCAGCGTGTGCATCTTGACGAGCGGAGTCAAGTGGC
>JBEKWJ010000080.1:0-29490 GCA_049513195.1 Occallatibacter sp.
GCCGGTCTCGGTGGTGGAGGTGGATTACTGATGCGAGTTATCCGCCTCAAGTCGATGGGAAGCATCGCTGCTGTTGCCGGGGCGATGGCGCTGTTGTTTGTCGCCGGCTGCCGTCAGGACATGCAGGATCAGCCCAAGGTCATTTCGCAGCGCGGTTCGGAGATGTTTGCCGATCATCGCGGTGCACGACCCCAAGTGGCAAACACCGTTGCTCGGGACCAATTGCACGAGGACAGCTACTTCTATACCGGCGTGATTCAAGCTGCCGACGGCTATCGTGAAGAGAAGAACGAGATGCCTTTTCCGGTCACGCTCGATGTGCTCAAGCGCGGGCAGGAACGCTTCAATATCTATTGCTCGCCGTGTCACTCCCGGGTGGGCAACGGGCTGGGTGAAATTGTGCAACGCGGCTATAAACCGGCTGCCAATTTTCACGATCAAGTTAGGCTCTCGCAACCTATCTCGCACTACGTTTACGTGATGACGCATGGCTATGGAGCGATGCCGGATTATTCAGCGCAACTAACTCCAGTAGATCGCTGGGCGGTGGCGGCTTACATCCGAGCATTGCAATTGAGTCAGGCGGCCACGGTGGAGGACGTACCTCCCGGTGTCACGGTGCGAAGTCTGAAAGAGATTGCCGCAGAGGGTGGACATCCAGAATTTGCCGAGTCCTGGAGTCTTCCTGCGACAGCGATTCAAGCATATCCACCCGATGCGAAACAGGGAACCCCCGCGCTTGCTCCGGCTAATCCAGCTGATCCCGCAATCAGGATTCCCATCACCAAACCGGTCCCAGCGGCCACGAAGTAAGGATGAACGGAATGGCTCACGAGATGCATGCCAAAACGCTTCCCGCTAACTTAGGCGCGCCGGAGTGTGTCGACGGTTGGCAGAGGCAGGCGTTGTTCGTCGGGTTGATTTTCTCGGTCATTGCTGCTGGTCTGGCTGTTGCCGATCGTTCGATCGATCACGTGCTTCGAGCATGGCTGCTCGGCCTCATGCTCACCTTCGGATTCGCTGTGGGTGGGCTTGCATTGCTCATGCTTCAATACTGTTCGGGCGGCAAGTGGGGATTGCTGTTGCGTCGGCCTTTGGAAGCGATGAGCCGCACACTGCCACTGGTTTTTGTATATTGGCTAGTCATTGCCCTCTCGCTGAAGAAACTTTATTTGTGGGCGGCGGTTGATGACGTGAGTGCCGCATTGAAATCAGGTTGGATCAGCGAGGTCCAAGCGCATGCCATCGAATTCAAGCGGCCTATGCTGAATCCCGTGGCTTTCTGGGTAACTGGCGCAGTATGCTTTGCTGTCTGGTGGTTTTACACATGGCGGCTCAATACTCTGGGCCTCGAGCGCGATACGGAGTCGCTTGCAACTACACCTGAGTGGATCAAGCGGTTGGAAAACATCAGCGGCCCCGGCATCGTGGTCTACGCGATTACGATGAGTGCCGCAGTGATTTATTGGGTCATGTCACTTGATCCAACCTGGTATTCATCGGTCTACGGCCTGCTTTTCCTGGTGGGACAGGCGTATGGAGTGTTGGCGCTCTCGATCATCGTTGTGATCTCGCTTTCCAAATCCGAGCCATTCAAGACGATTCTGCGTCAGACCGAACAGCATGATTTAGGCAAATTCACATTTGCATTTGTGATGTTGAATATTTACCTTGCCTTTTCGCAGTTCCTTATCATTTGGTCGGGAAATCTTCCGGAAGAAATTCCCTGGTATCTCGATCGCATTCGCGGCGGGTGGGGCGTGATCGTCACGCTCGACTTTATCTTTCACTGGCTGATTCCGTTTACGCTGCTGCTCTCGCGCGATCTGAAGCGCAACAAGAAGCGATTGGTACGAGTATGCCAATGGATGGTTTTTGCACGCGCTTTTGATTTGTTTTGGCTGATTGAGCCCAACTTTAAAGACGCTGCGCGCAACCTGCACTTCAGTTGGGGGATTCTTGAATATGTGGCAGTGCCGGTAGCGATGGTGGCCTTCTGGGTGGTGTACTTCTGCATGCAGTTGAAGACGAGGCCGTTGGTGCAGACGAATGATCCGCATTTGGCGGAGATATTGGAGGCGGAGCATGTCCACGCATAACTCCCCCAATTCGGGCCATGAGCCGGAAGAAGTCGATGCTTCCAAGGGTTACGAGCCTCGTGATGTTCGTGTCTCCGGCATCGTAGTTTTTCTGGTTGCGTTAGGTGTCTTCGCTGTGGTGACGGGGTTGCTCGCGTACGGAGTTGGCAAAGTGATTGATGCGCGCATGGCCAGTGAAGACGGGCCCAAAAATAAATGGACCCGGTCTGCGGATGTGCGTCCGCTGGGTAACTTTCCGTCAAGTCCCGAGTTACAAAACAAACTGGCCGAGATGACTCAGCACTTTCCTGCTCCGCGTTTGCAAACTGACGACGGCAATCAGGATGTGGCTGACTTGCATGCACGCGAGGACCTGTTGCTGAACCATTACAGCTGGGTTGATCAATCTCAGAGTCAGTCGCAGAGCAAGGTCCGGATTCCCATCGAACGCGCGATGGAGTTACTCGCCCAGCGGGGATTGCCGGTGGCGCCCGCAGCGGGACGGTCGCTGCTGATGACAGGGGATAAGACGCCAGCGATAGCTATGCCTCTGACTAACGGATTTGCGCGAACCGGTTATGAGTTAGATCAAGCTGCGGCGCAGGCGATTGAGAGTCACCGTTCGGAGGAGCGCAAATAGGGACTGGTGAGCACGCGCAAGCGGAGCACACAGTATTTTGAGCCGGAGTAGCAGGAGATAAGGCATCATGCAAGGCACTGGCACAAAACGGGGAATCGGACGGCGCGCGGCGTTCATGCTGGCGTTGACTTCAGTGTCGCTTGCGCCGTCGCTGGTGTCGCAGGTCTCGCGCTACGACGAGAAGCAGATGGCTCCGGTCAGCGATAAGCCGCCAGCGATCCTGAACAAAGTTGGAATTGCGCAGCGATTGAATGAGCAACTGCCTCTTTCGCTCACCTTCACTGATGACACGGGCAAGCAGGTCGAGTTAGCTAACTACTTCGGCAAGCGGCCGGCGATTCTTGCTCTGGTTTATTACCAGTGCCCCATGCTCTGCTCGGAGGAGTTGAATGGCCTGACGGGCGCGTTGCAGATGGTGAACTTTGTTCCCGGTAAAGATTTCAGCGTGATCGTGGTAAGCATCGATCCCAGCGAGGGAACCGACTTGGCCGCGGCGAAGAAACGCGTCTACCTCAAGCGCTATGGCCATCCAGAGACGGCTGCTGGCTGGCATTTCATGACTGGCACGCAGGTTAACATTGACGCGCTCACTAAGGCAGTGGGTTTCGGCTATGTGAAGATTCCTGGACCGGACGGAAGGCTGACGCAGTTTGCGCACGCCAGTTCGATTCAGATTGTTACTCCTGAAGGAAAGCTTGCGCAGTATTACATGGGTGTTGAGTATTCGCCGAAGGATCTGCGGCTGGGGCTGGTGGAGGCCTCGGCCAATCGCATCGGCTCGCCCGTGGACAACATTCTGACCTACTGCTACCACTATGATCCACAAACTAACAAACACTCATTGATTGTTGCGCGGGTTGTTCAGCTGGGTGGACTTGTCACGGTGTTTTCGCTAGGTGGATTCATGCTGGTGATGTTCCGCAGGGACGCACGGAAAGACGATCAGCCTGGGAAGGACCATAAGGTGAACGGATAACGGAATGAGCCATATTAGTCCGATAATCTGGCAGTTTCTCGTCAAATGGATGACGAACTTCCCGCTCTTTCCGCCGGAGGCGTCGAAGATTGCGCCGCAAATGGACGCACTGCTTTTCTTTATGGTGCTCGTGAGTCTGATTGGGTTGACGATTGTGGTGCTGCTGATCGCCAGCTTTTCGATTCTCTACAGCAAAAGGCGCCATCCGGTTGCGGTGCAAGTTGAAGGTTCGACGCTGCTCGAGGCTACCTGGACCATTATTCCGCTGGGTTTGTTTCTGGTGATGTTCGTGTGGGGCGCGCTGATTTATTTTCGCGTGTTTACGCCGCCGCCCAATGCCATGAACATCTACGTAGTCGGCAAGCAGTGGATGTGGAAGGCTGAGCATCCGGGCGGGCAGCATGAGATCAACGCGCTGCATGTGCCGACGGGCCGCGCGGTGCAGGTGACACTGATTTCGCAGGATGTTTTTCACAGCTTTTCGATTCCGGCCTTTCGGGTAAAGCGGGAAGCGATTCCGGGGCGCTATACGACCGTGTGGTTTGAAGCCACCGTACCCGGCACCTATCACCTTTTCTGTACACAATATTGCGGCACGAACCATTCGCAGATGACCGGCGACATTGTGGTGATGACGCCCGAGGATTTTAAGAAATGGCTGGCCAGTTCGACGTCGGGCGCGTCGCTGGCACAGAATGGCGAACGGCTTTTTGCGAGCTTGAGTTGTGCGGCGTGCCACAACGCGCGGCCCGATGCGCGCGGGCCATCGCTGGCCAACGTCTATGGCGCAAAACTCGCGCTTTCGACTGGGGGCACCGTAACTGCCGATGATGCCTATCTGCGCGAGGCAATTCTGAATCCGTCGCAACATGTAACTCAGGGTTATGCGCCGATCATGCCGACTTATCAAGGGCAAGTTAGCGAAGAGGGAGTAATCGCGCTGATTGAATACATCAAGAATCTCAACTCCGACTATCGCATCGAGCAGACACTCAACACCACCGATCTGCCGCCAGAGAGCGAAGGCAAGACGCCTGCTGCAACAGCGCCAGTCTCAAAAGGAACGGTGAAGCCATGAGCACGAACACTATCGTCAGTCTTCCCGATCAGTCGACGGCCAGGATTCCCAAGGACAATTTCCTGACCAGAGAGAATGGCCTGCTCAGTTGGCTGCTCACTGGCGACCACAAACGGATTGCGATTCTTTACCTGATCTCTATCAGCTTCTTTTTCTTTATCGGTGGAGCGCTGGCAGGATTAATTCGCTTGGAGTTACTAACGCCGCAGACTGATCTGATGGCCACCGACACTTACAACAAAGTTTTTACCATGCACGGCATCATCATGATCTTCTTTTTTCTGGTGCCATCGGTGCCGGCTACGCTGGGAAACTTTTTTATTCCGATGATGATCGGAGCCAAGGACCTGGCTCTACCCAAGGTCAATCTTCTGAGCTGGTACCTTTACATAGCCGGGGGCATCCTGGCGCTGGTCACGATGGCGACGGGCGGCGTTGATACCGGGTGGACCTTCACCACCCCGCTATCAACTCACTATGTCAACACTAATGTGCTGACTACCGGCCTGGCGGTCTTCATTGCCGGATTCAGTTCCATCCTTACTGGGCTTAATTTTATTGTCACGATTCACAAGATGCGCGCGCCGGGCATGACGTGGTTTCGAATGCCATTGTTTATCTGGTCGCATTACGCGGCCAGTATTCTGATGGTGCTGGCGACGCCAGTGGTAGCTATCGCTATTGTGCTGGTGGCTCTTGAGCGCACCATCGGCATCGGAGTCTTCGACCCCACCAAGGGCGGCGACCCATTGCTCTTTCAGCATTTGTTCTGGTTCTACTCTCACCCTGCCGTTTACATCATGATTTTGCCGGGCATGGGAGTTATCTCTGAAGTTATATCAACCTTCAGCCGCAAGCGAGTCTTCGGTTATACAGCGGTAGCATTCTCATCGGTGGCCATCGCCGTGTTTGGCTTCTTCGTATGGGCCCATCACATGTTTATCATGGGCATTTCGAATTACTCGGTACTGGTTTTCTCGCTGCTCACCATGCTGGTCGCCGTACCCTCGGCAATCAAAATCTTCAATTGGACGTTCACGCTTTACAAGGGCTCCATTACCTTTGAAACGCCGATGATTTACGCTTTCGGATTCATGGGTCTGTTTACCATCGGCGGCATGACAGGTGTCTTCCTCGGTAGCTCCGGTACGGACATTCACTTGACGGAAACGTATTTCATCGTCGCTCACTTCCACTTTGTGATGGTGGGTGGAATGTTGATGGCGTTTCTCTCAGGCATTCATTTCTGGTGGCCCAAGATCACCGGGCGCATGTATCCGGAAAAGATCTCGCAGATGGCGGCGGTAGTTACCTTTATCGGCTTCAACCTTACGTTCTTTCCGCAGTTCATTCTTGGCGCGCTGGGCATGCCGCGGCGCTATGCATCCTATCCGCCGGAATTTCAAATTCTGAATGTCTTTTCGACCGCAGGCGCAACCATTCTAGGTGTCGGCTACTTGCTGCCGGTGCTCTACTTGATTTGGTCGCTGAAGTATGGCGCGATTGCGGGCAGTAATCCATGGCAGGCGACGGGCCTTGAATGGCAGACGCAGTCACCTCCATTGACCGAAAACTTTGCCGTGATGCCGATTATGGACCACGAAGCCTATGACTACGAGTGGCTGGAAAAGCAGCAGCAGGCTCAGAAGAAAACGGAGGTGACCAGTGCCGGATAACTCCGTGAATGCTCATGGCGCCGATCATGCCGGTAACACCGCGCTCGCCGAGCACCCGTCTTATCTGCGTCATCACTTCAATTCCGTTGAGCAGCAGGCGGACGCCACTAACTTTGCCATGTGGCTCTTTTTGCTGACCGAGGTCATGTTCTTCGGCGGACTCTTCACTGCTTACCTGATCTATCGCAACTGGTTCTACCAGGCATTTGTTGCCGGCTCTCATCAACTGAATGTGATTTGGGGAACGACCAATACGGTGGTGCTGATTCTTTCGAGCTTCACCATGGCCATGGGCGTTTGGTGCGCAGAGACGCGGCGCAAGAACGGCCTGGTGCTTTGCCTGACGCTCACCTTCATTCTCGGCCTGGCCTTCTTGGGCATCAAGACCATCGAGTACCGCGAGAAGATCGAGATGCATCACGTTCCCGGTTTCCACTATAGTTTGCAGTCATTTCTCGATCCCGAATCCAATCCCGAAGTTTTCAAGGAATATCACGACAAGCCGCTGGCGCCCGACATGGCTCGCCACACCGAGCTTTACTTCTCGCTTTACTTTCTTATGACGGGCATGCACGCGCTGCACATGATTATCGGCATCGGAATTTTAGCGTTCATGATCATTCGCGCGCGAGCCGGGGCTTATACCTCGGGACATGTAACATTTGTTGAAAACTTCGGCCTTTATTGGCATTTCGTGGACATTATCTGGATCTATCTCTTTGCGCTGCTCTATCTGATCAGCAGGCATTGATGGAGAGCAGTGGACAGTGAATAACCGGCGTATGCCCGAGGATAAATGGTATGAGCGAACCTAACGAAAACGCGGATCACATTGTCGGTCCCGGCGTTTATGTGACGATTCTCTTTGCGCTGCTGGTGGGCACCGGGCTCACGGTGTGGGCTTCGTTTGTCGATCTGGGCTTCTGGAATCCGATCATTGCGCTGGGCATTGCCACATCCAAGGCGGCACTGGTGGTGCTGTTTTTCATGCATGTGAAGTACAGCTCGAGGTTGACCAAGCTGACGGTTTTCGCCGCGATCTTCACCTTCCTGATTCTGATCTCGATGACTCTGTCGGACTACATGAGCCGCGCCTGGGGAAGCTGGTAACGAGATTCCCGAGCCCGCTCGTTTCCGGCAATCCGTCCCTCACATTGCGGTACGCGATGTGCGTTTTCGCGCACATTGACGATTTTGCCTGAAACTGAGTTTTGTTCAGTAATGACGCGCGAATTCTTCACTTTTAGGCCTCATTTTCTCTTCCCGCAGTGAATTAATCTGCACGAATAAAAAATATCGTAGGGGGGTATAGAGTGGCATTTCTGGTTGCGGAATGAGCGCGCCTGGTTGGCATTGGACCCACTACGACATTCGTATCCTTGTTGAGCATGTTTCGCACCCAAGATCATTATGCGTCCGAGGAAGGTAATCTTCTGTAACGGCCGAGGAAGAAGATACGTTTGCCCGGAGCCGCACACCAGCCGGTTGTGCAACTGTCCAGTTAAAGGTCTATAATTCAACCAATTTAAATCCCATAACTGCGTGGTTCGCACGTTGCAATCCAGCAGGTTTCGATCAAGTCCTCCTCGGATATTGCCGATAAAAAGAGAGGGCACCTCGGAATCGCAGACAGGATACGTGTGAGCATTTTGCCTATTCAATGGCCCTATCGTGAACCTGCCCCTGGCGGCGGGGCGGGGAAGAGTGTATCCGTTTACCGCGAGCCAGGTCAGTTCCAAAGATGTTCCATCCAACTGTCATGGCATCGCACCCGTGCGACGGAACTGCGAACCGCAGGTCCTTCGACTTCGCTGCGCTTTGCTCAGGATGACAGCATGGGGGGGGCACGGAGCTTTGGGTACAGCAGCTGTAGAGCCGCCAAACCGATGGGCAAAGGATATCTGGCTTGTAAGGTGCTGGAAACAATTGTGTTAGTGGTCATGGGGGCGGTCCTTGGCGGCGCGCAAGAGATACCTGCTGCCGAGCGGGCAGATGAGACTGCGCGTCAGGCCAGTCTTCCTCCCCAGGTGATTCAGGCAGAGCGCTTTTTAGCTCAGCGCGGCTGGAAAAGAGGGCAAGGCTGGGCGGGCGCCAGGGGGCTGCAGAGACGCGCCAACGCGGCTGCAGTTCCACCGCTGGCTCAGACCGGCGCAGTGTGGTTGCCGCTGGGGCCGACCGCGGTTCAATCGCAAAGCTATGGGCTGGTGACTGGCCGCATCACTGCGCTGGCGCTAGACCCTTCGGACGCGACCGGCAACACTCTCTACGTGGGAACTACCGGAGGCGGAGTTTGGCGGTCGCAGAATGCGAACACGTCCGCCTTGGCCAACATCGGCTTTATACCTCTCACCGATGACACGAGTGCTCTTTACGAGGCTCAAGACGCTTCAATCAGCATTGGCGCGTTGAGCGTGCAGCCGGGCGGAACGGGAGTGATTCTGGCCGGCACAGGGGACCCGAATGATGCCCGCGATTCCTACTATGGCGCCGGGATCATACGGTCGACCGACGGCGGGTATACCTGGAGCCTGATCTATCTCGTAGACCAATCCTTCAATTTTCAAGGGCAGGGATTTGCCGGTTTTGCCTGGAGTTCGGCAACCCCTCAACTGGTGGTAGCCGCGCTGTCTCATGCCTATGAAGGCATATTGGTGAATTATGACCCGATGAACTGGAGCTTCGCGGGACTTTATTACTCCACCGACGCCGGGGTCACATGGAATATGTCCACCATTCAGGACAGCGTCGGGCAGGTGATCCAGGGGCAGCTCAATAACCCAACGGTTTATGAGGGGAATGCAGTCACCTCGGTGGTATGGAACCCGGTGCGGCAAATGTTTGTGGCGGCGGTGCGCAACCACGGCTATTATGAGTCCACCGATGGAATCACATTCAACCGCATTGCCGCGCAGCCCGGTTTGGCTTCTGGTAACGCCGAGAATCTGAGCCTCTCGCAGTGCCCAACAGTTACATCAAAATATTGCCCCATTTTTCGCGGCACGCTGGCGGTCAATCCCCAGACCGGCGACACTTTTGCCTGGACGGTGGATGGCAACAATCAGGATTTGGGAATCTGGCAGGATGTGTGCGCGGCCACCAATGGCGCCTGCGCCAGCCAGACGCTCACCTTTGCCCAGCAATGGAATACGGCGGCTCTAGAAACCAGCACTGCGCTGGGCACGGCCACCATCGCGAATGGCGACTATACCCTGGCGTTGGCCGCCACTCCCTCTGGGCAGGAAACGATTTTGTTTGCTGGGGACCAGGATCTGTGGAAGACGAGTTGCCCATACTCACAAGGCTGCGCGTGGCGCAACACCACCAACTCGACCACCTGCATGAGCGGCGCAGTAGGTGAATATCAACATGCCCTGGCCTGGAACGCGAATAATCCGCTGGAGATATTTATAGGCAACGACAGCGGACTGTGGCGCTCGACGGACGCCATCGACGAGACGGGCTATGCATGCTCGCAGAGCGATGCCAGTCACTTTCAGAATCTGAATGGGAGCCTGGGCTCGCTGGCCGAGGTGGTGAGTATCGGCCAAGTGGGTGCGACTCCCTACACGATGTTGGCCGGCCTGGGAGAGAACGGAATCGTTGGCGTGAATAGTTCTATCGAGCCGACAACGGACTGGCCGGAAATTCTGGGTGGGGAAGGCGGACCGGTGGCCATCGACCCGCTGAACAGCTCCAACTGGTACGCGAACAATGGCGCAGGAGTCTCGATCTATTTGGGCGCGCCGCCGAATGGAACCACGCTCAGCACATTCAATCCTGTGCTGACTTATTCGACTGACTCAGGCTTATCTCACGCGATGATCTACGGGACTGCGGATGTGGTGAGGGATGGAATATCGCTGGCCGAGGAGCCTCCTTACGCGCCGGCACCCTTTCTGATGGATCCGCTGGATGATACGCAGTTGCTGATTGCAACCTGCCGAGTGTGGCGCGGGCCTGCGAACGGCATCGGCTGGAGCGCCGCCAATGCCATCAGTCCGATTCTCGATGGCGTTACCGGCGACAATGATTGCTCAGGCAACGCCCTGATTCGTTCGGTTGGGGCGATGGCGCTTCCGGTGTCGGCAACGCTGCCTGGCGGTGGGGAAGTGATCTATGTGGGCATGTGGGGTTGGGCGAGTGGCGGCGCGACCCTGGCCGGCCACGTGCTCACGGCGACACTTAACTCAGCCACGGGCGTGTGGTCTCAGTGGAAGGATGTGACTTCGCTGAACCCGATCACCAACTTTCTTTCTTACACGATGTATATGAACCCCAGCGATCTGGATATCTCAAGCATTTTTGTTGACAGCCATGATCCGACAGGGAAGACCGTGTATTTGACCGTGGCGGGTTTTCCCAGCACTTTCGAGGATACGCAGACGGTTTTCGGCTCGACTGACGGCGGAGTGCACTGGGCGACTTTGATGGCCGGCATCCCGTTTGTTCCGGCCAACAGCATCGTGGTTGATCCGCAGTCTGCCAGCACGGTCTACGTTGCGACCGATGTGGGAGTTTTTGTTTCGCAGCAGATTTCGGCCTGCCAGACCACCCAATGCTTTGAGCAGATGGGAAGCGGATTGCCTCTGGCGCCGGTGATAAAACTCAGCGCTGCTCCGGCCGGAGCGACCGTGCAGAATCTTGTTGCCGCGACCTATGGCCGCGGGATCTGGACGATCCCGCTACTGGGAGCGACAGCGCCTGGGTCGGGCCCGGCTACCGATACTCTCTCTGCTGCTTCGCTGACATTCCCCAACATCGCTGCCGGGCAACTCTCCGCGCCGCAAGTTGTGACGCTGACCAACAGCGGCGGCGCCACGCTCGACGGCATTTACATTTCGGTGAGCGGCCCATATGTAGAGACCAACACCTGCAATCGCGGTATTATTGCAAATTCCGATTGTGTAATCAGCGTGCAGTTCGATCCCACTGCGGCCGGATATCAGACCGGAACTCTCACTGTGGAAGATGTGCTGCGCACTCAGACTGTGGCACTGAGCGGCACGGGGATCACTCCGGCGGTTTTGGCGGCAAGCCCGGCCAGCATGTCTTTTACGGGGATGGTGGGCAGCGCCATTCTGCCGCAAATATTAACCGTGACCAATACCGGCGGCGCTCCGCTAGCCAACCTGGGCTTCGAGATCTCGGGACCGACCGCGGGCAGCTTTTCAATCGGCACGGGTTCAATTCCCTGCACGGCGACGTTAGCCAATGGCAGCAGTTGCACCGTGCAGGTGGTCTTTACACCGACCGCTGCGGGCGGCGGAACGGACTTGCTTGCGATCACGTCGTCAACCCCAGGTGTCGCACCTATCAGCGTATCCCTTATCGGGGCAGCTTCTACAACCGGGTTCAACATCAAGCCGCTGCTGCTGGCCTTTCCCATCGTGATTCCCGGCCAGTCCAGTCAGTCGCAGACGGTGACTCTTTTCAATAACGGCATCAATCCGGCCTTCGGGTTTAGCCTGTCGGCCACGCCGCCTTTCAGCCTTGTGCAGAACACCTGCACATCGACCTTGCTTGCCGGAGCGGTCTGCACGACTGGAGTGATCTTCTCGCCCTCGCTCAGCGGCCCATACACGGGCACGTTGTCTATCGCGTCCACCTCGCTGGGTGCTCCCATCGGCGTGCCGCTCAGCGGCATCGGCGGAGTACCGGGGACGGTTCAGTTCCAGCCCCTCGTAGTGCCTTTTATGGAAACGGGGGTGGGCCTGACCAGCAGCGCGACCACTGTGACTATCACCAATCCCGATAGCGTGAACAGCCTCACCAGCCTCGCTCTTGCAGTGCCGGCCGGTTTCAAATTGCTGAATGATACTTGCCCCTCGACGTTAGCGCCGCTGGCCAGTTGCACGGTTGGCGTGGAGTTTGCGCCGCTGAGCCCCGGAGCGCAGAACGGTAGCCTGACGGTGACCAGCAGCGCGCTGCCGACGGGCTCATTCATGTCTCTGTCGGGCATGGGCTTCGACTTCGCGATGACCTCCTCCGGCTCTTCTACTCAGACCGTCGCCAACGGCCAAACCGCCGACTACACATTGAAGATCACTCCACTGCTGGGCTCGCAGGGTGTCTTTACCTTCAATTGCGGAACGCTGCCGCCATACTCGTCATGTACTTTCAACCCCACCAGCGAGGGCGTTATCGCCAACGGGACGGGGAACGTGGTTGTCGAGATTGCCACCGGGCTAACCACCCAAACCGCCGGCATTTCGCGCTCCTCCGCGTGGCCCGTTCTTCCGCTGCTTTGCGGCCTGACGCTGTTGCCCTTCGCGATCACAAGGCGGCGGAGGGCGTTGCTGCCGGTTTCGTTACTCCTGGTCGCGTTGCTGGTAATGCTCACCGTCGGCGTCTCCGGTTGCACGGCCTCGACCGGAGGCCTGTCCACGCCCCCTCCGCCTTCCACCCCCGGCATTACTCCGGCGGCAACGTATTCGATTCCCGTCACCGCGCTTTCAAACGGCGTCACGCACAAGTTCACTCTTACGCTCACAGTGGATTGAGCGAGCGGATGCAGGCTGCAATCCCAAAAAGTTATACTCTACTTTCGTGGCAATCACGGGAAATGTACGCGCCGTAGACCGTTCAAAAGGCCGCGAATGGGGAAGTGCAGAGAATGACCGCCAAAGTAACCGTGGAAGAAGTGATGCGGGTGGCCGAGCTGGCCCGCCTGGAACTCAAGCCGGAAGAGACTCCGGGCATGCGCGACGATTTGAACGCCATTTTGGATTACGTGGCCGAGCTGAATGAGTTGGACACGACGGGCGTGACGCCGCTGGCGCAGGTGAGCGAATTGCTTGACGCCGGTGGACGAGGCGCACTGCGCGACGATGTAGTGCAGCCTTCGCTCGATCGCGCCGAAGTGATGTCGCAGGCTCCAGAGACCGATGGGGTTTTCTTCAAAGTTCCCAAGGTGATTGAACGGTAGAAAGGCTGCAAAAGGCCGCGAACAGGCCTGGAAACGGGGAAGATTTCATTGTCCAGTGAAGCTAAACCAGTCGAATCATTTGTAGAAAAGCCGAAAACTCTGGCCGCATTGCGCGCTGAGATTTCCTCGGGCACGACCAAGGCCGTCGATCTGGCCGCCACTTATTATGACCGCATCGCGAAGGTGAATCCGCGCCTCAACGTCTATCTCAGCTTGACCAAAGAGCGCGCGCTGGCGCAGGCCTCTCGCGTTGACGATGCGGCTGCCAAAGGCGACCCGCTGCCTGCGCTGGCCGGTATTCCGGTGGCTGTCAAAGACGTGCTGGTCGCGAGGGGCGCAGTGTCCACCGCAGGATCGAAAATCCTTGAAGGCTATCGACCGCCTTACGACGCCACTGCGGTCTCCCGGCTTGAAGCGGCAGGCGCGGTGCTGCTGGGCAAGTTGAATTGCGATGAGTTCGCGATGGGCGGCTCGAACGAGAACTCAGCCTACGGGCCAGTAAGAAATCCGGTTGACACGGAGCGGGTTCCGGGCGGCTCGAGCGGCGGCTCGGCGGCGGCTGTCGCGGCGAACATGGCCGTGGCCACGCTGGGCTCCGATACCGGCGGCTCCATTCGCCAGCCCGCCAGCTTTTGCGGGGTGGTGGGCGTGCTGCCGACTTATGGGCGCGTCTCGCGCTATGGCCTGATCGCCTTTGCATCATCGCTTGACCGCGTTGGCCCGTTCGCCGCTAACGTGCGCGACGCTGCTACGCTGCTGGGGGTGATTGCCGGCCACGATCCCAAGGACGCAACCAGCTCCCTGGCTCCTGTACCCGACTACGCAGCCGAGAGCGACAAGCCAGTTGCAGGTCTGCGCATCGGCGTTCCGGCGGAGTACTTCGCTGATGGTCTCGACCCCGAGGTGCGCGCGGCCATTGAGACAGGCATTGCCGCGCTGGAGCAGGCAGGCTGCACTGTCAAGCCAATCTCTTTGCCGCACACCAAGTATGCTGTGCCGGTCTACTATCTGGTTGCCACCGCCGAAGCCAGCGCCAACCTGGCCCGCTTTGACGGCGTGCGCTACGGCTATCGCTCGCCTTCGTCGGAGACTTTGTCGGCTATGTATAGCCACTCCCGCGACGAAGGCTTTGGCGCAGAAGTGAAGCGCCGCATTCTGCTTGGCACCTATGCGCTCAGTGCGGGCTACTACGATGCTTATTACTTGAAAGCTCAGCAGGTGCGGCGCATCCTGGCCGAAGAGTATCTGCGCGCCTTTGCCGATGTAGACGCGGTTGTATCTCCCACCGCGCCCATGCCGGCCTTCAAGTTAGGCGAGAAGACCGGCGATCCGCTCTCGATGTATCTCGCAGACATTTACACGGTGACAGCGAGTCTCGCGGGGATCTGCGGAGTTACTGTGCCTTGCGGGGCTACTAACTCGGGTTTGCCGGTGGGTATGCAGGTGCTAGCCCGCCATTTGAACGAAGGCACGGCTTTCCGCGTGGCGCGGGCGGTGGAAAGAAGTCAGGGAACAGGGAGTAGGGAACAGGGAACAGGTCGCTGATCGGGTTCATAGTTTCCCACCCTTCGCAAAGAACGCGAAGGATGAGGCACCCGGCAACGTGATTTAGTTCTTGAATCGGCTTTAGGGAGCAAACGTGTCATGAGCAAGGTATCGCGTTTTACTGTGGTGATTCTCATAGCATTTTTATCCGCTCTTTCGTCAGCCCACGCGGCCCCGCGCAAACCGCACGTGGTTGTTCTAGGCGCGGCGCGAAAGGTGCCGTACTCTAAAACCGGCGACCCAGCTGGCGCGCTTCAGACCGAGACCGAGCTCAAGGTACGCCCGCTGATGGTCGACGGCGTTCTGAAAGAGTGGACCACCGGCGACGCCCATGATGTAACCGACCGCAGCTTTGTGGTGCGGCGCGTGATCAAGCTCAACGACACTTTGCCAGCCGACAGTCAGGCGTCCAGCGACAAGGCTGTGCCCATGGAACGCGGGAACACTGGGTTTGGCAGCGCGGCCCGTGGCTGATTGTGGATCGCGTCACCGGCCACGTTCTTGCTCTCAAGCTGCCCGACTACGACCCCGGCATTAGCCAGGTGGCTTGGTTCCGCGACTATGGAGCTTATTGCGGAGTGGCTGCCAGCGGCAAAATCCTCTATGCCATGGTGGCGCAAGTGGCCGCGCGCAGAGCTGTGCTGGCAAAAAAATTGGGCATCTTCGATCCGGAAAACCATCCGGCCCCGGTCTGCGCCCCGGCCGAGTGGCAACGCCAGCCGCTGCGTGTCACCTTCCATCCCACCGGGAAGCCAGTCGCCAGCTTCGACGTTGTAGCTGGCTCGGCAGTGCTGGTGGAGGAGACGGGCGACGAGCCAGAGACGCCAGCGGCTGCGCCCAAGCAGTAAGTAGACTGTTTGATCGCAGGTGTACTCCGTTCCTCACTTTTGCACCGTTTTTCACGGCGCAAGGATGCGAAACCGCATCGCTAGTGATGGGTTGGATCCATATGACATAAAAGCACAGCATTGTCATGGCTCGGCGGTCCAAACCCAATAGAGAAATACTTTCTCAATAGTCAGCTTCTTCTTTGAAAAAAAGATAAGGATTACCATCGATTGCACGGAAGATCGTAATCCCCCTCAGCCGATTCAAAAATCTTGTTGACACCTGTAATGAGGCCCTTGCATAATTTTGATGCCCAAGAGGTCTGACCACTTTGTCTTGCACTTTAAGCGGTCGGACCTCTTGTGCCTTCGAGTAGTGGTCGCGAACACCGCGACGCCGATCCCCTGATTGTCTTGAGCTAAACTTTGTTTCCGGAGAAACATCATGCTGCCTCGTTTCCGCCTTGCCGCCGCCACTCTTTCTTTGCTTTGTGCGATTTTCACGCTGAGCGCCGTTGCGCAGACCCCCATTGCGCTGCCTTATACCATGACAACGATTGCGGGACAGACGCCGATTTCTCCAGCGGCAGCGGGGACGCAGTGCCCTGGTCTGCCGACGGGCGTAAAGTCGACGGACGCATTCGGAGACGGCTGTCTTGCCGTCAACGGCGTTTTTGGCACAAGTCTTCTCTATGGCGGCGTGCTGGTGGATTCGAATGGAATGATCTATGTTGTCGACGACGCCAAGTTCGTAATACATAAGATCAATCCCGCGACGGGCATCATGACTCTGGTGGCCGGCGGCAACACGGCATGCGGGACCTCATTGACGACCTATGGGGATGGTTGTCCGGCAGCTACAGGAACCGGAGCGTTCACAGCCGACCGCGCCGCCGGCATCGACTACTATGGCAATCCGATGTGGGGCGCGTACAGCAGCCACCTGCTTCACATGATCTGCATCAATGCGTCGCCGCTCTGCGTCAACGGCACGCCAGCGCCAACTGCCGCGAATCCAATTCAGATTCAAGTCGGCTATATGGGGTACGTCGCAGGATGCGCAACAGGAACCGCGGGCGTATCCGGAACCGGCCCGGACAATGCGCCTGGTTTTACCATCAAGGGCTACTCGATCAGCGGTTCCACCACCAATTTATTTAATAATGGCGGAACATGCTCGGCGACGTTTGTCGGTGAAACGAATAGGCCTGAGAGCTATTCGGGAGATGTCTACGGCAATATTTACTATTACGAATCGGTATCTGGCCGCTATCGCGTGGTGCTCGGGCCGCTGACATCGACGTATTTCCCGGGCAACAACCCACTCTATGCAGCGCTGACTCAGACCGGCTCCCCCTGGACGACGGTGACGGCAGGTTATGCGTATACTATCGCGGGATTAGCTGGTACCACCACAACAACCAAGGGCACGGGTTGCAACGGCGGTGGGACGGCAACGGACGCTTTTGGCGACGGCTGTCTCTTTACCAGCGCTGAGCAAGGAGGCCTGCTTGCTTATCAGGCCGGCATCGGTGTCGATGCCGCCGGCAATATGGTTTACACCGACAACACTCGCGGTCTGCGGGTCTTTTATGTAAGCGATGGAACTAACTTCGCGGCCGGAACCCCGGGATATATTGCCGGCCAGAAAATGAAGAATGCGATTATCGCGAACATTAAGGGTTATGCCGGATGGACAACGGTTACCGCGCCGCCGACAGGATTCAACTATATGCTGGCTGGCGGAGGAGCTACCGCCATCGGCTCGGCAACTCCGGCAACGTTAGGCTCAAGTTTGTCGTTTGCGTCAGATAACAAGATGTACAGGCTCACGGTAAGCCCGCAGGGCAATATCTACATTGGCTCCGTTCTGTCACCGAACAGAGTGTATTTTTACGACATCAACACAGGGTATCTCAGGGTCCTGTTTACGTCTGGAACGAATATTGCGGCCGGAAACTATTGCAGTACTGGCACAACAACAGGTTCAGGCCCCAAATCTCTGAGCGCCTTCAGCGATGGCTGCCCGGCGTCCAAATCCCAGTTCACCGAAGGCAGTACTCTGAGCCTGGGAGTGGACCCGCAAGGCGACCTGTATATGTTCGACCTGACGGATGTTCTGGTCCGCAAGGTGCTGGCGCAGGGTTTCACTCCGCAGACGTACAACACGACCGCTGCTTCGCAGACCCAGACTTTCCAGGTTCACCTGCCGGAGTCGGCAGCCGGAACTGTGTCTCCAGCGGCTGCGTCCGTGACCTCGAGCCCCGATATTACGGTGGCGGCGGGTACCAACCCCACCACGCCCGCGTGCGCTCAGAATGGCGATAACACCGTCGATTGCACTGTAACGGTTACTACCGCTCCTACCCAGGTTGGCCAGCGGTCGGCGGCCTTGACAGTGACTCTGCCGGCAGGAACGTGGCAGAACGCCTCCGCGACTATCGATCTGAACCAAACGGCAACCGGCTCGGTGATGGTGGTGGACAGCGCAACGTTGAACGGGAGCATAGCGCCCACCGTCCATCAGATATTGAGTTCTGTCACGCCGGCGGCAGTGGCCGTGGATGGAGCGGGCAATGTCTACGAGGCCGCCGGCACAAACATTCAAGAGGCGTTCAATAATTCCTCGTGGGCCTCGAGCGGGCTGTCGAATAACTTGCCGGCGACGCCCAGCCAGATCGCGGTGGACCCGACCGGCAATATCTTTGCCGTGAACAGCGGTGTCCCGACGATCACGGAACTAGCGATGACTGCGGCGGGCATGCCTTCCACCTACGCCACAACTTCAGTTTCTTATACGCCGTCAAGCGGTACGGCTGCTCCGCAGGCAGTTGCCACGGATCAGTTCGGCAATCTCTATGTGGCGGATTTTCAAGCGGGCGGTTCGTCTGTCTACCGGCTGTCTCTGTCGCCGATTACACAGACCTATCAGAATCAGGTGACGGTCGCCAGCAGCTTGGCGAATCCGGTCTCGCTGGCTGTGGACGCTTCCGGCAATGTCTTTGTTGCGGATAAGACCGCAGGAAAAGTTTATGAGTACTCGCCCTCGTCGTCTTTTGTTTATGCGCTGGCGAATACGTACGCGGTGGCATCACCGGATGCCGTGGCCGTGGACGCTGGAGGCGATGTTTATGCGCAGACTGCAAGCTCAATTATTGAGATCCCGGTCAGCGGTCCGCAAACCACGGTGTATACCGGCCTGAGCAGCCCCGTCGGCGTCGCTGTGGATGGGGTGGGCAACGTCTATAGCGCGGATGCCAGCAACACCAGCATCACTCAGATTGTGCGCAACAACGTTACTTGCAACTTCCCCACAGAAACGGACATAACGGTCGGGACCGATACGTGTAGCGGCACGGTCACCAACGCGGGCAATCAGTTGACCACCGGCTCCGTCACGCCCACTTGGTTCAACTTGACCGGCTGCGGCGTGAGCGCCAATGAGATGGAGGCTTTGTCGCCGGGCGAGTCCTGTGCGCTCTCTGTGACCATGGCGGGCACATCGACGATTCCCCTCACTTTTTTGCCAGCGTCGTCGTCGGTGGGCAGTTTGACATTGACAGGCACGGTGCTGGTTACGGTCTACAACACGGCCTCGACGATGAGCCAACCGACGCCTGCTTCGCCGATCGGCTATCTGCCAAGCGGGACGGAGGCGACCTTCACGATTACCGTGACTCCAGGGTCAGGCGGCCCTGTCTATACCGGCACCGCTGCGCCGGGCGGCACACCGCTCGTATGGCTGTGCCAGGGAACCTCAGGGTGCACATACAACGCGGCCTATCGCACCCTGACTTCCAGCGCGCTCACGCAGGTTGGCAGCACAACCGGCAGCTCCGCTACGGTGACAGTGTCCGGGCTCACCGCAGCCACTTATTACATCTACGCATCGTATCCCGGTGGCAAGTTAACCGGCCCGACCTTTGGCGCCAGCGCCACCAGCGCCGTGAGTTTCACCATTGCACCAGCGGGCGCCCTGATCAATCCTTGGACGCCGGGCTCGATCACGCAGCAGGTCAGCACGGCCATCGGCGCAGTTACGCCTAGCGTGCTGAATCCGACCACGACACCCGCGATACCTGGAAACTTTGTGTACACGGCTACCTGCACCAGTTCTTCTCCCAGCGCTGCTTGCGCCGCTTATTCCAATACCACCATCGATGCCTCAACGTATCTGCCCATTGGCACGTATACGCTGACGGCAACCTTCTATCCGACCGATTCTACCGACTATATTTTCTCTTCGGCGGTCACATATCCCGGTTATTCAGTGACCCAGGCTACGACCACCGCGGCGGTGGGCGCATCCACCAATGTGGTGGCCATTGACGGCAGCGGCAACTACACCAGCCTCTCGGCAGCGTTGGCCACTCTGCCCGTTACCGGCGGTACTCTCTACCTGAAGCCCGGCACCTACACCGGCCAGAATGCCATCAGCTATCCCAATGTGTTTTTGCGCGGCCTGGGCGGCGATCCGACCCAGATTCTTCTCACCGCAGAGAACGGCAACTTTGCTGTGGGCTCTTATCCGCAAAGCTCGGGGACACCCTTCGGACCCGGTCCCGCAGGTAAAGCGGGCGATGAGGGGTCGGCGGTTCTGGATGTCAGCAAGAACGGATTTATGGGCACGACGGCAGCCAGCGGCTCGTACTCGCCGGCCGGTTTCTATGCCGAATATCTGACCATTCAGAATACCTACGACACCGATACGGTCACCACTTCGACGACCACAGCGGGGGGCAACGGAGGCACCTGCGTGTTTACACCCTCTGCGCCGCAAACGCTCCAGTACCTTTACAACAACAATCTGTCGTGCGGTTCGCAGGCGCAGGCGCTGTTTATGAATGCCGACCAGGCGATCTTGAACAACGTCAACCTAATCAGCCAGCAGGACACGCTCTATGCCGGCTATCAGGGAACCGCTAGCAACGGCCCAGTTCCATCCCGCCAATACATTTGGCAAGGTACGATCATCGGCGACGTGGATTACATCTACGGCGACGCGGCGCTGGTGATGGACCACACCAACATCTTCACCACATGGCATGGTCTCTCAGCCGGGTCGGGCGAGGAGACTATTACGGCGCAGAACAAGCGCACTCTAACTGGCAGCGCGGGTGATTATCTGAGCGGATATGTCTGCAACGTGTGCACATTGATGTCGCAGACCACGGGCATGACCAAGCTTTACTATGGCCGCCCGTATGGGACATATTCCACATTTGTCCTGCTGAACTCGCAGGTGGATCAAGTAAATCCGGGTGGGTTTATCGGGTGGGATGGCGCATCGCTGTACCTATCCACTTCGACCTATGCCGAGTACAACACCCAGGCTTATGTCGATCCGGCAGTGGGAACCGCGCCGTATCCATCGATCCTTTTCTATCCCACGACTGGGGCCGGTGGAGTGATTCCGACCGGCGGCAACATCGGTTACGGAGTGACGGCGAGCAGCACACCGGCTGCCGCTCGTGAATCGAGCGCGTTGCAACTGACTGCGGCGCAGGCGGCGCCCTACTACCCGATGAACTTCCTCTCGACGACGGTTTCGACGACGGGCGGTTACAGCGGTATGCCCACCACATGGAATCCGGTGACGGCGCTGGCAACGGCCGTGAACTCTTTTGCTCCTACGGCCAGTGTCACAATCGGCTATGGCAGCAGCGTGACTATTCTGGGCCGTCCGCAGACGCCCGGCGCTGGTGTCGTTCCCACCGGCAGCTATGCCTTCTACGACAATCTCAACACCAATACTGCCTGCACAACGGTTGGCGGCAGTTGCTCGCTCCTGGCTTCAGGTAATCTCGACGCCAGCGGCGAGGCTTATCTGACCACGAAGACTCTGGGCCAGGGTATCCACTACCTCACCATGGTCTATGGCGGCGACTTAAACTTTGCTGCAAGTTCCACCGCAACTCCATATGCCATTACGGTCTCTGCGTCGTTGGTCAGCACCACTACGATGCTTTCGCTGAATAACCCCAATAGCACCTACGGTGGCACGGTCACCGGCACCGTGAATGTAACACCGGCATCAGGCAGCGATTTTGCCGTCGGTACCGTCACGCTGAACTCGGGTTCGACGGTGCTGGGCAACTGCACGCTGACTGGGGTTTCCAATGCATGCAACTTCTCGCTGGCTAACCTGGCCGCGGGTGCGCAAGCCATGACTGCCAGTTACTCTGGCGGCAACAGCACGGACGGCAATGAAACCTTCGGCGTCAGCGCCTCCAGCGCCACACCCTTTAGCGTGCATCAGGCCGTACTGCAAGTAACGGCCAGTAACGCCAGCGTAGTCGTGGGCGGCACGATGCCTACCTTCGGCTACACGGTTACAGGCTTTGTGAATACGGATAGCTCCGCCGTGCTCAGCGGAGCGCCCGCAATCAGCACCACGGCAACCAGCACCGCGGCCATTGGCGAATATCCGATTTTGATTACGACCGGCACTCTCGCTGCCAGTAATTACATCTTCACATTCACCGGCGGCTACCTCTACATCACTGGCACGTCACAGACCGCGGCCGTGGCCACCGGGGACACCCGCACCGTGACTGAGCCAGTCTTCCCGGCAGTGTGCCAGCAATTGACTGCCGCTATCACGATGGTCAACGACGACATTCCGGCTTCAGTGGATGCTACGGTGACCAACCCCGACGGCGCGCGCATCCAGGCTGCTCTTGCTGCCTGCTCGGCGAGCTATCCGGGATCAGGTCCTGGTCTGGCTGTTGAGCTTTCAACCGACGGCGCGGGGCACAATGCCTTCCTCACCGGCCCGCTTTCCATGCCTTCAAATGTCACCTTGCTGGTCGATCCGGCAGTGGTACTCTTCTTCTCGCGCAACGCGCAGGATTACGACAAGGTTGCAGGCACACATACTTGCGGCACCATCAACACCAGCAGCGCAACCAGCTCATGCTTGAACCTGATTGATATTCCCAAGACCTCGACCAATGTCGGCATCATGGGCTATGGCAAGCTGGACGGCCGCGGCGGCGACCCGCTGATCAACGCCATCCCCCCTTATCAGGGCTATAGCTGGTGGGGTCTGTCGGCAGCCTATGCCAGCCCAAACAGCCAGCAGAATCCGCGCTGGATCCAGATGGAATCCGGTTCCAGCAACATTACTCTTTACAAGATCACGCTGCGTAATGCACCTCTGTTCCACGTTACGACCGGTGGGGCGGTGAGCAACTTTACCGCCTGGGACATCAAGATCATCACGCCCACGACGTCGCGCAACACGGACGGCATCGATCCTGGCAACGCCACCAACTTTACGATCACCCGCTCGTGGATATCCGATGGCGATGACAACGTGGCCGTCGGCGCAGCCGGCACAACGGCTCCGGCCTCGAATATCTCCATCACCAACAACCACTTCTTCGCCGGCCATGGCCAATCGTTCGGGAGTTACACGGGCGCGGGAATCAGCAATGTGCTTTGGGACGGCAATATGGCTGCCGGCAACGGCTTTGCAGGCACCGCAACTGCGGGCTTTGGCAGCGCCATCAGCAGCACCGGAACCTTCTTGAATGGGGCCGCTGATAGCAACTCTACCGGCATCCGCATCAAATCGGCCAACGACCGCGGCGGCCTGGTCACCAACATTCAGTACTCCAATGAGTGCTTGCTGGATCACAAATCCGATATTCAATTCACGCCGTATTACAGCAGCGGCGACTCTACAACAGAGTTCCCGAACTATAAGAACATTCTGATGCAGAACATCGTCTTCATGAACGATGATTCCGGCACCGGCACGGTGGAGATGACAGGAGAGTACAACACCAATCTGAATCCCACCAATGGCACTCCCAGCCCGGTGATCAATCCACTTTACCTCACGCTGGACAATGTGACCTTCGCGTCAGCGCTCGCGACCCTGGTGAATTCGACGACGCCTGTGGAAACAACCAGCATCTGGACTGGCGGCAATTACAGCGGCGGTACTGGGCAATATGTGAACCTTACCTACGGCCCGGGCGATGTGTCGACCAACTTCATCACTGCATTTGGTAACCTGGTGAATGTTCCAGCCAACAACGACACGGTAACCAACAACATCACGGCGAGCAGCCTCAATCCGCCGTCCTGCACATTTACTTACATTGCACCTGAGTTGACCGGACCGGCAGGCGTGCCGCAGACCATCACCCAAGGGCAGAACGCGACAGCAGTCGTCATACTGACGCCAGCCGTGGGAGGCGCCGCCTATCCTACCGGAACGGTCACGCTGACCGACGCTCTTACCAGCAGCACGACGATCGCGCCGCTCTCTGGAACGTCAGACACGGTGTTTGTTCCGCTCTCCGGTTTGACGGTGGGTACGCACACCTTTACGGCGACCTACTCGGGAGATACGGGAAATGCCACCAATTACCTGCCGCCCCAGGGACAGACTGTCTACACGACAACGGCGCCGTATATCATCACCGTCAACCCCGGCAGCCTGAGCGCCAGCACGACGTCGTTAGGCTTCCCTGTCAGCACCTCTGTCACCGCCCCATTTGGGACGCCCGTCACCGCGACGGCTACAGTCTCCGGCAGCAATCCCACCGGCACGGTACAGTTTGTCGTCAGCGGAGGCGTCTACACCACGGGCAGTTACACCTACGCCACCATGTCGCTGACTCCTTCGAGCACGACGAGTTCGGCTTCAGCCAGTCTCAGCCTGCCTTACAGCCCCATCGCCTATAGCATTACCGCCTACTACAGCGGCGATGCGGTCAATGCCGGTTCCACTTCAAATGTGACTACACTCAATGTTGCCTTAGCTCCCACGACCACCGTGATTTCGGCCAGCCCATCGACCGCCGCACTGGGCAATCCTTTCATCCTGACTGCTGCGGTCACTTCCGCGGCTGGAACTCCGACGGCAGCGCCCGTCACCTTCGCATATTCCACTACCCTCCTGGGCGCGCAGACCACGCTCGGTTCCGTGACCTCGATCAATGGTGCGGCCACGTACTTCGTCAACTCACTTCCAGTCGGTTCTTACTATCTCTTCGCGACCTATCCGGCGACCGGCAGCTATGGAAGCTCGACTTCTGTTCCCGTTACTGTCACCGTCACGGCTGCGACAAACATTGTGCCGCTGCCTGGTAACCCGATTGCATTGCCTTACACCATGACAACCATTGCTGGCGGCGGAGCAGCGGTGCCCAGCAGCGGAAATATGGTCTGCACCGGTGCTACCGACAAATATGGCGATGGCTGCCTGGGTACCGCGATAGCCTTCACCGCTTCCGATGATATGCGCGCCGTTGATGCCGATCCATTTGGCAACGTCTATCTCACCGACATCAGCGCCACGCGGATTCGGCGTATCGCGGCCAACGGCATCATCACCACCTTTGCCGGCGGCGGCTCAACCTGCAGTCCTCCGGCCTCGACGTCGGTCAAGGGCACTGGCTGTGTACCTACGGCCTCAGCCCTCAGCAAGCCGCGCGGAGTTTCTTCCGATGCGGCCGGCAACATTTATATTGCCGACTACAGCGGCGACAAAGTCTATGAGGTCAAGGTCTCGGACGGCTTGATGTACCTGGTCGCAGGTACCGGCACCGCTGCTTCAACCGGCGATGGTGGCCCGGCGACAGCCGCCACAGTCAATGCGCCGCGCAGCGCGTGGGGCGATAGCACCGGCAACATCTATATAGCCGATACCACAGCAGAGAAGGTTCGTGTCGTCGATACCCTGGGGAATATCCATACGTTTGCCGGTACCGGAACCAATTCTTCAAGCGGGGATGGCACTCCGGCATTAGCCGCAACGATTTCCAACCCGCAAGGAGTCTTTGTCGATGCGAATCTGAACGTATACGTCGCCGATTCTGTCGGAAGGATTCGCGTCATCTGCGTTACCTGCGGCACCGGGTCGCCTCTGGATACGCTGCTGGGTAAGCTAAGCATCGGTTCGCCAGTGAATGGCTACATCTACACGATCGCCGGCAACGGAACGTCGTCGACGGCATATAGTGGTACGTTGCCGACCCTTAGCACCAACGTTTCGATGGCACCACAGAAGTTGTCCATGGACAACAGCGGCAATCTTTACATCTCCGATAGCCTTGGCTTTGTGTGGCTACTGGATTTCCATACTGGGTATATCCGCGCCATTGCGAGCAATGCCACAACGGTTTGCTCTACTCCGTCGAGCACATATGGCTATACGGCCTACGGTGACGGCTGCCCCGCCACCCAAGCCAAGTTTGGCAGCAATGGCGGCAACGGATTAGGCGCGGGAACCGACACGCAGGGCAACCTCTACATCTCCGATTCGACGAACGGGCTCATCCGCAAGGTGATCACCGGCCTGGCGTCGCCCTCGACCGCAGTTGCCGCAACCACTACGTTGCCCGTCGAGATTCACCTCGTTGCCAACGCTGCATTAACGAGCGTCGCTCATACATCGAGCGAGTGGACGTCGGGAACGCCCGCCTGCATCACCAACACAACCGCCGACAACACGACCGATTGTTTGGTCTCTTCCAGCTTTACGCCGGGGATTCCGGGCCCGCGTTCCGCGCCGCTGATGGTGACCGACACGCTCAGTCACACAGCGAACCTTGCTTTGACCGGAACCGGACTTGGCGCTGGCGCCACGCTCGACCCTGCCAGCCAAATCAGCTTCGGTGCAAACCTGAGTGTCGCAGGCGTGGCCACCGACAACGCCGGGAACGTCTACGTTTCTGACGCCACCAGCAGGGAACTACTTCGCTTCCCGTCCTCAGCTCTCGCGCAGGGCGCAAGCGCAGCATCAACAATAATGGCCACGCTCACCGCGCCGGGCGCCATCGCAATAGATCCTCGCGGCTTTGCCTACGTGGCCGATACCACAACCGGGCTGATCACACAGATTTCGCCCGCTGGAACGGCTTCAACAGTACCCTTCAACTTCATCACACCGGCCGGTCTGGCCGTCGATGCGGTGAATAACCTCTACGTCTCGGATTCTTCCGCGCAGGCCGTTTATCAGATCAACCCCATCACCGGCGTGAAGCGTACCCTGGCTCTGGGAACGCTGGTTTCGCCCAAAGGCCTGTCGATCGATCCCTCCGGCAATCTGCTGGTCGCCGATCCGGGCGTGCCTGCCATCTATCGCTTCAACCTGGCCACCAACACCCGCACTACTGTATCGACTTCAGCCTCCGCACCTTCGGCAGTTCTCACCGATGCGGCGGGCAACCTACTCATCGCAGACACAGCGGCTATTCTTGCGGTGCCGGCCAGCAGTCACAGCACGTCCTTCACCGTGGCCGCCATCGCGCCTTCGGCCTTGGCAATCGATCCGGCCGGCAACCTTTATACCGGTTCGAACGGCGGCGTTCTCGAGTTCATCCGCACCAACGCTGCGGCGCAGTTCGCAAGCTCTTCGGCCCCGTCGCAAGCCTTCTCGATGCTCGAGTCCGGCAACCTGGCCCTGTCTCCCACTTCGCTCGGCCAAACCGATGCGACAGACTATGGCTTGACTGCGACCGCTTCCACCGACTGCACGGTGAGCGCAGGTAAGCCCACAGCACTGGCCATCGGCGGCGTCTGCGCATTGACGGCCAGCTACACGCCAACTACCTATCTGATAACCACCGACACCGTCACGGTGAACGGCGCTTTGAACGCGGCGCTATCCACGCCAGCTTCGGTACAGCTTGTCCTTACCGGACCGGCCACCGGACCGGCGTCCAGCATTGCGTTCAACGCTTTCTCACCTGCCGCGCCCGTCTACGGACAAACGGTCACCGCCAGCGTCACTGTCTCTGGCTCGACGGTCGTGCCGACAGGCAGCGTGGCATTCTATCTGGACGGCTCAGGCACGGCAGCTGCCACCGGAACGCTCAACGGCAGCGGCGTCGCCAGTGTCCAGCTGACGGGACTTAGCGCCGGCTTGCACGCGGTTTCGGCCACCTATACCAGCACCAACGGTTATCTCCCGTCGACAACATCGCCGGTCGCTAGTCTTACGGTAAGCCAAGCCTCGCAGGCCATCACATTCACTGACAGTCTGCCTACCTCGGCTACGTACAGCGCCGGACTCAGCTATCCGATCAGCGCTACGGGCGGCCTCTCAGGCAATCCGGTTACATTCAGTCTCACCACCGTTCCGGCTACTGGTGTTGCCACATTGAGCAACGGACTACTGACCATTACCGGCGCGGGCACTGCAACCATTGCAGCCAACCAGGCGGGCAATACCGATTACTCGGCTGCGCCACAGGTCACGCAGAGCATCCAGATCGGCGGGGCCTCGCAGGCCATCACTTTCACTGACAACCTTCCCGTCGCGGCGACGTACCACGCCGGTCTCAGCTATCCGATCAGCGCTACGGGTGGCCTCTCGGGCAATCCGGTTACATTCACTCTCACCACCGTTCCCGTCACCGGCGTTGCCACCTTGAGTAACGGACTACTGACCATTACCGGAGTGGGCACGGCGACCATCGCAGCCAACCAGGCGGCCGGCGCGGGCTACTCGGCTGCACCGCAAGTGACGCAGAGCATCCAGATCAACTCGGGTTCGCAGGCCATCACATTCACTGACAGTCTGCCTGCCTCGGTCACCTACAGCAGCACAATTCTGACCTACGCGATCAGCGCTACGGGCGGCCTTTCTGGCAATCCGGTTACATTCACTCTCACCACCGTTCCGACCACCGGCGTTGCTACCTTGAGTAACGGACTACTGACCATTACGGGTGTGGGCACGGCGACCATCGCAGCCAACCAGGCAGCTGGCGCAGGCTACTCCGCAGCGCCACAGGTGATGCAGAGCATCCAAGTCACCGAGGCGCCGTCCGGGGTCTCGCTGACCAGCAACGTGAATCCGACGATGGTGAAGAACGCAATCACCCTCACGGCGACCGTAGGCTTTGTCTCCAGCGGAAGCTTGTCGGGCATCCACAGCAGCGCGCGGCCCATGGCGCAAGCTTCTGCCGCCGGACCAACCGGTACAGTGACGTTCATGGATGGCACGACGCCGCTGGTCTGCCAGGCCGGCACGGCGACGCTAACCAATGGGGTGGCTACTTGCATCACTAACACACCCGCGTTACCGATGAGCCTGGGCACGCGCAGCCTCACGGCGGTCTACTCAGGCGATGCGAACTTCGCTGCCGGAACCAGCAGCCCGTATAGCGAAGTAGTGATCAACATCGTGCTGGGAACTCCGACGGCGGTTGGTGGCAGCGGTTCGACGGCAACGGTGTTCCCGGGCGGTGCGGCGGAGTATTCGATTCCCATCTCACCGAGCAGTGGCACCACCTTCCCGGCGCCATTAACGTTTACCGTAAGCGGTTTGCCGACAGGTGCCACCGTGACGCTCGCACCGTCATCGTGGACTCTCTCATCGAGCAACCCATGGACGTGGACATTGCCTGCCAACACCTCGTTGAGCGGCAATACGCAATTGACCATTCAGGTTCCAAAAACCACATCAACTGCACAGACAACCGGCGGCGCGGGCGGGGCAAATGTTAATCTAACTTCGCGGCTCACTCCGTTGGCGTTCGCGTTGCTCTTACTCCCCTTTGTCGGCCGCTTACGCAAATCGGGCAAGCGTTTCAGTCGCATGTTGTCGGTCATGCTGTTGCTCGCCGCTAGCGCGGCGGCGATGGCCGGGTTGAGCGGCTGCGGCTCCAACTCAGGCTTCTTTGGCTATTCAAATCAGAACTATAATGTGGGCATTACCGTAAGCTCCGGTACGCTCTCACAAAGCACATCAGCCACTTTGACGGTTGAGTAAGAAGGAG
>JBEKWJ010000081.1:0-15832 GCA_049513195.1 Occallatibacter sp.
CCTCAATGGCGGTGTAGTGGGTGTTGAGGGATGTCTCCTTGACGGCATCAATTTCGTCCTCGGTGAGGATCTCGGCAAGGCGGTTGCGCTCCTCGTAGTAGCGATAGCCTTGGTCCCACAACTCGCGTAAGCCGCCTAAGTCGATGTACTGCGCGATGCGATTCTGTTCGTCGGTTGTCGCGGTGCGTTGCTCCGCCTGGATGGACTTGAGGAGTTCAAGGATGTCGAGGTTGTGCTGTATGCGCGCCTTTGACCCGCCCTCAGCGATATGGGAGGCGACATCGTTGCTGAGACGGAAGTTCCGGCTGTTGCGGAGAGGATCGGGCGGAAGAATCGGCTTGGGTGCCGCAGGTTCGGATTGGTCGTCTGAAGCGATGCCAAAGTCCAACTGGGGGGCTTTGGCATCGCTTTCCAATATCAGTTGCCGTCTGACTCCAGCGGCGGGTAGACCAGTTCGGAGATCAGTTCCTGAGCCTGGTCCATCGGAACTCCCGTCGAGCGCGCCTTGGCGAGTATCTCCCACGCCTGGGCCGCGCGTTCCTGAAGGGTGAATCGAATCGTCCCCTCCAATTCCAGATCCGCTGCTTCCTTCGGACGGTTCCGGTAGAAGTTCGTCTCCACCTTGGCGAGCAGGTTCTGGAAGGCTGGGAGCTTCATCAACTCCAAAATGGAGTCGGGGTTGGCGGGGATGGTGCTGGATGCGTCGTTGGGAGTCATGTCGTGCCTCCTGATTCAGTGTAGTGAAGGATTCGGGTTCCTGGAACGTGCCGGACAGTTCCGGGAACAGGGACTGCTGAATTGGCCGAACTTGTGGCATTTCCACCTCGCTCCACCTCGCGCAAATGAGGGTACATGCCAGTATAGTACAGTTATGATATATTATCTACACGTTACAGATTGATTTTCGTCGTGTTCGACAGGAAGCTCGCAAATCCAGCGCCCTACGTCAAATGGATTCCAACGATGCAATCGGTTACCTATATTATCAACGACTTATGCTTGGATGCCTGAAGTACCGTAGGGGCATCTTGCCGCCCAGCACAGAGGAATATCGTTTTCCGTCTCAGTAGGTTGTGCTCCGATGTGGGCATTCAGAAGAATTTCCACTTGGCAACGGGCCGGTGTGACCAACGCGCTGGTCGCCCTCGCAGTCCGGCTTGACATTTCCATGGCAGTCTTCTATTGTGTCGGTGTAGGTGGTGAGGGAGTTCACCCTTAACCGCTGTCCATCCAATAGGCCGGACAGATGATGACTCCTGACAGGGAATCCTGTTGCGGAGTCATGTCCCGGCCTGATCCCTGATCTGACAATTGAGGAGTTCGTGCATATGGCGAACACTTGGGCTCTTTGTGCGCTCTGGGTTGGGCTTGCGTTGGCCGCGACGCTGTTGGCGATCTGGTTCAAGATCTCGACGGCGCTTTCCGAAATTGTGGTGGGAACGGTGGCCCAGCTGGTCATCGGTGTCTTTCTTGCGCAAGGCGGGCTGGCGGGTAATACGCAATGGATCACATTTCTTGCAGGCACAGGCGCCATCGTGCTGACGTTTCTTGCCGGTGCGGAACTCGATCCCGTGATCTTCAAAACGAAGTGGCGAGAAGCGTCGATCATCGGTCTGGCGGGATTCTTCGGCCCCTTTCTCGGTTGCACGGCAATTGCGCATTACGTACTGCATTGGGCCATCATGCCTAGTTGGCTCTGCGGTGTCGCCCTTTCCACGACATCGGTTGCCGTGGTTTATGCGGTAATGCTGGAACTTGGTTTCAACGTCACCGAGTACGGCAAAGCGATTCTTGCCGCCTGTTTCATCAATGACCTCGGAACCGTGATTGCGCTGGGGCTCATCTTTTCTCCATTCACAGTCAAGACGCTGATCTTTGTGGTGGTTTCCGTTGTTGTCTTTGCGGTTCTGCCCTTCCTTACGCCCAGGTTCTTCAAGAAATATGGCGGGCGCGTGTCTGAACTGGAAGCCAAGTACATCCTTTTTCTCCTCTTTGCAATGGGCGGACTGGCCGTCTGGGCAGGCAGTGAAGCAGTTCTTCCGGCTTACATGATCGGCATGGTGCTGGCGGGCACGGTCGGAAAAGACCATTCACTCATACGCCGCCTCCGTACACTTACGTTCGGACTGCTGACACCGTTTTACTTCATCCGGGCCGGGTCGTTTGTCTCTGTGCCGGCACTGATGGCCGCTCCTGTAACACTGCTCGTTCTATTTGGAGCGAAGACGCTGACCAAGGCAGTTTCTGTGTATCCGGCAGTCCGGATGCACAAGTATGACGGCAAGGCCGGAGCCTACTACACGCTGATGATGTCAACCGGCCTCACCTTCGGCACCATATCCGCACTCTTTGGCCTCAATCATCAGATCATCACGCAGGCGCAGTACTCCTATATCGTGGGCACAGTCATCGCCAGCGCCGTGATTCCGACCATCATTGCAAACTCGTTCTTTCTTCCCCGGCATCTTCTTCCCCAAACAGTGAAAAACGTGAAAACAGAGCAGTCAATTCAGCGGCCAGTACCCGCAGAAGAAGGATAGGTGAAGCGCATGGGAAGCCCGGCGTTTGTTGGAATTCAAAGGATACTTGTTGCATTCGACGCGTCTCCACATGCGGAACACGCTTTGGATGTTGCCCTGTCGATGGCAGGAGATATGAAAGCCAAGCTATTCGTTTTGGCTGTGATCCGGCCGCCGGAACCGGCTGAGAGCGCGGAGTTCCATGCAGTGCTTGAAGACGGGCAAGAGCGCTATGAGAAGTGTTTCGTCCCGTTGCGCGAACGCGCCAAGCAAAAAGAGATTGAACTCGAAACGGATATTGTTCTCGGTCATCCGGCGGAGCAGATCATCCACAAGGCTGACACCATCCAAGCCAGCCTCATTGTGATGGGCAAGCGAAGCCACACAATCCTTCATCGCTGGATGCTGGGATCGAACTCGGAGCGAGTTTTGCGATATGCGCATTGTCCGGTCATGATTGTGCATTGATCTGAACTTTTCTCCTGTACGATTGCAGATCTTGCGGACGGCAAAGCGTCGGTTGCAAATACAGCCGAGGCCGGCTTCATCGGCCGTTCTAACAACTCATTGCAGTTATCCCTGCGGACGGCTTATAGCCGGGAAAGAGTAGCCACAATGTCTGAAATTGCAAATCTCGAAGCCCTTGAAATCCTCGATTCCCGCGGGAATCCAACCCTTTCCGTGACAGTCACGCTGGCAAATGGTGTAAAGGCAACGGCTAAAGTTCCTTCCGGTGCTTCCACCGGCAAGCGTGAAGCTGTCGAACTGCGCGACGGTGACAAAACTCGCTACGGAGGAAAGGGTGTTCTCAATGCGCGGAATCATGTGAACGGTGAGATTCAAAAGGCAGTGCATGGATTCAATGCCAACGACCAAAAAGCGTTGGACAAGAAACTCTGCGATCTGGACGGGACGCCGAACAAAGCACGTCTGGGAGCGAACGCGATTCTGGGCGTTTCTCTCGCTGTGGCACGCGCCTCTGCTGTGGATCGCGGCCTGCCGTTCTATGCCAGCCTGGGAAACACCGAAGCCAACCTGATCCCTGCGCCGTGGTTCAACGTGCTGAATGGTGGAAGCCATGCCGACAGCAACGTTGACTTCCAGGAGTTCATGATCTCGCCGGTAGGCGAGCCAAGCTACAGCGAAGGCTTGCGGGCAGCGGCTGAGACCTTCCACGCATTGAAGGCTGTGCTGCACAAGAAGGGCTACAACACTGGGGTTGGCGACGAAGGTGGATTCGCGCCGCAATTGAAGTCCAACGAAGAACCCATCGAACTGATTCTCGAAGCAATTCAAAAGGCCGGTTACAAGCCAGGCAAGGATGTCGTCCTTGTGCTCGATCCTGCCACCAGCGAGTTTTATGACGACGGCACCTACATCTTCGAGAAGTCGGACAAAAGCCGGAATTCCCCGGAGCAGATGGTCGAGTTCTGGAAGAACTTGATTGATCGGTATCCTGAGATATGGGCGATTGAAGATGGGGTTGCGGAAGACGATCACGCTGGCTGGCAGCTCATGACTAAGACGCTCGGTAGCCGGATTCAGTTGATCGGCGACGACAACTTTGTCACAAACCCCACGATCTTTCGCCAGGGCATCAAAGACGGAATCGCCAATGCGATCCTTATCAAACTGAACCAGATCGGCACGCTGACGGAAACGCTCGAATGCATTCAGATTGCCCGCGAGAATGGCTACGGCGCAGTCATCTCTCACCGTTCCGGCGAGACCGATGACACGAGCATCGCCGACCTGGCCGTGGCTTCCGGTATGGGGCAGATCAAGACGGGTTCGACCAGCCGCGGCGAGCGCATCGCGAAATACAACCGCTTTCTGGAGATCGAACACGAACTTGGGGCAAAGGCCCGCTACGCAGGCGCCAGCGTGTATGAGCGCTGGCACAAGGCAGTAACAGCATAGCAAGCAACAAGCAACTGTGGGTGTTGGAGTCCACCTCAAGACCGCCAACTGGGCAGATGACTCCTCGAAGCTGAAGAAAAACTTGGAGGAGTCATGCCCGAACCCGGACCAGACATCGTGAGATCACGAGATCCAGAACAGCGAATCTCAGGGACGCTGAACGAGACGCAGCAGCGACGCCTGATTATCACCTGCCAATACATAGACAAACTCCTGATTGACATCGAACATGTTCTTCATTCCACAGCATCGAAATCTCCGTTTCCTCGCTACGTCATCGACATTACACCAGCACAGGCGAGGGTGATCGAAGACCATATTCGCCGGCTCCGGTCACAACTGCTACGAGCTTTGGAGTGGCAGCACATGAAGCCTGAACCGGCGCAGATTCCAGCCACACGATCGATCAAGGTTGACCTTACTTTTATCGACATCGCGATTGAGGAACTCAAACCAAGCTATATGCGCGGATGCGGGGCCGTTCCCGAGGATGCGGTTGACGATCTCAATGGAGTGGTCCATGAACTTCGTTCTCTGGCTGGAAGCATGGAACGCTATCTCCGCCAGGAGTTGGGGACGAATCTGGAATCGCGCCTGAAGAAGCTGGAAGAGACTGGGTACGATGTGGCTCTCTTGCGGCTGATCGAGCAGCTCGTCACTCGTCATGGATTCGTGGAATTTCGGCCGCGCATTGATTTGCTCGCATCCCGCCTGGAGGATAACAATCTGGAAGTGGCGCTGTTCGGACGTGTCAGCAGTGGGAAATCCTCACTTTTGAATGCACTCCTGAGCACGGACGTTCTTCCTGTAGGTATCAATCCCATCACTGCTGTACCCACGAGACTGCTTTATGGACCGACCCTGTGCGCTACCGTAGCCTACGGTGGTGGAAGAGAAGAAACCGTCACAGTTGAAGAGCTTGGAAAGCTGGTAACGGAGCAGGGGAATCCAGGCAACTTGCGCAATGTCGCGCGAGCGGTCGTCGAGGTTCCCTCGCCACGCCTCAGGCAAGGAATCGTGCTGGTAGATACCCCAGGGCTTGGCTCACTAGCCAGGCGAGGCGCAGCGGAGACACTGGCCTATCTTCCATCCTGCGACCTTGCGCTACTTCTGATTGATGCAGGCACGGCCTTGAATGAAGAAGACATCGGAACTCTGCGTCTGCTTTATGAAGGCGGAATTCCGGCCATTGTTTTGCTTAGCAAGGCGGACCTGCTGGCGGAAGATGATCTCCATCGTGTGATGGGCTATATCCAGGAGCAACTGCAAAGCGAATTGGGCCTAAGCATGAGTGTGCATCCGGTGAGTTCCCTCCCGGCCTATACTGTCTTGCTCGACCAGTTTTTCGAGCGGGAGTTGCTTCCCAGATTCGATCAGGCTCGAAAGCTTAGAAACGTCTCTGCTGCAAGAAAGATCGGTGCCTCGCGCGACTCGTTGATTGCGGCCTTGGAGACGACTCTCGACCAGACGAAACGCAGAGGTCAGAATCTATCAGTGGACGCGCATGACCTGGAAGAGCAGTTACGTCTTATCACCGGGGAGGTTGGGGAGCAACGTACCGCTCTCAGCAATTCCCTTTATCGATTGGGCGAGACGCCTGAGACAATTCTGAGCCGAACAGCGGAATGCGCACTTGTCTGGATGAGAGCAAATTCCAACTCTCATGTCACCTCCTTTCAGCTTTCGGAGTGGCTCGATGATGCTATTCGAGAATCTTTGGCTAATTGCATTGAGAACGTACGTGATGTAAGCAACCGGGCGATCTTCACGCTCCAAACGGTAGCGCAGCAGATGGAACGTACTGACTTCCCTGTACAGGATGAAGTGGAAAGCCTACTGCGAGATATGCCGCGCTTTGAGTTGGCATCTCTCCCGGAAGAAATCAGTATGAGCCACTGGATGTTTCTCGGGAGGAGTATCGTTTGCTCCAAGATAAGAAAATCGTTGGAGCAAAGCATTGGCCTTCTTCTGAAGCAAGAGCTTCATCTTTACGGCCATGCACTATCCCAATGGAGCAACCAGCTTGTCGGCAAGATCGTTTTTCTGGTGAGTTCTTATGCAGATGCCTATCGCGTTCAGCTTCACAGGATCGATGGAACCTCCGAGGACACTATCGACGCACCACAGCTTGAACACGACTTAGCTCTGTTGAGAGACTGGAATGCAAACGAGAGCCACGAGGCTTGCGCAACCATCCAGAGGGAGGCATAAGTTTGCAGAAATACCTTTTTATTGCGTTCGGCGGGGCGCTTGGTTCCATGGCCAGATATTGGGTCGGATCGACAATCGCCAATCGTATGGGAACGAAATTCCCCTACGGCACTTTTGTCATCAATATCACGGCTTGCGTCATTATTGGCTTCTCGCTCACATTCCTTGGCAAACGAGCGGGGTTGAACCCCGCCTGGAGATTCCTGGTGCCAGTGGGCTTCATTGGTGCCTACAGCACCTTTTCAACGTATGAGTGGGAGACACTGTCCACGATTCGAAGCGGCGCTTTCTTGCTGGCCGCCCTCTACGCCGTCAGCAGTCTCATTCTTGGCCTTGCTGCCGTTTGGGGCGGCTCTGTGATTGCGGAGATACTCTGATGAGAACACAAAAACAGCTCGTTTTCTATCAATCGATTCTCGACGTGCTTCACGAACCTGGATGTCCGTTCTGCCGCTTTTTGAAGGAGTATCAGGCTGCACGCCTACAGAAACACTCAGAACGAGAAATCCACCACCTGTGCAACTTTCATACGTGGGGATTGGCGGCAGTCCAGAACGCCCTGACTGCTGCGCAAGTGTTTATCAAGCTGGTCGAGGAACCGGCCACGAACTCATCCGACGATGCCATCTGTGACATCTGCAAGGATGTTTTTGCGGAGGAAGACCGGCGGATTCGTGAGTTCGTTGGCTGTATCCATCGGGGAGATGTGTCTGACTGGTTGCGAACAACCGCAGTTCTCTGTATCCCGCACGGGACAAAACTGCGGTGCCAGGTCCAACCCGTGGTTGCCGCACGAGTCGATGCCATTGTTGAAAACTGCCGACGGCAGTTGACACAGGAGTTGCGAGATCTGTTTGATAGACCGGAGGCAGATAGGCCCGGATGGGGATCGCTTGGACGTGCCGCTGAATTTCTCGTCTCGCAACGTGGATTGCATTCCTAAGGAGAACGTATGTTGAATGCCGGAAAAGCTGTGAAGGTTTCCATCTATCTGAGTGAGGGATCAAAGCATCATGGGGTCCCAACGTATTCGAGCATTATCGACTTCCTTTTCTACCGGGGAGTCTCCGGCGCAACCGTGCTAAAAGGAGTTGCCGGGTTTGGTGCGGATCATCATATGCATTCCGCAAGCATTGTCGAGATTTCTGACAATCTTCCACTGAAGATCGAGTTCATCGAGTCTCGCGAAAAGGTCAACGAACTTCTAGGTAAGCTGGAGGAATTGGCTGGAACTGGAATGATCGAGATTCAGGAAACGACCGTGGCCAAACCCGCCCAGGTCTCGAAGCAAAGGAAGCCGATCCCTCCAGAGCATGTGAAGATTGAGGGCAAGGCCAAGATGATGCGTATATATATCGACGAGGCCGACCTCTGGAAAGACAAACCTCTTTACAAAGCAATTGTTGAAGCCATGCGCGCCAACGACATCGCGGGCGTCACAGTCTACCGCGGCATCCTCGGCTATGGCGCGCATCGGCGGATTCATAAGGACAAAGCTCTCAGCTTCTCTCACAATTGCTCGATCATGCTCTCGGCCGTCGATACAGAGGAGAAGCTCCGATCTTTTCTTCCGCTTGTGGATCAGATGGTGGAAGAAGGTCTTGTTGTCCTTTCAGATGTAGACATCATCAAGTACTCCTACCGCGCACTGGACGTTGATCTGACGGAGTCAGTGTCGGTCAACCCTTCTGTATGAGTGGAGGTTCAACCATGAAAGAACAATTTCAAGCACGTATGTTGCGTATTCATTTCGGCGAAGGTGACAAGTGGCATGGCAAGCCGCTGCATGAAGCGATCCTTGCAAAATGCGTGGAGCTGGGAATGGCAGGAGCCACAGTCTATCGGGGTATCGAAGGCTTCGGCGCTAGTACAAGAATTCATCATGCGAGCCATTGGACGTTCTCCAAAGACGCACCGATCATGCTGACCATCATCGACAAAGAGGAGCGGATCGCTGTGTTGATACCCCATCCGGATGAAATGGTCGAGGATGGTCTAATCGCAACGTCGAATGTTGAGGTCATTCGATATTCACGTGCTTCAACGAACGAACCAGCGAAGGTTTAGCAGAACTCAGATGTGCAAATTACCGGGCAGCCCAGAAGGTGTTTGGTCACAAGGGTAATAGCAGATGCAGGAATACAACAGCAGTTCGACAGTGCAAGAATTTGGCAGCCTTCCGGCTGAGACATCCCTGTGTATGGATGGTGCCTCCCGTCTGTTGCGACTCGGCAATCTGGCTCAGGAACTTGTGTCGGAGCCTGTCGCCGAGGAAGCTCGTGAGCTCGCAGCACGGGTTTCCGAAGGACGTTTCTATGTAGCTTGTATTGGTCAATTCAAGCGAGGAAAATCTACCCTGCTCAATGCTCTGGTCGGCCACGAGGTTGTTCCGACCGGGTTTGTACCGGTCACGGCGGTGCCTACCGTGATTCGGTTTGGCGACCAACCTCACGCGCGGGTTCGTATGCGGGACGGGGCTTGGCGTGATGTTGACCTGACCGACTTGAAGGAATACGTGACCGAAGAACTGAACCCCGAAAACACAAAGGCCGTGGACGGCGCGGAAGTGTTCGTGCCCAGCCCCTTGTTGTCCTCCGGCATGTGTTTTGTGGATACGCCGGGCTTGGGTTCAGTCTTCACTGGAAACACGGCAACCACGCAGGCATTCATTCCTCATATTGATGCTGCATTGGTGGTGATCGGAGCAGATCCGCCGATTGCGGGCGAGGAGTTGGCGCTGGTGGAATCCATCGGCAATCAAGTTCAGGATTTAATCCTGGTAATCAACAAGGCCGACCGCACCAGCGATCCGGAGCGTGCGGCGGCAGCCAAGTTTACGCGCCAGGTTCTGGAAAAGCGACTGCATCGCCCGATGGGCGTGGTCTTTGAGGTGAGTGCCGCCGAACGGATGGAAGACCGAGGTCCGTTGAGGGATTGGGAAAAACTACTGGCGAGTTTGCATCATCTCGTTGAAGATTCAGGCAGAAATCTCGTTCGCGCCGCTTGCGACCGAGGACTTCAGCGCCTGAGCGAACAACTGCTAGCCATCATCAGTGAGGACCGTAACGCGCTTCTGCGGCCCATCGAAGAATCCGAACGGCGTATCGAAGTCATGAAGGAAACCATCAGCGAGGCTGAGCGCTCCATGCGCGAGATGGATTACCTGTTTATGGCGGAACTGCACCGGATTTCAGACCTCTTCGGTGATCGTCATCGGCAGTTTTTCAGGTCCGCGTGGACGGAATCTGAAGCTGAATTTGATAAGGAGCTACCATCCCTACTCCTCGGCTTTGGCCCGCGCTATCGGCACCGAGTGATGCATCTCGCCCAGGAGATCTCGCGCCGCAAGGTTGTGCCTTGGCTGAAACCTGAACAGGAAGAGGGCGAACGCCAATATCGCGCGGCGGCCCTTCGATTTGTAGAGATGGGAAACAACTTTCTGAAAAGGCTGGCGGATGCCGGCCTTGGCGAACTCACGCGGATGCCCCACGCGCTTGATCCGGAGAAGGGCTTGCGCGTACGTTCCACATTCATTTTCGAGGACTTCATTGGAACTGCGCAACCCCCATCTCCGCTACGCTGGCTGGCCGACGTCCTTTTGCCGTTAGTGAGCGCGCGCAAAGTCATCACGAACGAGGCTAGAGGATTTCTGGAGCACCTCTTGGAAGTGAACAGCTCGCGCGTACAAAACGATGTTCTCAATCGCATTCAGGACAGCCGTGGCCGCCTGGAGGCTGAAATTCGCAAGCTCCTGCATGAAATCAGCCGCATTGCAGAACAGGCGCTTGACCGGGCGCGCAAAGTCAAAGAAGAAGGAACTCCCGCCGTGCAGTCTGCAATTGAACGGCTCGACCGATTAGAACGGGATGTCTCGGCACTCGTCTAATCCCGTTCAGCGGAGTTCGTTAGCTTCTCCCAAAGAAAGAGGTCCAGCCGCGATGTTTCTATCTTCCACCCAACGCGAGCCGACCCGTGAGTATCTGAGTTGTGTCGAGCGCGAGGAGGAATTGGACCGCCTTCGGAACCAGGCGAAGATACGAAAATCCATGCTGGTATTCGGACCGGAGGGTGTTGGCAAGTCGCGGTTGTTGAACACGTTCGTCGAAAGCCATCCGCTTGCGCTTTATGTGGCACAAATGCGATCACCGCGCGAATTCCTCCTCGCCTTGCTTCAGGCACTACATTCGGCAGATGAGAAGTTCAAAGTCCCTGGAAACATCCCCGCGCTATCATCATCTTCGCTCAAGGGTATTGCGCATCGGGCGCTTGATACACAACCATTTTTCATGGTGCTCGACCATCTTGATGGTCCGTCTCGCGTTGTCACCGGCATGATTAAAGACTTGCACTATTACGGGCGCACGCCCGTTATCTTTGCATCGCGTTCGCCGCACATGGAGGATATTGGCGCTCTGCGCCCGTTGTGCGCGCTCAAATCGGAGCAAATCGAGATTAGAAACTGGCCGGAGCAGATTGCACTGGAATTTGCTCAACGCCACGCGGAGAGGATTCAGCTATGGGCCTCCAATCTGGACTCGATCCTGCCCTCCCTTGTCGAGTGGAGCGATGGGAACCCCGGAGCCATTCTTCAAATGTTGAAGATGGCGCAGCTCCCACAGTACAGAGCAGGCGACCAGATCAAACCTCACATCCTGTACGTGGACTATCGCATGGGTCGTCGTTAAGGAGCGAAATTCGATACTTTTTAAATTAACTCTTCTGGCGGTAAGGAATCTGCTGCCACTTCTCGCATGGTCGGTTTCAAGAGTCCAAGAAGATTCAGGAAGCAGGATGCTGATGTACGCTGATTGTCCTCAAAGAGGAACTTCCAGTCATGACCGTTCTTCAATTCCAATGATAATTCAAATCCATTGGCCGAACTATTGATTTCGGCTGCTTTCAGATTGTCAGTTGGCGCATAGCGAACCACAATCCCATAGAGATCATCAGTCTCTCCGGTGCCTGTGGAGATGGCAATCAATCGATGATTCGTCGCAGCCAAAAGCACAGCCGACAACGCTTGGGGGATTCTGTGAAACCAGCCCTTCTTCTCGGGGCGTATCGACGTCCGACAGCAGATTCCAAAGAGTTCTTCATCGACATCGAGTTCTGCCTGCAAGGCGTACCAACATCTGAATGTCATGCCTTCGGTTGCTTGCGAAAGAGAGATTGCAGGCAGCCACATTCCATGCGGTGGAAGCCACACGGATCGGAGCGCGCAAAGGAATCTATTCAGGTGCTTCTGGTGCAGCGTGTTGTATCGAAAGGCTTGAGAAGAATATTTAGCATGAAACTCGATGACTCCGAACAAGAGCGTCTTCTCTGTGCTGATCGCCATCAAGTCATGAAGTGAGACTTCTAAGGGCGCATCGTCCGCAGTGCGGTGCGAGTAAACCATTATCGTGTCGTGGGTGAGGGTGTAGATTCGCGGTGGATACTCAGGCGGCTTCCAGAGCGCTTCGGTGTCTCCGGGGATGAAGATCGCCGAAAGCCACCCATCTGCTGGAAACGAGATTGAAAAGTCACCTGGGACATCGGACGCAGCCTGAAGCGGATACGCAAACCGGTATTGTCGTGAGTCGCAGGTAGTCTGTTCAATCATATCCTGACACCTCAGTGAATGAACTCGGCTGTCCAGGGGGCACTCACACTTCGATGGCCTGCAAGCAGCAGTAACGCCAACTGGGAAGCTCTCCGCTCTTCCTCGCTGGTCAGGTATCGGCGCAGGGCGTCGTGCCGGAGTGCGTACCGTTGCAGATCCTCGGCAGTTCGTTCCAACAATCGTGCATGAGCATGGAGCAGATTCCGTGTGGGTTGTCCGTCGCCAAGAGACGCGGCAACCAAAACGAGATGATGAAGACAGTAGGCTGGAAATCGCTCGTCACTGGATACGGCCGCTGTGCGAACGGTCTCAGCGGCAACGTTCACAGCCTTCGTTTCAGCTTCAATGCGTATTTCGCAGACAGGGCAAGTCTCCGCGGTAGCAAGCAGATTCTTCAGATCGTCAAGAAATAGATTGGTCTGACGTACCGTGGCGGCAAGCTGCTCAAGTTCCCCTGCAATGCGATGTGCGAGTTGTGGGTAAGCCGTGCACACTCCATATGGTGATGAAATGTTTTCATACTGCCAGGTGTGGAGATGGCAGAATCCACCTCTGAGGGCATGTTGCCGCTGTATCTGCGGGTTGATGGTCAGTTCGTATTGATACTTGCTCAGGAATCCCAAGATTGCGTCCAGGATAGTGCCGCAAATCCAGCAACCGGTACGCTTCTCAATCTGTAGTGTAGCCGCATGACTGCCGCATACATCCTCAGCGGAGATAGCTTTCTCCGATTGGGCCACTGCGCCAAGACTCTTCTCTCGAAGACTGCGCAATCTTCCTCCGAGTTGGTTGAATGCTTCCTCATGCGCTGCTTGGCCCTTCGGCCTCATCCGCTGCGCGAGAAAGGTCGTGGCCCGTCCATACATATTGGCGAGAAAAGATTGTGCGCGCTCTTCGGTAAGAAACCGCATCAGTTCCGCCTCAAACGATCCAATCCCGCTCTCTTCCAGATGCTCACTATTCCCTGATTGTTTCGCGTAGAGTCCCTGTCGTGCGGAAAGGGAAAAGATATGCGGTTTCTCTGAGAAGGAAAAGCGATCCATGCGCTCTGCAATAAACGCGAGGGCTTGCTTTTGCTCTTCCGCGCTGACGGTATCCTGCTTATTGACCACAATGAAGATCCTCTTGTTCGTGAGGCGTATCCGGTGCAGGATGCGATCTTCCTCTTCTGACAGCGGGCTTTCATAGCTCGTTACCAGAACGAAGGCATCCGCCTGCGGCAGAAAACGATCTGTGGTTTGCGTGTTTTCGAAAATTGAAGACCCCAGCCCTGGGCTATCCACGAAAAATAGTCCACGGCGCAATATCTCAACTGGCAATTCAATTTCGGCATACGCAACATTCTTGACGTTTCCGGGATTCGATTGCTGAGTTACATAGTCTGCCAACTGCGATAGAGGCACCTCGCGGCGGGAACCAGAATCGTTGAAGGTGAGTACAACTTGCTTGCGGCTTCCATATCGAACGGTTGTTATTACAGATGTCAACGGGACAATCCCCGTTGGCAGGTGATCTCCACCAAGGAGCGCATTCATCAGCGTCGATTTGCCTCGGCTGAATCGCCCAACAACCATCAAATTGAATCGGTCTTCAGCCAGACGCGTGAGGAGGTCGCGACACTCGGACTGCAAGGTTTCATCTTTCGTATCGATGGCCTGCGCGGACCGGATGATGTCGGCTATTGCGAATTTCTCTTGCTCGTAACCTTTGAGATTCATGAAGGACGACTCCCCCTAGCCATTCGCCTTTACATTCGTCGAATGGCTGGCCGGCAAGACGCCGGTTTCAAGTACAGCAATCAATGCGTCCTGATCGTCGGCGGAGATCGGCATCAGGCGAATCTGTTGAACGGTGTCGCTGCGCGGATACGGGTATTCCTTGAGCGAAATCTGGCCGTCCTCCCAAATCGCGTAACACGCGAGAGGCCGCCCTGTTTTAGGCTGTCCAAGACTTCCTGGATTCACGATGGTCGTCCTGCCGACTGTCCGAACGAATGGTGTGTGCGTGTGGCCGACAATGAGCACGTCGGCGCTGATTCGCGCCACCTCTTCTTGCCATCGATCCGAAGGCTCAGGGCAATACCCGAATAACGGATCTGAAGGGCAGGCATGAAGCACATAGAACCGAGTCGAACTCAGCACGATCTCGCAGTGAACAGGAAGATTTCTTAGAAACCGCAAGTCCTCTTTCGTGCATACCTCCTGGGTGTAGCGGAGTGTCTCTGCTGCAAGTCTCTTGTAAGGCAGGGAACACTGGGGATCAACGGAAAACCCGGTCGCATGGTCATGATTGCCGCGAACCGCAATTGCGGCGTTGCGCTTTACCCACTGGACGGTTTCATGCGGTCTTGGCCCATAGTCCACCACATCGCCAACGCACCAAAGTTGGTCGAAATCGCGCTCAGGCAGTGTTTGCAGCGCCGCCAAGTTGGCATGAATATCGGAGACGATGACGATTTTCACAGAACCCCCAGCTTATGGCGCACACACGCCGCCACGTCCGGCGTGTGCGAATTCAGATTTTGCCGAGGCTTTTGAACGGGCAGGAGACTCCCAGACGAAACCTCGTCAGGAGTCATCATCCGCCCATCCATTTCGATCAGGATGGAGCAGCGGTTCAGGCGAACCCCTTCGCCCTTTGCATCTGGTTCAGTAGACGCACAATCAAGTTTATCAGGATTCCAGCCCACGGTGGGTGTGTAATGCTGATCTTACTGGCAACCCCCTTGACTCAGGGGCACATATCAAGGCTTGATCGGGTGCGGAACCAACTCAGCTATTGCCGGACCACGGAGAGGCATCTTCAATCTGGAGGAAGTATGACGAATAAAAAAATCAGCAGTCTCCGCCTCAGCGAGATTCATTCCGAAGATGGTGCCCAAGAACTTGTTCGTTCCGAAAAGATGAAGCCGTATCTCGCTATCCTGAAGGCACAGATAGCTGGGCAGGATACCAAACCTTACTTGGAAGCGTTGGCCGCGCTGCCGCTGGAAGCCCGATACGTGTGGCGGGTGATCTCTGCTTTGAAGTGGGGATTCTGCGATCTTGACACGGAAAACGCGATTGCCGATGTCCGCACTCTGTCGGAAGAGGATCTCAAGAAAGTGGTGGAACCGCTCTCCTTGAGAGTGATTCAATTCTGCCTATTCGTAAACGCCCTGATTGGGGAGGATGCTACGGAACGGATCATGCAACACGCGCTGCGGTGCGCAAAGGAATCGTCTGCGCCGGCTTCGGGCGAGTAGCCGGACCATGCAGGATGGGAACCGTTCGCTTTCTCGCCCTTCTTCTGGAGCCAATCAGTTGCAGAATCCTGTGTTGAGCCTTTCGCAAAGCTCGTCGATCTCTCCGGGGCCGAGTGGAGAATCCTCCTCGTCGCAGAAATGGTCGCAGGCGTTTGGCTCGCTCAATTCCAGAGGGTCGTGGAGGCCAATGGAAGTACAGCCGTGCATCTTCGGTTCCCATTGCTCTTGCATGAGGCGCAAGCCGTGGAGTACGCTGGCCAGTTCGCGGCGGCTCAATGCCCTCTCGTTTGCTGTTGGCGCTGGAGCGGGAAGAGCCGACAAGTCGAGCGTTTGCTG
>JBEKWJ010000082.1:0-14949 GCA_049513195.1 Occallatibacter sp.
AGGCCAACCTTCGACTTGTTGTTTCAATCGCCAAGAAGTACACCAACCGCGGATTGCAGTTTCTCGACCTGATTCAGGAAGGCAACATCGGCCTGATGAAGGCGGTGGACAAGTTTGAGTATCGCCGCGGCTACAAATTTTCGACGTATGCAACGTGGTGGATCAGGCAGGCGATTACGCGCGCCATTGCCGACCAGGCAAGGACGATCCGCATTCCGGTGCACATGATCGAGACCATCAACAAGCTCATCCGCACCTCTCGCCAATTGGTCCAGGAGTTAGGCCGCGAGCCCAGCAGCGAAGAGATCGCCAAGCGCATGGACATTCCCGTAGCCAAGGTGCGCAAAGTGCTCAAAATTGCGCAGGAACCTATCTCGCTCGAAACGCCCATCGGCGAAGAAGAAGACTCCCACCTCGGCGACTTCATCGAAGACCGCCAGGCCGTCTCGCCCTCTGAAGCCGTCATCAGCGTCAACCTCAAGGAGTACACGTCGCAGGTTCTGCGCACGCTCACCCCTCGCGAAGAGCGAGTCATCAAGATGCGCTTCGGCCTCGAAGACGGCTCCGAGCACACTCTCGAAGAAGTAGGCCAGAGCTTCCAGGTGACTCGCGAGCGCATCCGCCAGATCGAAGCCAAGGCCCTGCGCAAGCTCCGCCACCCCAGCCGCAGCCGCAAGCTGAAAGCCTTCGTAGAAGGCGCAAAAGACATGTAACTCGCCAAACAACCAGTCGCAAACGGCCGCAATTCTTAAAAGGATTGCGGCTTTTGTTATGCCTCGCGACGCTTCCTTGTGGAAATATCTCTTGGCAACCAAAATCATTCAAACTACATCTAGTTACCAGGGTAGTTTTGACCTTTTGATTCCCCCACCGTGGCCCCAAGGGGCAACTTCCGGCAGGCGGTTTTTTCGGGTCCAATTTCCTCGATTGGCGGAGGTAACAGCACTTGAACGACGGAACCGCCGCAATGGATCCCGGGCTCGCCCCGGAATATGTGCCTGACCACGACGGCCTGGTAGAGGACCATCGAGAGAGGTTCGCGTTCGCAACAGAAGCGGCCCAGATCGGCTATTGGTTCTGCAATCTCCCCTTTGGCCGGCTGATCTGGGATAAGCAAGTCAAGGAGCATTTCTGGCTGCCCCCTGACGCCGACGTAGATATTGATCTCTTTTACGCGCAGCTCCATCCCCACGACCGCGAGCGCACGCGCCAAGCCATCGAACTCTCCATTCGCACGCGAACCGAATATAGCGTTGAATACCGCACGGTATCTCCCGAAGGCCGAATCAAGTGGATTCGTGCGATTGGCCGGACGGCTTATGACGCGGCTGGGAAGCCGATCCGTTTCGATGGCGTAACGCGGGAGGTCACTTCGCTGAAGGAAGCCGAAGAGGCCCGGGATCGCGCTAAAGAGGCTCTGATGCGCAGCGAGAAGCTGGCTCTCGTGGGACGCCTGGCCACCACCGTTGCGCACGAAATCAACAACCCTCTGGCCGCCGTCACCAACCTGCTCTATCTGATTGAACAATCCACCACCGATGCGACGGCGCTGAGATACGCGAAGACGGCCATGGAAGAGGTAGAGCGCGTCTCGCATATCGTCATGAATACCCTGCGGTTCAACCGTCGAAGCGACATGCCGTCATGGGAGCGTGTTTCTAGTATCTTTGACTCGGCCCTCGCGATCTATGATGGCCGGCTGTACCAGTCCGGCATAACACTGCAGCGTGATTACGCTGAAGCCGACCGTTTGTTTTGTCTTCCGTCCGAGTTGCGCCAGGTATTTGCCAATCTCATTGCGAATGCCATCGACGCCATGCCGCGCAATGGCAAGTTGACCGTCCGAACGCGGCCGCAGACTCACGCGCGAACCGGTGAGGCGGGGCTGCGCATCAGTATCGCCGATACCGGTCACGGCATGGATCGGGATATGCTCCAAAGGCTATTTCAGCCCTTTGTCAGCACCAAAGGCGAACGAGGCACCGGGTTAGGCCTCTGGGTGAGCCGCGAAATTCTGAACAAGCACCGCGCAACCATTCGCGTGCGCAGCCGCCAAACGCAAGGGGCCAGCGGCACTCTGTTTTCGATCTGGATTCCAGAAACAATGGCCACAGGAACGGCCGGGTCAGTTCCTGCTGATTCCCTGGCCGCTTCGAATGGCTCCCGCGCCTGATTGCAGATCGAGCGAACAGAAGCAGTCATCCGCCACTGTCTGCTAGTCGCTGCAGGAACAGGTAGCGCCATCTTCCCAACCGGCTGTTGCGTGGACCTCCCGGGCTCCACGCCTGCTCCACACCTTCAGGAAAACTGCTCTAGGATCCCCCTGCTCTGAAATAGAAGTGCTTCGTCTGTGATGGAATCTCCCAGGTTGTCGATGATCCATTTAGTTTTCTCCTCTTGCGGGGCAAGAGATCCCACAATCCATGGAGAATTTGAATATGTCGAAGTATCTGCTACATGCCCGCAGAGCAATGGTACCCGTCATGCTGTTGCTTTTTGTCGCGCCGCTGGTTGCTGATGACACACCTACCAGCCTGCGTGGCGCTGTCCTGGTGGATGCCGCAAAAGCCGCAGCCCTGATGAACAATGGTGCGAAGGTTATCGACGTCAGGATCATAACGGAGTTCATCGACTCTCATATCAAAGGCGCCGTTAGCATTCCGTACAGGGAAACAAGTCCGCGTTCGATCGACTTCGACGCATCCGCAGACAGCTTCAATTTGGCCAGACTTCCCGCCAATAAGCTCGCGCCGATTGTCGTCTATTGCAACGGGCCAGCCTGTTGGAAGAGCTACAAAGCAGCCGTCACGATAATTAAGGCCGGCTACAAGCAGGTGTACTGGTTCCGAGGCGGATTCCCCGAATGGAAAGCAAGTGGTTTACCCGTCGAATAGCGAGTAAACCATATGCACTTCGCCAGAGAGCCCCGCTCCCGGGCACGCTAATCCAGCGGCCCGGGCTTCCCCTGGGTAGTACCGCCTTTGGGCCCGAAAAACCACGAACCCATATGCAAACGATCTCCCATCCAGAAAACCCTCCCGAGCACAAATCAATGCACCTCCAGCATTACTCCTCAAACCAGCGACCGCAACACGTTCCTCCATGTGCACACCCTTCGATCCAGCAAAAACTGTGTTGCATTTTTGCGGCATAATGCAGTAGAATTGCAGTAGAAATGCCGCAGGAGGATTCATGCCTCGTTTAACCCTGGATATCGACGACAAGTTCAATAAGAACCTTACCGAGCTAGCAAATGGAAGCACCAAGGCCGAGGTGATCCGCAGGGCTTTGGCAACCTATCAGTACCTCAAGTCCCAGGTTCCAGACCAAAGCTCGGGGAAGCGCGTTTCAATCACCAACGCTCAAGGCGTGATCGAGCGGGATGTAATCCTTCCGTAAGGGCGACACGATCATGACAAACAGTTCACCGCAGCACGATTTGGATACTGTATCTCCAGCGAACTTCGGCGGTGTGCGAATGGCCCCACTTGATCGCTGGGGCACAAGATTCGTTTGGTGGACGGGAGCCTGGATTTTGACGATTGGTTCAGTCCTGCTTGGCTATTTTCTCTATAAGCAGCCAAGTCTTCCGAATACTGCAAACCTAAACGCCGATCAGATTAAAGAAGCCCTCAGTACATATCATGCTCAGTCGGAAGAGTTCGTGAAATCCTTGACTTCAATCTTCGATCTTCTTGTAACAAAGACGGCGATGCCAATTGTTACCTTGATGCTCGGTTATCTGTTTGGGAAGAAGCAAGGTTAGCAGCTGTTGAAGTGTAATTCTCTATCTCCGCGCACTCCTCCGCGTCCAATTTCAAACCCGCAGCCGCAACATTTTCCTCCAGGTGCGCAACCTTCGATGTTCCCGGAATCGGCAGCATCACCGGCGAGCGTTGCAAGAGCCAAGCCAGCGAAATCTGCGCCACCGTCGCCGAATGACGAGCCGCAATCCTTCCCAGCGACTGTGCCGAGGGATTGTCCGGCTTGAGCAGTTTGCCCGCGTTGATCGGGTACCACGGCAGAAAGCCAATCCGTTCCCGCTCGCAATAAGCAACCGTCTCTTCGTGCCGCCGGTCGCCCAAACTGTATCGATTCTGGACAGTCGTTACCTCGACAATCTTGCGCGCCTCTTCAATCTCCGCCGGAGTCACTTCGCTCAAGCCGATGTGGCGAATCTTGCCCTGCTCCTGCATCCGCTTCAGCGCGCCAAGGCTCTCTTCCAAAGGCGTCCGCGGATCAATTCTATGCAGTTGGTACAAGTCAATCCGCTCCAGCCGCAACCGCCGAAGGCTCATCTCGACGCACTGAATCAAGTAGCCGGCGCGGCCCACGTACTCGCTCTTGGCCGGTCCCTGGCGCGTAATGCCGCCTTTGGTAGCGATCAAAACGCCGTCGGGGTAAGGATGAAGCGCCTCGGCGATCAGCCGTTCGGCAATCTCCGGGCCATAAGCGTCGGCGGTGTCGATCAGCGTAACGCCCAGTTCAACCGCACGCTTAAGAATGCGGCGAGCCTCGGCTGCATCGGCGGGCTCGCCCCACGCGCCGTCGCCCACAAGGCGCATGGTTCCATAACCCAGGCGATGAACCGGCAAGTCGCCGCCAATCAAGAAAGTGCCGCCAGAAGCAGCGGAAGGACTAATCGTGCTCATGCTGCATTGGATGCGTGAGCGGCGCAGCCGGAAGCATGGGCATGTCAAGAACGGGGTCTACTCGTCGAAGGCGTAGTGAGGTCGCGATGCTTGCGCCATCTATCTCCCGCAGTGAGAAACTATGGAAGTGAGGTTCACAATGTCGATTTCGCGTTGGACGGTTCCTTTCACGCTTGCGGCCGCGCTGCTGGTATCTTCAGCCGCATTGCAATTGCTCGGACAGACAGCTCCGGTTGCACAACCCGCACTCACGCCCGAACAACTGGCCCTTCGCGCCGCCGCCGAAAAAGACCACCAGCGTCTAATGGACCTGTTGGGCATCAAAGAGCTTCGCCCCGGAGCTAGCCATGATCCCAAATCGCCCAACCCGACCAACTTCGACGAGTCGAAGGCCAACGTCTATCCCAACCTGCCCGATCCGCTCCTGCTCAAAGACGGCAAGCGCGTAACCTCGCCCCAGTCCTGGTGGACGAAGCGCCGTCCGGAAATCGTCGAAGATTTCGACCGCGAAATCCTGGGCCGCGTTCCCGCCAACCTGCCCAGGGTGACCTGGGAAGTAGTCAGCACAACGCACGAGACAGTCGGCGACGTGCCCGTGATCACCAAGAAACTCGTGGGCCACGTTGATAACTCCTCCTGGCCGGCAATCTCAGTGAATATTGATCTCAAGTTGACCACTCCCACCAATGCCGTCGGTCCGGTTCCGATCATCATGGAGCTGGCTTTCAGCAGTGAGTTCATGGCGGCCATCGCCAGAAGTATCCCCGAGATGATCCCCGGAGGTCCAGGCAATCAGGGACCAACCTGGCAGCAGCAGGTGCTGGCCCGTGGCTGGGGTTATGCCGTGCTCACTCCCACCAGTTTTCAGGCCGACAATGGCGCCGGCCTGACCGAGGGTATCATCGGCCTCGCAAACAAAGGCCAGCCGCGCAAGCTGGACGACTGGGGCACGCTACGCGCCTGGGCCTGGGGCGCGAGCCGCGCGCTGGATTACTTCGAGACCGACAAATCCGTCGATGCCAAGCAGGTGGGATTGGTGGGCCATTCCAGGTTTGGTAAGACGGCTTTAGTCACCATGGCCTATGATCCCCGCTTCGCCATCGCCTACATCAGTTCCTCGGGCACCGGCGGCGCCAAGCTCTACCGGCACGTTTTCGGCGAGCAGTTGGAGAACCTCGCGGCAACTGGTGAATACCACTGGATGGCTGGAAATTTTCTGAAGTATGCCGGCCCGCTGACTCCCGGCGACCTGCCCGTAGATAGCCATGAATTGATCGCTCTCTGTGCGCCCCGCCCCGTCTTCATTGGCGGCGGCGCCCTCAAAGGCGACGGCTGGGCTGATTCCACGGGCATGTTTCTCGCCGCAGTTGCCGCCGGACCCGTCTACCATCTGCTCGGCAAAAAAGATCTCGGGACCGAGCAGCTTCCGCCCATCGAGACCGCGTTGATCGCGGGCGACATTGCCTTCCGTCAACACTCCGGCGGACACACGCCAGCACCAAACTGGCCCACCTTCCTCGACTTTGCTGGCCGCTATCTTCACGCACCACAGCCGATCAAGCCCGCATCAGCCGCGCCATCGCGCTAGCTGGGAACACCGCAGTGCCCATCTGCGTATCCTCCGGGTAGACCAAGGAGAACCATCTATGAGCAGTCAGCCGTATCCCAATCCGCAAGCAATCTTTCACCAGCAGTTTGAGTCCGCTCGCCGCGATGAAGTTGTCGGCGTGCTGCTGGCACTGTTCTTAGGCAGCTTTGGCCTTCACCACTTCTATCTGCGTCGCACCGGCCTGGGAATTCTTTACTGCTGCTTTTTCTGGTCCGGGATTCCAGGATTCCTCGGCTTTATCGAGTGCTTCTTCATGCCCGGCCGTGTGCGGGAGTTCAACGCCATTCAGGCAGCAGGAATTGCGGCGATGTTGGGGATTCCGATGCCGGGGTGGGGTTATCCATCCAATGTGACAGTGAATCTGCCGCCTGCTCCTCAGACATGCACACCATCAGCCTGCGCGAGATGTCAGCAAATCAATCCACCGGGTGCGCGTTTCTGCTCCGGCTGCGGCGCCCCGCTGTAATGGGTAAGCGGGCCGGTTGGTTATTGCTCCGGCCCGCGTTGATTTCACCGCAACTACTCCGGCTTCCCGGTCTTCTCGAGAGTATCCACCAGTTGCCAGGGCAGATAAGGTCGCGATGCACGCAACGCATCGAGGCGCGTGAGCAATTCCTTCTGGTGGACCTGCCCTCCCGGACGATACCCCTCGTAGATCGCGTAGCCATAAAGAGCCGAAAAGTTTTGCGGATCGAGCTTCAGCGCTTCCTCAAAATCAGCCTGCGCCTGCTCGCTGATCTGTCCAACGCGCGCCTGGCCAACCGTCTCCATCAAATTTGTCTGAGCAACCCACCCAAGATAGAAGCAGGCCGAAGAAGCGCGCATGGCCAGCAACGTTGCATTGGGCGTTTTACGCTCCGCCACCAGAGCGCTGAAGAAATCGTAGGCCCTACGGCCGTCATTGGCTGCTGCGATGGCCTTCCAATAATCAGCTACGGCCATTCCGAAATCCTTGCCATCGGGGTCTGATTGGCTCATCGTGACCTCGAGCTTGCCGAGCGTGAGAGCCGCATTGGGTTCAGCCGCTGCCGGTTGAGCCTTATCGGCGCTGGGTTGTTGGGCGAGTACGGGGGTGACGGCGATCGCTGCCAAAAGGACGATGGCAGCGGCGGACTGAGCAAAGCGATTGTGGTTCATAGTCTCTCCTTGGTTGAAAAGCAGTGATTTTAGCGCAGAGAACTCTATTAGATAGAGCAGATGCACGCAACATCCGTCCCCTGCCGTGTCGATCTTCAGAGCCACTTGAGAAGTTCTGCTTCCAAACTTCTCGCGATAAAGAGTACTCTATTTTATAGAGAACAGAATGTCAAGAGAAATCTTTGGCTCAGCGAACTGTTTTTTATCGATTTCAGAATCGGCCTTCCGCAAGCCGGATCTTACATGTTCCCACGCCCGGCCCGCATGGATTCATTGAATTGCGGCTTGCTGAAGTTCAGCGCCGCTTCCAGCTTCGCCTGATACTCCGGCGCTCGAGCCATAAGCATCGGCGTTGCCGCGGCAAACTCGCCATCCAATACCAACAGCCCTTCGTTCGCCTTGTGGCTCGATTCGCCTTCCGCCATACGCAGCAGGTCCGCTTCGGTCGTGTTCAGGTATTGCGCATCCCTTGGGTCGGCAATCCACACCGGCTGTCCCGCGCCCAGCACGCCGCTCAGCCAGTAAACCTTGCGCAGCAGGTATTCCAGCCGCTCCGCGTCGTTGGTTTCGGTAAAGAGAAACTTCTTTTGCCAGCGGCTATAGTAGCGCGTGGTCACCGGTACCGGCTGACGATTGCTTGACTTCAGAAACTCAAGCTGGCCCAGATCCACAGTCTTGCGCACGGCGTTATAAACAAAGCTCTCCGCATAGGGCTGCTCCATCGCAGGCACAATCTCCGCAAAGGTCAGGGTCACCGAGGCTGCGATCTTGGCGTGAAGACTCTGCACCCCACCGTCGGCCAGGTGCACTTCCCCGTGGACGATGTGGGTGTCCGCACCGGAGCTTGATCGATGAAATGGCCATTGAAACTGTCCAAAGGCCAACGGCAATCCACTGAGAGTGACGTAGCAGTCCGGCCGAGGATTACGCAACCGCTTCGCCTCCGCGGCCAAATGAGCAGTCATCGCGGGCAACAGTTCCAGCTTGTCAAAGCTGAAACCCTCGCTCAGTTCGAGCTTCAGCGTGCGGCCGCTCGCTCCAGCAAGACCCAAATGAATGATCGCCGTCGGGCTGCCTTGCGAGTCATTGCCATACGTCGCAGACACAAGAACCAGGCCAGCCTGAGCTGCTGCTGCTTCGAGAGCAGAGATGCGTGTATTTTTCAGCCCTACCGTCATAAGAGGGGAATCCTAATCTCGGTGATCGTTACCCCCTTATTCTAGACCATTGCGCTCCGCAAGGGACGCGATGGCCATCGACCACATCACAACACAGAATCCAGATGTCGATAATCCAATACTTGGGAGCCTCTCCATGCAAAATCGTCCGCCATCAGAGCATCAGAGCTACTCGTAAAATTCAAGAGGGGTACAAGAATCCTCAGGTCGTGACTCGATAGGAAAGACCCGTTCGGGCGGTAGGCCGGGGATTTATCCCCGGCATAAAGCCAATGAAATAGGCGGGGGCTTTAGCCCCTGAGGTATGCTCTTCGGGCTCTTCGCCCAAAATACAGCCTTTTTCCGCAGCCTCTTCAGTCGTGCCGTAAATGCCCTTGGGGGATCGATGGCTTCGCCAAATACCTTGATCAGAGTTTCCCTGGAAGCCGGTCGTAATTGTCGCCCATTCGGAGACTTAACCGCCCCGCAAGAGCCAAAAACCAAAGGGCAAACGCACCTTCTTTATTTCGGTTACAGAAAATAACCTCCCATCGGCGCACAATCAAAGCATGAACCACGACGACAGGCACGTGCTCTTACTGTTCCCTGTTCCCTATTCCCTGTTCCCTGTCCCCCCCCCACCCCCCCTTTTATATTTTCAACACCTTGCAGGTAATTAACTGGTAAACAAGAGAGCCGCTTGCAAGCTCAAAAGTGAAGACAAGAAGTGTCGGTCCACGGCATTATTTGTGCCGTAAACGCTTTGAAATCAGCGTGCTTTAGTCCTTGTGCTTTTAATTCGCAATTCCGGAAAAGCAATTTTGCAACCGGCTCGTTTGTCAAAACCTTTTCGCGAATCTCGCTTTCATACCGGCAAAACATCTGAAATCGTATCCTTTTTCGCCCCAAAACATCTCATTATTGCCGTTAAATCGCAAGCGGCCTAGGAGTTTTCACTTGCCTACTTCTGTTGTGCTGCGCAGCGTCGCCTTTGTTTTGATGATGGTCGCCTTGTTGTCTGTCGGTTGCCGAGCAGCCGTCAAGATTCCGATTCCCGCTGCCACGATCGATGCACCGCTGGCGCAGACGCCAGGAAAGCAGACAGCGGTCTTTGCTGGGGGTTGCTTTTGGGGTACTCAATCGGTCTTTCAGCGCGTCAAAGGAGTACTGGCCACAACAGCCGGTTACGCTGGCGGCTCTGCCAGCACCGCGACCTATGCACAAGTGACCACAGAGACGACGGGGCACGCAGAGTCAGTGCGCGTGGTCTACGATCCGTCGAAGATCACCTACGGACAACTGCTGCGGATCTTCTTTTCGGTGGCTCACGATCCAACCCAACTCAACCGCCAAGGGCCGGATGTGGGCACTTCTTATCGCTCAGCCATCTTCTATTCCACCGATGAGCAGCAGAAGATCAGCCTCGCCTACATTGCTCAGCTTGATGCCGCGCGGGTCTTCCATAAGCCGATTGTCACGCAGGTTGTGCCGCTCAAAGGCTTCTACGACGCCGAGTCCTACCATCAGGATTACGCGTTCCACAACCCCGACAATCCTTACATCCAGGTCTGCGACCGGCCTAAAATCGAGGCGCTCAAGCAGCAGTTCCCCGAGCTGTTTCAGGAGTACAAGGGCAAATGAATCCGCAATCGGCGTCGGCGATACATGGTGATTCGGAACACTTCCTCTGGTGGTTTAACGCCAGAAGAAAGGCCGCCTTCGCTCGGCACAACTTACGTTTGGATAACGTAGTCATGCCACGAAAAGGCGGCCTTCATCGATCCACGGTAATCGAAATCAACAATCTACCCGTGAGAAATGCCAGCTAAATGAACGGCCAGCCATCTGATGTAAAATTCAGCCGGCTGAGACCCAGCGTAGGTGTTCCATTGGCGTTGCCGTCATAGTAGTGATAAACGAGTGTGGGCTGAGGAGTTGCGCTGCCGTTGGCGCCCGTGTCGGTAAACACGCTTTCTCCGCCAGGCCCGACAATGTTGTCGTGCGTGCTCAGCAGAATCGTGCCTCCGTTGCTTTCCATGTCCTGGCCGCCGCGATCCAGAAATGGCCCGGTTGGGCTGGTCGAGCGACCCACGACAATCCGGTAGGTACTAGTGGAACTGCAGCATGGGTTGATGGAGCCAAAGTAGTAATAATACTGCGTAGGCGTGTTGTTGACGTTGACGATCCAGGGATAGATGAAGGAGCCTTCTTCACCCCAATAGCGGTAGGCGACGTTTGAGATCGTAGTGTTTGAAGCCAGGCGAAACCCGGTGGTTGGATCGATCTGCACCGTATGCATGCCATCGCTCCATGATCCCCACTGCAGCCACCACTTTCCGGAAGCATCTACGAAAGGCGCAGGGTCAATAGCATTCCATGTGGTTCCAGTCACAAAACCCCAGGGATTGGGTGAGGGCAGCGCACTGGTGGTTCCGGTCCACGAGGTGATGACATAGCCCTTGTCTGTCCACGGCCCATAGGCAGTCGTGCTGGTGGCCAGTCCGATCACTGCTTCTGCGCCCGTCGACGGATCGTACGGAATCGCGTAGTACTGGTAATAAGTGCCATTCGCGAACATCACATCGGGCGCCCAGACATCCGTGTTGTGCGCACCATTGTCCTGTAATGGAGTTTGAAGTCCGGTCCACGACGGGAAATCCGGTCCGATGATCGGGCACCGGCTGTCGTCGGTGATCCAGTAACCTCCTTGCGTGGAGGTGCAAGCGCCATCGGGAGTAGATTCGGTAGTGTAAGTGAAGGTCGATAAGTCAGTTGAATAGGCAATCGTCTGGTGCGTCCCGTAAAGCCAGTAGATATGGGTAACCGGGTCCTGAATCAGGTTGGGATCATGCACGAAGATTCCTGTTCCCTGGACTGTAAGCGGCATTGAATAAGCTTTGCTGGTAGTCTGCGTCAGAGTCCACTCTTGACAGGTGCATCCAGTGACTGAGGCAGAGCGCGAGCCCTGATCGATGGTGGCTGACGAAGTCATGTTTGAGCTGTCGTCTTGAAGGAACATTCCACTGTAGTGATTCTCGATTAGATAATTGCCGTCCGTCAGCTTGTAAAACACCCAGTCTTCATCATCGGTGCCCGTGTCGCTATATTGCCCAGCTTGTGCCCCTGCGGCCATGGCCGTGGAAGATGGCAGCCCGGTACTGGACTCGGTGCTGGAAAGCCCAATCACCTGGTGGGTCAGCATGTTCTCCAGGTTGAAGCGGTCATCCGCATACACATTCGGAACGAAATGCCACATCGAGTCCATGGAGCTGGTATTGGTCTCTTGCACCACGTTCGCTCCCTTGGCCTGACTCTGGCCGCTAATACCGAGAACCATACCGCTGGCAGCGTTCTTGATTTGGTACTGGTAAGAGAAGAGCGTGGAGTTATTCACATTGACGATCGTGCCCATGTCGGTAGTAGGCGGTGTCGTGCAGTTGCTGGTGCAGGTAGTGCCACCACCGCCCCCTCCGCATCCCGCCAGAATAACCATCGCGGATAGCGCCCCCCCTAGCCATGTTCTGCGCTGCTGAGTGGTTGATATGTTCCCAAAAACGTGGTTCATCTCGTCTCCTCTGCAAATCCGGCTACTGGACACGCCAAGATTCTCAAATGGCCCCGCGCCTAAGAAATTGTTCCACCGCTAAACCCCAATTACGAGCCATTCATTAGAAATCGTTTACCGTCCCGGCTATCCTTACCCTCTTCCGAGTGACTCTTAAAATTCCCTCAGAAATCGCTTCACCCTAAACATCTTGCAAGCCATTCAACCGAGCGAAGTATATCCCGCGGGCATATCCGCTGTCAATCCAGCAAACGATTCCCGAAGAAGAACCCCTCAACGGAAGCCGGATGGGGATGCAATCTGGTTTGTCCGGCCTTAACAACCATCTGCGTGAAACCACTCATAACCGCTATTTCGATTCTCCAGCCGTACCGAGAGCCGCATGCGGCCAATCGTCTTTCCAGGTTAAAGTTGAAATCTGCAGCGCGGGCTTTCCCGTCATCGCGTCGTATGCATGAAAGACGATGATGTCACCCTCAGGACGAAGCAAAACAGACTCACCTCCTGGACCTATCCATCGGCTGTTGGGCTTGAGAAGTTGAGTGCCGCCTCCCGCGAGCAAGGGTTTGCCATCCACATCCGCGTAGGGGCCGGTTACTTGGCGCGACCGTCCAACCATTGTCCGATAATTGCTGTGTGTGCCACGGCAGCAAAGGTCGAAGGAAACAAACAAATAGTAATAATTCCCGTGATGCACGATGAAAGGAGCTTCAACAGCCTCCCAGTCAGGAGGCAATCCTGGCTTTGCGGGTGCGGCGTTATCCGGCTTGACCCGCGCGGCCAATGAGTAGAGCTTGGAATCGGCAGCGGACGGCTTTCCGGTAACTGGATCGATGCGCCGCATCTTGATGCCGCCCCAGAAACTGCCGAAGCTGAGCCACGGCTGGCCTTTTTCATCCAGCACGATGTTGGGATCGATGGCATTGAAATCATCGGCTTGGGTTGACTTCAGAACCAGGCCTTCGTCTTGCCAGTGGTATTTGGGGTTCTTTGGATCGAGTGTCTCATTGGTTGCCAGAGCAATACCTGAAGTGTTCACACCAAAGGCCGAGTAAGCATAATACAAGTGAAATTTGCCCTGAAAGTAGGAGATATCGGGTGCCCACAATTCCTTGGTTGTGGGGCTTGCTTCGTGAATCCATGCCGGAATCCTGTCAAAGATATGACCACAAATTCTCCATGTCAGTAGGTCGTTAGAGCAGCGAACAGGAAACTGCCCTTGATCTCCCCGCATGGTCGTGGCGAAAACATAGTAGGTGTTCCCCTCACGGGCGATGGAAGGATCGTGCGTGATTGGATAATCGCCACTGAGGTGAAGAGCTTGGGGCTCCTGGCAAAAGAGGGTTGGGATCAAGATGAGGGCAAATAACGCGAACTGCAACTGATGAGTGCGCATCAAAAAATTTCTCCGTTCTGGTGGAATTCCGACGAATGGATAGGGTCGCGCAAAGCATAGCAAACGTTTCCTGAGCCGAAATCGTACACCTTCAAGCAGCCAGATGCAACTGGGACTCCGAGGCAGCAGCAATTCAACGAGGGAATCTAATTGAGGGCGATTCTGAGCTTCCGGATATAAGTGACGCAACATAGAACGGCCAATCGCCATGTGCCTTCGATGCGCGTGGCTCAGGAACCTCCACCCGGGACGCCGGCATAGCCCCTAGTGGACACTGGCGATGGTGCCGAATCGGTCACAACCGCCGCGCCCAAAGGCGACTTGCCTTTGATAAGTGCCTCTTCAAGCTTGAGGCGCACCGCTCCAGCCTCGGCGGCCCACTGTCGGGTTTTGACGCTGTGGCGGAAGTAGTATCCGTCGACCTGGCCGCCGACCCATTTGGGACAGTTGCATCGGCGCCAAGCACGGTCTCGTACAAATTTGCAGCTGGTGGAGTGGGCGGGTAAAGATAGAAAGCGGCATCGAGCTCCCATTTCTTCAGGTGAGGTTGCCCGCAAAACGGAAGTCGGTCAAAGGAAGCAACTTACAAATTACGTACAAAACCGCGAGTCAATTATACGCCTGGAAGATAGGCTACTGATAAATAAGTAACTTATCTATGGTGGAGGCGGCGGGAGTCGGTCGGACTCTAGTCCCTCAATCCACGTAACTTATTGACTCTGTGAAGTGCAAATCTGTCATGATTGTCATCATTTTCAGATCTTGGCACAATCCGGTCACAAAATGGGTTCAACTCGGACCCTGCTCACTTCTCAGCACCTTTCCACACTTCCCAATCTGGTTTCATCATTCGAGCACTCTGAAGTGCTCTGGGAACCTTTATACATGATTCGACCGCCGCGGTGATGTTGTCGGCAGCGTATAGTGTAGGCACTTTGGCGGCCGGAGCTCCAGGAAACGGATTGAATCGAGCGCCTTCCTCCTCGATCTCGATGCGTTTGCCGGTGTTCGGGTTATAGATATTGCCCGCATGCGATTTGCTATGGAAGCGCGTCAACGCCGAGCCCGCCTTGAGGATCGCGGTCTGGATGATGAGTGCGGGATTTGCCGCGACAGGCGCGGGCGGGCATTTAATAGGCATCGGCGGGACTGGCTGCGGCGCGAGCAAGCGAGAGAACACGTTGGGGATCAGACTTCAGTAGTTCGAGAGGCTTCCGCCCTCCGATGTTCGCGTTGGGAGTAGCAAAGAAGTAAGCGAAGTCCCACCCATTGGCGTGGCTCGGATACGCCTGGATGACCTGCCCAATTGTGGTCAGAGGCTCTCCATCCTGAAACTGGAAGCGCGGATACCAGAGCTGCCCCTCGTATTTCACCGCGAAGATCTTTCCTTCTTGAGCCCAGCGCGAGGCGAGCGCAGCTCGATTCTTCGCAGT
>JBEKWJ010000083.1:0-14885 GCA_049513195.1 Occallatibacter sp.
TATTTTCGGCCGATTTCCTTGCAGATTATTACGTAGCCGGAGAAGAAAACGAGGCCGAGAAAGTGAAGAATACCCGCGTCATTACTGAATGAAACTCAGTTTCAGGCAAAATCTTCAATGTGCGCGAAAACGCACGCTTTGTACCGCTACGTGAGAAACGGCCTGCCAAGAGCAAGCAAATTTCGCCTGATAAAGGGCCGTTTTCATCAATAATATGGGCATTTTGACGGCAAAAAGGCCGGTTTTACAAGGCGCGAAGTCGGGCGTACCGGAGTGATTCACCGGAGGAGTAACGAGGCGTTTATCCGCAAGTCATATATGATGGGAGATAGTGTTGATCTTCAGAGCATGGGGGAATGCTGACCTGGAAAACGCAAGTATGCAATCAGGTTGCAACTCCAAGCGCTGGACGCAAAGGTAATTCCCTCATAGAGCATCCATGAGCAATCGGCTCTTTAAGCGGAGGGATGGGTGAGCGGTTGATACCGGCGGTCTTGAAAACCGTTGTACCTGAAAGGGTACCGGGGGTTCGAATCCCTCTCCCTCCGCCAATACCCCTTCCAGCAATGTCCAACTCTGTCCAATCGGGTCAAGAGTTGTAGTCTAAATATAAGAAAACAAACAACAATTCTTTCAGCCCCATCCAACCCCGTCCACTGGAAGCTCGGTTTGCCAGGATGTATTTTGGCTGTATTCTTCCCGAAGAGGCATGTATTTTTGAAAAGGGGCTTAATTGATGGAAATCAACAAGCTGACCCCAAAGGCCATCGAGAAGGCCAAACCCAGAGAAAAGGACTATGCCTTGAGCGATGGCGCCGTAAAATGAAGGATATTCTCGGCGTCATTTCTGGCGATTAAGGCAGGAAACATTGACAAGTCCGCGAGACTGCCAAAGTCGATGTTGCTTGGACTTGGCAGGTTGATTGTGCCGACGGCACTGTGATTGACAAAGAGCACGTCGCTAGTTTTGTCGTTTTCTTTTAATGGCCTGTTCCACTGCGAGAGCGTCCGCCCATCCACTTTTATGCTTGCAATCTCCTTGTGGGTGGTGTTCTCGTTCTTGGTGATTTGAGGAGAACAATCCCGGTCTGCATGCCGAGGATCGACGCATCTCCCGCCGTCGGAGCGGTCGAATTTTTATTCTGCCTGAAGTACCATCCGAAGTTGCATTCGTCAAGGAGATTTGAGTACTCATAGGCGACGGGCTGAGGAGGAAAGATATCCTGAAAAAGTACGTTGAGGGCCTTCGTAGCCCCGGCTACAACACCTGAAGCTGGATAGAAGCTTGAGAGCGCCCCTGCTACATCATTCGCCGTCGCCGACACGTTTGAAGTGGTTTGGTTCTTCAAGGCAGTAACTGTCTGCTGGGGCAGAAGGCCCAGTACCTGATCACTGCCGTCCTTACAGGCATTGGGTAGCGCGTTCCCGTCTTTGTCAATAAAGGTTAGGGTAAAGGATGCATCCAGCCACAACGGGTTTAAAGCGGTTTCCTGTTTTTCGATCTCTTTCAGGTCTTTTGGTCCGCTTGGTGGGTTTACCACCGGCACAGCTGTAACATAAATAATGATCGAAGGGAAGTTGTAATTCTGATTCGCGACGATCGCCTGCTGCAGTGCCGTCTGGGATTGGACCGCGCTTCCGAGCGAAGGAGTTTGAATGTATCCCATGGGACCTGCGACGGCATTGACGGTGACGGGACTGTAGTTGGCGATCGAAGAAACAGCCCTAACCTCCCCGACTTGCCCTACTTGGGGAGGGACTGCAGGAACTGCTTGTGCGCATATAAAGCGTCCACAAGCTATGCTGGTGGCGATCAAGAGTGTGGGAGCAAGGTGAACTGCTTTTTGAGAACGGGCTAGTTTCCTGAACATACTTAATCTCCTCCGGAATTCATTTTTTGATGGGGCAAAAAGCAACCAGAAGTCCAGACTCTGATCTGGGGATTGAGCCTCTAATTGCGACTTTCCGCGTAATCGTCAAGCAGAACTGGCTTGTACCCTATCGCAACAACCGAGCTATGTGGCGCAAAACATACGCACTGCATCCGGTCGCAGAGCGATTGGACACACAGTTTCATTCCATAGCGTTCGTAAGGTTGCTTAGACCCCAAACTGCGAGAACGGAGGTGCCGACTGGATTGTTGAAAGGGGATTTGCCGACTTCCTCGTTCTTTTGAGACTACTGATGAAATATTTTTCACAACCAACTAAGATGTCAAGAGTTATTTTGCGAGTTAGTAAAAGCGAACCGAAAATCGGCCAACACCTTGCGTCTGCGCAAGGTGTTCATGCCCGCCGGTCGGGTGTAGTGTGGACCCCGCTGAGGCGGGAGCGCAAGTTATGCACCCCGGGAATCGGATCCGTAAGTACAACTCGCGCATGTTGAGAGGAGATTCGACAGATGGCAACTCCCGCACGAGATCTGGCAAAGATTGCTTTCCGCTTTGTTTTCATTATCGGAATCGTAAACTTCTTCGCCGATATGACGTACGAGGGAGCCCGGAGCATTGTCGGCCCCTTTCTTGGATCTCTTGGCGCAAGCGCCGCAGTTATCGGCTTCGTTTCCGGATTTGGTGAAATGGTCGGCTACGGGCTCCGCTCAGTTTCTGGATACTTTGCGGACAAGACCCATCGCTACTGGACAGTCGCGATCGTTGGATATGCAATCAACATGCTAGCGGTTCCGGCACTGGCGCTGGCCGGAAATTGGCCGTTGGCGGCCGCACTCATTGTCTCTGAGCGGACAGGCCGCGCGATTCGCCGGCCAGCGATGGAATCGATGATTTCGCATGCCGGAAAAGCTCTAGGCCAAGGTTGGGTATTCGGACTGAACGAGGCTCTGGATCAAACAGGGGCAACACTCGGGCCACTGATCATCGCGTTTGTGATGTACAAACACGGCGGGTACCAACATGCCTTTTCGGTCTTGCTGATCTCAGCCTTGTCATGTCTTACTGTCCTCATTGTCGCCAGCATGCTGTATCGAAAGTCATCTGAGTTGGATGACCGGCCCTCGCAGTCCTCGAGATCGAAGGGTTTCTCCAAGCCATACTGGTTGTATATGATCGCAGGGGCGTTAATCGCAGCCGGGTTTGCCGACTTCTCCCTGATCGCGTTTCATTTCCAGAAATCCGGAACCGTTTCGCAGGAATTCATTCCTGTGTACTACGCAGTCGCGATGGCGACAGGAGCAATCGCTTCGTTGGTTTTCGGCAAACTGCTTGACGAAGCGGGACTGCCAATTCTTCTGATTGCATTTGGTGTTCCGGCCTTCTTCGCGCCACTCGTCTTTCTCAAGTCAGCCGACTTGGAACTCGTTGGCATGATCCTCTGGGGCATGGGGATGGGAGCCCAGGACTCCTGCCTGAAAGCCATTCTTTCCTCTGTCGTTCCGGCCGAGAAGCGTAGCACTGCCTTCGGAGTGTTCGATACGGGATTTGGGATCGCCTGGTTTGCAGGAAGCGCCATCATGGGGCTCCTCTACCAGAAGTCCATTCCAGCCTTGATAGGCTTCTCTGTCACTCTCCAGCTTTGCGCGCTGCCTGTGCTTGTTATGGCGACGAAACAAGCGTCGAGGGCAAGTCGAGCTTGAGCTCGAGCGATTGACCAAAGACTTGGCGTGATTCTGCTGGACCAGGCGAGAAATCCAGCAAACGCGATCCAATTATCGCAAGGCACTCTCTATCGCGAATTCAGCCAGCAAGCGCTCTTGTGGGCTTTTATCGACGTATTCCGGTGGATCGCTCTTCTTTGTTTCGGATGCGTTGCGCTTGACCGGCTATTCCAAAAGGTCAGCCACGGCCGAATTCCAGCCGGAGTTATTTGGAAATTGGCGTCCATGTGGTATTGTGCAATCGGGCATTTGTGTCGACTTAGGTTCACAAAAAATTCACAATAACGAAGCCCTCTCTCGAACAATTGCGCCGATTTAGCTTCACGGCCACCTAAGCGCAAAAAAAGATGATTGCGATCGCATATAGAAGCGAGGCAACAATATTGATAACAACTATTTGCCGGTGAGATGCAAGCAAGCTCTGGAACGCTGGGGGAGGTTGTCGCAGAACTTCAACTTCAGCAGTTGATCAGGATGGCCCACGATAGGAAAGAGTTTCTTCGACGTCGGAGAGTGGGGGCTTCCGAAGTAAGTGGGGATAACGATCTATGAAAATACTTGGCAGGCTTTCTATTGCGGGACTTGTCCTGTTTGCGCTGATGCAATTCCTGCGACCAGGCATCCCTGCTAAGCCGGCGACAGGCGAGGTCCAGGCGCCTCCTGAAGTTAAGCGCATTCTTGAAAAGGATTGCTACAGCTGCCATTCGGATCAGCGGCGGCTCTCGTGGTTCGACCAGATTGTGCCCGGCTACTGGCTTGTGCGGTATGACATCCTGACTGCTCGCGAGCATCTCAATTTCTCCACGCTTGGCGCCAAGCCCGCCGCCGCGCAGAAGGCCGCGCTCTTTGAAGCTGTGAACATGATCCAGCTTGGAGCGATGCCGCTTCCAGCTTTCGTGAAGTTGCACCCTGAGGCAAGAATCGCGCGGGAAGATCTTGTTACGTTGAAGGCCTACCTCTCGCCTTGGACACCCGCCGTCAGCTCGCCAGAGAGCACAGATGCAAAGACCCGCGAAAATCTTGCGCCCGTCTCTCTCATATCGGTACACCAGGAGTTTAATGGACTCCCGCTCGACCCCGACTTTGAGAATTGGAAGTTGATCAGCGCAACCGATCGCGGCGACAACAATACGTTCCGGTTTGTTCTCGGAAACGATATTGCGATTCAGGCGGCTCATTCAGGCAACATCTCGCCTTGGCCGGATGGAACGCGGTTCGCCAAAATAGCCTGGCAGCAGCAATTCGACCTCGACGGTCTGGTGCATCCTGGCAAATTCATACAAGTTGAGTTGATGGAGAAGGACGCTCATCGCTACAAGAGCACCGAAGGCTGGGGATGGGGTCGTTGGCGCGGGCTGGATCTGAAGCCCTACGGCGCGGACGGGCGTTTCGTGAATGAATGCACCGGCTGCCACCAACCGATGCGGGGTGATGACTTCGTTTATACGCTGCCTATTACAGCGGCCGCGTTCAATCGTGATGAGGTTGTGAACAGCAGTGCTGGGGTGTTACCAGCGACCTTGCCCTATCAGCCGCTCTCTTGGAACCCCATCACAATGTACGTCGACCGAAAGGCGCGCACGATTGCAACCCTCTATGGCAACCGTGTAGCCATAGAGAGAATTCAAATGAGCGGTGCGGCTGCTTCCTTGGGCGGACCAAAGTACCCAACGGGGGCGGTGCTCGCGCTCGTAACATGGGAGGAGCGTGACGACCCGCACTGGTTTGGTGGACGCATCCCCTCAACGCCAGAATCTGTAGAGTTTGTGCAGGTGGTGGCTCCTGAACAGACCAACAGGTACCAGCGCTTCGCGGGCAATCGGTTCATTGAAGAGCGCCCAGCAACGAGCGTCGCGGCACGTCGGACTCGATTCATGCTCGGTCTCACTCCGGCACGGCTGCCGTAGACTTGTGCTCGTGCGGGTGGAGATAGGGAAAGGAGTCTAACGATATTGATAGTCCTCCAGACACGGGGCGGAAGGCGGCACGGTAGAAAAACTGAAAGGAATACTGAGCTCAAAAGGAGTCACTCTGTTCGCACTGGTCGATCATAGCGGAGAAGCGGAAAAGGTGGGAATGAAGATGCAACCCACTCTGAGATTGACAGCTAATTCTCCAAGCTCTCCTGGTGCCTTGCAGTAGACAATTGCGGCGAGTGATTTAGCCGATAACGCGTGCCAAGTTCCATCCCCTTCTGTGCCGAGCTTTAGTGACGCCGTCTGCTGTTTTCACCACCGGTGATCGTTTCGTCGATCGTCGGCGCACGATATAATTTGGCATCGCTTGAATCGGCACGTTCGAGGCGAGCGGGCTCGTAGGTTTCCCCTGAATTATCCTGAGAGCCATACTCTTGTTCCGTTGGTCCCGCGTTCTTTCATTTTTCGCATTCCAACGCCAGTCTGATCCGGCTTGCCGGGTGGCTCCCTTGATTCATCAACCATGGACCGCAGGCCCTTTCCGCGTTGCCGCGGGGCTGGAGGATCTGGAGATGGAGCCTAGCAAAAGCGAGTTGATCGAGTCAGTGTTTCCCGGTGACAGCGAGATGGCCGCACGTATGCGCGCGCTCGATTGGTCGGCTACGCCGCTCGGCTCCGTGGAACGATGGCCGGAAGCGCTGCGAACAAGCGTACGAATCGTGCTGGACAGCGCACGCGCATTTGAGCAGGAGCGCCAGCCGGAAATCGAAAAGCTGCGCGCTAGCGAGCAGAGATTGGCGGAGACCAGTCGCCTTTACCGTGAGCAGCAGCAAGCCGCAACAAAGTTGCAAATCCAAGTGGATCTGCTGCAACAACTTCCTGTCGCTGCCTGGACGCTCAATCCCGATGGGACACCTGATTTCGTGAATCGGGTTTGGCTTGAATTCGCAGGTCAGACTCTCGAATTCGTCCGGTCAAATCCTGAGGCCTGGATGAACGCGGTCCACCCTGAAGATCGGGATAACGTAATCAGGAACTTCTGGGAGGGCGTGACTTCGGGACGCGGATTTGTGTTTGAAAACAGAAGTCTGCGTGCTCACGATGGAGTCTACCGCTGGCACCTTCAGCAGGCGGTTCCCTTGCGCGATGCGCAAGGAAACGTCATCAAATTCGTCGGTACGACAACTGACATCGATGATCAGAAGCGGGTGGAGGAGTCTCTCGCCGCACTCGACCGCGCCAAGACAACGTTTTTCAGCAACGTCAGCCACGAGTTCCGAACGCCGTTGACCCTGATGCTCGGCCCGCTAGAGGAAATTCAGAAGGACGCCAGGGAGCAGTTGAGTCCCGAAAGTAACGAACTGCTGGCCACGGTGCGCCGCAACGGCCTCAGACTGCTTAAGCTCGTCAACACGCTCCTGGATTTCTCACGTATGGAAGCCGGTCGCGCGCAAACGTCCTTTCAGCCGACGGACCTGGCGAGTTTCACCTCGGAAATCGCGAGCGCATTTGATTCGGCGATGAAGAACGCCGGACTCCGTTTTTCAGTCGAGTGCTTGCCAATCGCCGACCCGGTGTACGTGGATCATGACATGTGGGAGAAGATTGTTTTAAATCTGCTCTCCAATGCATACAAGTTCACGTTCAAGGGCGAAGTTGCTCTCACTTTGAAATCCGCGGATCACGCAGTGGAATTACAGGTCCGCGACACCGGCGTGGGCATACCCGGGGAGCATCGCGAGCACGTGTTCGAGCGCTTTTATAGAATTGAGAGCACCCGGGCCAGGACTTACGAGGGCACGGGGATCGGACTGGCGCTTGTTCAGGAACTGGTGAAATTGCACGGCGGCAGTGTGCGCGTGGAGAGCACAGTTGGCGCCGGCAGCACATTCACCGTGACGATTCCGAGCGGCGCGGACCATCTGCCAGCGGAGCGCATTCTGGCCGCACAAGCGCTCGCCTCCACCACAATTCGCGCCGAAGCTTATGTCGAGGAACTGAAACAGTGGTTGGGAATTGAACCGGGGTTGGCGGTCGATGCGGCAACGCTTCCCAAACAAGCGTCGCCTACACCCGCGCCCGAGCCCTCGCAAGACGCAAAACGCGATCTGATCGTCTTGGCCGATGACAATGCCGACATGCGCCACTACGTCACACGACTGCTGAGCGAGCGATATGAGGTGCACGCGGCTGCTGACGGCCTGCAGGCGCTGGAAGTCACTCGGAAATTGCGCCCAGTTCTTGTGCTGGCCGACGTGATGATGCCACAGCTGGACGGATTTGGTTTACTCCGAGCCATACGTGAGGACTCCTCACTTGCAAGTACCCCGGTGATCCTGGTGTCGGCGCGGGCAGGCGAAGAGTCGCGCGTGGAAGGACTGGAGGCTGACGCCGACGACTATCTGATCAAGCCATTCGCCGCGCGGGAGTTGCTGGCGCGTGTTGCGGCACACGTAAAATTGGCCAGTCTTCGCCGCGAAACTGCAGAACGAGAAGAACGGATGCGCGGTGAGGCGGAGTTCGAGCGCGAGAAACTGCACGCCAGCGAAGAACGGTTGGCCGAGACGAGCCGCCTTTACCGTGAGCTGCAACGGGCCGATGCAGAAACCCAACTACAAGTTGCGCTGCTGCAGCAGCTTCCTGTGTCCGCCTGGACGCTCAAGCCTGATGGGACACCTGATTTCGTGAATCGAGTTTGGCTTGAGTTCGCCGGCCAGACCCTTGACTTCGTCCGGTCGCATCCAGAGGCCTGGATGACTGCGGTCCATCCTGAGGATCGGGAAATGGCAGCCAAGAACTTTTGGGTGGGCGTGAATTTGGGACAGGGTTTCGCGATGGAGACTCGGACTCTGCGCGCTGAGGACGGGACCTATCACTGGCAGCTTCATCAAGCCGTAGTGCTGCGCGATGCGGAAGGAAAGACCCTCAGATTCGTCGGTACGAGCACGGATATAGACGATCAGAAGCGTGCCGAAGAGGCTTTGCGCCAGACCGAACGGAAATTCCGCGGTCTTCTGGAATCCGCTCCGGATGCCGTGATCGTGATGAATCGCCAAGGAAGGATCGTGTTGGTCAATGCTCAAGTGGAGAAACTGTTTGGCTACCAGCGGCAGGACCTCTTGGGGCAAGAGGTTGAAATACTGGTGCCAGAACGATTTCGCGGACGACACACCCAACACCGCGATGGGTTCTTCGCCCAGCCCCGGGTGCGGCCGATGGGAGAAGGCCTGGGACTGTACGGACGGCGGAAAGACGGGACTGAATTCCCCGTGGAAATTAGTCTAAGTCCGCTAGAGACGGAGGATGACACGCTCGTCTCCGGCGCGGTACGCGACGTCACCGAACGCATGCGTACCGAAGAGGCATTACGCCAGGCCCAGGGTGATCTTGCTCGCATCAATCGGGTGACAACCATGGGAGAGTTAGCAGCGTCCCTGGCTCATGAAATCAGTCAACCGATCAGTGGAGCTATGACCAATGCCAACGTCGGCATCCGAAAGCTCGCGGGCGATAATCCGAATCTCGATGAGGTGCGCGGGGCTTTTGTCAAAATTGTAAGAGACGCCCAGCGCGCCGCCGAGATTATCAGCCGGATCCGCTCACAATTCGAGATGGGTGTCCCGAAACAGGAGAGTCTGAATGTGAACGAGATTATTCCAGAAACCATCGCCCTTCTGCGCGATCAGGCAATGCGACACAAGATATCGTTCCGCACCGAACTGGCAGCCGATCTACCTCAGATCGTCGGCGATCGTGTGCAATTGCAGCAGGTCGCGATGAATTTAATCGTCAACGGCATCGAAGCGATGAAGGACGTTGACGGAACACGAGAATTGATCATCCAGTCGCAGCGAGCTGAACACGCGCAGGTTCTTGTTTCTGTCAGCGATACTGGCCCAGGGTTTCCGCCGCAGCTCGCGGAACAGATTTTCGATCCTTTCTTTACGACTAAACCTCACGGCACCGGCATGGGGCTTCGCATCAGCCGGTCAATCATTGAGTCTCATGGTGGGCGCTTGTGGGCGGTCGGTTCCCCTGGGCGTGGCGCAACCTTTCACTTGAACCTGCCCGCCGCGATTCGAGGCCATGGATGAATCCATCCTGCGTTCGCAACTGAGGATCACTATCTCCCTCAGCAAAGGTGTCAGCATAGCATGGCCGTTCATCGCCAGACCGGCCGCCAGCAGTAATAGCTCAAGTCGAATGAGCTTGTTTGACCGATACCAAAGTATTCGTCAATACCATCGTCCAATCGACTCTGTTCCGTATGTCTGGTTCAATCGTAACGATGGAGCTTGCTGCGCATAGTGTGATTTCAGGAACGATGAACAATCCTTATTGGAGGATGTTATGGCTACTCACCAACATCAAATGCTTGCCGCTCAAACCGCTCAAACATTTAGGGGAGTCATCTGCTCGTCCACGAAGCCCTCGAAAACAGCATCAGCTAAGAGAATTCAGAATGAACGATGGGAACGGAGAATCGAGGAAGACTGGCAGGGGCACTTAGAGACTTTGCGACAGTACATCTGTGAGCTCCTCATCAAGAATCAGCCCTTTGGGATGAAACTGATGGAGGCAGACAAGCCAAGTCAGGAGTGGTTCCCAGATGCCTGAGATTTACAAGATTGTCGAAGGGATTCTCACACTTCAGCAGTCGAATCCTCTTCGGCTTTCAGGGAGGGCCAACATGAATACATTACGAGATGTTCTGACGCAATCAGAAAGGGATGGCGTGGCGCTGGGGCATTTTAATGTTGCGAACCTCGTAATGGTGAAGGCGGTGTTTAACGCTGCCGTTGAGACCCACGTCCCGGTGCTCATCGGTGCGTCTGAAGGAGAGCGAGATTTCCTTGGAACTCGCCAACTTGCCGTTCTGGTCACAAGTTTGCGCGAAGAACTTGATGTGGAGGCATTTCTCAACGCGGACCATACACATTCCCTGGCGAAAGCCGTGGAAGCGGCGAAAGCTGGCTTTGATGCGGTGGTGATCGATTTCTCCGCGCTGCCTTTCGAAGAGAATGTGGCTCGCACGAAGGAAACTGTTGAAGCGATTAAGGCGATCAATCCAGCTATCTTGGCGGAGGGAGAGATAGGCGATATAGGAACGGGCTCTGAAATCCACGAGCAACCTCAGAGCGGATTCAAGAGCCTGACCACGCCCGAGGAGGCGAAGCAGTTCGTTCACTCTACTGGGATCGATGCTCTCGCTCCGGCGGTTGGAAATATGCATGGCATGCTCAAGAGCATGGTGCAGGGAACGACGAAGAAACACCTGAATATCGAAAGAATCTCCCAAATCAAGCGGGCTACAGGCGTCTTCCTGACCTTGCACGGAGGGTCTGGAACCGACGATGATGACTTTCGCAGAGCCATCGCCGCGGGAATCAACATCATCCATATCAATACCGAACTACGGGTTGCGTGGAGGCAATCGCTGGAAGAAAGCCTAGGCAAAAATGCCAACGAGGTTGCGCCGTATAAGATCTTGGCGCCTGTGGTCGATTCGGTGAAACGTGTTGTCAGTTCGCGGCTGAGGCTGTTCAATGCGCCCCGAACGAATGTGGCAGCATAGCCTGTTGAGACACAAGCGCTTTGGAGCTTAACTCATTTTGCTTCGGCAGCCGGCGTTGTTATTATTTCAACGTTCGCGATTCTGGTAATCGCCATGGCGTCGTTGCCCGTTGCAACCGTAGCTGGCTAGTTTGGCGCCGCTTTGGCGTTCGGCATGGTCATAAAATTTGATCAAGATGACTGTCTTCGCGTGTCTACCTATCTCCTGAAAATCCATATGCAAATGAGTCAAGAGCGAGGAAGATGAAAATTGATTCAAAGGACTTTCGTATACCACCTGGAGAAGAGGTTGACCTCGACAAGTGGCCGACGGCTGTCGATCGTTATTACAAGTCGAAGAAGCAATACAAAGAGCTCCTCTTCGAACACATGGAGAAGTTGAGCTCGCTACAGCAGCCACTCTACGCATCCAACCAATACGCTGTGTTAGTGATCTTTCAGGGGATGGACTGCGCTGGAAAGGATGGCGCCATCCGCCATGTCATGTCCGGCGTCAACCCCGAAGGATGCGAGGTTTACAGTTTCAAGCAACCCAGCGCCGAGGAACTCCAACATGATTTTCTTTGGCGCTGCACGTGCCGTCTTCCAGAACGCGGCAGGATTGGGATATTCAATCGTTCCTATTATGAGGAAGTGCTGATCGTTCGAGTGCATCCAGAGATCCTCAGCGGCGAGGGCCTTGCAAAAGAATTCCTCCACGAGAAAAACATCTGGAAGGAGCGGTATCGCTCGATCAGGGATTTGGAGGACCATCTTTATCGGAACGCAACACGGATTATCAAGATATTTCTCCACGTATCCCGCGGCGAGCAGCGAAAGCGGCTGCTCGAACGCATCGATGAACCAGAGAAGAATTGGAAAATCAGCCTTGCGGACATTCACGAGAGAAATTATTGGGGGGATTACATCAAAGCCTACGAAGAGTGCCTGGCAGCCACTGGCACCCATCACGCGCCGTGGTACGCGGTCCCGGCAGACGACAAGGAGAATGCCCGCCTGATTGTCTCAGCGATCGTTCTCGATGCGCTCAAAGAGCTGAAGATGGCATATCCAAAGACGAAAGCCAAGCACCGCGCCGAGTTGCAATCCATTCGCAAGCAGTTGGAAAAGTAGAGAGGAATGGGCAGTATTGGCACTAAGCTGCCCGCGTAAGCCAGCTCTTCATCGTATTCGCGTCAACGAGACCTGCTTGCTGGAACTGAAGGCCACCGCGAGTGAATACGGCGAAGTTCGGGATTCCTTGGACGTTGTACCGTGAAGCAAGTTCCGGGAAGCGCTCCGTGTCGACCTTTAGCACGACGGCGCGGCCCGCGAGGTCTCGCGCGACCTCTGCGACATGCGGTGCCGCACTCCGGCAGGGGCCGCACCACGCCGCCCAGAAATCAACGAGCACAGGAACCTTGCTGTCGCGAACAACTTCATCGAATTCCTCGAGATTCACCTCTACGGGCTCTGCCATTGCAGGTAGCGCTGCCTTGCATGCGCCGCATCTTCCTATGTCAGCCAAGTGTTTCGCCGGAATTCGGTTTGACTTTCCGCAGGATGGGCAACTTCGGATGATAGCCAAGGTAGAGCCCTCTATCGCATGTCGTGAAAGCAGTATCTCGCCAAAGCGGAAAAGCGAAATGTGATCGAATTTTGAAGCGACGCCCGTACCTGGCACGCCCACATAGCTATTACCAATGCATTCTTTCACAGGTCAAACGACCACGATTTGAAGAATCAACTACTCGCAAGTATCTCGGACGAGGCAAGGAAGCCCCCACAAATCTACCAATGCTCTCGCCGATACCGTCGAGCCAAGCGCAGCTCAACGCACCTCGTACGGGTGAAAGATGTAGTCCTTCGCCTTCACAGCGGTATGGCAGGCGTTGCCGCAGTCTGAAAGGCTCTTATCGTCGGCCGTGAACTTGTTCGACACGGAATCGTAGTTGTACACCGCGTATCCCCACCCACCGGTCTTCGGAAATCTCTTGCTGTCCTTTTCCATCACAAAAGCCTGGGTAAAGACGTCTGGCACGTCCACTGCAAATTGGGCCTCTGTGCTCTTCTTCTGCTTCCATTGGAGCTTCACGATCTTGGAGCCCTCGGGGAAAGGCTGACCGTTGCCGGGAACGCCTGCATGGTACGCCGCGATCATTTTCGGATTGGCAACGATTACCTTGAGTATTTCGTCTTGCCGGGCGGAAGAGACGGCAGGCCAGTCCCCGTATCCCCTGAAGTCGGAGAAAGCGATCCCGCCAGGCGATACCAGCGAGTACCTGTCCTGTGCGTACACGACCACGGCAACGAGCGCGACGAGCAGTGCCACGCCTGCTACGAGGATTGCAAAGCCGGCGACACGCTTGGCGCCGCCGTGTACCTTTATCTTCTGTTCCGGTTGTTCTCGCGCCGCGGACCTCGTGGCAGGTTCGGTCATGACTTGTTCTCCTCGACAAAAGATTCCCAGAAGCACGATGCACCTACGCTCATTGTTTGCAATTAAGCCAGACGTAGCCGAACGAATGCAATTGAACGATGGTATCGCCCATACCTTGGTATCAAGTGTGCGGCAGGAGGGTTGCTTTCTTTGACCGATTGTCGAGGACTGCTTGGCTGCAGAGATGCCGCATGCCTCAGATAGACGAAAGTATGGGCGATACCATCGTCCTATTGCGTGGCGAAGTTTGTTCTGCCTTAATGGCGACAGAAGTTAATCCGCAAAGGAGGGACCGATATGAAACGAATCGCTTTCTTGACGGTCGCGCTCCTTACATTGGTTGGCATTATCGCCTCTAGCTCACCTCGGTCTGGACGCGACGATGAAGGGGCCGCCCCGATATTCGGGATAAAGATCTTTCCCGGGTACCGCGACTGGAAACTAATCTCTGTGGCTCACGAAGAAGGCAGCCTCAACGATATTCGAGCCATCCTCGGCAACGACGTGGCGATCAAGGCGTATCAGGAAGACAAACTTCCGTTTCCGGACGGCACAGTGATCGCCCGCATCGCCTGGAAAGATGTGCCGTCGGAGGAAAACAACAAAGTCTTTGGTCGGGCCCAATCTTTCGTTGCCGGGCCTGCACCGGAGTGGTACTTGCAGTTCATGGTCAAGGACTCAAAAAAGTTCGCTGGAACGGCCGGCTGGGGGTTCGCTCAATTTGATAAAGACGGCAAACCTGCCGACGAGGCGAAGCTCAACACCTGCTTTCCTTGTCACTTGCCATTCCAAGCTCGCGACTTTGTCTTCACTCGTTACGCACCGTAACGGCAGCGAATTCACGCTGGCCCGCGACTTGAGTTTTGCCTGCCGCAAGAAGGCCATCATCTCTCAATGGGAGGTGGGCGTGGAGATCGTCGGCAATGAAAAAACCTACAGGTTGAATCGTTATCCGCGACAGTCTCCCACGGGAACCTCAAGCTTGGCTGCGCAGATCGGGACTACCACGGGGCAAACGCATCTTGATATCCTTTGTGGCAAGCAACTGTTGCTTCACCGCTTTCAAAAGATTTGCAGCCTGGTCGCGGATGGAGTCTTCGATCGGTTTGCCGAAGCTTAAGCTTTGAAAAACATCGCCTTTTGCCGTCAAAATGCCCATGTTCTCGATGAAAACGGCCCTTTATCTGGCGAAATTCGCTTGTTCTTGACAAGCCGATTCTCACGTTGCGGTACAAAGCGTGCGTTTTCGCGCACATTGAAGATTTTGCCTGAAACTGAGTTTCATTCAGTAATGACGCGGGCATTCTTCACTTTCTCGGCCTCGTTTTCATCTTTGGCTGCGTAATCATCTGCAAGGAAATCGG
>JBEKWJ010000084.1:0-14746 GCA_049513195.1 Occallatibacter sp.
ATGGGACGGCCATGAATGAGGGTGCCGTGCCAGAGCTGCCTGGCGCCAACGATTGGGCCGGTGTGCTTTTCATAGATGGTGGCAAGAACCGCTGATCCGAGGATGGTCAGTGCGTCCAGGGCCATCCAGAGTTTAGCCTTGCCCCGTGTCCAGCGATCGGCGTTGACCGATGTTGCTGCCCATTGCTGCGAAGGAGCCGGTGAAGTGGATACTCTTTGCCAGAAATCCGATGTTGCCATAGACGTTTCGCTGACCTCAATCGATCAAACATCAACACCAAAATGAATGGACATGCAGCATCCATTCGACAAACAAGCAGTGAGCGAAAGGCCGTCTGCGACAGCGAACCCGGCCCGCATCCCTCGGTGAAGCCCGTTTCCGATCAGGGGTTGCGAACAATTTCTCAGATTGCCGTCGCCACAGGCGAATGATGCCGGATCGAATTGTGCCCGGCTCTGACATTCAATTTGCGTTGCAGGCACTCCCCATCAGCTAACCACGATGAGAGCCTTTGAACCTTGGCCGATGAGGTTCTGGCTTGACCCCAATTAGACCAATTCAATTAAAGAACTTCAACCAGGAATGAAAGAACCATCCGGCCGAAGTGTACGCCAAGAGGGAAAAGGTAATGTTACCACAGTTTATACAATTGGCCTGTGCGGCGGACGACCGGCTCAGGGCAAATGCACGATAAAACTTTTCGCGGAAACGGCGAGGAACTCTTGCCGGAAGGTAGCTTCAGGCGATTCGCAAGGCGGTCGGTTTGACCCATTGTCAGAGCCCGAATCGCACAGATAATCGGCCTTTTTGCGGCCTTTTCGGCCATTTTGCGGGCAAAATTCCCCTGTTTTATGGGGAAAATCGCTCTTTTCCGGAAGGCGCTTTCTTGCATTCCGGTACTTTATGTGCGTTTTCGCGCACATTGAAGGTTTTGTCTGAAACTAAGTTTCATTCAGTAACGACGCGGGTATTCTTCAGTTTATCGGCCTCGTTTTCTTCTCGGGCTGCGTAATTATCTGCAAGGAAATCGGCTAAAAATAAATATTTATAGGGGGGTGGGGGGGGTAAAGCAGGGAGCAGGGAACAGGGAACAGGGAACAGTAACGGCCCGCGCCTTTGGTCATGGTTCATGCTTTGATTGTGCGCCGATAGAAGGTAATTTTCTGTAACCGGAACGAGGAAGATGCGTTTGCCCTGACGACCGGCTACGCGGGTTCGGTGAGGGCGTCGGTGGCTTTGCTCATTTTGGCGGTGCGCTCTAGCTTGTCCCAGTTGAAGGGTTTGCCGTCGATGGCGCGCTTGACGGTTTTCAACAGAACGATCGAGAAGACCTGGCGATAGGCGAAGCGTTGCAGCCAGATGTGAAAGAGAAGCCAGCCATCCCCCTTGTTGGCGGGGTGACGACGTTCCAGCGAGAAGGCGACCGAAGAGGTGAAGAAGTCGATGACCAGAAAGCCGAGGAAGAAGATCAGCAGATTGTCGAGGTTGGCTGAAGAGGCAGCTTCGGGGTGGAAGTGACGGTCCATGAAGTAATTGACAACTCCCCACAGGAACATGAGGTCGATGAAGGGCGACACCAGCGGCAGAATCATCTGGAAGATGAGGATGTTGGGGAGGGCGAAGAGTCCCATGGCCTTGTTACGGACGAAGGCAGCGCGGTGCTTCCAGATGGCCTGGAGAGTTCCAAAAGACCAGCGGAAGCGTTGGCGCATGAGTCCTTTGGCATCGATGGGGGCCTCGGTAAAGGCCAGCGCGCGGTCTTCGTAGACGACCTTGAGGGCCATTTCGAGAAGAGCCATGGTGAGGTCGGCATCTTCGGCTACGGTGTTGACGGGATAGCCTCCAGCAGCCTTGACCGGACCAGCGCGCCATGCGCCAATGGCTCCGGGCACGACGGTCACGACGTTGAAGAGGTCGAGGGCGCGGCGTTCAAAATTTTGACTGGTGATGTATTCAAGGGCCTGCCAGCGGGTCCACAGGTTGACGCGGTTGCCGACTTTGGCATTCCCGGCGACAGCGGCGACGAGCGGGTCTTCGAAGTGCGGAATGAGCTTGCTGATGGCGTCTGGAGCGATGACGGTGTCAGCGTCGATGCCAACATAGAACTCTTCCGTCAGGCGGTCGAGCGCGTAGTTGAGTGCAGCGGCCTTGCCACCGTTGGGCTTGGTGAGGACCTGCAAGCTTCCGGCAGCAATCTGCGCGGCGTAGGCTTTGCAGGCGACCTCGACGGTGCGGTCTGAAGAGCCGTCGTCGATGACGATGATTCGGAGGTTGGCGTAGTCGGAGTTGAGCACCGAGCGGATGGTGCGGACGATGACCTTCTCCTCGTTGTAAGCCGGGATGAGCACGGCGACGCGGGGGTTGAAGCCGGGCGAGGCCACGGCGTGGGGCCGGCGCAGGCGGTCGATGATGGCCAGGATGCCGATCAGGAGCAGGCGAGCGCCCATCAGAATGTCTCCGACGAAAAAGACCAGTACGATGAACTCGCCCATGATGGCCAGACTGGAGAAAGCGATGGAATCGGGCAGGGCTCGCAGATATTGGAGGAAGGTGATCTTGGGCATCACGTCGGCAGTGGTTTTGCCCATGAGCTGCGAGACAGGGACAATGGCGTAGCCGTGGGCACGCAGGGTATCGATGAGCATGGGCAGAGCGGCCACAGTTGCGGAGCGGTCGCCGCCGCCATCGTGAAGCAGGATGATCGAGCCGCGGAATTGCGGCTTGGTCTTCATGATCTCCAACTGATCGAGGATGGTCTGGGTGATCTCCTGGGGCGATTTGTGGGGATGCTCATTCCAGTCGCTAGTGTCGAGCTTGCTGCCGATGATGGTGTATCCAGCCTGCTGGATACGCTCGACGGGAGCGGCCTGGTCGTCGGTGTCAGGCTCTTCGTCGATGTCGTAGGGGGGACGGAAGTAGAGGGGCTGGATGCCGAGCTTGCTGGCGAAGAGGCGTTCAGTGAATTTGAGTTCGAGGTCGAGCTGGCCATTGGAGATTTCGCTGATGTCGGGATGGCTCCAGGTATGGTTGCCGATCTCATGGCCTTCGCGCACCACGCGCTTCATGACGCTGACATACTGCGCGGCCTCATTGCCGATCATCAGGAAGGTTCCCTTTACACCCTTGTTGCGGAGGATATCGAGAATCTTGGGTGTCCACTTGGGATCGGGTCCATCGTCGAACGAGAGCGAGACTTCGTTGGCGTGATAGCCGTACTGCTGGATGGTGTAGGTGCGGGGATAGACGTCCATGTGCTCATCGATGATGAGCTTTCTGCGCGGGTCAGGCTCGTCGGTATCGACCACGATGGTGCGCTTGCCGGCCTGGGGCAAGCCGGTAACGCGAATGATGTCGCCGTCGCCTTCATTGTCTACGTCATGGCCGGGATCAACCGAGCCGAGGGCTTGGAGCGCATCGGTGCTGCTGGGCTTGTCCCAGATATTCCACATCGAGCTATCTTCTTCGCCGAGACGCCAGAGCGCGAAGGTCTGCAATCCAAGGGCGCGGGCGGCGCGTAGCTCGTTGAGCACAGTAACGCCATCGAGAAACCAGACTACGTGGCGCTGGTTCGAATCCTCATCGATGTACTCGAAGTGGGGATTGAGGAAGTCGTAATCAAGATCCAGATCGGCGTCGGCGTCGGCGGCGCGCTGCAAGGCCTCAGAGACTGGGAGATCCTCGGTATTCAGGATGCGGGGAAGTCGATGCTTTTTGCTCTTGGGGTTGGGGATGGAGAGCGTCCAATCATAGCCGTAGTTACCGACCGCGCAGATGAGCTTCTCCTTGGGCACAACCTTGAGGACGCGGCGCAAGTTGTTCACGAACCAATCCTGGCTGGCGATGGGACCGGGCTGGCTCTCGATCTGGTGCTCGTCGTAGTTCATCAGCACCACGCCGTCGGAATTGGCGGCAATCTGCTTGAAGTCGTCATCGGTGGTCAAAACCATGGCGGTGACGTAAAGCCGCAGATTGCGCTGATGCAGGTCGGCATAGAGTTCTTGAAGGAATTTCACATAAGCCGGGCTGGCTTCATCGGGAAGGTTTTCGATGTCGAGCGAAAGGCCCCGATAGGCCGGATAGGCGGCGAAGAAGCGAAGGATTTGCTGGCGTAACTCGGCGCGCTTGCCGGCGTCGGCCAGCATAGCGGCGATGGCTGGGTCCCAAGTCTGCGAGTTGGGGTTGAAGTTATTGAGGTGGGGAAAGATTTCGGTGTCTTCTTTGGCCGCCTGGATGACCCGCTTGATTTTGTTCGAGTCGTCGGGGTCATGGACGTTTGCGCCATCGATAATGGGATACTCGCGGTGGCTTTCGCTGTTGACAGCCAGCAGGGTGGTCTGGGGGGCGTCGATGTGCAGCCACTCGGGAAAGAGCAGATCAATTTGATGGACGTGTTGCTTGAAAGAGGAGTAGCTTGCCTCGTCGTAGGGTACGTAGTAGGCAGCACGCAAACCTTCGCCGGAGTTGAAGGGAATGTCAGAGGGCTTCCGGTCGGTCTTGCGGCGAGCAGGTCGCGGAGCTTTTACTCCGCGCAATAGCGGCTGGCGCTCAGGCAGCGCCTTGTAATTGTGCTTTTGAGTGGGCAGCAGCAGCTCGGGCAACTGCTGAAAACGCAGTACATTGAAGATAAAAGCAACTAAAACGAGCGTGGAAATCACGGCCGTCACGTCGAGAATTCGACGCAGGCGCTTCCATCGCTTGCGTTGGGGATCGAAAAATATCTGTTTGTCAGGCATAGCCGTTCTTATTTTCCCATGCGCGAAACCGGCGGAACGGTCTACGCTATACAGTACGAATCGTATGGAAGCTGTCTCCTCTAGTCAATCGAAGGCCGGACGCGGGGTTCTTTTCGGCCTGGCGCCGGTACTCTCCGTCGCCCTGGCGCTGACCTCGGGGCTGGTGTTGCGACTTTGGATGCTGAAAAAGTTTTTTGAGGTCAGAGGCGATCCACTGGTTTACGGCACTCTAGCCAAAAACCTGTTGCTTTATGGCCGATATGCACTCATCGGGACTGACGGGCAGATGCACCCGACATTGATCCGGCTGCCCGGCTACCCGCTATTTCTTGCGGTCTGCTTCCGGCTTTTCGGGATGGAAAACTATGCCTCGGCGGCGTGGGTACAGATTCCGCTTGAGCTGGTTGGCTGCGTGCTGCTGGCTGATTTTGCGCGGCGGATTGCCCCGGCAGCGCATCGCACCGGAACTGCGCACTGCACGCTCTGGCTGGCAGCGCTTTGCCCTTTCACGGCAGTTTATTCCGTCGAACCGTTAACGGAGGCGCTGACGCTCTTCATGCTGGCTCTCGGGCTGTGGTCTGCGGCGCGCTTCAGTGAGCGGCCGGGATGGGGGCCGGCGCTCTGGTTCACCTTTGCGGTGAGCTTTGCGGCTCTGCTGCGTCCGGATGGGGCGCTGGTAGCTATTGCGCTGGCTCCGGCGGTCGTGATGGGGCTGAGCAGGAAACAACATGCCGCGGGGACTCAAGCCCCGAGCGGCGAGTTCCCTGCCCCGCAACGGCGACCGAGCAACCTTAAGGTGGCTCGCATGGCCGTGGTCTGCGTGCTGCTGGCACTCACTCCCTTTGGCGCGTGGGGCTGGCGCAACTGGCAGGTCTTCCATGTGATTGAGCCGCTGGCTCCGCGCTATGCCAACGATCCCGGTCAGACGACGTATCCGGGCTGGCAGCGCTGGGTAAAGAGCTGGTGCCTGGACTTTGTCTCGACCTACGATGTGTATTGGCCTGTGCCGGGAAGCCCGCTCAACGTAAGCAAATTGCCTGGGCGGGCCTTCGACTCGCCCGCGCAATTTGCCGAGACTGCCGCTGTGGCTGAAGACTACAACGACAGAGACGATGCGACGGACATTTTGCCGGACGTGGACGCGCGCTTTGGCAAACTTGCGAGCGAACGGATCGCGGCACATCCACTGCGGTATTACGTAGGTCTGCCGCTTGGGCGCTTGGCCGACATGGCTCTGCGACCGCGGGTTGAAAACTTGAACATTGATCTGGATTGGTGGGTGTATGCGCGCCACAAAGCCGAGACCCGATTCAGTTGGGCTTATGCCGGGCTGAATTTAATCTATCTGCTGCTGGGGATTGCAGGGTTGTGGCTGCAGCCGCGCTTCTGGCGGGCGATGGCGGCTTACATGCTGCTGCGCTGCGCCCTGCTGATGACCATCGAAGCGCCGGAGACGCGCTACACGATCGAGTTTTTTCCCATGCTGTTTGCGCTGGGCGGAGTCGCTCTCTATCGGTTGATGAACTGGGTCTGGCTATCGGTCTTCAAGATGAAGGCGTCGGCGGGCAGAGGCTGATTGACCTTGATGTTGAAATAGACGCTGACCCGGTATTGGCCTGATCCCTCGTCGAAGACCTGCTTCAAGCTCACGCCTTTGAGGGGGTCAACCCAGATAGTCACCTTGGGAAGGTTTTTCCTGACGGCGGGATCTTTGGCCACCAATTCCAGCTTTTCGGTTTTCACGCCGTCGAGCGTTTCGGGGCCAAGGTAGGTGATCTCCCATTTTTTTTCCAGGTCTTTGCCGCTGGCGCCAAAGCCAAGCATGAACCAGCTCTCAAATTGGCCGAGTTTGCTGAATGTTGTTTCCTGATTGGTGAGCTTTTCATAGAGCTTGACGACGCCGCCAAAGATGCCATAAATCTTGGGCACGGGCTTGCCGTTTTCTTCTGTGATGTGGGCGGCCATCTGGAAGGCTGGGCCTTTGCGCTCATAGTAGACCGAGCCCTTCTGCACGTCTTTGTCTGGAATCGGATCGGTTTCGACAGAATCGAACTCGAAGTCGGCGGAGGTGGAGCGGAAATTAGCCGCTGCTACGTCAAGTTGGCGCAGTACTGCGTCCTTTGCCTTTTCATCGAAAGCAGCGGGGGCGGCAAGGCTTGCGCGCGCGGCAAGCAGAAGCAGTGCAATCGATGCTGTACCAAAGACTTTTCTTGCTATATGCATGAGTTTCCTTATCGTTTGCAGCTAGTGGCTTCTGGATTCTAGCTTCTAGCTAAAGGCCCGGAGCTTGAGGCTGTTTTACCGCCGCGCCCAAACCTTCCAGGCCCAATTGCCTTGCGCGTCCTGCACGGTCTCCCAATGCTGGACAGAGACCGCATCGCCCGTGACCGGCTCGATCGCCTTGCGCAGGATCTTTTTCACGGATTGCGGCGAGTCGGTTGTATTCAGATCAAGGCTTACATCGGAGGCTTGCACGGTGATAATCAACCCGCGGCCGCCATCGCCAATGACCTGGATGGGATGCGGCGGACCGGCGGCATTCGATGGCCGGTCGCCATAGTTCCAAAGATGCGGCGTGGCAAACATGAACACCAGGATCAGCGTCACCAGCACGTCGTAGTGGAAGCTGCCTCGCGGGTAAGTCCAGTAAAAATAGCTCTTGATAATCTTGTGCATGTCACCCTTGCCGTTTGATGCGCTCCAGGCCACCCATGTAGGGCCGGAGCGCCTCTGGAATCAGGACCGAGCCGTCGGCCTGCTGATAGTTCTCGACGATGGCCAGCCAGGTCCTTCCGACGGCCAGGCCGCTGCCATTGATGGTGTGAAGAAACTCGGGCTTGCCCTTGGCTCCGCCCGCTCCAGAATTTGCCCGGAAGCGAATGTTGGCTCTGCGTGCCTGGAAGGCTTCGAAGTTCGAGCAGGAGGAAATTTCACGGTAAAGCTGTTGGCCGGGAAGCCAGACTTCGAGGTCAAAAGTCTTGGCAGATGAGAAGCCGGTGTCGCTGGTGCAGAGCAGAACGCGACGATAAGGCAGGCCCAGCGTCTCCAGAATCTCCTCCGCGTCACGCGTGAGTTTTTCATGCTCGGCGTCGGAGTCCTCTGGCTTGGTGAATTTCACCATCTCGACTTTTTGAAATTGATGCTGGCGAATGATGCCGCGCGTATCCTTTCCCGCTGCTCCGGCCTCGGCGCGGAAGCAGGGGGTATAGGCCGTCAGACAAATCGGCAGGCGGGCTTCGTCGAGAATTTCGTCACGATAGAGGTTGGTGACGGGAACCTCGGCGGTGGGAATCAGCCAGTGGTCATTCTCTTTGAACTCACCTCGCGCTACGGCTTCGGCGTCCGCGTCAGAGCAGCGGAAGAGGTCTTCGGCGAACTTTGGCAATTGGCCCGTGCCGAAGAGCGATTTGCTGTTGACCATGAAAGGCGGCAGGATTTCCGTATAACCGTGCTTGCTGGTGTGCAGGTCGAGCATGAAGCTGATGAGCGCCCGTTCGAGGCGGGCTCCCGCGCCCATGTATACAGCAAAGCGCGCGCCGCTGAGCTTGGTTGCGCGCTCGAGGTCTAGAATGCCTAACGACTCGCCTAGCTCCCAATGTGGCTTGGGCTCAAAATCGAATTTGGGAATTTCGCCCCAGGTTTTGATTGTGACGTTGTCGGCCTCAGATTTGCCGACGGGGACTTCGTCGCGGGTTAGGTTGGGGATGCCGGCGAGCACTTGGCGGAGACGGTCATCGAGTGTAGCGGCGGTGGTGTCCAGATTGTCGAGCTGATCTTTGAGGGCGCGTGTCTGGTCCAACAGGGCCGCACCTTCGGGGGACGAAAGAACTTCTGTCGTTCCTTGTACAGAACTGACAATTTTGTCCCGAATAGACATCCCCGAGGATTTCTTCGTTTTGTTGGCGTTCTCATCTGCTTTCTTGAGGGCGTAAAACTGCTGGCTGAGCTGTCTCAGGCGGGCTTTGGCCTGTTCGGAAGCTGTGATGGCCTCGCGGCGGCTCTGATCGAGACGGCGAAAATCCCCCAGCAGCGCGGCCGGATCGGCTCCGCGAGCGCGCAGTTTCTCTTCAACATGTTCCAGGTTCGCACGGACAAATCCCAAGTCGAGCATCGCTCTACTAGTTTACTAGACGGTTTTGGAGGCTAAGTTATTCTCTGGCCCATGTTCGCTGCGACCCAGCACTCCCTAAAACGCCGCATAGGCGGAAGGATGGAAAGTGATTCGCTTTGCGTTGTGCAATAAGTTGCACTTTTGCCCAAGGATCAAACAATAAAGTGTTCTTTATGAGATAGATACAATGGCCACTTAAATGCATGTACGAGGCGGGGATGGAGTCAAGCTTTTTAGATCACATTGACGCCATAAGTCATTCGGGGGATCGGGGCTTTATGAAGATTTTGACAATCGTTACGGCTGCAGCGCTTGTGCTTTTTGCGACACAATCGAGAGCTGACGCAATTCCTTATGGAAACATGGGAACCGTTGCGCCAACGAATACTTTCACTGCAACAGCAACCGGAGTTGTAGAAGGCTACCTGCTTCACGGTGGAACCGCGGAAGGGGGCACGGCGGCTGACACCGATTTGATTGAGATGGTCGATGTGACGGCCGGTACCAATAGTGGATGGCTTTTCGACAACCAGACGACGACGCCGGGCACCGAGGCCAATTTTGGAACGGTCACGGCGGGCGACACGCTGGAGTTCCTGCTGGAAAACACCACCACCCATGAGGTTGTTTCGTCCATCCCGGCAAATAGTCCCGATGGCATCAATCACGCCTATTCCACAACGTATAGCGGTGGCGTGGTGAACGGCAGTACGATACCGGCCGGCACATACATCGGCTTCGAGGATGAGATTCTTCCTATTTCAGACCTCAACTATAACGACGACGCATTTGTGTTTGAGGATCTTGGATCGTCGCCAACCGCGCCCGAGCCGGGCAGTCTTTACCTCCTCGGTACTGGCCTGCTGGTGATGGCCGGGCTTGTACGCCGGAAGCTTTGCGCCTAGGACTCTTCTTTCATGCAACGCCAAGCCCCGAGTCGCGCTAGAGCGGCTCGGGGCTTTGCTTTGTCCGGCGATGATTCTCTTGCCGGACGGGGCCCATCCATGCAGCGCTTTAACTCGGCTGGCGGGGCCGGAAGTGGCAGGTGCCACCGGCCAGCACAGGGGTCCAAATCGAAGGATCGGCGGGCTGCTCGCTCGATCCAAGGAAGAGAATGCCGTCGGGGGCAAGCACCTTGTGAATGCCGGCGAGGAGAACTTTGCGCGTCTCCTGCGAAAAGTAGAGCATGACGTTGCGCAAGAAGATGACGTCGAAGCGCTCATCGATCCGTGTGAAGGGTAGCGGCGACGAACACAAGTTGGCTTGCCGGAAGTTACACATTTTGCGAATTTCCGGCTTGACGGTCCAATCTTCGCCGACATGATCGAAGTAGCGGACGACGGATCGGGCGGGTAGGCCACGATTCATCTCAATGCGATGGTAGGAGCCGGCCTGGGCGCGCGCCACAACTTCGGCGCAGATATCCGTACCCTCGATGTGGATGTTCCAGCCGGCCAGCATAGGAAAGTGTTCGACCAAGAGCATACCCAGGCTGTAGGCCTCCTGGCCCGTTGAACAAGCCGCGCTCCAGAAGCGCAAGCCGCGCACGAACCGGCGGGACTCGATGAGATTCGGTAGTAGTTCGGTACGCAACAACTCGAAGGGACGGCCGTCCCGGAAGAAACTGGTTTCATTGATGGTCATGGCTTCGGCAATCGAGCGTTCAAGAACCGGATTCTTTCTGACTTTCAAGTGCTGGACAAGTTCATTCAATTGGGTCATTCCCTGATTGCGCAACACTTTGGTGAGGCGGGTATCAAAGAGATAATCGCGCGACGGGTCAAGCACGTTCTGCGAGAGGCCGAAGACAAGCTGACGAAGATAGCCGTAGTCGTCGCTGCTGGCGGTTTGCATCATGGCTAGACCACCGATTCCCGAAGCTCGCGAGCTTCCGAGTGCGTCCGGCTCGCAAGCCGGAGGATTTCAGGAGCGATGGCATTGAGGGGCAGTACTTTGTGGGCCAACCCCGCATTGGTTACGGCGCCGGGCATTCCCCACACCGTGCTCGAAGCCTGATCCTGAGCCAGTACACTACCGCCGTGCTCACGGATCATGCGGCAACCCAACATCCCATCCGACCCCATGCCGGTTAGAACCAATGCGAGCACCCCCGAGCCGTAGACTGCGGCGACGGAGCGAAAGAGCACATCGGCGGCGGGACGGCAATGGTTCTCGGGCGGCCCTTGCGCCAGATGTACCGTAGCCGCCTGGGAATTCCGCGAAGCCGCCAAGACCTCCATGTGCCAATTCCCTTTGGCAATATAGATTGTGCCGGCACGCACTGGATCGCCATCGACTGCCTCCCGGACCCGCATTGGACAACGTCCATTCAGCCGATCGGCAAAGAGCTTGGTAAACAGTTCCGGCATGTGCTGCACAATCAAGACGGGTAGAGGAAAGGATGCCGGCAGCGCGGGGAGCAGAATGTCGAGAGCCGCTGGGCCGCCGGTAGAAACGCCGATGGCCACGACCGTCGGGGTGGCCGAGATCGCCTGTGCCCTGGGCGGCTGCGCAAGAGGAAGAATCAGGGAGGCGCGCGGAGCGCCGGCAACGATCGGCTGCGTTTGAACGGTGAGGGCATGAATCTTGGGGATCAGATCTTGCGAGAGTGCCTGAATCGCTGCCTCGCGACCAGCTTGTCCGGCGGGCTTGGCAACGTAGTCTGAAGCGCCGCAAGCCAGGGCTTCGATTGTGACGGTGGCACCGCGCTGGGTGAGCGAACTGCACATGATGACCGGCATTTTGTGTCCCCGCGCGCGTAGTTTTCTCAGTGTGACCAATCCATCCATGACCGGCATTTCCACATCCAGCAGCACCAGATCGGGGCGAAGGCTTTCAATGGCGCTCAAGGCCGTTTCGCCGTCGGCCGCCGTCCCGGTGACCTCCAAGCTTGCATCGGTGCATACCACCGAACGCAGCAGACTCCGCATCACTGCCGAGTCATCCACGATCAAGATGCGGGTTCGGCGGCCAGAAGCCATCGCTCAGGCCTCCACTAGACCGAGCATGGCCAGTTTCTCTGTAAGGGCCTCGTCGTCGAAGGGCTTCATCAGGTACTCGTCAGCTCCAGCATCGAGAGCGCGGAGAATGAAATCGTTTTCGGCTTCGGTCGTGACCATCATGACCTTGACGTCGCGAAATCCCTCGGCGCGCAACTGCTTGAGCATGTCCAGCCCATTCATGACGGGCATGTTCCAATCCACCAGCGCGACGTCGAAGGGCAGTCCAGCATTCATCTGGTCCATCCCCGCCTGGCCATCGCCCGCTTCTTCGCACTCGATTCCCTTTTCTTCGAGCAGGCCGCGCAGATAACCCCGCACAAAACGGGAATCGTCGACAATCAAAGCTCGCACAGTCACCTCCAGCAAACAACATTCAGAACTGTTGAAACTACGCGGCCCGGGCCGCACTCAGGCGCATGGGCTCCAGTTGATCGGGGTCCAGCATGACCAGCAGGCTATCTTTCAGCTTGTAAGCGCCAGCGAACAACGCTCTCCGGCGCTCGTCCAGAATGGACGGATTTGGTTCGTGGTCGGCCGACGAGACCGTCAGCACCTCGCCAACCGAGTCCACCAGCAAACCAAAGATTCCGCCGGAACTCTCGAGCACCAGAAGGTCCTGGCGCCCCTCTTTGGGTGGCAAGCCGAGCAATTGGCGAAGGCTCACCGTCGTCAAAACGTCTCCGCGATAGTGAACCAGACCTCCGACAAAGATCGGCGCCAGCGGGACCGGCTGCGGTCGCGCCGAACCTACAATCTCCAGAATGTGCGTGATGGGCACACCGAACAATGAAGATCCCAGACGCACCGTGCACATTTCGACCAGCGCCGCCGTCGTTTTCTCCTTGCGATGCAATGCAACTGCTGCTACTGTCGCTGTACTCATGCCACTGTCTCCGCAATCTGGCTCCACTCGGCAGGCGCCTGTTCTCCAGCGGGCAGAGGGGCCACGCCACCCAGATCAACCACGCCGGTCACTCGATTTTTGAGCAGTGTGACACCGCCGGTGCGCAGCGCGGTGCCGGCTTCGAACAGGTCGCCGCCACCGGCAACATCCAGCACATGCGAAACTGCAATGCCCACATGACGATTTCCCTCGCGGCAAACTACCACAATAATTTGCGCTTGAGGATTGCCCTGAGCCGCCGCCAGCACGCCGCCCGTATCCTCGACCGGCAGCAACTGTCCCTCGAAGTTGAGAACCGGCCGGTAGCCGATGTACTCAATGCGGGAGAGCGGTAGCTGTTCGATGCGAAGCACTTCGGTGAGCGGAACCGCTGCTTGACGTCCAGCCGCCTCAACCAGCAGGTACTCCAGGCTCTTGGCGGCATCCGTCTCAGCTTCTTCTTCAGCAGCGCGCGCAGCCTCTTCTTCGCGCATATTGACTCCAGCCTTGATTGCGATTGACCCAGGATCGAGAATCAGCGCCAGATCGGCGTTGCCCAGCACGGTTGCGCCGGAGAAGAGGCCGATGTCCTTGAGAACCGCGGAGAGCGGCTTGACGACAATCTCCTCAGGATCGGCCAGTCCATCCACCACTAAACCGAAGCGGCGTCCGTCGGGATCAAGCACGGCGATGAAGTTGTCCCGCTCGGTGGTGGTTTTGTGCTCCACGCCGGGCATCAGCAGCCGATCCAGAAAGACCAGCGGCAGCAGCTTGCCGCGCAGCCGGTAGAGTGGCGCGTTCTCAATCCATTCGATCGCCGCCGCGGCCTGCTCCGGAGGAATATGCACGAGTTCCGAAAGTGCGCCTTGGGGAAGCGCGAAGCTCTGATTCAAGCTGCGCACGATCAGCGCGGGGATGATGGCCAGAGTCAGTGGAATGCGCAGACGCAGGGTGGTTCCCTTGCCGGAGCGGGAGTCGATCTCGACCTTGCCACCAATCTTCTCGACATTGGTCCTCACCACATCCATGCCCACGCCGCGTCCGCTGACGTTGGTGACAGCAGCGGCGGTCGAGAAGCCGGGCAGAAAGACCAGTTGCAGCAACTCGCGCTCGGCGAGATGCGCCGCTCGCTCGGCGGTGATGACCCCGCGTTCGATGGCCTTTTGCCGAACCTTTTCAACGGCGATGCCGGCCCCGTCATCGGAAACCTCGATGATCACGTGGCTGCCCTCTTGCGCAGCCCTCAGCTTCAAGGTTCCCTCGGGATTTTTGCCGGCCGCGATGCGCACCTCGGGCGGCTCAATGCCGTGATCGAGCGAGTTTCTGACCGCATGGGTCAGTGGATCCTTGATCGCCTCGAGCAGGCTCTTGTCCAGTTCTGTGTCCTGGCCTTCAACCTGCAAGCGCACGCGGCGCCCGAGCGATTGCGACAGATCGCGCACAATACGTGGCATCTTGGAAAAAATATTCGACACCGGCTGCATCCGGGCCTTCATGACGCTTTCTCTCAGGTCGGCCGTCACCATATCCAGGCGGCGGGAGAGCAACGTCATGTTGGGATCAGCCGAGGTCGCCTGCAAAACCTGGTTGCGCGTGAGTACCAGTTCGCCGACCAGGTTCATCATTCGGTTCAGCAAAGTCACATCGACGCGCAACGTGCTTTCAGCGGCGGTTCCCTGAGCGCGCGGCTTGGTTGGATCGGCCTCGGCTTCCGCGGGAGCATTGGCGGCTGGTGCAGCGGCTGAGACTGTCTCAGCGGGATGAGCCGGAGTTGGCGAAGCGGGCGGAGGCGGTGGAGGCGCGAACACCAAGGGCGGCGACGGTTTGACTGCCGCGGGCGGCGGAGCAGATGCGGAATGGGAGCCTGCCCGGGCATGGGCCGGGAGTTTGACCTCGGCCTGCGCCGGGGCCTGCAACTCCTCCAAACGACCGATCAAAACTGAATCGTCGCCTGCGCCTTCTGCGTCTTCGGCCTCGATGGTCTTGAGGATCGAGCGAAGACCGTCAAGCAGTTGCA
>JBEKWJ010000085.1:0-14734 GCA_049513195.1 Occallatibacter sp.
GTGGTCGCGGTCACCGGCGAACAGGGCACGGAAAAACTGCTCATCCTCAGCCAGGTAATTCTGTCGATGCAGTTGAGCTTTGCCGTCGTTCCGCTGGTGCTCTTCACCGGCAACCGGAAGATGATGGGCGAGTTTGTAAATAGCCGCTGGCTGAAAGGGGTGGCGTGGTTTGTCGCCGCGCTCATCGCAGGCCTCAACGGCTGGCTGCTGGTGCTGATGGCGCAGTAAGCTAAGAATCGATATTCAATCAACACTGGCCGACTTTTGAGGAGTAATCCGCCTCGGTGAGTGCCTCGGCGATTTGGCGCCAAATGACGACGAGCCGACTAGTAGGAGTAATATTTCTTTGGCTAAAGCTTACCTGCGATCCCCGGTCTTAAAATCAAGACTGGGGGCGCCCTCTTAACGAGGATAGGTTTTTAAGACCGTGGCCACCCTCAGGCTGCTGAGATGCTCTGTGATTTTGAGAAGACGCACAGTCTGTTGATGAGATTCTTGCTGTAAGGGAGCAAAAGGGATGGCCAAACCAGAGACCCAGCTTAAAAAGCTGGTGATTGAAAAATTCCGCGCACTGAATAACGTGGAAATCGAATTTGGCGACCATATCACGGTCGTGTGCGGCAAGAATGGAACGTCGAAGTCGTCTATTCTTGGCATTGCTGCGCAGATTTTCAGCTTCGAAAAGGACTACAGCAAAAACAAAGATCTTTCGTTCCGGCAAATTTCGGGCGGCCTGTTCAAATCTCAATACAGTGAGCATTTTAGAATTTCCGACAAGTTCGATCAACCGGGATCAATGAAGGTCTCCATCGAGTTGCACGATGGCTATACCGATCAGGATGCAACAGCAAAGCTCGAACTGATGAAACGGGGCACGTCACGGGGCACGTTACCAAGACCAGTAGTCCGCAACAATAGCACCGCCGGGGGAGGGGGAAATTCAAGCCGAAACTTCACTCATCCAGTGATTTTTTTGAGTCTGAAACGTCTTTATCCCATCGCATATCGGGACTACAAAGTCAAAGTTTTGCCTTACCTGAACAGCCATGAACAGGCCTTCATTGGCTTGACGAATGAACTGCTAAACCGTCAATCCTCTCGAGCGACGGGAACAGAAGGAACCATCAGCTCCGCTGTAGCGCATGGCCAAAACTATGATCAGGAATCCGTATCTGCGGGGGAAGACAACGCTGGACAGGTCATCTTGGCGCTGATGTCGTTCCGTAAGCTGAAAGAGGAATACGCCGACTACAAGGGCGGCTTACTTCTGATTGATGAAGCGGACGCAGGGCTGTTCCCGACGGCGCAGGTGAACTTGTTAAAAATTTTGGATAGGGAATGCAAAAATCTGAATCTTCAGGTCGTTATGACCTCCCATTCACCCACGCTAATTGAATACGCACACCAACAAAGTCAGAAATATCGCAGGAATTACAAAACCATTTACCTGAGCGATACTTACGGTGGCGTGCAAATAATGCAGGATTGGTCTTGGGCACAGATTAACGCGGACATCAAGACTCAAACAATTGCCGCAGGAGAAGGCGAAAACCTTCCCAAGATCAATGTGTTCTTTGAGGACAAGGAAGCCGCTGATTTCTTCTCTGCACTGTTGAATCGCCAGCCCATCAAGAAGTTCATGACCCCTCTGCCGGAAGTGACCTTGGGTTGCACCAACTATCTGCAACTCATTGAAAAAGGTGTGGCCGAGTTCTCGGAGAGAAGCATCGTATGCCTGGACTCAGATGCAGCAGAGAATGTCAGGAAAAAAAAGAACCCGAAGACTGTGGTTCTTCTTCCAGGGAGTCTGCCGCCGGATCAGTTGATTTTCGAGTTCCTGTACAATCTTCCAGCTGAGCACGACTTTTGGAAGAACGATTTGCAGTATGCGCGACCAAATTTCACTCAGTCATCAGCAGAAGTCATTCAAGAGTTCGCCATCTATGATGAGAGCGTTAATGTGCAGACACATGTGGCTGCATACCAAGGCAACAAAACGCCTCGAGAAATCTTCAAGCGGTTCTACAAGGGGGCGGAGTTCCAAAAGCTCATTACGGCTAAATCAAAGCCCTATAACCCATGGAGGCACTGGGCTGATACCCATCCAGAAGAAGTCAACGGGTTTCTGGAGAAGTTCAAGGTTGCCATGGAGAGCGCGATGAAGATCGGTTTTTCTGTTGATCCTGCGAAACTAACCGCGTTGGAAGTAACATTGAAGAAGGTTTCTTAGCTATGTACTCGAACAAGCTTTACAGCCCACTGCGCTATCCCGGCGGCAAGGCACCATTTGCTCCGTTCATCGGCAAAGTGATGGAGGCTAATGGTGTTGCGGGGGGACATTACCTTGAGCCATATGCGGGCGGAGCAGGCGTTGCGCTGGAATTGTTGTTGCGCGGTCATGCCAGTCATATTCACATCAATGACGCTGACCCAGCGGTGTATGCCTTCTGGGTTTCCGTCGCCAAGCATTCCCGTGCATTGCTGAATCTTCTCGATGCCACGCCCATCACCATCGAGGAATGGTTCAAGTGGCGGTCTGTTCTGTGTGGTGACTCCAAGGCGAGCATTGTCGAAAAAGGCTTTGCGACCTTATTCATGAACCGGACAAATCGCTCCGGGATTCTCAAGGCTGGCGTTATTGGTGGGAAGAGTCAGAATGGCACTTACAAACTGGATGCACGATTCAAGAAGGATGTCTTGGCGGCGCGCATCACTGAGATTGCTAAGCATTCCGATAGTATTTCTGTGTATTGCGATGATTCGTTACGTCTGTTGAAGAGGTGCTCGGAATTCTTGCCGAAGAAGTCGCTCATCTACCTTGATCCTCCTTATTACGTCAAAGGCAAGGGTCTGTATCGCAATTACTACGAACATGAAGATCACATTGCGATCGCCAAGAAGCTCCAGCAAAAGAGTTTCAAGTGGCCTTGGATAGTGTCCTACGACAATGCTGAGGAAATTTGCGCAATGTACAAGATAGACCAAACGCTGAAATATGGGCTGAATTACTCGGCGCAAAGGCACTACGTCGGAAATGAAGTCATGTTCTTTAGTCACAATCTCATTATTCCCGATGAAAACATCTTGCAAACCAAGGCAGTTGCTTAACTGGGCGGGTGGCACGGTCCCATTGCTCTTTCCAAGCAAGAATGAGGGCGCCACCGATGCCATGCAGTTGGGCATCGGTGCGCGAAGGCTTTCAGGTTTTTCGCCGGTTGCGTTGACGCCCACATGCCAAATCACTCATGCAGCATAGTTTCCGAGTTCTTTGTCGGATTTGTACCCGCAAACGCCCATCCCGCCGGGAGAAATCCCAAGCCGGCGTCAAGACGGCCTTTCTCATTGACCTGCCTCCTGGTCCCTGCTTCCCCGTTTGCAGATCATTTCCCATCCTCTTGGTAAAGTGGAAATGGAAAGCGCCGTCGGATTTCCGGCTCACAGGCAGCAAAATCCCTCCGACCCCCACCCCCCCTACCCACCGAAACCCACTTTTGAGCCCCGCAAATCAATGTAACATCAATATAATAAACGACATACATATTTGTCCTGCTGTCAGAAAAGTCAACAAAAAGGCCGAATTTTGCCCGTTTCTTGGCCATTTTGGGGCAAAATCGGCACAAAATCGACCAATATCCTCCATTTCCTAACACAGGACTCCTGATCTCCGTTCCCTGTCGTACCATGTTTCCATGCACGTTCTTTCTGCCGCCGAGATGCAGGCCTGCGACCGTTTGACCTCCGAGCGGTTCGGCGTTCCGTCGATTGAGTTGATGCGTGCGGCCTCGGCTGCTGTGGCAGCTTTTGCGCGGCAGCAGTTTCCCCAGGCGCGACGCGTTACGGTGCTGTGCGGACGAGGCAACAATGGCGGCGACGGCATGATGACGGCGCGCCTGCTGGCCGCAGATGGCCTCGAAGTGACTACTCTGCTGCTGGGCGCGCCCGAACAGCTCACTGGCGATGCTGCGCAGGCTTGGCGCGAATTGAGCAATCTGGAAGACGGCTCGGCGCATGGGCTCATTGGCATCATTGAAAAAGCCGAAGATCTAGCTCAACACAAAGACGCACTCGATGCCGATTTGCTGATTGATGCGGTTGTGGGCACGGGATTCAAGCCTCCGCTCAAAGGGCTGGCGCTCGCCGCGCTCCAGTGGATCGAGGCTTGTGCCGCGCCGATTCTAGCGGTCGATTTGCCCTCGGGCTGGCCAGCCGACGAAACCTCCGCTTCGGTCGTCGCACCGGTTTTCCCTGCCGATGCCGTGATTACCTTCACCGCGCCCAAGCTCGCGCACGTCTTTGGCCAGTTAACCCGTCGCTGGGATCAGCCGATTGTGGTTGCGCCTATCGGCTCGCCGAAAGAGTCGATGATCTCGACCATAGGGCTGCACTGGGCTGGCTCCGCGCTCGGCCTCGCACAAACACCTCGCTCGGCTGCGGCCAACAAAGGCAACTTTGGTCACGTGTTGGTGGTGGGAGGCTCGGTCGGCAAGTCAGGCGCGCCGGCGATGACTTCCATGGGTGCGCTGCGGGCTGGAGCAGGCTTGGTAACGGCGGCAATTCCCTCCACCGTTCTGCCTTTAGTGGCGGCCATTGCGCCGGAACTGATGACCTGGCCGCTGGCTGCAACCTCCGTGGGGTTGATCGCAGAGGAAGATCTTGCTCCGGAATCGATTGCGGCGTTGATCGCCGGTAAAACTGTATTGGCAATTGGTCCGGGTCTGGGCCAAACCCCGGAAGCGGCCAAACTCACTATAAGATTGTTGTCGTCCACCACGATTCCGGCGGTAATCGATGCCGATGCGTTGAACATTCTGGCAGCGGAACCGGCGGTAATGGCGATGCTGAGCAAAATTGCCAAAGCGGGGCGCACGCTGGTGCTCACGCCGCATCCGGGCGAAATGGCGCGGCTGGCCAGCATAACCATCGCCGAGGTACAGGCCAATCGGCTCCTAGTCGCGCGCGGATTTGCTCAGCGAACCGGCTTTACAGTGGTGCTCAAGGGCGCGCGAACTCTGATCGCTCATCCCGATGGCAGCGTGGGGGTTAACACCAGCGGCAATCCGGGTATGGCCAAGGGCGGCAGCGGCGATCTGCTCACCGGCCTGGTGGCGGGATTGCTAGCGCAGCATCCCGGCGACCCGGCGCGAGCAGTTGAGGCAGCGGTATATTTGCATGGGCTTGCCGCCGATCTGGCCGTGCGAGCCTCTGATGAACACACCCTGCTGGCCACCGACATTCTTGGCCATCTGGCACGCGCATTTCGTTCGCAGGAATTTGACTTTCGCGGAGACGGTCCCAACCGGTATCTTTGGATGCAGGGATACCAGCGCAAGCTTTCAACTGATTTTGTGAACCGACCCTTGTAGACTGCTCGCCGCAGCTTTGTTGGCGGTCTCAGAATCGGCGAATTGACTTCAAGACAGAAGACCGGTGCAGCAAGACGCAACACTTTACGAGGCCATAAGATGACTCCAGAAGCTCCTGTCGCCGAAGGCCGGACGCACGAGTTCACCACCAAAAATGGCGCAGAGACCATTGAAGTGGGCCGCAAGCTGGCCCAACTGCTGGCGCCCCCGCAACTGCTGATTCTGAGAGGCGACCTGGGGACCGGCAAAACTACGCTGGTGAAAGGTATTGCCGAGGCTCTGAACGCCGCCGAGGCAGACGAGGTGACCAGCCCGACATTTACTTTGCTGCACGAGTACCACGGCGCTCGCGAAGGCCACCCCGTCAAGCTCTTTCACCTCGACGTCTATCGCCTGGAAGGCGAGCGCCAATTGGAGACGCTGGGGCTGGACGAGTTACTCACTCCTGAGGCTCTGGTGCTGGTGGAGTGGGGCGATAAGTTCAAGAGCATCCGCAAGAAGGCCACCGGGGAGATTGCAATTACTTCGACCGGGGGCGATGCGCGGAAGATTACGGTGACGCTGAAGCAATAGGTGGGCTTGCTCAGCGGCGCTAACGGACTTCCACTGTTCGCAAAATGCGCGAAGGTGGGCGCCCAGCCAACCGACGAAAGGATTCGCGGAAGAGCGGGCAGCAACTTTCTTCATCTATTGTTCATAGAGCGGATCATTCAACCGCTTGATTCTCTGCGGGTTTCCATTTTGCATGGGAGTTCCTAATTTTTCACTTGACAAGGCTGAAAAACATGGATTAGTGTTCGCGCACGTTGTCTACTTCGCCCCCAAGAGGTATGTCAACCATGAAAACGAAGATCGTTCTTGCGGCAGCTCTGATGATGCTGCTTGCGTGTCCTCCACTCGTTCATGCTGTCGCAACCTGCCAAACGGAGACACTTGCAAACTACATTGCACTCGGCGCGGAGGGATGTATTTTCGACGCTGCCCTTTACAACAACTTCGGCTTCTCAACGGCCTCAGCAAACGGAGTAAACCCCAGCAATATCCTGGTGACTCCAGACCTGCTGATCACTGCCACTCTGTTTCCAGGGCTCAACTTCTCGCCGCTGCCGCTTTCGACGGCGGGCTGGAGTGTCGGCGCGGGGCTGTCCGAGCAATTCGTGATCAGTTACGATGTCTCGCCGATTTCGGCGGGCGTAGCGGCCGCAACCGGCGTTCTCACACTCGATCTCGGAACATCGCACGTTTCTGGAATCATCGGGAGCGTCACGGTAACGGAGGCAATCGCGGCAACATCCACAGCGGCCCCTCTCAAGGTCTTCGATACCTGCGAAGAAGTGTGCAGCATCAAGCAGAGTGATTCTGTCACCGTCACTCCTGTTTCGACGCTCCATACCATTCTCACGGTCTCACTCACTGGCGGCACTGGAGGCGTATCGTTGAACAGCTTTGCGGCTGACGACGCCTTTGGACCTCAGCCCGGATAAATGCGTTTCGGTCGGGCCTTTCATGTGCCTGCTCTTTTGAGCTTTCATTGAAAGAGCGGGCACAAGTTCCCGGCGCTCTTGGTTTCTGATTCACGCGAGATTGAGGCGATCGTCTCGCAGGTTTCTTAAAGTCGCTTTTGCGCTTTACATAAATCTATATCCATGGCTTCGCCAGATAGACGGGGTTACTTTGTCCTACACGTCCTGCATCATGTCAAAGTGACGACTGCCGATCAACTGTGTCACACTAAGAGGGGTCGGTCCAGCCAAATAGTGGCGCGAGTTGCCGGACAGAAAATTCACATAACGAACCTGTTCACAGTTAGATAGAGCATTGAAGGGCCTGTAGCTCAACGGTTAGAGCAGGGGACTCATATTGGGTGCGTTTCAGTGCAACTCCGCAAAGAAGAACAATTGAAAAGTTCGAATCCCCTCGAATGCGGGAGACTCTCCTGCCAGCAAGCGGCCAATGCTTCCTCCTGCTGGTCGGGCTGGAGCTTCGCCAGCAAAAGAGCATGGCGCACGCCAATCTCGTCCTTGGCGAAGGCTTCGACCACGGCCGGGGCAAGCTCGGTCAAGCGAATCCTCGCTGCTTATGTCGCTCTTTTACTTATGTGCTTAATGAAGCTAAATCGAGAGACGAGAGGAAGTGCTACTTGCTTGACGAGAAGGTGACCGAGACAAAATGCTTCCGGTCGACGAAGAAGCGCCCCTTCTCGCTCAAGGCAACGAATCCGTCGATTCCGTCCTTTTCAGATCCGATCTTTCCCGTTATAGCCTCTCCGCGCTTGGGTGTAATGGTGATCTTGCCGTTAGCGCCTAGGTTGATCGTGGAGATCTGCGCCAAATCAATCGTCAGCATGCCGGAGCCTCGCACAATCGGTATATCGGTGAATAGGCCCCAGGCGCGGAGGTTGACGATTCCAACCTCTGGGTAAAAGCGTGCTAGACGATTGAGGTCTTTCACTGTCATCGAGGAGCCGTCGTCCAGCACCAAGTTGGCGGTCTCTGCCATTCCTTGGCCCCGCAAAGCCATTTGCGGAGCTTGCTTGAACTGCAAAGTTCGGATTCGGTCTATTCCAATCCGGAAGAATCCCAGGTCTGTGTCGCCACCGAGTTCGACCGCCACCGCCACCCCACCCGAGCTCGCAAGAGAGGTAAGGTTGCCCTCGGCGACAAGTCGCTTACCGAGGTAGTCATACGAGATCGAGACTTTGTGCTTATTGATTTGTGACATCGACACGAGTTGTGCTTTGTTTACGACCACTACCAAGAGACCGGTGTCGACGCAAAGATCGCTGGTGGTGTTGTCTCCCTCGAAGAATCGAAGATTAGCCACCTCGGTCTTCACTCCTGCGGTGTCGGTAATGATCGCGGTCCGCTCGTTCTCCAACGCCACCGCCGCGGGGTTCACAGTTTTGTCGTCTGGATTCTTCCCCGGCGCCTGTCGGCAGGCAGTTGGAGTAAACACGCCGCTGCATAATAACGCCAATGCCAGATAAGATTTCATCGTTCGTTGAGTCACTTTCTCTCTCGTTGGCCAGAAATTCCCTTTCGACCAAGAATCCCTGCAATTGTATAGCTTCTGAGGTAGAGTGCAAGGAGAAAAGAATACTTGCGCCGAAAAGGTCGGCGTTTGCGGCGCAAAACCCGGACGACTTGCTGCCGTCATTGCATTGCCTACCGAGTCGCAGGCCTCATCCTCCTCTGAAGCTAGAGATCGCGAGTGCTCACATCATCATCGCCAATTTTCCATGCTCTTGTTGTTAGGTATACAGTTGAATCGTACTCTGGAGAACCTCTCTTCTTCAGTTCCATGCGCGCTTGCTCTCTTATTGAATGAAAGGACACCGCAGTATCATTACTGTTCATCTCCAACATGTCCGGAAGCATTGATATTTTGTAGAGAATATTGCTTGAAACGGGAGTATTCAACTTGCACAACGCATTTACGGCTTCTTGCTTAACGCGATCGTCGAAATAAACTGGACAATCGAGATAACTGTTGTCTCTCTTTGCAGCTACACCTCCGAACGCGTCTTTGATGAGCTTGGTGTAATCTCCGAAGAGATTGCTGAGACTCTCGGCTCCACAACTCCATTGGTCCCGCAAGCTTGGGCGAGAATATAGCAACGCTGTGATTACTGGCTCGACAGCACGAAGGTCGCCCATCACCCCCAAAGCCGCGGCGGCGGAGTCGCGGACGGGCCGAGTTGAATCCTTGAGTGCAGCGATGAGCGACTCCAAAGCACGCGCGTCGCCGATTCTCCCTAGCGCCCAGGCAGCATTAGATTTCGTAAACTCATCTTCTTCCGATCGCTTAAGCTGCGCAATCAGCGGTTCCATGGCCACTGGACCCATGGCAACGGCCTTATCCCATTCCATATTGGCGACGACATACCATGCCTGAAACTGCGGGTCATCAGGGATCAATCCGTACGTCTCCAATGCAATGCAAGCGGATCGTTCACCTTGTTTGATTAGCGTCAACAACTCTTCCATTGCTGCTTCCACTGCCGGCCTCCCAGTTGCTATCAACGTCAAGATGGCTCCTTTGCGGATGCCCGCATTTGAATCTTTGAGAGCTTCAACCAGTGCATCGACTGCACGGGGCGAGCGAATTTCCCCCAACGTTTCAATAGCAACAAGGCGGACGTCAGAATGTGAATTCTGGAGAACCGCGACCAATGCATCGACTGCACGAGGCGCGCGAATCGCCCCTAACGCCTTCACGGCAGCCCGGCGCATTTCTACCCGAAGCGGATCCGAACCGCCCATTTCCTTAGCCAGCAGCCCCACTGCACTAACGTCACCTATCTTTCCCAAGGCCGTAGCGGCAGCTGTGGAGACGGATAGGTTTGGATCCTCAAAGAAAGCGGCACCGAGCATGTCGACCGCACAGAGCGCATTAACCATCCCCAACGCTTCAGCAGCGGCTTTCCGGACTTCATAAGAGTCTGAACTTTTGAGGGCACACATCAGCGGCTGTACGGCGTCAGCGCCCATGACAACTGCGTCATTCCATCTTTCTCTGGCGACGGCATACCAAGCCTGATTTGACGGATTTGGGAAGACTCCGATTGTGTCCAACGCAGTGGCCGCGGCAAGGCGCATCCTGCTATCGGGGTTTTTGAGCGCACTAAGCAAGAACTCGACGCCTGGCTTTCCAATCGCCCTTATAGCGGAAAGAGCGCTTTTGCTTACACGCGCTTCGTCACGACCGAGTGCATTTGACGAGTACGATAACACTGCTAGGAGTGATTCCACAGCCCTTGCATCACCAATTATTCCCAGCGCTTCGGCCGCAGCTTGACGCAACTCAGCATCTGGATCTTTGAGCGCTGCAATCAGCGGCTCCAAGGCGCGAGTGTCGCCGATCCTCCCGAGCGCTGTGGCGTCGGAACGGGCCAAGTCCATCGTCCACTTCGTTCGACGAGAAAGCCTTTGAATAAGCGGCTCGACCGCACAAACATCACCAATCTCTCCCAATGCCGACAAAGCAGCCCTGCGAATCCGCGGATCTTCATGGACTAACGCGGCAATCAGGCTAGTTACGTCCCTCTTCCTTTGTAGTCTCGCCACGTTCGGCTTGAAAAGACTGAAGAAGTTCACCATCCACCTTCTTCCCTTGCTGTGCTTGATTTCCTCGGCTGCAATGCCCCACTTTTCGCTGGAACCAAGCTGCCGTCCAAGAAGGTCTCGTCCCACTTGAATAGGCCTCGCTCATCCAACGCTCCCAGCCGCGTGCCTAATTGAGACCTGTTACATCCATAGCCTCTTTGGGCCATGACGGAAAGTAGAATACTCTTATCTTCTGACCCACTTGCACTTAATAAATGAAATTACATTTGAAATCCATTTCTCCGGTGCCGGGAACCGCAAGGACCTCCGGTTCGCTGGCGACATAGATGTTCTTGAGGTGCTCATTGACGGTTGGTCTCCATGGAGTGCAATTTGGTCCGACGCAAACCGGAGATTTATGCCGAGCTAAGCCATGCCGTGAAGAGTTCCCCGGTCTCATAATCGAGACCGAGGACAACCGGCAGTCGACTCATATTGCGCTCGCCAATGGATCAAATGGGGTCAATTGCCCGCTCATGTAGGCGGTTAAGAGCGACCACGGAACGGCTGCCACGGGCGTTAAAACGGATAGTGCCGTCGCTTTACCGAAATTGATACTCTCCCCGATGATGGTCGCCCCGGCTGCCAATCCCGCCACCCCGCTGACATTGGTCCCGTTGAAATCAAACGGACTGTGAAATTCGTCAAATGTTACATCGGGTTCAATCAGGAAGACGATCGTATCGCCGGGCATGGGCTTACCCCTGTCCTGACGCTTGCCGGTCAGGTCGTGCAGGCTTGGGAAATTGGCCGGCTCGGTGCCGGTGCTCCAAATGACTTTTGCATGTTGAGCGAGGTAATCGAATTCCGCAGAGAAGTCCTTATTTGCGGACTCGGCGAAAGCCTCCCGGATGCCGGTATCCGCCTCAAGCATCGCGTCGGAGTATTGAGTCAGTTCGAAAACATCGAGTGTTCTCAGGAGAGTGCTGAGAATGCCCGTTATCTGCGTTGTTTGCGGTGGTTGACCCGAGGTGATTTTCTGCCAGGGAGCCGACAGCATATTTGAGCACGCGAAGACAATGATGATATTGAGATGGAAATCCTTCCCGCTGGCTGGGTTACGCATCGCGCGAATGGCCGGGCTCAAAGCCACCACTGAACGAACTCCTCCATCCACATAACTTTCCGTCGGGTTGGCTGCAGTTGTTGGCACGAGCTGGTAGGTGCCCTGACCCGACGGAGTGAGGCTCATGGGAACGGCGGGAAAGAACACCGGTTGGGATACCGATGCCTGTATTCCGGTGAGAAGATTCGGGAGGGTCCAGGATTGATCCGCGAACCGATATCTGGTGGATTCCAGGCTGGTGAAGCCTATATGCAATTGCGTCGGACCATTATTAATAGCTGTTACGTCGGCGGCAGTAAGACTGGTTGCCAGGAGTCCAAAAAGCGGCGTGAACGAGAAGAGACCCGCCTGGGTGGCGGGATCGTTCAGAACATTGGCTACAGCAACGATGACATTAACGACGTCGATCAGTGATTCAATCCCGTCGATGAGAGCCGTTATGGGAGCCACATTCAAGACTGCCGCACTGGTAATGACACCAACCGAAAGAGTCACCACACTTCCAATCATGGCGCCGACAGCGGTAAGTACTCCAACCAGGCCCGAGAGTAAACTAATCAGCGTTCCCGACAGCCCAATGACGGTGCCAAGTGCGGCGCCGCTGGCAGCTCCCAACGTCGCCAGGGCTGTTCCAGCCGCGGCCGTGATAGTAGCGACCACCGGCACCAGCGCCGCAACCACGACCGGGGCGCCAAAAACACCGAGGGCTGCAATCCCTACGGCTCCTCCCAGGTTGTTGAACGCTGAAGCCACGTTGTTGATGTCTGTAAGGAGCTGGTTGCAGAATGCAGAGATGTCGCTGATTTCACCCTGTATTGGCACGGCAACGTTGTTTAAAAGATTGAGAACCGATGCCGGTACCGTGCTAAACACAGAATTCAAAGAATTCGCGGTGGGAACCAGCTGCGAATTAACAATATTGGAAAGCCCATTCTCTACGGCAGTAAGTGCCGTTGATGCCGGACCCTGAAGCGCCAGGAAGGTTCCAATCGCGTTTGTCAACATGCCCCCAAGCATCGCGGCATCGAGAAAAGGGGCGGCAAGAGGGTAGCCGACCGCTCCTACAAGTCCGGTGGCGCCGGCTGCAAGTCCTAATGACGCGTTCGTCGCGAGCGTGTTAATGGCATCCCGCAAACTGCTCAGGAGCGGGCCGTCAACGTAGATATCGCTCGGCCCACCAATACTGGCCCAAACATTGTTGAGATTCTTGCGCCCGTTTACAAAGGGTGACGATGCGATAGCTGCCGCTGCGAGCGAACCGACTGAAATGCCTGTGATCATGTCGATTGGCGGAGGTGTGCCAGTCCCTGAATCGAGCTGGAACAAGTCATAGACGGCATTGATCGCCCCTAGCTGAAAGTCACCTTTTGCACCGCCGCCGCCAAAGACAAAACCGAGATGAACGGCGTCTCCGCCATCTGTTCCCGCTCCAAGGACCTGTTTCGGGTTACTTCGCGAAGAGGTAGTCCCCGCGAATGGAATATCCAGGCCATTGCTTGCTTTTAGCTGCGCTCGCGCAGCTGAGAGAAATTGATGAATCGCTATTTTGTTCGCTTGACTCATTGGCATTCTCCGCCGTCATCTAAATTGGGATTTCCAATACTTCTGGTTTCTGGCGTCTATTATCCCGAATGCATCCAGTCGCAAAATGACTAGACACACAATTTGGCTTCACAATGTTCGTAAGGTTGGTTTGACCCCAAACTGCGAGAATGAGAGAGCCGCCAAAGTTATTGAAAAGGGGACTTGCCGACAGCCTCTATTCTGTTGAGACTACTGGCAGAAAGATTTGCAAATAATCCAGATAATGTCAAGAATTATTTTATTGTCGACAGATAGCAAGCCGAAGCTGGTCAACACCTTGCCATCGGCAAGGGGTTCACGCCAGTCGGGTCGGCCAAACCAAGCCTGGCGCGAAGCGGCAGCACATCAAAGGGCGGGACGACGGGCGAAAAAGAAAGGGGCCTGCGCTGGCAGACCCCGTATGCAAGGCTTGGAAGTTGAGGGTTACGCGGCTTTGGCCTTCTTGCTGCTGTGGGCCGCCCTGCCGGTTTTGGCTTGGCCTTCGCGGTTGTCTTCGTAGCAGATTGCGCCTTCCCTTTCGCGGCAAACTCCGCTTTGACCTTCTGAGCAATGACGTCGGCCTCCTCTTTGTAGTGCTGGACGGCGCCTTCGACCGCTTTGTCAGTCTCCGATTGCGTCCGGGCTACGTGGAGGATGACCGTCTCGACGAGAAGCAGTCCAAGTTCGCTTTGGTCGGCCTTGCTAAACCTGCCAGCATTAGTAACGAAATACGCCGTAGCGACAGGCCATTCCTGCGGGTCCAGTGCATCTGACGGATTTCATGATATTTGGCGACTTTCCGGGACTGATCTGCCCATCGGCGAGTGAACCGGCGATTTAGCGGCGATCGAAGTATTTCATGGGCAAGATGTGAGTTTCACAGTACTATTCCTCAATGTGTAGAGTAACGGCGAGGCCCAAGCATAGGCGCGTGATGAATATTGCATCGAGTGTGGCGAAGCTCATTGCCGTTGGAATCGGGGTTTTGCTTTGCGTGCTATGGCTTGACCACAGCAGAGAGACGGCGCTGCCTGCACTAACCGGACCCTTCGCTGTGGGGCGTACGACCTGCGTTTGGAGCGACACCGGAGAAGGAGAACCACTCGCGCCGCAACTGAGTGGAGGACGGGAACTCCTCGCCTGGATTTGGTATCCTGCGGCGCCTCAACAGCTCTCCCAGGCGGTCGGGGAGTACTTGCCCGAGCCATGGCAAGCGGCAGTTGAACGCCAGCGGGGCCCGATCATCACGCACCTCATGACGCGGAATCTGTCGCGAGTTCGCGCTCATAGTCTTCGCGATACGAGCGTATCGCCTCAGCAGTCTTCTTACCCGGTGATCTTGATGAGAGCGGGGCTGGCGGCTCTCACGACGGACTATACTGCGCTCGCTGAAGACCTTGCGAGTCACGGCTACGTGGTCGTTGGTTTCGACGCGCCCTATCGAAGTTCTGTGGTGGTTCTCCCTGACGGAAGAGTGATTACGCGTACCCCCGAGTGCAACGCTGATTTGGTGAGCGGGTCTCAGCAGGAGCAACTGGCGAACAAACTGGCCGGGGCATGGAGTGCCGATACAAGCTTCGCGCTCGACCGGCTTCAACGCCTGAACGCAACTGACCCTTCGGGCAGATTCTTCAACC
>JBEKWJ010000086.1:0-14188 GCA_049513195.1 Occallatibacter sp.
AGGCCGCCATCGAGGATCTTACGGCGTAATGCCTCATAGAGCCAACGGCCGGCAGGCAACCCGGAATCCCGTTCCGGCAATACCAACTCGAAGGATGCAGCGCGCTTCATAGCCAAAATGGTACAACATTTTCTGCGTAAATGGATCTTGTTACTGGTCCATAAAGGATCTATTGTGAGTGCGTAGGAGGACCGCGATGAAAGCGTTGGACGTGCACGCGTATACCAGTCGGATTTTCTTTGGGGCAATGCTTGGAAGTATGATCTTCCCGGTGCCTGTCGCCAGCAGTTTAGCCAAACATCCATTCAGCGAGCGAGTGCGCACCATTTTCACTCATGCCCTGCCTCCGCTCGATGGCAACCACTTGAAGGCTGCGGTAATTCAGGTGCACTATGGTCCAGGCGAATCCTCGCCGAGGCACGGTCATCCTTGCCCCGTAATCGGTTATGTTGTGCAGGGAGCCTATCGTTCTCAAACCGAGGGCGAGCCTGAACGCGTATACAAATCCGGCGATACTTTCTATGAAGCGCCAAACGTCCCTCACGTGCTTTCAGCCAATGCCAGCAAGACTGAACCTGCGACATTTCTCGCAGTCTTTGTTTGCGATCACGACAGTCCATTGAGTAGCGACATATCAGCAAGCGCCGATAGAAAGGGGAGATCCCAATGAAACCGCACGCAAACCAAGTCTCAGCAGTGACGCCGGGAGGCATTGGTACCATATTGCATACTTTTCGTTGGGAGCGGGCAGGGGTCCTTTATGCGCGACTGGCTTTGGGCTCTGCCTTTCTGTCGGCCGTCGCGTCTCGATTCGGCTTGTGGGACAAGACCGTTGATCTGGATCACTTCAAAGGATTCATTCATTACACCGCGGAAATGAATGCATTCCTTCCCTTGGCGTTGATTCCTGCGGTTGCATGGGCAGCCACGCTCGCCGAGACAAGCTGTGGCATCCTGCTGATCGTTGGTATGTGGCCGCGCTGGGTCTCGCTGGCAAGCGCGGTTCTGCTGGCGCTCTTTGGATTGGCGATGGCGATCTCCTTTGGGGCCAAATCGCCAATGGACTACTCGGTCTTCTCCGCGTCGAGCGGTGCTGCCCTGCTAGCGCTTTATGAGTGGCGGCAGAACACAAAACAAACTTCAAAACACAAAATGAAAGGCGAATCTGCATGAAGAATCGATGGAAGATCTTTTTTGTTGCCATAACCATTGGTGTCACGACGCTGGGGACAACCGGTTTGTGCGCTTAGCAGGTGAACGACCGCGAACTGCTTCAGGTTCGCGAGTCCGTCTGGCGTGCTTGGTTTACAGGCGATATAGAATCTCTCAGAGTGTTGGTCCCGACCGAAACAATTGTCATGAGCAGTGGTGAGAAAGAGTGGAAGAATCAGGCGAACGTACTGCAGTCCGCTGCAGAGTTTCACACCCAGGGCGGCAAGCTTATCAGGCTGCAATTCCCGCGAACTGAGGTTCAGCACTTTGGTGACGTGGCAATCGTGTGGAGCGACTTTCTTGTGGAAACAGAAATGGACGGCAAGATATCAACCTCTGTAGGCCGAGCAAGCGAAGTCTTCGTCCGCCGCAACGGCCGATGGCTCAATCCCGGCTGGCATACCGACTCCGCAAAGTGACCCCGACTCGCAACAGCGCCGGGTTATGTGTTTCCTTGTCATAGATCATAAATCGCAACAATTGCGCTTGTAACAGAAAGGCGGAAACATGCAGAGATTCAACTTTCAACGCAACGGGCTGAATTTATCCTATCTCGATTCCGGCAGCAATGGCCAAGCGCTCATTGCCCTGCACTCTCACTGGATGCAAAGCCAAACCTTTGCACCGCTCGCGGAAGTATTGGCGCCTGAATGGCGCGTAATTGCTCTTGATCAACGCGGCCACGGCGAATCCGATCACGCGCTGACTTACTCTCACAACGATTATATCGATGACCTTCTGGGCCTCACAGACCATCTCGGCCCAGGGAAGGCTGTACTGTTAGGCAACTCTCTTGGCGGGGTCAATGCTTACCAGTTCGCAGCCCGTTATCCGGATCGCGCTCGGGCTCTGATCATTGAAGACATTGGCGCCGTCTTAGCCGATGACACGAGTTTTGCGTTCGCATGGTCCGGGATCTTTAAAACTCGCGGCGATTTGGGAGAGCGCATCGGCCCGCGTTTCCTTCCTTATATTCACGACTCGATTCGCACTGCTCCTGCCGGTTGGCGTCTCGCTTTCGATCTCCGCGAGTTGGCGGCGTCGCAGGAAGCAGTTAATGGCAATCATTGGCAGGACTGGCTCGCGACCGATTGCCCTGCTCTTCTGCTGCGCGGGCAACAAAGCCGGGTCACCACGCAACAGCACATGGAAGAAATGGCAGCCACAAGACCCCATACGCTACTCCGGAATCTGGAAGGTGGCCATGTCCTTCACTTTGATAACCCCGCCGGATTTGCTTCTGTGGTGAGTGAGTTTTTGGTGAACCTTCCGTAATAGAATCCGAACCACGCGGTGAAGCAGCCCGGTGGGTGGGATGAGAGTGCAGCATCTTCAGACAGAGTCGCCGAAACCACTCAGGCGGGCTCAACGGATCATCCATCAGTGCTGAGAACGCTGACCTCTTCAGCAATTCCCTGGGATCCGGCTGGCACATTCTCACTGAGCGCATTATCGCACTGCGCTCATCGACCACAAAAATGCAGAATGAAAGTCGGCATGGCGACTGGAATCTCGTGCCCTCCCGCCGGATTGAGGTCCGGGAAAGCTTCCGTAGCCTGCGGCGTATTTCGGGAGTAATCGCGACAATCGGGCATAACCGATGGTTGATGAGTGGTTTGGCCTGTCATCGACAGTTGAAATTCGAGATGCCTAGCGTCGGGCAAAGCGCGGCTCACCGATAGGCGCGCCGGTTCGCGATGCTTGTTTTACCGGGAGGAGTGCAAGCAGCGAGCCTCCAATCACGACAAACATTACAATGTCCCGGGGACTATCCTGCCTGTGCATCCCGTGTGCCACGGCCTGCGCCGACATGATTGTCATCGTGAACGCATGGGCAAGGCTTGACCATGCCCCATAGGCGATCATCAAACGATGCTTGGCCGGCTCCTTAACGGCTAACAACAGACAGACCCCAAGCGCCGTGTTAAGGCTCAGGAACATCGGCATAACGTCACTATGCCCTTTAAGCCACTTGGCGTGCCACAGATTGTCGAACAGGAGATAGCCCCAAAAGCAATAAAGCAAGCCCACCAACACCAACACTACCTGTAAGGCGCGTTCACGTTTCATACCGTCCTCCGTTTTGTGTGATCGTCAGCTGTAATGCGTTCGCTACTAAGAACCCTGCGAGTATCCGCAGTGGCTGCAGAATGCTTCTCCCCCGCGAATAGGCTTGCCACAAGAGATGCAAGGCCCAAGGAGAGGCCCTCGGAACAGAAAATAGAGGATGAATCCAATGAAATTGGGTATGAGGAAAGCGGCAATCACCCAGACCCAGGGAGGCTTTTGACGCCTTTTTGCGTCCCCGTAGACATATCCGAGGGCAAGGAAAAAAGCCGCAGTGAAGACGCCAAACGTTAAGCCAAACCAAAGCGCTTCCGGCATCGTACTGAGAAATCCTTTGGTGGCAAGTAGGGAACGGCCCTGGCCGGAACCGAAATAGAGCACCCAAATCGGGATCGCCAGTGCCGCGATGCCCATTGCAGATCGGGGTAGAATCTTCCGCGTTGCCGTTCCCAATAAGACAGCCGCAACTACAATTCCGGCCAAAAACGCTATCAAAAGCACCGCCGATTGCTGTGTCATGCAATACCTCTATTCTCACTAGGCGCCGCGAGCAGACATAAGGCCGCGCAAAGAGATGGCAGCAGCCAAAAGACGAGCACGCCTGCCTGGACTTGAGCAGCGTCGAAATGCATTGGGACCGCCAGGCGCTCGGCCATCTGGTACACGAGTCCCGACCCGACAAATGACATCGAGAGTGCTACAGCAAATGCAGCCCAGTTCTTGAATGGCACGCTGTGCTGTCGCATTGTCCCGATATCACGCGCAAGAATGCCACGGCCCTCTTTCGCCTGCAGCCTGAGGGCTGCCAGAACCCTCGCATTAAGTGTTGGATTCACCTCGAAGGAAAAACTGCTGAGGCCCGCGATAACCCGGTTGCTGGCGCCGAGATACTCCCTGCAGGTAGCGCAAGTGGAGAGATGCTCGCGAAGAGATTGTTCCTTCTCCGCTGAGAGGACGCCCGCCAAACTCTCGTCGATCATGCGTTGGAAAGTGTCGTGGTGGTCAATATTCATGCTGTGTCTCCCTCAAACTGCGCCCGCAGCGTTGCCAGTCCTCGATAAATTCTGGAAGCTACGGTAGAGACCGGCGCTCCCACAATCACAGATATCTCCTGTAGAGATAAATCTTCTTGAAAGCGCAGTACGAGGGCTTCGCGATAGACGGGCTCCAGAGTTTGCAGCGAGTGGGCAAGCCGCTCGGCATCTTGTGTCCGCGCCGCAAGCGTGTATGGCGAAGACTCACTAGAAGCAGGCGATGAGCGAAGACCATCCTCCTCATTTGAGTCCAGACTGAACATCGGTCGCTTACGCATGGCATCGAGCGCAATGTTGCGGGCCACCCTGAAGAGCCAGGGTTCAAAGCGGGACTGCCCGTCGTACGAGCCACTCCGCTCCAAGACTCGAAGCCAGGTCTCCTGCACGAAATCGTCAACTCCATCGCGTCTGCCCAACAGGGAGACGAGATAACGAACAAGCCGGTATTGATATTGCTCGACCAGAGCCTCAAGGACGACGACATCTCCGTGGCGCAATCCAAGCGCGATTCGTTGCGTTTCGAATTCCATGGACGCCCTCGAAGTCAGTTCATAATCGAACATACGACAGGTATACGAACCATGGCCCCGAAATTACGAAAAGTAGAACCAGAGGCTATTAAAAACCCGAAACTTGCTCCTGGCGTTTCGATACATTTCCTGGAGAAATGGTCGGCAATCTTGAAGTTGGTCTGATCGGACCTCAATTCAAGCCAAATTACCGCTAGAGAACCCTCGCGAGAGAGAGAAATATCCCTTTCGATGCCCCTAAAGAGAAAAGAAAACCTAGACACGGGAGAGAGAATCTCAGCGGACCTGTTCCTCACCGCAAATCCAACCCGATGTTCAGAAAACCAAAGGCCCCTTCTTGATGTGTGCCAAATCTCCAAATCGCGAGTTGACTGCAGATTAATACCGGAATGCCGGCGACGAGAATCCCCGGGCCGGGTCCGTGATCAATGGTCCCCGTGGGGAACGGCGTTTTTCGTTACTAATCCTCCGATGAGGTATTCAAATCATTCAGAAATAGCCACTTAATCCCACCGTTGTGGGCTTGCAATCTGACTTTCGATATTGGCTCAGTTCAAAACCAGGAATCAGAAATTATGCTTCATCTTTCGGGTCTGGAGTTTTCTGCACCGGAGAATTCGCAAAAGTTCCGAACCGGCAAAATGAGTTGTTACACTTCTCTGATCGAATGACGATTGAGAGAAAGACAGAGAAAATACCGATGTCAGAGAATGACAAACTGGCTGCTGAGGTCGTCGATCGTTGGTGGGATTTCCAAGAGGGTCTTGCCTCAGTAAAGCGGAAATACTCCATCCATCAGTTTCAAGCGTTTTGGTCAGCAACGAAACGATACGCCGAATTAACGAAGGCGGATGCTTTGATTCACAAGCGCGTCGCCGCCGCGGTCCACGGACTCGTCGATTACCTTTTCGCCGAACGTAAGCGAGTTCCAGACGACGTTCTTCGGAACGCTGAGCGGCTGGAGTGGCTCCTTTTTATGGGATATGACCCATGCTTCGAGGGTGACGAACCGCCAGGGTTGTGACGCATTTTTGCTGAGCGGTGATACCAACAACTGAGTAAGGCCAAGCTTCATGTTTCCGCGAAGCCGGTTTACGGTCAGGTGGATTGGATATGTAAACACTGGCCAAAAATTTGAGGACCTATGCAGGCTCAGCTAGAGTGTCAGCGACCTCTTGATGTCGAGGCCGCTCGGAAAAAGCGCGACGGCGCTCTCCTTCAAGCGAAATCTGCTGCCGGATCCTCCCGGTTCACAGCGAATCTGCGAACATGCGATCAGAGAATTCATAGAATCGCATTGCTCTAACTCCCGGCTTGTTTTCAGCGAGACTGTAGTCACTCGGTGTCGTATTTCTCTTAAACAAATGCATTACGCATTCACCCACGATCAATCTGCGACCGGTTGCTGTTCGGAGGTTGGTCTATGCTGCGGCCGACTGGTGGTTGCCGAATGCAGAGTTCGGTCAGCGTGAATCCGTGCTGAATCCGTGACGCCGCCCACCTTTGCAGCGGCATTGCGGACACCTATTAGTCATCGCAACGACTTGGCGCGATTCTTGCCTCGACAAACCCTAACGCGGTCTGTTCCCCTACTGCACGATCAGAGTCACTGCCCCCGAGCTAGTAACCCGTTGCGTCTGCGGAGGCGCGGTGCCACCTCCGCTTTTCCCACCGCAGCCGGTATTGAATGCCAGGACGGACACCAGAACCAGTCCGATACAAGCAGTCAGAAAAATACCCCGTGCAGCCAGCTTTCTCCTTATGAACAGGAGCGGAAGCAGGAGAATAGGCAGCAAGACGAACGCTGTGGACGTATTAGGCACCGTTTCTGTGAAAACCACTGTAGCTTGATAAGTGCCGGAAGGTGTTGCCGCCGTTGTAGCAATCGTTATGGCGCCGGTTGAGGCAGAGTAGGCGCAAGTTGCTCCGCTCGGTAGATTGAGGCACATAACAGTGATACTTGTTGCCGACGAAGGCAAGGTTACCGGATAGCTTGCCGTCGAACCTGGAGCCACCGTGGCCGTTACGGTCGTGAATGTGGGTGGAGTGGTCCCTGAGGGGGCGGAGTCCACCTCAAATTGGAGTGAATGGGAAGCGCCTCCACCGGGCGCCGGTGTTTGAACCGTGATCGCGGTGACCCCTGCGACTGCGAGGTCTGTTGCCGGCACCTGAGCCGTGATTTGTATCGAACTCAGGTACTGTGTGGCAAGAGCGGATGAGCCCCAATAGACTGTCGAATTTCCTGTGAAGCCGGATCCATTCACGGTCAGAGTAAACGTCGCGCCGCCTCGGCTGGCAAAGGCGGGCAAAAGCGTACCGATGCTGGGCACGGGATTTGCGGCTTGCGCAACGGAAGTGCTCGCCGTGCTCGTCATCGATGCATTCGCGGTGTCGGCAACGGTGACATGTTGCGTTCCGGCTGTCGTCAGCGTCACGCCGTTGGCGAATACGTGAACGCCATTGTCCATGCCAGTGCCGGACTGGAACGCGTATGGGGGCGGAAGCACGGTCTGCGTCCCCGTGTCGGTAGAGGTGAACTTTACCGTGCCGGTGTAGCTGGGCGTGGTGTTGCCGTAGGCATCTTGCGCCGTCACCGTAACGCTGAACGGAGAACCGGCTGTCGCGTTCGCAGGCACGCCGCTGAGCGTCAGTTGAGTGGCTGGTCCAGGATTCACTGCAATGTTGTTCGTTGTGCCCGACATGCCGTAGGTGTCTTCGATAACGGTCAGCGTTTGCATCCCCGCGGTTTTGAGCGTCACCGGGAAAGTGACCGTGCCGTTCGTCAAAACGGCTCCGGGAATGTTGAACTGCATAGCCGGGTCGGTCGTCGTAATGCCGATTGCATCCGAGTCGTTGGTAACCACGTTGCCGACGCTGTCGTAAGCCGTCGCCGTATAGTTCGCAGGCGTCCCGGCAATCACCGGCGGGGCTGAGCTGAGCGCGACCGCGATCCTGGAGGGTTGCCCGAACACGTCAATTGAGCTGGAGGTTGCGCTCAATGCCAGCGAAGCGTTCAAGGGAAGCGTGGCGATCATTGTGTCGTTATGCCCGGGCCGGTTGGTATTGAAACCGGAATACGACGCCACACCGGTTACAAAGGTGACCGACCAGGGTGAGGAAGATCCTGTTGCGGGATTGAGCGCCACGCTTGCCGAAACCCCATAGGTGTCCGTAAAGGGAGCTCCGCTTTCTGAGAGCGCTAGGTCCGCGGCGAAGGGAATGCCCTCCTGCACGCTCGCCGGAGGCTGAGTGCTGAAGGCCATCGAGTAATTCGTTTGCACCGCGCCCGCGTCCACGCATGGAGATGCGCTGGTAAATCCAGGATAGGTACTGTTGCTATTGGGATAACCGCGCTGGTCCGTGGTCGTGCCTGAGGGGATATTTGCGTATACCCCGGCACAGATGGCCGGGTTGCCGGGCAGGGGAATAAGGGTTTGCAGCGCGCCGCCGTAGTTCCCCAGGGTGGCAAGACTGAGAGGTGAACTGTAAAAAGTCGCGGGAGCGGTATTGTAGACGGTTACGATGTTGCCGCCTGCTCCCATGTAGTTGCCAGCGCCATTCCCGTCTTCTATGTCATCGGTGCCCCCCAACCCCGACCCGGATTGGTTCCACGCAACGAGGCTGTTGGAGATCGTCATCGAAGTGCAGGGTGCGGTCTGTTGTCCGCTGGTGTTATCGAAGTTGCAATCGATGCCGCCGGCTCCGTTCGCGTTGATGGCGGAATTACCGCTCACTGTGCTGGAGTACAGATGCAACGTTCCATTGTTGTGAATCGCGCCTCCCCAGGCAGCGTTGTTGTTCCAGAAAGTCGAGTCGATGACGCTGAGCGATGCGCCGCTCTCATTGGCGATGGCGCCGCCTCCGCCCGGAGAGCCGCCTCCGCTTATAGCGGCTATATTCGACTGGTTGGTGTCGCCTTGGGCTTGGCTGAACAGCCCTCCAAAGGTGCTGCCGGTTACGGTCAGCGCGCCCAGGTTCTCAATAGCGCCGCCGTTCCCAAATGCCCCGTTGCTCAAGAAGGTGCTTGCGGCGGCCTGCACCACCCCGCTTGCCGCATTGAAGATGGCGCCACCGGACTCAAACGTGAGGTTATTCAAAAAAGTCGTTCCCGTGAGCGTCAAGTTGCCGCTGTTGTTGATCCCGCCTCCGGGCGTCGTTAGGACAATTCCGTTGCCGATGTTCAGCCCGGCGATGGTAACGGTGCTGCCGGACGAGACGGTGAATATCGAGAAAAACTGCGCTTCCCCCGTGCAGACTAGGCCTTGCGCGGCGGTCGGGTTGATAGATCCTATGGGTGGGTTGCAGCCTGATAGGGTCACCAGATTGGTCAGCGTCGCGCCGCTGCCGGTGGTCGGCCCGGCGATGGAGACATTGCCTGAAACCGTAAGCCCGCTGCCGAGTTGAATGGTCTGCGCCGTTGCGAACGCTACCGGTGCGAAGGTGATGCTCCCAGCGCCGGTGGCGTTCGCCACGGCAAGGGCGTCGCGTAGCGAGCAGGTGCTCCCATTCCCGCTGCTGCAATCCGGATTGGCGTCCACCGCGTCCAACGCGTTGGTCACCACATACATGGGGATGGGACTGTTCGTCAAACTGAAGCTCGCTGGAGTGAGTGCGCCCGCGCTGGCCGTCACGGTGTAATTTCCCGCGATGGAGTTGGTGGTTGGCGCGGACACAGAGGCTATGCCGTTGCCATCGGTAGTCGCCGTGTTCGAGCCATTGGCAAACACCGCGCTCGCGCCATTGTTCGGGTTCGGTGTCGCGGTGAAGGTGACCAGGACCCCCGAAACAGGATTGCTATCCGCGTCCGTCACCATGGCTTGCAGCGGTTGAGCAAATGCCATGCCAACAACGGCGCTCTGGCCTGAACCGCCCGTCGCCGCGATCTGCGACGGCGCACCCGCGCTGACAGTAATGCTGCCGGAGGTCCCGGTGATCGACGAATCGCTGGTATCGATAGCGGTGATCGTTGGTGTACCTACCGTGCCGAGCGTGATTTGGTAGGTTCGAGTTCCGCTGGTAACGGAGTAAGTGCCCAGAACGCTGCTGAGGCGATAGTTTGCCGCAAGTTGCACCGTCCCCGTATAGTCCGTAACCGGGTTGCCACTTGCGTCCTGCCCCGTCACGGTGACGTTGAAAGGCACGCCCGCCATCGCCGTTGGTGGCGCGCTGACCGCGAGTTGCGTCACGCCGATTACGCTGAATGGGTCACTTGAGACTGAAGCCAGCACCGCTTCGGAGTTGGGAGTGATGGTGATGGGTTCGGTTGCGAGCGTGTATTGCCCGTCGGCGCCCGCCACCAGGTTGTTGAAAGAGGCATATCCGTACTCACCTGAACTCGTCGCGGTAAAAGTGTTCTCGTTCAACGTGGCGCTGCCGGTCGTGATGGTTATAGGAATGCCGTTCACCGCATCAAAATTGGGCGGCCAAACACCGGACGGCATGTTCGTATTCGTCTCCCTTACCTCGACTTCGGGCGGCAGTGAAAAATGCTGCCCAGTCGTTACCGTGGACGGGGGTTCCTGCACATATGTGACCGTGGTGTAGTTGGTCTGCACCGCTCCGGCATCCACGCAAGCAGGGTTCGGCGATGTGTAGCCCGTGTACGTGGTGTTGATGCGCGGGTAGCCGCGCTGGTCGGTGGTCAGGCCGGCGGGAACTGCGGAAGCGCTGCCGCCGCAGATGGCGGATGAGCCGGGCAGCGGAACCATGGTCTGCGTCGGTCCGCCGTAAATGCCCAGTGGAGACAGGCTGACGATCGCGCCCAGTAAGTTGCCGGCCCCGTTCACAGTGCTCGTGGTGTCATCGGCCGAGCCGCCTGCGGTGTTGCCGCTGAAAATGCTGTTGTAGATCGTAGTTCCATTGATGTTGGAGTCGCTGATCGCTCCGCCGTCGTTTTGTTGAATAGCTGAATTTCCGCTAAAAGTGCTGTGGATCGCCGTCAGCCCGACCGATGTCGAAATATTGGAAATACCGCCCGCGCTGTTGGCGCTGTTTCCCACGAACGTGCTGTTGGTGACCGTCAACCAACCCCACCCCTTATTACTGATACCGCCGCCCGCGCTGTCGGCGCTGTTTCCCACGAATGTGCTGTTGGTGACCGTCATCCACGTATCCGATACCAAATCATTCGCAATACCGCCGCCCGAGCCCGCCGCGTGGTTTCCCGTGAACGCGCTGTTGCTGACCGCCAGCGTACCGTTGTTGTCGATACCGCCGCCGGAGCCCGAGGAATTACCGTTCGCGATGGTCAGCCCGGAGATGGACGCCGTCACTCCACTGTCAACCGTAAACACGCTGAAGTTGCTGCTTGGGCCGCCGCCATTGATGGTCAGCTGGTTTGCACCCGGCCCCGGGATATTGACATCGGTGCCGATCTCGAGTGTGCTCGATAGCTGAATTGACCACGGCGCCTGCCCCGGCAACTGGAAGTCGATGTTCGTGGTCTGTTCGTTCGCGATGCCAAGGGCGTCGCGCAAGGAACATGCTGCGCCGCCGGTGCATGAAGTGCCACTATTCGTGCTGTCGTCGAGCGTCGTCACCGTGAGCCAGTTGGCTTGCACCGCGCCCGCATCTACATAGTTGGATCCCGCCGGACAGGTGGTATCGAGCTGATCGCCGCGCTGATCGCTTGCAATGCCGTTGGCCGAGTCAATCGAAGCCAATCCGGCGCAGATGGCTGGCGAGCCGGGCAGGGGGAAAATGGTCTGCGTAGGTCCGCCGTAGTTGCCCAGCGGCGATAGGTTGAGGGGCGCCGTGTTGGGCGTGCCTACCAATACGTCGCTCGCATAGACGTAACCGAGGACATTGCCGCCCTGATCGGCAGATGCGACAGAGCCGTATTCATCGATATCGTTGGGTGCGCCGCCTGCGACGTTGCCGCTGACAATGCTGTTAACAACCGAAATCGCCGCGGTGAATAAGATTCCCCCGCCTAAGTGGCTATTTTGAGCGCCGTTGCTTGTGAAGGTGCTGTTCTGCACCGTCAGCGGGCCATAGCTGGCGATTGCGCCGCCGGCACTTGCGATATTCCTTGTGAAGGTGCTGTTCTGCACCGTCAGCGTGCTATGGCTGTCGATCGCGCCGCCGCCGTCGCAGGTCGAATTGCAAGTGGCCGTGTTCCACGCGAACGTGCTGTTCTGCACCGTCAGCTGGCCATAGCTGTAGATCGCGCCGCCGCCCCCGCCGCCTAAATTGGAATTTCCCGTGAAGGTGCTGTTCTGCACCGTCAGCGGGCCAAAGCTGGCGATCGCGCCGCCAGCGCCTCCTGAACTGGAATTTCCCGCGAAGGTGCTATTCTGCACCGTCAACGTGCCGGAGTTATTGATGGCCGCGCCTTCGCTGGAGAACTGCACAGAAGGATTGGCGATGGTGAGTCCCGAGATTTGGACGGTAGAGCCCGAGCCGATGGTAAAGAGGCTGAAATTGCCGTTACTCGGCCCGGAGATCGTCAAATGATTCGCCCCTGGCCCGATAATGGTGATGCTATTGGAAATAGTGAGCGTGCTCTGCAACGTTATTGTGCCGTTTACGCCGCTCGCGTCGAGAGTGTCGCCATTCCCGGCGCCCACGATTGCGGAGCGCAATGATCCTGCTCCGCTGTCGCCATTGCTGGTCACCGTGTACGTCGCCGCCCGGGCAGTCATTGCGCCCAGGCACACCCCGGCCAGCAGCGCAAGAACGGCGAAGCCGCCGCGCAACGCTCTCTTGCGCCGAGGTCGAAGGACAGCCACGGCGGCCTCAGATGTTTCAGGCTGCGTGAAGGAGCAATTCAAGCTGGGTAAGCGAGAGAGAGAGAGGCAGGACGCGCGCAGGTCGGTCATTTTTCCTCGTGCTGCACCCATTCATGATCGCGGCCGTTGAAGGTGTGGCGCGAACCGGCGGTTCCAGCCCGCGGAGTTGCACACCAAAGCTGAATTAAGCGCTCAGAGGGACCACGATGCGGGTGAAATCGATGCGCAGCGCGATGCCGGTGCGGGGTCAGCTATTGTAAGAGCCCGAAGATCACGATGAAGTGTAAGTTGCGGTTAGTGTAACATTATTGCGGATTTTTCGCCGCGTGACACTTTCTTCCGACACAAGAGGAGCATCAAAGGGTAGCTTTGATGCCAACACAAGATTGACCTCAAGGGGCGGTCATATGGGGTAGCGAGCATCCGCACTCGAATTGGTGGATTGTTACGAACCCTTTTGGCACGATGAAATACGAATTCTGGAAAACCGAAGATCTCATTGCGGAGACGTGCAGGAGATTGACGCAAAAAGAACTCAGTCCCGTGGAGTGGCAGAGCCTCATTGGCGCTGAACAGCGTCGACGAACCTGCCCGAATCTTCCTAATTAGTCGATCCTGAAAAAGTCTCTTTCAGGCGCGCAGAAGTTGATTCTGGAGGGCCTCGGAGGCCGTGATAATCTGAAGCCCGCTGCAGGCGTTCATCAGGCAGCGCAGAAAAAGCTTCCATAAGCTCCGAGGCGCTTATGGAAGTTCATCGCTGCGGCCGACAGAATCGCGTTGATCGCGTCGCCGGCAACGCCCTTCAGCCGATTGCGCTCCAACCGGCGCTCGTTCTTCAAGTGTCCGATGCTTGGCTCGACCGCAGCACGGCGTTTCCTCCATCGCCATAGCGCTCGTGGCGTCCTGCCTCTTCGTCTTTGATCGACGTGGGTCGGAACCGCGCCGACTAACGCGGTTGCATCTCAAAAATCTCGTTCCTAGCCGGAACGGCGCTTATCGTTCCCGATCCACAATTTTGCATGGAAACCACGCTAGATGAGTGCATTGGCCCCATTGGCGTGAGCTGAGATTCTCGCAACGGTAAGTCTGTCGACGTTGGCCTACTCCTGTTTGCTAAGTACCTGCTTCACTTCTGGTTCCCTCCCGTTTGCCGATTGCATTGAAAACATTCAATCTCGGGATATTCTGGTTGGCTGTTGAAATTCGAAATGAGCCCGCCCTTCATATATTCGTCGAAGAAAGCACTGACGCAGTGCGCAGTAACTTCAAGCTGGCGGCGGCCGTCGAGGCGTACGATGCCAAATTTGTGCATCGCGCTCAACACGAGGGGAATCTTCAAAAGCGCTCCGTCATCGCTGAACCTGAAGTGGCTCGCACCCCTGATTGTGATCCGCAGCCTGCCGCTACTGGGTAGTCGATCATAGATGGAGCGGATGTTTGCATCGATGCGAAGGCTCTCAGCATCGGACTCGTCGCTATGATCGCTCAAGAGAAACATGAAGGGCTGAGTAACCCCTGCCTCGGCGACGCGCCCGAGAGGTTCTCCATCGATGTCTATGCCTGCCTTGCAGCGGGCATCGTCATGGCAGAATTTTAGGGCTGTGGCGCCACCGAG
>JBEKWJ010000087.1:0-14146 GCA_049513195.1 Occallatibacter sp.
AGATAATTACGCAGCTGGAGAAGAAAACGAAGCGATGAAAGTGAAGAATACCCGCGTCATTACTGAATGAAACTCAGTTTCAGGAAAAATCCTCAATGTGCGCGAAATCGCACACAAAGTACCGTTATGCAAGAAAGGGCCTGTCGGAAACGAGCGATTTTCCCCGAAAGAAGGAGTGTTTTGCCCTGAAAATGGCCGAAAAAGCCCGCAAAAAGGTCTGAAATGAGCAGGATTCTAGCTCTGACAATGAATCAAATCGACCGCCCTGCGAAACGCCTGAAGCTACGGTGCAGCAAGAGTTACTCGTCGCTTCTGCGAGGAATCTTATCTTGCGTTTGCCCTGATCCCGCAAACTCAGCCTGCCACGTTCATGCTCCCCTGCCTTTATACTAAGGTGTTTGCACAATGCAGAGTCGCGAACCAACAAACGGTCCGCGGCAAGATGCGTGCCTGGCGGCAGCTTTTCGTCGCTGAGGTCAAAAGGAGCGGGCTTTGGCTCAGGCAGAGATTGGAATCATCGGCGGCAGTGGGCTTTACTCGATGCCCGGATTTACCAACGTACACGAAGAGACCGTGGAGACGCCTTTTGGCGCGCCCTCGGATAGTTTTATTCTGGGCGAATTGGAGGGCCGTCGCGTGGCGTTTCTTGCGCGGCATGGGCGCGGCCATCGCATTCTGCCTTCGGAACTGAACTTCCGTGCCAACATCTACGCCTTCAAGAAGCTCGGCGTCGAGCGCATCGTCTCGGTTTCGGCCGTCGGTTCGCTCAAAGAGGAGCACAAGCCCACGGAATTTGTCGTTCCCGATCAGTTTATCGATCGCACATTCAATCGCGTCTCGACTTTCTTTGGCGAGGGCATCGTCGGCCACGTAGCCTTTGGCGATCCGGTCTGCGCGACGGTGGCCAAGACTGCGGCCCAGGCCTGCGCGACCGTGGGCGTCACGGGCAAGCTGGGCGGAACATATGTCTGCATGGAAGGCCCTCAGTTTTCGACCCGCGCCGAGTCGAACCTCTATCGCAGCTGGGACGCGGATGTGATCGGCATGACCAACCTGCAAGAGGCCAAGCTGGCGCGCGAGGCGGAGATCTGCTATGCCACCGTCGCCATGGTCACCGACTACGATTGCTGGCGCGAAGGCCACGACGCGGTCACCATCGAAGAGATTCTGCATGTGCTCCACCAAAACGCGGATAACGCGGCAAAGGTAGTGAAGGCAGCGGTAGCTGCGATGCCCCATGAACGCAACTGCGCCTGCGCCTCCGCAGCAAAATACGCCGTGCTGACCGCGCCGAAGGCGATTCCAGAGGCTACGAAGGAAAAGCTAAACCTGCTGTTTGGAAAGTACCTGGGCTGATAAGTCGTAATTCGAGGGGCGCGATCGGTAGATCAGTGCTTAAACATCGAGATATGCTTCTCGAAAATCATCACTAACATGAACAGGCCTTTTTGGGTGTTTCCAAGAGAGGAAACCAATGGCAATCACCGTAGTGGGCAGCGTAGCTTTCGATACAATTGAGACCCCGGCGGGAAAGCGAGAACGCTGTTTGGGCGGCGCGGCAACTTACTTTTCGCTCTCCGCGAGTTTCTTTACCGATGTCCGCGTCATCGCCGTAGTAGGCGAGGACTTTGGCAAGCGGCAGGAGTCAGTCTTTCAGGCGCATAACATCGACACGCGCGGCATTGAGCACACCGCAGGCAAGAGCTTTTTCTGGGAGGGATCGTATCTCGAAAACCTCAACGAAGCCAAGACGCATAACACCGAGCTGAATGTTTTTGCAGCCTTCAATCCCAAGATTCCCGAAGCTTATCGTGACTCCCAATTTCTCTTTCTGGCGAATATCGATCCGGTCTTGCAGCGCCGCGTGCGCGAGCAAATGCCCGATGTGAAGCTGGTGGCCGGCGACACAATGAACTACTGGATCAAGGATCATCGCCCAGCCCTGCTTGAAGTCTTGAAGGGCCTCGACATTCTGCTCATCAACGACACCGAAGCAAAGATGCTGGCCGGTAACAACAACCTCGTCCAAGCCGCGCGCGCCGTGCTGGCGCTGGGTCCGAAGACTCTGGTGGTCAAGCACGGCGAGTATGGCGCGACCTTATTCCACGGCAATACTTCAGTTGGCGATGTAGCGAATTGGCGAATCGATATCGAACCAAAGATATTTAGAGCTCCGGCCTTGCCGCTTGAAGAAGTCGTGGATCCCACCGGCGCGGGCGATAGCTTTGCCGGCGGCTTCTTTGGCTATCTTGCCTCTCAACCCGAACTAACTCCGGCCGCATTCCGCCACGCCATGTTCTACGGCAGCGTGATGGGTTCCTTCGCCTGCGAGCGCTTCGGTACCGAGCGGCTCCAAAGGCTTACGCGCCCGGAAATCGACGAGCGCTTCAATCTCTTTCGCGAGCTGACGCATCTTGCCTGAGAAACCAATATCGGAGAAGCCGCAGGGTCGCGTGCAATGGCCAGAGTGGCAGGCTGTGCTTGCCTGTTGCATGGCGGCTTCCATCGTCGCGATCCTCTGGAGCTGGCGTAACGGCGCCATGCTCAACTACGGCGATGCCGTCGCGCATTTGCACATTGCGCGCCGCGTCTTCGATGCGCGCTTTCCGCGCCTGACAGAACTGGGCTCGGTCTGGTTGCCGTTGCCCCATCTGCTACTGCTTCCTTTTGTGCAGATTTACAGCTGGTGGGCCAATGGCTTTGCGGCTGTAATTCCGTCGGCGCTGGCTTATCTTGCCAGCTGCGCGGGACTCTATCGGTTGGCCCGCCACTGGCTCTCGCCCGCTCCGTCGGCGCTGGCGCTGGCTTTCTTTGCGCTCAATCCCAACCTGCTCTATCTGCAAACCACGGCCATGACCGAGCCGCTTTTTGTTTGCGAAATGATCTGGGTTGCCGTCTTGCTGGTCGAGTGGCGTGCCAGTCTCGACTTAGCGCAAGGTCAATCCAGCCGCCTGCAATGCTGGATTGCCGCGCTCTTGGTTGCCGCAATCTTTACGCGCTACGACGGCTGGTGTTTGGCGCTGGTGGCCTGGACGTGCATGGGCCTCACGCTTGTTCGTCGCCGCCGTTTGCGCTCTTTGAGTTTCTGGATGGCCAGCCTCTTCATCGTGGCCGCGCCGGTGGCGTGGTTCGTTTACAACTCCGTCGGTTTCGGCGATTGGCTTTACTTCGCGCGCGGGCCGTATTCTGCCAAGGCTATTGAGATTCGCACCTCCGTGCCGGGCTTTCCGCCGCATCCTGGCTGGCACGATCCGTGGGTCGCGATGATTTTTTTCGTCAAGGCCGCTGAGTTGGATGCGGCCGCTGCGGTCTGCGGCAACCTGCTGCTGGCGATAAGCCTCGCTGGAACCGCATGGGCCTGGCTGACGATGTGCAGGCGCGCTTTTACGTGGACGCTGCTGCTTTGGTTTCCTGTCGTGTTCTATGCGTATTCGATCTCGTACGGCTCGGTGCCAATCTTTTTGCCGCCGTGGTGGCCGCACTCCTGGTATAACACGCGCTATGGAATGGAATTGCTGCCTGCTCTCGCGCTTGGCCTTGGCTTTGCCGTACAGTTTGTGCTGGCCGCTGTGAATGAGTTCAAACCGTCGTGGGTGCGTTTCGCCATCGGCGGACTGTTCGTTGTGGTGGCCTTGAACGCTGCGCAGATGGTGCGCGAGCGTCCGCTCGTTTATGTTGAAGGCACCAAAAACATCCATGCGCGCAGGCCCTACGAAATCGAAATTCCTCGGGCGCTGCGTGCGCTGCTGGCCAAGCAGCCCGGAGCCGTGGTGCTGATGGATACATCCGTCTATCCAGAGATTGTCGCGTTGACCGGAATTCCTTTGCGCCAGACCATTAACGAGAGCGATCGTGAAATCTATAGCGACGCATTGGCCGCGCCAGCCGCGCACGCCGCGATCGTGCTGGCCTTTGACGGCGATGCGATCGACCTTGCAGTGAAGGCGCATCCGCAGGGCCTGACCGAACTTGTTCGCTTCACGCTGACTGGACAGCCGTCAGCGACACTTTACGTTTCCGGCAGATAAAGCGCTGCGCGCAGATTGCCTAATCATCTGCAAATGCGATTTTTGTTTTTCTGCCGAAAATATCTTCGTAAATCGTTGATTTAATGTTAGTTAATAATTATCTGCAAGATTTCCTGTGGAAAAATAAATATTTTAGGGGGGGGTGGGGGGTAGGGATCATTTGTTTTGTGGTAACGGTCCGTTCGCACCTTTGCGAAAGGACCGGCCTGAGTAACAATGTAGCAGGATGCCGGAATTATTATGCAAAACCTTCATGCACATGCTGAATGTTCGATGCTATCACCGCCGCAGGCGGTGCGGTGATAGCATCGGGCCATAGCGCTTTTCCAATCGCGGCAAGCCGAGAGCAATGTTTTCGAGTGGCTTTTCCTTAGGAATAGAGCACCCATCAAGAGATAATTAGGACATATAAGTCGGAAAAACGCCGAAGGAAACATGACGAGCATGACACTTCCACATTTCGGGCAACCCTTGAGTTTTGACATGCTGCAACAGATGATGGTGGTGCATGGCGCCGTTGGCCGCCTGTTGATGGCCTGCCTGCTGGGCGGCGCTGTGGGCATGGACCGCGAGTTCAATCAGAAATCGGCGGGCGTTCGCACCAACTTGCTCATCTGCATGGGCTGCGCTTTTTTCACGCTGCTGTCGGCGGTGCTCGCGGGCGACGCCAACCCCGACAAAGGCCGTGTGGCTTCGAACATCGTGCAAGGCATAGGCTTCCTCGGCGCGGGCCTCATCCTTCACAATCGCAGCCGGATCACCGGCCTCACCAGCGCAGCCAGCGTCTTCGTCGTCGCCTCCATCGGCATGGCCTGCGGCGCGGGACTTTATGTGGCCGCGGCGGTCGCAACCATCATCGTCATTGCGGCTCTCGAGCTGGTTGGACTCCTGGAGCGCCGCGCCAACATCAAGGTTTATTCGCTCACCTATGAGGCGCGTGGAGCCGATCAGACGCGCATCCTCAATTCGATTCTCGACGCGATGGACAGTTTCGGCCAACGGCTTACCGGCGTTGAATCCAACCCCATCGGCGATCTTCAGCGCGTGAGTTTTTCGCTCGCCGCATCCAAGCGCCTGCACAATCGCCTGCGCGAAAAGCTGGTCTCCGAGCCCGGCATCAACGCGCTCTTCACCTACTTCGATCCGGAGGAAGATTGATTCCCTTTACCAAAGCTCACGCCTGTGGCAACGACTTTTTGATTGTGACCAAAGAGGCTGCCGCGGGCCACGACTGGGCGAATCTGGCGCGCCGTTTGTGCGCGCGCAACACTGGCATCGGCGCCGACGGCATTGAGTTTTTTGCCTGGACCGGGCCGCGCGCAGGACGAATTCGCCTGCACAACGCCGACGGCTCCATCGCCGAAATCAGCGGCAACGGCACGCGCTGCGTGGCCGCGTGGATGGCACACGAGCACGGCTGCCAGCCGGGCGATGAACTGCAGATCGCAACCGATGCCGGACCGCGCATTTGCCGCATCAATGCGCTCAATACCAACGACACATTCACCGTGGAAGTAACCGCCGGAATGGGCATTCCGAGCTTCGTTCCTAAATCTGTCAGGTTGGCGGGCGGCGCTCTTGTTGCCGGCGTCGAGGTCTCCACCGGCAATCCGCACTTCGTGATTGTGGTGGATAACTCCGATTTCGTTGTCGCTGGATTATCGTGGCAGCAAATCGGCGCGGAGATTTGCGTGCTTCCTGATTTTCCTCATCAGACTAACGTGGAATTTCTTCGCATCCTCAGTCCCACCGAAATCGAGATTCGCATTTTCGAGCGTGGCGTGGGACCAACAACTTCATCCGGCACAGGCAGCAGCGCAACAGCGACTGCGGCACTCGCATTGAATGGCTGCCAATCGCCACTCACTGTAGTAGCCCCCGGCGGCGCGCAGACCGTCGAGTGGAATGGACCCGGCACAGAGTTGCGGCTCACCGGACCAGCAACATTGATTGCCCGCGGCGAGGCTTTTTGAATGTTTTCATTTCGAGTGAAAGACAGGTTTAAATCATGTCGAGTTTTTTGAAATTGTTGGCAGTCAATTCCGGTGCTGAAGTTGCCGTCGTCTCTCCGGCGTCCACGCCGCAACCGGAGCGCGTCGAGCGCGGGCTGGATGCACTGCGCGCGTTAGGCTACGCACCGCAGTCCTCAGAGCACGTTCTCGCGCGCGGCCCGCTTTATTTTGCGGGCACTCCGGCGATGCGGCTCAGCGATCTGCATCACGCGTTTGCCGACGATCAGCAGCGCGCCATCTTTTGCACGCGCGGCGGCTACGGATCAAATTATTTGCTCGATGGCCTGGATCTCGACCTCATCGCCGAAAGCGCCAAGCCTTTTATCGGCTATAGCGATATGACCGCAATGCATCTGTGGCTGCTCGATCAGATTCAATTGACCGCATTTCACGGTCCCATGCTCTCTGCCGATTTTTCTCGCGAAGACGGCGTCCATCTCCCGAGCCTGCAAGCGGCTTTATCCGGCAAGCCTTATGTTCTTGGCGCACCCGAAGGTCTGCGCGCCTTGCACCCCGGCCGCACGCGCGGCACGCTCTATGGCGGCTGCCTCAGCATTCTGGTTGCGTTGCTGGGCACACCCTATGAGCCACAGACCGAAGGCAAGCTCCTCTTTCTCGAAGATGTAGGTGTCAAGCCTTATCAGATCGACCGTATGCTCTGGCAATTGCGTCAAGCGGGCAAACTCGAGGGCGTGCGCGGCATTGTGTTCGGCGAGATGCTCGATTGTGTTTCACCGGGTGCGCCGTCAGAATTGCTCGATCAAGTGATCCTGCGCGCCTTTGAGGATTTCAAGGGCCCCATCGCCATTGGTCTGCGCAGCGGCCATGTGTCGCGCCAGAATGTCACCATCACCTTCGGCACAGAGGCTGAATTGATGGTGCAACAGGAGGCGCGCCTGCACATGATTGAGCCGGCGGTGAAGCCATGACGAAGCCAATCCGGCACATTCATCTCAGCGGCATCTGCGGCACCGCGATGGCCTCGCTTGCCGGCCTTTTGCAGTTGCAGGGCCACCACATTACTGGCTCCGACAAGGCTGCTTATCCACCGATGAGCGATTTGCTTGGCGCGCTGGGCATCCCCATCCTTGAACCTTACGCCGAAGAAAATCTCGATCCCGCGCCAGACCTCGTGGTCATCGGCAACGTACTTTCGCGCGGCAATCCTGAAATCGAGCGTGTGCTTGATGAGCGCATTCCCTTCACCTCGATGGCCGCTCTTTTGCGCGAAGAATTTTTGCTGGGCCGCGAGTCGTTGGTCGTCGCCGGCACACATGGAAAGACAACCACCACCAGTTTGCTGGCTTGGATCTATCAGTTTGCCTCGCGTGAAAACCCAACGCTGGAGCCGTCGTTTCTGATCGGCGGCGTCGCGGAAAACTTTGGCGCAAGCTTTCAGTTGCGGCCCACGCGCACTTTCATCGTTGAGGGCGACGAGTACGACACAGCCTTCTTCGACAAAGGTCCAAAGTTTCTTCACTACTTTCCCGACGGGCTGATTCTAACGCACGTTGAGTTCGACCACGCCGACATCTACGTCGACCTTGAAGCCGTGAAGACGGCATTCAAGCGGCTGGTCAATCTTGTTCCGCGCCGCGGTCTCATCGTCGCCTACGACGGCAGCGCCAATGTCACTGAATGTGTTTCCCGCGCGCTCTGCCGCGTCGAGCGTTACGGATTTTCCGAATCCTCAGAGTGGCGCATTCGCAATCTGCGTCATGAAGACGGACTCACGCGTTGGGAGGTTTGGCACGAGGGCACGCTGTGGGCCGAACTCGCAATGAGCCTTGCCGGCGAACACAACGCGCTCAACGCCACCGCGGCCGCGGCGCTGGCTGCCGGACGAGGCATAGCCAAGGAAGCAATCATCGCGGCGATTGCCAGCTTCAAGAGCGTGAAACGCCGTCTTGAAGTGCGCGCTGTCATCAACGGCGTTACCATCATCGACGATTTCGCTCATCATCCTACGGCCATCCGCGAAACGCTGCGGGCGCTTCGTGCCGTCTATCCGCAATCGCGCCTATGGGCGGTGTTAGAGCCGCGCTCGAACACACTCCGCCGCAAGGTGCTCGCTGGTGATTTGGTCGAGAGCTTGCGCCTCGCTGACCGCGTCATACTGGCCGGCGTCTTTCAGCAGCAGCGCATTCCCGAAGACGAACGGCTGCATCCGGAAGACGTAGTCAGCGCACTCAACGCAGCCGGAACCTGGGCCGAACTCTGCCCCGATGTGGAAGCCATCGTGAACAGCATTGCGCCCCAACTACAAACCGGCGATGTCGTTGCGTTGCTTTCTAATGGCGGCTTCGACGGCATTTATGAGAAACTTCCCGCACGGCTCAAAGAAACTCAGGGCTGAACGCTCAGAAAGAAACCAATGATTCCCGCCCTCTTATTGCTGGCAACGCTGATCGTTCTTATCCCCATCGTGGGAGCCATTTTCATTCCCTGGACGATGATTACGGGCAATGTGCTGCCGCTTTATCGCGCTACAAATTGGCTGGTGCGGACGAGTTACTGGATGGCGGGAATTCGCATTGCGGCCGAGGGCGTGGAGCGTGTGCCGGCAGGCAAGGCCTGCATCTTCATGGCCAACCATGTTTCGAATCTCGATCCGCAGGCATTGATCCCGGAAATTCCCGGCCGCACGTCGGCCTTTCTCAAGCGCTCGCTCATGAAGATTCCGATTGTGGGTTACGGCTTCCGCCTGGGAGAATTCATTCCCGTGGATCGCAAAGGCAGCGCAGTCACCGCGCAGCAGAGCGTCGCCGCCGCCAAAGTGATCCTGGACAAGGGCATTCACATCACCACATTTGTTGAAGGCACGCGCTCCAAAGACGGCCGCTTGCTTCCTTTCAAAAAAGGCCCATTCTATCTCGCCATGCAAACCGGCGCGCCTTGCATTCCCGTCTCCATCTACGGCACTGAGACGATGATGGCCAAAGGCAGTTTGCGCATCAAGCCGGGCACGGCGCACATCGTCTTCAACGCCCCCATCTACCCCGCCAACTATGCCACCCGCGAAGAGCTTTCAGAAGCCGTGCGAGCCTCGATCGCCGCAAGCCTGCCAGAGCGGATGCGGGCCTGAACTGCGATAGCGGGCTTCTCAATTCGCTAATCCTTAATCTCGTCTTCGCCCGCCGGACCCACCCAGGGTTTATCATCAGAACGGTGCGTCCAGTGGTCCCGGCACCATCGTTTTGCAGCTTGGGTGTTGTGTGCGCTCTGAACGCGGGCCTCGCCATCTGAGTCATCTCTCTAAAAAGAAAGTGTTTAGCAAACTAGATCACATGCGAGCAAAGACAGCTGTAGTGCTGGGCGCCCAATGGGGCGACGAGGGCAAGGGAAAGATCGTGGACGTGCTCAGCGAGCGGTTTACCGCCGTTGCGCGCTATGCCGGGGGACATAACGCCGGCCACACGGTGATCATCGGCGAACAGAAATTCGTGCTGCAACTGATTCCCTGCGGAGTGTTGCGCCCCGGCTGCCGTGGCGTCATCGGCAACGGCGTGGTTCTTGATCCTATTGCTTTTCTCAAGGAAGTGGCCAAGTTGCGCACGCTCGGCGTGGCCGTCGACGAGCAGCTTTTTGTGTCGAACCGCGCGCAGGTGATTCTGCCTTACCATCGCATGATCGAGCTGGCAGCCGAGAGCGCGCCGGGACGCAAAAAGATCGGCACCACCAGCCGCGGCATTGGTCCGGCCTATGAAGACAAGATGGCCCGCAGCGGTCTGCGTGTTGTAGACCTGCTCAGGCCTGACTTGCTCAAGACCCACATCGATGCGGCCTGCGCTGAAAAGAATGCCATCGCGCATGCTCTCTTTGGCGCCAGCCCCCTGGACCCGGCGCAGATGTACGACGAATACGCCGCCGCCGCAGAGTTGGTGCGTCCCTTTGTCACCGACACTGGCCGCCTGCTGAACAAGATTCTGGCCGATGGCGGCACCGTGATGTTCGAGGGCGCGCAAGGCACCATGCTCGATATCGACCACGGAACCTACCCGTTCGTCACTTCCTCGTCGGCAACGGCGGGCGGCGCGTCCACAGGAACCGGCGTCGGCCCAACCGCCATCGGAACCGTCATCTCGGTGACCAAAGCCTATGTGACGCGCGTTGGCGAGGGGCCGTTTCCCACGGAGATTCATGATGCGGTCGGCGACCATCTGCGCGCGCGCGGTAACGAATACGGCGCGGTCACTGGCCGTCCACGCCGCTGCGGATGGCTTGACATTCCGCTGCTGCGTTACTCGAACCAGGTCAACGGCGCTGAGTGGCTGGTGATCACCAAGCTGGACGTGCTCGATGAGCTTGAAGAAATTCCCATCTGCATTGGCTACGAAATCGCGGGCAAGGTCACTGACGAAATTCCTGCCGACGTGCAAGGCCTGGAACAGATCAAGCCAGTTTATACAAAGCTCAAAGGCTGGCAAACGTCGACGGAAGGCATCACGGACTTCGACAAACTGCCCCAGGCTGCAAGAGATTATTTGCGTTTTCAGGAGCGCGAAAGCGGTGCCAGAATCGGAATGGTATCGACTGGCCCGGACCGGGACCAAACGATGCTTTTGCCGGAGTTTGCTGCCGCGCTGGCGAGCCTTCACGGATAAACTTGAAGTGCGGGCTGGGAGTCGATTCCCAATGCGCAAAAGGAAGCCGCTTTTATGATCAGCTTTGCCGTACGGCTGAAGTTTGCCCCGGAAGATCGCGCCGATGTTGTCGAGTCTTTGCGCGTGCTGGCCACCGCGTCGCGTCTGGAGCCGGGATGCATCAGCTACATTCCGCACCATGTCGAAGATGACCCCGACACCGTGCTGATCTACGAGCAGTACCGCGACGCGAAGGCACTGGCCGCGCACCGTGCCTCAGAGCACTTCAAGAAGCATGCCGTCGGCGGGCTCTATCAGAAGATGCGGGAGCGCAGCGTCGAAAATCTGGTTGCCCTGGTTTGATTGCTTCTGCCGGCGAGTGGTGTGGAAACCTACAGCTTTCCAGTTTCCGGGGCGCTCAAGATGAATAGCAATCCGAGAACGGCCTATTGGCTGAGAACGATCCGCTGCATATGATTCAGACTATGCATGCTGGGAGTTCTCTGGGTTGCGCCTTGAAATGAACCTTCAATGCGATCAGTCTTTTTTCCGCGAGTTCATAACTTAGTGCTGCCAGCACAAAGCACGCCGTGAGTAGTATCAGCCCACGTGCGATTCCATGCACATGATAGAGATAGTATCTAAGGATGGTGAAGAGCGGAATGTGATAAACGTAGATGCCATAACTATATTGGCCAGTCGCAAGGGTGGAACACTGCTTCTTCTTTGGCGGATTGAGGGTGGGCAGCCCGTCGCTATTGTTGTGTGCGCTGACGCAGAAATGAGGGAATATCCCGAGCGCCTTGAGTTACAGCCACAATCTCGATGAAACCTTTTTGAACGCGGTAGAGAATCAGGTATGCGCCTACCGGCCAGAACAAGATGGGATAAGCAGTGAGGTCCTCCCGCTTGTGGCCCATTCCGGGGTTCCGGGCCAATGCATCAAAAGCATCAAAGAGCCTTCCGATCCAGCGGTCGGCCGCATTGATATTGTCCTCGGCGATGTACTCCCATATCTCATCGAGGTCTAACTCGGTGCCTGTGCCAAGAACGTACTCTTTCATGCGCTGAGTCTTCTGCGCTCGCGGGATTTCTGCTCAAGGCGGGCTCGCGCCGTTTTCCCCTCGACATGCTCACCTCGGTCAAGAGAGACCAATCTTGCTCCAAGTTCGCGATTGAAGGCGGCAAGCTGCGCGGTGCGCGCCTGGTCATGCTCTTCAAGCATGCGCAAAGCCTCGCGGATAACTTCGCTGGCCGAGTTGTAGCGACCGGATTCAACCTTTCCGGCGACGAATTTGTCCAGTTCGGGAGTGAGCGAAACATTCATGGAAAAGTTCTCCTGTCTTTGATGCTGAACCGAATAACAGGCTTTGTCAATCTTTGTTATTTGTAACGGGGAAGCGAAAACAGCTTGTGAGGTTCGTGGTTTCCCAGTCTCAAAAGCGAAACATGGGGCACCCGGCTGGTGAGTGAAGGTTCGAGGTATCGCACCCTTTCCGCGATAAAACTGCGGAAAGGATGGGGCACCCCCTGTTGGCGGATTGAGGGTATACCGCCCGTCGGGCCTTTGAACTACTTGATGCGGTTTATTGCGTTACGGAGTTTTAGCTCGAGTTTGGTGTACAGGTGGGCGTTGTGTTTTCCAAATATGTCGCTTAGGTGTTCGATTGAGAATTGTTCCGTCGTGCGCATTGTGTTACTTGATTGAATCTTGAAATGATAGAAATCTCGATTTATTTGTCCATCCACAACTTCAACGTTAGGATTAATTTCACTGACCATCTTTATGACGCTCAGAGCAGGTTCTGCATTGAGATCAACTTTAGACATGATTTTTTACTCCTATGTAAAGTTAGCCCTCAAAGGGCCTTGAAAGGACTATACACCCAATTTAATTTGATTCGGTGCGAATACTAACTTTTTGTGTCATGGATAATCATGTTCTGAACCCTTCTATTATCCAGTGAAGTAGCGCGATCGACTTGCATACTGCAAGCCATCCTAACGGAATTGGCAGAAGCGCAAGCAGCACTGCGTACAGAGCACCAGTATAGTTTGCCTCTTGATTTGTCTTTACGTACTCCGATCGGCACTTTTCCAAGTCCTTAATCAAGTCACTCGTTGTGTATCGCGACGTTCCATGATATTGATTCTGATACCAGTTCTGCGCGCCTGCTCTACATTGCTGGAAATCTCGGTCAACCTCGCCACCTTCGTGATAGCCGAGATAGTATCCCCACAGCCCTCCACCAATGACCCACACGACGGACGCGACGACTCCAATTCGCTGCCAGCCATTCAGGTGCCTTTTGCCAACGCTATTCATTGCCTGCAATTGTAGACCAGATTGCTGGCTAGTTGTGGTAACCGCCGTGGACTTAATCCTGAAACTAAACCGCTTACGCGGTAGCCGCATTAGCCACCGATTGCAGTCCCCTTGCTTCAATCTCGAATTCGCGGATCTTGTACTTCTGTATCTTTCCGCTTAGGGTGGCTGGGAATTCGGTGACGAAGCGGACGTGTTCGGGGATTTTGTAGTAGGCGATTTGGCCTTGGCAGAACTGCTTGATCTCTTCTTCTGTGGCTTCTACACCGGGCTGCAGGCGAACCCAGGCGCAGACGACTTCGCCGAGGCGGGCGTTGGGAATCCCGACCACCTGCGCCTCGCTGACCTTGGGGTGGGTGTAGAGAAACTCCTCAACCTCGCGGGGATAGATGTTTTCTCCGCCGCGAATAATCACGTCGCGCGAACGTCCGGTGAGATGGATGCAGCCGTCGTCGCGCATGATGCCGAGGTCGCCGGTGTGCAGCCAGCCGTCAGGGCGTATGACCTGAGCGGTACCTTCGGGGTCGCCGTCGTAGCCCTTCATCAAGGTAAAGCCGCGCACGCAAATCTCTCCCTGCTGCCCGATGGGCACGACCTCGCCCGACTCTAGCGATACGATTTGAATCTCGGTTTGAGGCATGGCGCGGCCCACGGTGTTGACGCGCACCTCGATTGAATCGCTGGCGTCGCTCATGGTGCATACGGGCGACGTTTCTGTCTGGCCATATGCGATGACGAGTTCGCCGATGTGCATTTCGTTGAGAACGCGCTTCATCAATTCGACCGGGCAGGGCGCGCCGCTCATCATGCCGGTGCGCAGGCTGGTGAGGTCGAAGCTGGAAAAATCGGGCAGCGCAAACTCCGTCACGTACATGGCGGGAACTCCGTAGACAGATGTGCCCCGCTCATCTTGAATGGCCTTGAGAGTGGTGCGCGCCTCGAAGGTCCAGTTGGGCAGAATGAGGGCCGCGCCGGAGTTGACAGCAGACATGGTGCCGATGACGCATCCATAGCAATGAAAGAATGGCATCGGCATCACGATCTTGTCGATCTCTGTGTAGTGGAAGCCCTGAGCGAGAAACTGCCCATCATTCACGATGTTGTTGTGCGTGAGCATGACACCTTTGGGCAGGCCGGTGGTGCCGCTGGTGTATTGGATATTGGCGATGTCTTCAGGGGAGACATGATCGGGGAGCT
>JBEKWJ010000088.1:0-13774 GCA_049513195.1 Occallatibacter sp.
GGTGGAGCAGAGGACGAGGAGAATGTAGCAGATTATTGGGACGGTATCCCGATGACTAGCGCTGAATTGGCAGATGAAATGAACGCCATTGCGCGGGGCGAGATTCATCCGCCGAATCCACCCTTCAAGAAAATGAGTAAAGAGGATCAGCAATTGATCGAGGAAATGGAGCCGATCGAAGTGATGATGAGCCGCCCTGGGGAGCCACTATGGTTCGAGGAGGATGATCTTATTCGCGAGGCGATGGAAGATACTTTGCCGGAAATGGAAATCATCATCGAGAATGAATGCATTGTGTAGACCGATTGCTCAGAGTCATTTGCTTGTTTTGAGCCGCGAGTACTGTTCGTCGGTTAATTGGAGAATGACGCCTCCGCGTCCCTTATTGATGGCACGGGTCAGCAATTTTCTCTGTAGCCCGCATTTCAAAGCGCCACCACACTCTGAAGTCGCGATCAGCTTATCTGATGACGGGAAGGTTACCGTCCGCGGGAGAGTAGTCCGATGGTCCTCATCAATGAAATGGCAAAACCAGGAACCATTCTCCAAACGATCAAACAGCATTTGAATCCGATGCTGTGTGCCAGGACAGGAGAGAGCGCTTGAATAGTTCGAGAATGGCAGAATAATTCCCAAAGCCGATCCCGCCGGGTAGATAGTGGATGCTCCACGCCCTGTCGGGAACCGCGGAAAAGGCAGGATATTATTTGATGGTTGACCATCCTGCCACACAAAGTACTTTCTCGTCACCCATGTTGGAGGCGAGGCTACAGGGGTGGCGGAATCGCGGTAGGTGTACTTGACTCCTGAGACCGTCGATGGTGGAAGCAATACCCAGTCAGTGTCCCCGCGAAGAATGAGCCCCGTAGCGATCCTCCGGTGAGTAGTGTTTAGAATCATGTTTTCCGGCCACTGGAAGAATGCGCACGGAATGCCGAGGCGTGAAATCTCGAGTGTTTCGGTCCAATCAGCCTCTTCTTCATATTTCATTGTGATGGCGAGAAAAGAAGCGCAGCCGCTTTGGTCACTGGCCTCGATCGCGAAAACCCCAGACGCAGGTCCGGTGGCAAGAGCCCAATTGCAGCCAGGGTTCTCGTAGGAAAGACGTTCCAAAATAGCAATATCGCTGGTGGCATGCTTGATGAATGCTTCAGCTTTGGCGAATCGGCCGCGGACCGGTACGGGGAACAACAGCCAATGACGGCCTTCTGCTGCCTGGCGCACTTCGATTGGGAGTTCCCGTGAATACAGGGGGAATTGAAACGGGGTTCTCATGATTCTCCTTTCTGACCGCTGCAATTGCTGACGAGTTATGGCAGCGGTACGCTAGCTGTGAAAATGGATTTGTGGGTGAAGGACAGTCCGATTTATTCGCGCGGATTGTCCGCCTTCGGCCGGAATATGGTTCACAAAACGAAGCCGGACATCATCAATTGCGGCTGCGCAGAGGGACTCGCTATGCCCTGAATCCCGGTTCGGTTGGCCAGCCGCGGGACGGAGACTGGCGAGCTGCCTTTGCGCTTTACGATACTGCTCGGGCACTGTTCACCTGGCATCGAGTGCCGTACGAAGTTGAAGCCGCGCAACAGCGGGTAAGGTGCGCCGATCTCTCCGACTTTCTGGCGAAGGGATAAGCAATAGATGTGGAATCAAATGCTAAGGAGACGAAGCCACAGGTCAGGCGATCCAGACGCTCACAAAAGGCGGCAATGGGGAATCCCAGTGCGCCCAGTGCGAAGGTTTTAGACGAGTACAAGCGAAACTCTTTAGCAGGGAAGGGGGCAAACATGACAGGTTCGAAATGCAAACCGAAGTCGGGAGGTCCTTGGCCCGTGCGCGCAGCTTTCTTGCCGATCCACGGAGTTGATTCTGCATCGTTAATCCATCGTGAGGATGCCGCATGCCTGATGGTGGAATTCGCAAAACTCGAAAATGAGTTTTCGGAGCAGACGCGGCCAGCGCGGAAGTTTATGCGGAAGAGACATGATGCGTTGCGAAAACTCGGAACATAAGAGCAACTCCAGCCTTTTTCTGAAAGCGTTTCTTGATGCGGATCAGGGGGTGGGACGATGCTGCTCAAACGGAATGGGCCTACGATGTAGAACGTCGGCTGCGCGAAGTCACGGTGCGAATCGATCGAGAATTAATTCAACTTTCTATCGGAACAGAAACTCTGGAGGTGCCAATGGGACTGTTTGACGAAGTACGCTGCAATCACGAACTCTTCGGAGTGCACAAAGGCGAGACGCACCAGACCAAGGATCTGCATTGGCTGGGTGGCGCTCTCGAAGAATACGAAATCACCCCCTCTGGCCGTTTGGAGTTTATGGAGTACACGGTCGAAGATCGCAGTGACCCCACCCTGGAGGGATTTGAACGATTCAACGGCATGATGACCAGGGTCCTCACCGGCGGCCGCCGCTATCAGAACTATCACGGCTGGCTCTATCTGTCAGGATTCGGCCGTGCAAAGTTCACGGACGGAGTGCTGGTTGCCTTCGAACCCGAGCAAAGCCAGCCAAGCGAGTCAGATTACCTCGACGATGTCGGTAAAGAGGTCCAGAGCAGCGAGGAGAGCGGTGTACCCGAATGTAATTCCGCTTCTGAGTCCACGATGGAGATGGTGCGCAGATCGGAGTTGGCGGCCATTGCCAGAAAGTTTCGCGATAGGGAAATGCCGAGTCGGGGCGAGTTGGATGCATTTGTTGATTGGATATCTCCGGCCGCGCGCTCGCGATTGGCCTGGCGCCTGAATCGGTCGTTTGGCCTCGACGCAAATGCCATTCGCCGACTGTTGGAAGACAAGTCGATTGAAAATGGAATTGCGGAGGAGTGGTTGCAGTTTGAGCAGGAACCGTCAGATTGAACTGGAGAATTCTCGGAGACGAATATCGGCCTGTCGTGACTTCGATCGGCGAGAACAAAAGTTTGGAGGAGGAAAAAGATGTCGGGCAAGACCACACTGTACATCGATATTGACGACACGATCATCGCGCAGATTTTCCCAGGGGCGGGCTTCGATCTGCGACCGTGTGTGATGACCCAGTTGACCGTGCTGGGCAGATTGTATGACTGCTGCTGGCTTACCACTTGGCCCCACACAGAACCAAAACACCCCAAGGCATGCCATGACCGAATGTCGGTCGTAACGATGATGAGAAACTTGTACGGCACTGACATCACCGAGCGGTATCGCTACGCCGAGTGGGACCGCGATCACGACGACGGCAAGGCTGAGTTTGTACTCCGGCCAGGATCCCCGGCGGACTGGTATTGGCTGGAAAATCCGCTGTTCAAACGAGAATACGAAGTGCTGGACGCGGCGGGAAAGTTGGATCGCTACATCTGCGTTGAGCCGACAGGCCCGTGGGGGTTCGTAAATGCGGTGAATGAGTTGTTCCGCCGCACGGGAAAGTCAGCTAACGAAATCAAGCGTGTTGGAGGTAGGATTGAGTGGTTTGATAGGGCCGCCATTGCTGCGGAACCGACGCCCAGTCAAAGTGCATAGCCTCGGGCATAATCATGGTGGGTTAGTCAGGGATTCTCGATAGCGGCACTGATCGTTTCGCAAACGCAGGCTCCCGCTCTTTGCCGATCAGCGGTGAGAGATGGGAGAGATGAAGCGGGCGATCGTGCGCGAGGAACAAGATCGGACGAAGGCGATGGAAGAGCAGAAGCGCACTACGGATCCCCGCTTTGAAAAGGCGCGCGATCTTCGTTCTCAATCTGTTTAACAATGTACTTCGTTTGGTCCGTCAATTTAATTTGCGAGCTTGCCGAAGAAGTCCTGTGCGGCGGCACGCAGGGCGTCGTTTGGCTTCGGCTTGTTCATGAGCATGCCAACAAAAATCTTCTGTTCACTGGCCGACAGGACCAACTCATGCTCCTGTATTGTCCTGACTGCAGCCTCCCGCATGGAGTTGACCATAAACTCCTTGAGTGAGACGCCGCGGAGAGAGGCAGCCTTCTGGAAGAAGGCCTTCTGTTCGCGATCGACCCGTGCTTCCAACCGTTCGGTCAGAGGCTGGGACGTTGATCGAATGCCGCGAACTGGCGATGCCATAAGGAGACTCCGAAAATCAATTGTACGCTTTATGCAATATATGCAAACGCAGGCTGTCGCAGCAAGAGAGCGATACAAGTCCAGCACAATTCAGCTCATTAACGCCCCTCGGGAATGCTCTTGGTCTTCTTGACGGGACGGGTTTTGGTTTTCGGTGTTCTGGCGGACATCTTCTTCACCGACTCCGTTAAAGAGTCGATATGGGTGTGCAGTTTTTTCGATCTCACGATCGCGCTCATCGACTTCAGCTTTGTGCCGCACCGCAAGAGCATCCGCCGCGGCCGCACGATCTCTTGCTTGTTCAAGAGCAATTCTCATCCGCGCAGCTTCCGTCTTCAACTGCTTCTCAAGCTCAACAACGCGAAGATTTGCTGACGTCAACTCGTCCAGCGCATTCTTCAGATCTGTCAAAGCATCGTCGCATTGCTTATCAGCCGCAGCAATGCGGTCATTCATCTTCTGCCTGACACCCTCTATCTCGGTCTTGTTGTGATCGAGTGCGGCCTTCCAGATCCGGACAGCCGCATTTTGCATCTCGGTTGACACGGTTTCTGGCAACTGCCCTCGTTCCTCGGCATTCGATTCTTCCATGTGTTGCCGTTCCCGCCATTCCCTCAAGAAGCGCGCAATCCCCGCCATCGACCCACCACCCAGCTCATCGAGGATGCTCCTGTTGGTTACTTCAATCCCGGCCTTAGTGAAGCGGTCCGCAATAGCAAAAACCGCTTCACAGGTAATCAACACGGCTGAAGATGCGCTTGCTCTTGATGTGGCCATGGTACAGCGTCCAACCGCGAATAATGCGGTTGAGCGTCGTGACCAGTTGCCACGCCGGCATCGCCTGCGCTCCTCGAACAACTTGCCGGACATTATCCAAAGACGCGTGGATATTCTTGCGAGACGGCGTGATCCACAGCTTTCCGTTGCTGTACCGTCGCAAGGTCTGTCCAAGGAAGTCGAAGCCCTCTTCTATATGCGTGACTTTCGTCTTTTCCGCCGAGAGTTCCAACCCACGAATGCGAAGGAACTCCTCTACCAACGGCTTCACTTCTTGCTCCAGCAGTTCTTTCGTCCTGCCGGTAATGATGAAGTCGTCAGCGTAGCGGATCAGATGAACGCCTGCTTGGCGGCCCTTCTCCGATCCTTTGCCACGATGCGGGTATTTCTCCCGCAAACGCCGCTCCAGACCATCGAGCGCAAGGTTGGCCAACACGGGAGAGATAATGCCTCCCTGTGGAGTACCTTGCTCGGTCGCATAGAAGAGTGACTTTTCCATGTACCCCGCTTTTAGCCATTTGCGGAGGATGACTCGATCCATAGGGACGTGAGTTAGCAACCACGCATGACTAATGTTGTCGAAACAGCCGCGGATGTCGCCTTCCAGCAACCAGTGCGGATTGCGATGCTTGAGAGCTGCAAAGCAGCCCGAGATCGCATCCGCGCAGGAACGTTTCTTGCGAAATCCGTATGAGTTTGCGTCCGCTATTGTTTCCGCCACGGGATCGAGTGCCAGCAGATATAACGCCTGCATCGCTCGGTCCTTCATGGTAGGAATACCCAGTGGACGCAGCTTGCCGTTCGACTTGGGGATGTATATGCGCTTGAGTGGTAGCGGTCGGTAGCCTCTGCTCCTCAGCGCACTTACTGCAGCCATTTTCTTCTCCGGTGTTTTCCATATGATGCCGTCCACGCCAGAGGTCTTCCTGCCTTGGTTCTCAGTTACTCGCCGTACGGCTAACAGTTTGCCGTCCCGCGAGCGCGTGAGCAGCCGTTGCAAGGCTTTCACCTTGCCCCATCTGCCTGCTTCTACTGCCTTCACGATACGCACCTGGAGCCTGCTCACATTTCGATTCACGGAGCGCCAATCGATGTCGCGCCAATGAAGCGAAGCATGGGATGCTGCACCAACGGATTGCTCCGTCATCATCTGCTTTGCCTCCTTATGCTGGTTAGTCAGGTTCTTTCGTGATCGAAGACCAGAGAGAAGTCAGCTCACTTTCGTGCCAGACATCAAGTCTGTATCCACCCGATTACCGGGCGGCCTTGGCTTCCTCTCTCCTCCTCTACCCGCATTGCCGTCGTCCGGCCTCTCGGCCATCCTACCCTTGCGGGAGCAGTACGGGCTTACCCTGTTTCGTTCCGATGACATCTGTGGTTTAGGCCCTCTCTACAACACCGGCAGCGTTGTTTGCCCATGACGGAAGAGAATGGCGCTTCCGTGCCCACTGCAATTCAGAGCCTGTCAGCATCTTGAGGCTCCTTGTTTCTTTACGATGCTTACGAGAGTTCACGTGTGTTAGCCATGCCACTAACCCTGGCCCCTATCCGCCTCGATGCTGGTAGACCTGATTCACCTCGCGGTTCGTCAGCAGCCTTACGGCTGTGGGTTCGTTGTTGGAGGGCTTTTCAACGGCTCGTTACCAAGCCGCCTGACCTCCTAGGGTACTGCCGATGGGACGGCAGGTCCGGTCAAGTGGTAATGCCGGACAATCATCGGAGCGACTTACAGGTCGCACCCACTCAAAAAAGCAATCGGCAGGCACTAAGCAGCGCCGGCGCTTCATTGGCTCTCGGAAAACCGGGCTTTTGACAACCGTCTCCGCGCGGGCGTTGATCGTCGAATAGGCGATCTTGGCGTCCTTCGCAAAGAACGGAATCAGCCCCCATCTCATGATTGTCAGTTCACGCTCGCCCGTCTCACTGCTCAGCCTTACCACGGGCTGCAAGCTCTGCGGAGCGATATTGTAGGACGGCGCCAAATACGAGTCGTCAAAGACATCAGTATTGTGGGTCTGCATCCACTCTGCAATGCGCTGCTTGTCCGCCCGTCTGCCGTATCGCCCGCACATAGGCTTCTAGCTTAAAACGGCCGCCTACTTTGCGCCAGCCTACCGCACGATCTTTTCGAGGATCATTCGTGCCAGCTCAAAGCTGTCCGTTATCACCGAAGTCAATCGGGGCGACGGCCTGCCGATGTTCTGCTCTCGCGCAAGACGTACTGCCGCGATGATCGACGCGGCAATCACCAACGTCGAAGCGAACCGGTCTGTCATTTTTTTCTGTTCTTCCATCTCCTTCACCCGCTCCCGTTCCTCTCGTGCAATCGCCCGCTTCATTTCGCCCCTCTCTCATCTCCGATATGCAATTGGCGAAAACTTTACCAGCAGGCCATGTGAGAGCCGCCCTCGAAAGATGTCCGCCGGCAAATACCGACGTTTCGCGCCGCAGAGCGCGCAATCGGCGACGATCCATGCGTCTGGCATCGTCTGGACCGGTGCCGGGATGTTTTCGTGGCAGCCTTTGCAGGCAATCACGAAGGAATGAACGCCGGAGGTTGGTATGTTGAACATGGAGAGATTATAGGCGAATATAAGACGAAGATTTCAACTATAAGGGCATCTCCGTCCAATTCACTGACCCGGAGATGCAACACGCCCTGCGCCATCTTCAACGTCTGGCGAATCCGCGCCAAGGCCAGCAGGAAAGAGGCGGCAGGTAGCTTATGATCGCGGATATGCGGTCGCCGTCAGCAAGATGCCCTGACGAGACTATGCGAATGTGGATTGGACTGAAGTCTTGAGCTTATAGACGGCTGCGAAGTAGGCCACCATCACGCGAAACGTCTTGGACTTGTTCACGCCACCGAGAATCTCTCCGCCAACTCTTTCCAACTCATCGGCAATCTCGTGGGTTAACGGGAATACAAAGGAGGTGTCGATACTTTGAAACGGAATGTCCAACCACGGACCGTTGTAAAACGCCAGAATCTGCGCCTGTGCAGCCTTGGTTTTGAAGTTCATGATGATGTGTTCGGCCAAGGCGTTCTTGTTGCGGATTTTCAATACGGCAAAAAGTTGGGTGAAATGAGTCTTGGTGAATTTGGAATCCACCGTGAGCCGGACCTGAGTGCGCTTCCCTGCGGGAGCAACAATTCTGCGCTTCGGTCTAGCAGTTGTCTTTTTTGGTGGGGCCATCTTTCGGTCCTCTCATGATATAGGATACATCAGATATGTATCACGAGTCAATGCACTAACTGACTGTATTCCCAGAACTTCACGCACGGTTTGCGCGTACGGGCATATTGGATTCATTGCGTGAACAAAAAGGAGAGATTAAATCAGGATGAGCTACAACGAACCTAACCGTGAGGGGGAAAGAGAAAAGAAGACAGGCAAAGAAGTGTACATCGCTTCAAAGTTGGAGCAGATTGTACGGCAATCGGGAGGTTGTTCCGCGTCGATCGTTTAGTTCGCACCACTAGCGGTCGCATTAGAACACTTCAAATGAAATAACGCTGCTGGACTTCAGACCAGCCTGTCGCCGGCCATGCGCATGTCGTAGCCGACACAAGCTTCCACCTCGCGCCGATACGCACTTCGGCCTAACGTCTCGATCAGTGCCTGAACCGGCGGCAGCGTAAGGTGCGCACGGCGGAGCACCAAGAGGTAGGGTTTCTCCGCGAGTGGAAGGAAGGTTAGGCCCATGGAAGCCGCAGCGGCCTGTGTGCCGATGCAACAGTCCACCTCTCCATTCTGAACCAGACGTGCGGCGGGAAGTTGTCCTAGCGTGATTCGGTCGTAGCCTCGGACCTTGTCACTTGCAATTCGATTCTTCCGCAGCAGATCGTCCAACAAGCGGCGGCAGCCTGCACCGGGTTCACGATTTGTGATGCGAATGTCCTTTCGTGATAAATCTACAATGCCTGCTATCTTCTTAGGGTTATCCTGAGCGACGATCAGTCCTTCCTTCCACATCGCATAGGAGAGGACAGCAATAGAATTGCGAGGAAACATCTTGCTGATCGGCAATAGATCGGCCTTGTTGCTCGCCTTCTCTGCCAAATGTGTGCCGGCGACATGAACCAGTCCCTCCTGAAGCAAATCAGTGGCATGCGAACTGTTTTCATATGCGATAATGAGCTCAAAGCCCTGTCGTTCAAGCGAGTGCGCGAGCAACGATGCACTGGGATCGCAACCAGCGAGAAGGATGCGTCCTGGGTTCTTCCATCCATTGCCAAGGAGCCGAACCTTCGCATTGACGCCGCCGTTTCCGGCACGGATGGGAGCAAGAAGAATGGCATCAGTCGGCTGCAGGCCCCAACTCGCCGGATCGGGTGGCACGGCAACCAAATGATCATTGACGCTTGCCACTCTCAGCGGCTGCCCCTTCTGCAGCGAAGCCACCTCACCGAGAATGAAAACCTCAGCAGTCTCCTCAAGCACTTCCTGCTCAGGCTCAAGCTGAAACAATTCCTCGACCGTCGTGCCGAGGATTCGAGCCAGTTTCAGACTCACCGCTGTATTGGGGACATAGAGCCCAGCTTCAATGGCATGAATCGTCTGGCGGCTGATGCCCGCTTCCGCAGCCAAATTCGCTGCGGAGATCGCCCGTTTGGTTCTCAATTGCGCAAGATTCGTTTGTACTTCGATTGATTGCATCCGTGCCTCGTGGCAGCATAACCTGTACTCTATACGCGACTCATGATACGGATACGAGGGAAAATGCACAAGAGGGAATCGGGGCTTCGTGCCAAGAGTCTGGCAATTGCACCTATTGGCGTAATTCGCACGCCCTTCAAACATGCACAAGGAACCCCAATTCAGGGCGTAGCCGGCAACGGCACAGAGGGTGTCGTCGAACTGCTTCCAGATCTGATCTTGGGGCTGCGTGATCTGGAAGGCTTTGACAGGCTGTGGTTGATTTACCTGCTCGATCGTGCCTCAGAAGTGCAGTTGGTTGTTCGCCCCTACCTGGACACGACCGAGCGAGGCGTCTTCGCCACACGTTCCCCAGTCCGGCCCAATCACATTGGTATTTCTGTCGTTCGCCTCCTACATATCGAGCAGAACTGCTTGTATATCGCCGACGTGGATATGTTGGACGGAACGCCGCTACTCGACATCAAACCCTACGTTCCAGCTTTTGATTCCTTCGACCAATCCCGTGCTGGCTGGTTGAATGGCAAATCTGGATCGAAAGTCTTGGCAGATGATCGCTTTGAATTAGGAAGAGCGGGCAGCGAGTGAACAGACCGGTCCCGCCCACTGGATACCGTCTGTGGTACTGTTGATTCCAGAAGAGGCATCCCATAGCGATGCGCCGCCAACCCGGCAACTGACTGGAGGACCGACATGAAGATCAGTGCGAGAAATGTGTTTGAGGGCAAGGTGCAGAACGTCATCAAGGGAGCTGTCAACGCTGAGGTCACTCTTGCCTTGACGGGTGGTGAGCACATTGTCTCTATCATTACAAACTCCAGCAGTGATTCACTGGGTCTAGTGCAGGGCAAGACAGCCTACGCGATCGTTAAAGCCAACGAAGTGATCGTCGGTAAGGGTGTGGACGGCGCCAAACTGAGCGCTCGCAATGTGCTGGCAGGCGAAGTGATCAGTTCCCATGATGGAGCGGTTAACAGCGAGGTCGCTATCAAACTGGCCGGCGGCGCTACCGTCATCGCGTCGATCACCAAGGAGAGCGTGCACGCGCTCGGTCTGATGCAAGGCGACAAAGTCAGCGCAATAGTGAAGGCGTCAAACGTAATGATAGGCGTTTAGACGGTCTTCCCTGCAACTGTTGCGCCGCGCATGCGCCGCAAGGCTTTCCAGGAACCACACTTCCTGGGTGCCTCGCTTCACTCTGTGCTTTCATCGATTCCTTTTTTCGAATTCTCCCGTCCTCGCCACAAACCCTCGCCGTTGTTATTTTTGCGGCTATAGGGAATTGCTGCGATTCTTTATGCGTTCCTTATTGTAACCACGTCTCTGTCGTGGTTAAATTACAACTACTAAGCACTCATTATTATTTTTGGAGGAAATATGAGCAAGGCGAAGTTGTTTGTTGCCGCGGTGATTCTCTGCTTCTCATCTACACTTGCGTTCGGTCAGGGCGCCACTGCCGACACTAAGATGCCGCCGAAGACCCCCGATCCCTGCACAAGCGGCCACGAGTTCGCCACCGCCGATTGCGCGCTGACCTGGCACGGTATCACGCTGTACGGTGCATATGACGTCGGCGTCGGATGGGTCAGCCACGGCCTGCCGGAAAACGGCTATAACTATGAAGGCGAGTCTCTGGTGAACCGAAATGGCTATCAACATCGATTTCTCATTGCACCGAACAATTTGCAGCAAACGGGTTTGGGCATCAGGGGCAAGGAGGAATTTCTGCCTGGCTGGTCCGTTGTGTTCAACGCTTCAACTGGCATCAATCCGCAATCCGGCCTGCTTGCCAACGCGTCGGAGACCGACATCATCAACAACGGCCTTCCCAGGGCGAGTTATTCGATAGCCATCGACGGCGCTCGCGCGGGCCAACCCTTCAATGACGAGATCTATGGCGGCATATCGTCCGAGCATGTCGGCACGCTGACCTTCGGTCGTCAGCGCTCCCTCGGCACCGACGCAATGCTTCTTTACGATCCGGCCAGCGGCGCCTATGCCTTTTCCTACATCGGGTACAACGGCACGATGGCTGGCGGAGGCGACACCGAAGACAGCCGTTGGGACGACGCCGTGAAGTATCGCCTCACCTATGGCCCGGCCCATTTCGGCGCGATGTATAAATTCGCCGATGGATCTGCCGGCTGCTACTCGGCCTCCGCAACTTGGACTGCCGCCAACTGTACGCCGGAGGCGGCGCATAACAACGCCTATGGTTTCGACGGCGGCGGAAAAGCCGGCAAGTTCTTCGCCGACCTCGTCTTCCAACATTACAATCAGGCGATCAGCGTATTGAACCCCCTGCTGGGGCCTCAAAGTCCGGCGGCTCCATATCAGTCGACCACGGATAGCATCAATACAAACCAAATTACCGGGGCCAATCTGATTGCCACGAGCAACACCCTATATGGCATCGTGACCGACAACAACGCAGTGATGGCCGCTGCCAAGTATTCGTCGGACTCGTTCAAGGTTTTTGCCGGCTACGAATACATCTGGCAGAATAACCCGGCGAACCCGTTGGGCGTTGGCGCCTCGGACCAGGGCGGTTATTTCCTAAGCGGGGTCGAAGACAACAATCTTGATTCTGAAAAGCTGGTGCAGATCTGGTGGACAGGCGCGAAGTATGCCTACCGTAAGAAGACCGACGTCACATTCGCCTGGTATCAACAGCGGCAGAACGACTTCCGTATTCCGTCGACCTGCTCGACCAACCCCAGTATCGGTAATATGCGCGCTTCCTGCGCGGGCACCCTCAATGAGGGGTCGCTTTATTTGGATCATCACTTCACCAAGCGTTTCGACACTTTTGCCGGAGTGGCGTATTCCTTTGTAAGCGGCGGACTGGACATCGCCATTCCTCACGGCCCCGGCGTTCCCTTTTTAAGCGACAATAACCTTGCTCCGACAGTCGGTAGTCGTTTCGCCTTCTGATCGTTCCCGCGTCGGGTTAGTCGAGAACCGCCCAGAAAAGTATCGGGAAAGGAATTTGAGTTGAGGTCACGCGAAAATTCAAATGAGCCGGAGAAAAAGAGGCCATCGTGGGTTTGCAGCGCTCTATCAGTTGCTGTGTGCGCCGCGCTGGTCTGTGGGAGTCATGGTTCGGCGCAGACAAAGCTGACCCTTTCCGCCGCAGCCAGCGTAAAGGATGGGATCGCCGAGATCGAGGATGCCTACAAGCACACCCATGTGAATGTCGAATTCACCAATAACTTCGGTTCCTCCGGAACGCTGGCCGCGCAGATCGATCAGGGCGCGCCTGTGGACATCTTCATCGCTGCGGCAGCCAAGCCGATGGACGATTTGGAGGCAAAAGGGCTGATCGTTGCTGGGACGCGTCGCAATCTGCTACAAAACACGCTAGTCCTGATCGCACCGCTCGATTCAAGAATTCGCGATTTTCAGGGACTTAAGGACAAATCAATCCGGCTCATTGCGCTCGGCGATCCGGCCTCCGTTCCGGCGGGCCAATATGGCAAGCAAACACTCTTGTCTTTTCATCTTTGGGAACAGCTCAGCGCAAAGTTTGTGTTAGGGAAAGATGTCCGCCAGGTTTTGACTTATGTAGAAACCGGCAATGCCGATGCAGGCCTAGTATATGCGACCGACGCCCAAGGTTCCGGGAAAGTTCGCGTAGTGGCCACAGCTCCGGAATCCGCGCATGACCCAATCGTTTATCCCGTGGCAGTTGTCAAAGGGAGCCGCAACGAAGAGGCTTCGCGCAGGTTCGTCGAGTTTCTCGGCACTCCGATAGCTCAAGCGATCTTTGTGAAACACGGGTTTACAATAGCAGCACCGTGACACTGCCCATCGATTATTCGCCGCTGTGGATCTCGCTGGCCACTACTTGCGTGGCAACGGTGGCGACGTTCTTTCTGGGAATGTTGGCTGCAAGGCTGATGTATGGCGTACACGGCAGCCTTCGCGCGTGGATCGACGGCCTTCTTACGCTTCCTTTGGTTCTCCCTCCGACTGTTGTCGGTTTCTTTCTGCTGCTGCTGCTCGGAAGGCGCAGCCTGATCGGCCATGCACTGGAACAGATTGGCATCGTGATTGTGTTCTCGTGGCCAGCAACGGTGATTGCCGCGACCGTCGTTGCTTTTCCGCTGATGTATCGCACCACCCTCGGCGCATTTGAACAGGTAAATCCAAATCTTCTCGATGCCGCTCGCACGCTTGGAGCCTCGGAGTGGAGAGTCTTTCGCAGAGTGCTGCTGCCGATGGCTGCGCCGGGTGTGCTGGCCGGAACGGTTCTAGCCTTTGCACGTGCGCT
>JBEKWJ010000089.1:0-13760 GCA_049513195.1 Occallatibacter sp.
CGCAAGTTGATGAAGGCGTTCTGGCCCGGTCCGCTGACGCTGCTGCTGCCCAGAACGGCGGCTGTCCCGGATATCGTGACGGCTGGGCGTCCGCTAGTGGGGGTACGGATGCCGGCGCACCCGGTGGCGCTCGAGTTGATTCGGCGAGCCGGGGTTCCGGTGGCCGCACCCAGCGCCAATCTCTTTGGCCACATCAGCCCGACGACCGCGGCACATGTGCTCGCGGATCTCGACGGACGCATTGATGCGGTACTCGATGCAGGGCCAACAGATTGCGGGGTCGAATCCACGGTGCTGGACCCCTGCCAGACCCCGATGATGATTTACCGCCCCGGCGCGGTCACGAGTGTCCAGATTCGATACACTGCCGGAGCGGTCGACCTCTTCCGCGATAGCGGGGCCCAGCAAGCCAAGCCACGAACGACGCTCCCCTCACCGGGCATGGGCCTGCGGCATTATGCGCCCAGGGCGCGGCTGCTGCTGATCGAAGGCGATCTCGGGGAGATTGAAGACAGGCTTGCCCGGTTCGTGCAGAGCCTTCCCGAAGATCAGGTCGGAGTGATGCTGCCGGCTGATGTAGCCGCGCCAGTCGGAGCGGTGGCGGTAGTCCCATGGGGAAGGTGGGCGGCGCCGGAAGAGTTGGCGCGGAATCTTTACGCGGGCCTGCGGGCGCTGGACAACGAGGGCTGCACGGTCATCCTCTGCCCACTGCCGCCGCCCGATGGCATTGGAGCCGCGATTCACGACCGGCTGATCAAAGCAGGCGGCAGGGAGTAGGAGTCTTCCCGCCAGCCTGCATTGACAAAGGCAACTAACGCCCGCGCTTTTGGCTCGAACCAGCCTGGAATGGTGGCTGTGCTACGGTTGCGGCGGGGCCGCGGGCTTGGGCTTGGGCGCTTCCTGTTTCTTCGACGGCGCAATAATCGCGTGCAGAATCGTGCCTTCCATGCGCGGCATGAACTCCACGATTCCCGCCTCCCCGATATCCTGGATCAGCTTGTTGATGATCGCATAGCCCAGTTCGCGGTGGGCCATCTGCCGCCCACGGAAGCGCAAGCTCGCCTTCACCTTGTCGCCGTCCACAAGGAAACGCACCGCCTGGTTCTTCTTGGTCTGGTAATCGTGCTCGTCCACGGTCACGGAGAACTTGACCTCCTTGACCACGATCACTTTCTGCTTTTTCTTGGCGGCCCGGTCGCTCTTTTCCTTTTCATAGAGGAAGCGGCCGTAATCCTGGATGCGGCAGACCGGCGGTACCGCGTTGGGCGACACCTCGACCAGGTCAAGGCCACGCTCCCGAGCGATCTTCAACGCCTCAAAAGGCGGAAGAATTCCCAGTTGCTCGCTGTTTTCGTCGATGACGCGGATTTCGCGTGCACGAATCTTTTCGTTGATGCGGATAAAGGACTTGGCCGAACGTTTGTCGAGTGCGATGGTGCTCCTCCAGAAGTTGTCGCTGCCCGCCTCCCGGTTCTGCCGGAATCGCCGCGGGACCACGAACGCAACCTGAGTATAGCATTGGCCCGGCTCGGCTGAACAAAGGGTTTAAGACGAATTCTCGCCCGCTTTGCCAAAATCAGACCGGGACGGAGGCTGGCCCATTCATTTCCGTAATCTGGTTAATATCACTCACTCCCGAAGAGCAAATTGTCGGCTAGAAGCCACGATCATGCTATGATCAATATAGGTAGACAAATAGGAGTATAGGTACCATGCCCCTTAGCATTAAAGCCCCTGAGGCAGACCGCTTGGCGCGCCAACTCACCGCCGCCACCGGCGAGTCTATTACGGTTGCGGTGATCGTCGCAATGCGCGAGCGTCTTGCCCGCGAGCAAAGGAAGCAGTCTAATCTAAACGCTCTGCTTGAAGATGTCAGAGCCATTAGTCATCATTGCGCTTCACTGCCTGTCTTGGACACGCGCACCGACGACGAAATCATGAGCTGGGACGAGAACGGGCTCCCTTCATGATCATCGACCCGTCGGTCATGGTCGCCATGCTGCTTGAGGAGCCAGAAGGCCATCTTTTCGATGTGGCCATCGCCAAAAGTGCCGTTTGCCGGATGTCGTCCGCCGGCCTGCTGGAGGCTTCGATGATCTTGGAATCGCGAAAAGGGGAAGATGGCGTACGTGCTTTGGACCTGTTGGTCGCGCGATTCCATATCGAAATCGAATCTTTCACAGAAACTCAGGCGCGTTTGGCAAGAAAGGCGTTCAGGCGCTACGGAAAAGGCCGTCATCCCGCGCAACTCAACTTCGGCGATTGCATGAGCTACGCTCTGGCCAAGGAAACCGGCGAAGAGTTGCTCTTCAAAGGCACCGATTTTGCCAAGACGGATATCGCCGTCGCTTCGTATTGAGCCGCTTCCACCCGCTCTGCCTCGATCACCCCATCTGCGGTCAACCCAGTCACCCGCACGCGCACCAGCCGGTTAGCCTCGTGCAATCCCACCAACTCGACTGGCAAAAAATTCTCGGTCAGCGCCATGCTCCTACCCCGGGCCGCAATTTCTGTTGGCATGTGCAGAGTGATGGCCTCCAGTTCCTTCCCTACAAAACGACTACGATGCGTCGTGCTTTTCTCTGCAGCCAAGGCGCGCAGTTCCTTCATGCGCTCGTCGACCGCCTCCACTGGAACTGGCTTTTCGGCGTGCAGCGACCAGGCCGGCGTTCCCGGTCGCGGCGAAAACGGAAACAAGTGCAGATAGCCGAAGGGCAGCAATCGCACCAAAGCCAGCGTCTCCTCGAATTCGGCATCGGTCTCGCCCGGAAAGCCCACCATCACGTCCGCGCCCAGCGTCAGTTCCGCACCCGCGGCCCGCATCAACGCATCCACCTTCTCCGCATAATGCCACGGCCGATAACGCCGGTGCATTCGCCGCAACACCGCATCCGAGCCTGACTGCAAAGGCAAGTGCGCGTGACGCGCCAGCCGGATGCCGCCGAACTCGCTCATCAGCCCAATCAACTCCCCATTCCAATCCATCGGCTCAATCGAGCTGAGCCGCAGCCGAGGCAATTCCGTCTTCTCGAAGATCTCCCGCGCCAGCCCTGCTAGCGAAGCGCGCCCCGCAGCAGAAAAATCTCGCCCCCATCGCCCCAGGTTGATTCCCGAGAGCACCAACTCGTTGCCCCCGGCCTCCACAAACCCCTCGACCTGCCGCAGAACCTGTGCGCGGGGCAGGCTTTTGGATGAACCTCTCGTAGACGGGATGACGCAAAAGGTGCAGCGATTCCCGCACCCTTCTTGAATCTTGAGATTCGGCCGGGTCTGCGCGCCGGGCACCACCTGCGCCCCTTCCAGAAATGAATGGGCAAACTGGTCATCCACCCATATCGGGGTAGAAGCAGCTTGCGCCGTCTGGATTTTTATGAGCTCGCTGTCTTCCCGCGGCTCCGCGCGCCCCAACAGCCCCAGAATAATCTCCGGCGCCAGCCCCTTGTGACTGTTGCCCACCACGCCAGCCACACCCGTCAGGCTCGCCAGCTCCTCCGGCGCACGCTGCGCATAGCAGCCGGTCACCACAATCTGTGCGGCCGGGTTCAGCCGGTGCGCCCGGCGAATGAACGCCCGCGCCGCCCGATCAGCCTCCGCCGTCACGCTGCATGTATTCACCACCACCACATCCGCCGCAGAGGGCTCACGCTCGCACAGTCCCGCCGCGCGCAGCCGGTCGCTCACCGCCTCGCCATCCGCGCGCGCCGACCTGCAACCGAAATGCTCCACGTGAAAGGTGGACGCCATAACTTCAGTCTAAGTCCTCCTCACTCCATCCACCACCGGCGCACATAATCTCCGCTATAATTGAAGTGGTCATACCACTTCATAGGTCACTCTGAACCTCATGCCCTCTTCTGCCGCAGCCAGCGTTCCAGCATCGCCCCCCGTCGTCAACAACGGCGGCACATGGCACATTGTTGGCTTCGTTTACTTCACCTTCGTGGTCTATCTTTCGATCGGACTTCCGCTCGCGGTTTTGCCGCCCTATGTACATCTGCGCATGGGCTTTGGCGCGGCGCTCGCGGGATTCGTCATCAGCATTCAGTACATTGCCACGCTCGTCAGCCGCCCCTGGGCCGGTCGCATCAGCGATCGCGCCGGCGCCAAGGTCTCGGTGTTGTGGGGGATGGGGGCTTGCACCACCAGCGGAGCGCTGCTGATTGTCGCCGCAACCCTCCACTCGATTCCCTGGCTTTGCCTTTGCGCGCTGATGCTGAGCCGCCTGGTTCTGGGCGTAGGTGAGAGCCTCGGCTCAACCGGCTCCACATTATGGGGAATCACCAGCGCCGGCTACGTCAACATGGCCAAGGTCATTTCATTCAATGGCATTGCCACCTTCGGCGCAATGGCTCTGGGAGCTCCACTCGGCGTAGCTCTTGAATCGCTGTGGAAGAATCCCCAATGGGGGCTGGCCTCCCTGGGAATCCTGACGATGCTGATTGGCGCATTCAGCCTCACGGTGGCCAGTCGCAAAAGCCCGGTCAAGGTCATCCCCGGCGAGCACCTGCCCCTCCGCGACGTCATGTTCCGCGTTGCGCCACATGGCATGAGTCTGGCCCTGGGCGGCATTGGTTTCAGCGTGCTGGCCACCTTCGTTACCCTCTTCTACCTCGACCGCCACTGGAGCGGCGCGGCTCTCTGTCTGACCGCCTTCGGATTGGCCTTCATTCTCGCGCGGCTGCTCTTTATCAAGACCATCAACCGATTTGGTGGATTTCCGGTGGCCACGGCCTGCCTTTCGGTTGAATCGCTGGGTTTGCTTCTGTTGTGGCGTGCTTCCACTCCCTGGATGGCCCTGGGCGGAGCGGCACTGGCCGGCTTTGGCTTTTCGCTGGTCTTTCCAGCCATCGGCGTCGAAGTCGTCAAGCGCGTTCCCATCAACAATCGCGGAGCCGCTCTGGGCGTTTACACAGCATTTTCCGACGTCTCCTTCTTTCTCACAGGCTCATTGGGCATCGTGATTGCCAGCTTTGGCTATTCCAGCGTCTTTCTGGTGGCTCTGGTCTGCGTGCTGACGGCACTGAGCATCGTCGTTGTTCTCAGGCAGCTCGGGCGTAAGTGAGTTCGAGAAAGTTTTCAGGAATAAAACAAGATCAGGGTGCCCCGCTCCACGAAAAACATGACTCTGCAAAAACGAGGCTGATTCGGCCTCTGCGTGCCAAACCAGCCCCGTTTTTAATCCGGAAATTCGAGTGAGTCTTCAGGCCCGCTTGCGTGAGATGACCCCGGCCATCGCCACCAATCCGCTGCCTAACAACAAAAGGCTGCCGGGCTCCGGCACTGGAGGCGGAGAATTGTCGCTGCCGAAGTCCGCTCCCCAAAAGCCATCATTCACGTCATTGATTGGGATAACGCCGGTATCATCGGGGCTCAAGCCGCCGTCTGCGCTGTAGTTATCTCCCAATACCGTGATGGCCGCCGAGACCGTGAATCCATTGTCATCAAATGCAAAGGGGTCGATCACGCCACTGGCCCCGTCAATCACGTAGGTTTCGCCGGCCAGCAGTGTAACCGGAATCACCTCGTTGAAGAGAAAATGATCCGCGGTATCGGGCGTCGAAGCGCTGGTGATGATTGTAAAGGTCACCAGATTGCCGTTCGCATCATAAATTGCGACCGGATGCTGCTCCGTCATTCCCGCGGAGGAATCGAAGAAGTAGCCCAGGGAATCGACCGTGATATTTTGGCTTCCCACTGTGAATACTTCGCCGAGCGAATCACCGGCGCCATTGTTGCCGTCGGTGCCAATCGAAGAAAACTCCCATGCGGGCGAAACCGAATCAGCTTGAGCCGCCACCGGCAGCAGAAGAGCCGCGAGAAGAAACAATCCGAAAACTCTTCCGCTCATCGGACAATCTCCTCTCCGCCAAAGTGTGGTTCCAGAACTCCGAAGCCTTCTCTGATGGTAGTCCATGAACCCCACGCACGCGCCGACACCCTCACGCATGCCCGGCGCTTCACAGAGAGCCGGCGCTGAGTCCACAGAAAATCCACTGTGGTCAATGCACGTCAAGCGCCAATTGAATCTCTTTTGATTGAGCAACGTGAGCGGCAGAATCATCGGAAATGTGCAAACCATTGCCCACCTATTCCCAATAAACTACCATCGCTGGCAGCACAGCCCATTGCTGAATGGACACGGCAAATACCGATTCATGGCCAGCGTCAAGAACAACTGGTTCGCATTCCGGTGGTGCGCATTGGCAACGGCCGAGAACTCAATCGCTAGCGACTCTCTCTATTTTTGAGATTCGATCGGCGTCGTCTCTCATCCTTGAGCTACGCGCAAAATTCAGAAAGGAATGCAAGAAGCGTCAGGGTGCGACTTCAAAGAGGAATGCACGAAGCGTCAAGGTGCGACTTCAAAAGAGGAATGCAAGAAGCGTCAGGGTGCAACTCAAGAGAGGAATGCACGAAGCGTCAGGGTGCGACTTCAAAGAGGAATGCACGAAGCGTCAGGGTGCGACTTCAAAAGAGGAGTGCAAGAAGCGTCAGGGTGCGACTTCAAAAGAGGAATGCAAGAAGCGTCAGGGCACGACTTTAGTCGTGCCGTAAGTGCTTTGAAATGAGCGGGGCTTTAGCCCCTGAGGTAATTGTCTCTTGTGATTCGCGATTCCATAACGGCAATTCTGCAAGTGGCTCCGGCGAATAAAAAATGATCCGGGGATCGGCAAATGGCTTCCGTGCTTGACGCCTTATTTGCCGGAGTACTCCTGATCAGTCACAGGCTCGAGCCACGCAACATCAACGCCCTGCGCATCGGCTTCCTGCAGAGCGAGATGCACCATGGAATTCCTGGGGCCGGCACCGTGCCAGTGGCGTTCGTTGGGAGCAATCATCACCGTATCCCCCGGATAAATCTCGCGGACCGGCTGGCCCTCGAGCTGCACCAGGCCTGAGCCAGTCAGCACATGCAAGACCTGCCCAATGGGATGCGTATGCCAAGCGGTGCGCGCGCCTGGCTCAAAACTGACTCTGAATGCGCGCAAGTGCGAAGGCTCGGCCCCAACCACAATCTCATCGATCCAGACATTCCCGGTAAACCACTCCGCCGGGCCTTTCCGGCTAGCCCGCTCTTTGCTGGTAAGAATTTTCACAGATGCCTCCTCACCAATAGATGCGGAACGGACGGTATGGTCTCCGCTCCAATTCAAAGAACGATTCACGACGAGGCCGGGCTGCGATTGCACCAACACAGAACGGCCACCCCGAAAGGTGGCCGTTCTGCATCTTGCCCGAAAAAGCGCCGTATTACTCGCTCTTTTCGCTCTTCTCGCTCTTCCAGTTGATCAGATCGCCAAGAGTTGTGGTTGAGCTGGAGACGGGAGCCTTGTGGGCTTCCTTCTTGTAGCTCTCTACCTGTGCGCGGCTGGCTTCCTGGCCCACAGCGCGCAGGCTCAAGCCCACCTTCTTCTCTTCCACATTGATCTTGATGATCTTGAACTCGTGCTCGAGTCCGGTTTCCAGCTTCGATCCGCCGCCCTCGTCGCCCGCTTCTGAGATGTGGCATAAACCCTCCACGCCCTCCGCGATCTCGACAAATGCGCCAAACTGCGCCGTCCGCAGCACCTTGCCATGCACCTGGTCGCCCACGCGGTGAGTCGCAAAGAAGCTCTCCCACACGTCCGGCTGCAGCTGCTTGATGCCCAGCGAGAGGCGGCGATTCTGCGGCTCAACGCCCAGAACAACAGCCTTCACCTTTTCGCCCTTCTTCACAATCTCAGAAGGATGCTTGACGCGCTTGGTCCAGCTCAGGTTCGAGACGTGTACCAATCCGTCGATGCCATCTTCGATCTCGATGAAGGCGCCGAAGTCGGTCAGGTTCCGCACGCGGCCCTCGACAATCGTCCCCGCCGGATAACGCTCGGTCAGATTCTCCCAAGGGTTGTCGAGCAACTGCTTCATGCCCAGCGAAATTCGGCGATCCGCCGGATTCACGCTCAACACAACGGTCTCGACTTCGTCGCCCGGCTTCACCAATTTAGAGGGGTGCTTCAGGCGCTTCGACCAGGTCATCTCCGACAGGTGAACCAGCCCTTCAATGCCCTGCTCCAGCTCGACAAACGCGCCGTAGTCGGTCACCGAAAGCACGCGTCCATGAACATGCGCGCCCACCGGGTACCGCTCCGTTGCGTCCAGCCAGGGGTCAGGCGTCAGCTGTTTGAAGCCCAACGAAACCCGCTGCTTGTCCCGGTCGAACTTGAGTACTTTGACCTGAATCTCGTCTCCCACATTCACCAGATCGCGGGGATGCGTCAGCCGTCCCCAACTCATATCGGTAATGTGCAACAGGCCGTCAATGCCGCCCAGGTCAACGAACGCGCCGTAGTCGGTCAGGTTCTTTACCGTGCCCGTCAGCACCGCGTCTTCGCCCAACTGATCCAGCGTCGTCGAGCGCTTGGCGTTCTGCTCTTCTTCCAAAATTTCCTTGCGGCTGACCACAACATTGCCGCGCTTCTTGTTCAGCTTGATGACCCGCACTTCAATCTGCTGGCCAAGGTAGCCGTCCAAATTGCGAACCGGGCGAATCTCCAACTGCGAGCCGGGCAAAAACGCCTTCAGCCCAATGTCCACAGTCACGCCGCCCTTGACGCGGCTCACCACCGTGCCCATGACAGGCGTCTTGTCGGCGGCGGCTTTCTCGATCACATCCCAGATGCGCAACCGCTGCGCGCGCTCGTAGCTCGCCAGGTAGCCGCCTTCCGGCTCCTCGCGCTCGATCACCACTTCGATCACGTCGCCGGGCTGGAACTTCACCACACCTTCATGATCCGTAACCTGCTCGAGCGGCACCAGCCCCTCGGACTTCAGGCCCACATCGATGACCAGGTGCTTTTCCGTCTGCTTGATCACCGTACCGGAGACGATCTTGTCGCCATAGGCTTCAACGGCAGCTGCCTCAGCAGCCTGCTCGCGTTCAAAAGCCTCCAGGGCAGCGGAGAAGTCATCCATGTGATCCAGACTGTGCTCGGTGTGCGCCTCGGTCTTCTTGGGCGCAGACGTCGCCGCATCCGTCTCGGTCTTCACTTGCGTAGTCGCTTTGACAGCAGAATGTGCTGCATCTTTGGCGTGCGAAGCTTTGCCTTTGGACCGCGGCGCCGTTTCGGCAACAGCCTCGCTCTTGATCTCGGGACTTGCCTGCGCTTCAGCCGATGCGGCCTCTCCAGTTGTTTCTAACTGAACAGCTTCCACCGGGTTCACGGCCTCAGCTACAGGCTCGGTTGGGGCATCGGCGTCCAGCGCGGAAATATCGACGGTTTCGGCGGTCTCGGGGTTGGACGTGGATTCTGGCAACGGCTGCTCGTGCTCCGTCGCAGGTTCGAGGGTTGGGAGTTCCAATTCGGTGTTCAGGGTTGTACTCTCGGTTTCAGGATTGAGGACGTTTGCCATCACTGCCAGCTCCGGGATTCCTTGCTCCCGCGACTCTAACCTGCCGCCGCTGGGTGTGCTCCCTCTCTCACGATTGCCGTTAAGAAGGGATGCCGGGGCCATTTCCCTGCCTGCAAACATGCGCCTGTGTCCGAAGTGCTTTCACAAGGGACAATCCCTCCGGCCGTTTGGGCGGACGTGGAAGGCGTCTTAATCTCCTTGGGAATCACCCGGCAGGCAATGGATGCTAGAGGGCGGCCGCAACTCGCTGCTGGAATCCGCGCAGTAAGCTACTTCAACAGTGTAGCAACGGCCGCTTTCCCCCGTCAATCCAGCAGAATTGCCCCGCCGCGCATTGCAATCGTAAATTCACACTCGCCCCGCAAAACAATGGAGTTGCGCCCCGACAGATTCCCTGCACAATTACCTTCTATACTGATGCAGACGGAATTCACCTATGGACGTTTTCTGGACTCCCTGGCGCTATGCCTACATCACCACTGCCGACGGCGCCACCCGCCCAGGCGTTCCCGAGCACCTTTCGGCCTGGCCCGGTAACCACCATTGCGTCTTCTGCAACCTGATCGCCTCCATCGACTGCGCCATCGCGAACGGCATGAGCACCGATGAAGCCGAAGCCGCCGGCGGTCTGATCCTGCGCGGCAAGCACTGCTTTATCTGCCTCAACGCCTTCCCCTACACCTCTGGCCACGTCATGGTGATGCCGTACGCGCATCTCGACCGCCTCGCCCTGCTGCCCGCCGAAGCCGCGCATGAACTCATCGATCTCGCGCAGCGCACCGAGCAGGTGCTCCAGCAACTCTACCGCCCGCACGGCTTTAATTTCGGGTTGAATCTGGGCCAGGCCGCTGGCGCCGGCGTTGCCGGACATCTGCATCTCCACGCCATGCCCCGCTGGGCGGGCGACACCAACTTCATGACCACAGTAGCCGAGACGCGCATCCTGCCAGAAGAACTGGAAACAACATGGAAGCGGATGCGAGCGGCGTTTGCGGAGTCAGCGAGCTAGCGGTGAATTGATACTTGCCGCCTCTTCTTTGTAGTCTTCCAGAGCTCTTCGCAGCGCAGCGTCATCACCTCGTTCGAATGCGACGTTCGCATCTTTCGTCAATCGCTCTCGCAAAATCCGGTCAGCTTCATTCAAAGCCAGATCTGGATGAATATGCTTGATCACATCGATATATAGCTCTCTCAGCGAATCCGAAGCCGCGAAGTTCGCGCCCCTCTCAGCTCTTTCCTGGGCGGCTGCATCCGCCGCGTCATCGCTTCTGCCTCCCACAGGCATCCCGCCAAACCCTGAGTCGAAATCCACCCCGTCCGGATCAATGACCGTGCCCATGGCATCTACATATATCTTGTCGCCCTTCTTGCCCTTCGTGGCGCCGAGCGCCATGAGAAGAATAAAAGGCAAAGTGAAAACAACTCCCAGGCCCACCCAACCAATTGCGTTTCGATACTCGTTCTCACTTCTCGCGCTGAAATCTGTCAGGCTATGGATTGATGGATCGGCTGGATCAAAATAAACAGTCGCATCCGGCATCGGTAAGTTGCGAACGGAATTGGAGAATTCCCCTTTGATCGAATCATAGTCAGTCAGTTCCGGACAGACCCCCTTTCCGCTAAAGGATCGGTCGTCGACACGAAAGTCGTAACTGCAGCTATAGGTTGGGATCAAGAAGAAGTATCGGCGGTGAATCATTACATTGTGAGCAATCGTAGTCCTCTCGGTTGGCGCGGCGTTCGAGAACTGAATTGCCGTATGAATTTCGATGGCGGCGAGGACAAGGACACCAAACGTTACGAACAGCCAACGACCGTCGAAATCCTTCCATCTCACTCTCACATGTGTTCCATTCTTCAGGCGGCTGTTGAAAGATAGAATACGCCTTTATCCAGTAGGTTTGCTACGCGGCCTTCCGGAATCGCGTGGGAAAAATTAAGCTTTCACCGTCGCGTTTTCTCAATCCCGCTCCGCCTCGCCGCTCTCCTCGACTCCAGCCGCCATCGACAGATCAGTAGTTCGCTGAACCATCCGATTGCTCTTCCACTGAACCAGCCTGATTGGAGTTATCCGCAGACTCCTGCCGTCCCGAATTAATCTCGTCCGGATAAATCACCGTCCCTTCAGCATCGACGACGATCCCTCCCTTCCGTCCACTCCTTCCACCTTCCGTCTTTGTACTGGGAACAATCAACGCGCCGATAATAACAAGGAAGCTCAGTATGGTTCCCGCACCGATCCCCAGCTCTGCATAGAGATAGTCGCGCTCGCTCATCGCGCCGAATTCGGTCAGGCTATTCGTCGACGGATTGGCTGGATCGTAATAGACAGTTGCGCTTGAATTCAGCAGAACACCTGCATAATCCAGAAGCTCCCCTTTCACCGGATCATCGGCGCTCTGGAGCGGACAATTCTCATATCCGTGATAAGATGCTCCCTCAACACTAAAGCTATATTCGCATTTGTGGCGCGTATAGCCTTTGTCTCTGTTCGATTGAAAACGCATATTCAGATGCGCAGTCGCTGTGCTTTCGTTTGGAGCCAGCGCCGCGTACTGCTTAGCTTCGTAGAAGCACATGACACCAAGCGCAAAGGCAATTACCGCTCCCAGAATCAAGGAACCGGCAACAGATTTCAATCTCGAATTCATCGGCTCACCAGTATCTTTTGTGATTGGTATTGGAGAGAAGTGTACGCCGATGTGCTACACAATGACAAAGAATTTTCTCGGAGGAAAAGTAACCACGAAACTCTTCAATCAGTCTCCTACTCTGTCTCTCCGTTCTCTTCCACCCCAGCAGCCAGCGCCAGCCCAGGCTGCGACCACTCCTGCGATTCCATTTCACGCACGTCCGGCTGTAGCTTCTTAATCTCGGCTAACTCGCCGTCAGAGTGAGCCAGCTCGCCTAGCTGTCTGCCAAAGGAAAAGACTCCGCCTTTGCCTTCAATGGTCCCGAGAAACCTGTTGTAGTGATCCACGCTGCTGCCGAGCGCATTGCCGAGCTTGGTAACATGCCCCTGCGCCACCACCAGCTTTTCGTAGATCTTTTTACCCATTTCGTGGATAGCTTGAGCGTTTTTGGTAATCTCCGATTGCTGCCAGCCGAATTCGACAGCCCGCAGCAACGCGATCAACGTCGTCGGCGTCGCCATCACCACATGGTTCTGCGCACTGAATTCAATCAGCGACGGATCAGCCTCCAGCGCCGCACTGAACAACGCCTCGCTGGGCAAAAAGCAAACCACAAAATCAGGAGCCTTCTCGAACTGTTTCCAGTAAGCCTTGCCCGATAACTCCTTCAAGTGCGCCCTCACGCGCTGTGCGTGCGCGGTGAATCGAAGCGTCTGCGCGGCTGGGTCCGCAGCCGTTCCCGTAGCATCGAGAAATGCATCCAATGGCGTCTTGGCGTCCACCACAATCTCGCGTCCATTCGGCAGTTGAATGGTCATGTCCGGGCGCAGCATTTTGTCATCCTCGTCGCGCGCCGTCACCTGCTCACAAAAAGAGCAGTACTGCACCATCCCCGCGTATTCCACACAGCGTTTCAGTTGCAATTCACCCCAGTTGCCGCGTGTCTTCGGGGCGCGCAAAGCCGTGATCAACTGTGCCGTCTCAATGGTCAGCGCGGCCAGCGACGCAGGAATCGTCTTCTGCATAGTCTCGACCAGGGTCTTCACTTCGAAATAAGCGCCCGCGCGTTTCGTCTCCATCTCGCGAGCCTGCGCATCCAGGGCTTTGAGCGCGCTCCCCAGCGGGTCAAGCATCGTCTTGATCGCCAGCTCCTTGGCCTCCAGCGTCTGCTTTGCCGCGGCGCTCTGTCCGCCAAGTTCCTGCTTCGCAAGCGTCAAAAAGCTCTGGCTGTTCGCGCTCAGCGCCTTTGCAGCAATGTCGCCAAAGGCCGTTTCGATTTCGGTTTTCATCAAGGTATATTTATTTTTCTCTGCCACCACATTCGCTTCTGCCGTCCCCAGTTCACCCGTCAACCGCGTAACACCGTCCTGCAATCCCTTCAATTCGATCGCCTGCGCGGCCTTCTCCCCTTCCAGGCCCGTCACACGCTCCCGAAGCATTCGCTTCTCCGACTGGCCGGAGTTCTTTCCCAGCCAGTAGCCAAGCACCACGCTTACAAAAACTGCCACGGCTCCGATCATCAAATCCTGCATCGTCCGCCCCTTTCCCTGTTTCGCCTAATATACGCCTTTCACCCAGGGTTTTCCGCTCATTTTTCGCAGGCCTTCTATTCCCAGTCCCTGGCAGGACAAAAGCATCTTCGTCATTTCGGTTACAGAAAATTACCCTCCATTGGTGCACCATCAAAATATGAACAACAACCAAAGCCGCGCGACGTTCCTGTTCCCTGATCCCTGT
>JBEKWJ010000090.1:0-13010 GCA_049513195.1 Occallatibacter sp.
AGAATATAAAGGTATGAGCGGGTCATGTCGACCCAGAAGTTGCCGATGGTGCCGGAGGTTGTGCGCTTGATGCCACGAATCAGCGCCACAGCCACTGCGATGCCCACCGCCGCGCTGCCGAAGTTGTGATATGCGAGGCCGACCATCTGCGTGAGATAGCTCATGGTCGTCTCGGGCACATACGACTGCCAGTTGGTATTGGTGGTAAAGCTGGCGGCGGTGTTCCAAGCCAGATCGGGGCCAACGGCGGCTAGATGCTGCGGATTCCACGGCAAGAAGTTTTGCAATCGCTCCATGGCGTAGGTCAAGAGCATGCTGACGGCGGAAAAGCCCAGCACGCCAAATGCATACTCGCGCCAGTTCATCTCTTTGTCGGCGTCGACGCCGCACAGCTTGTAGATGAGCCGCTCGATGGGACGAAGGACCGGATTCAGCCAAGTGCGTTCACCTTCCAATACGCGGGCGATATAAATGCCCACCGGACGAACGCTTGCCAGCAGAATCAGGGAGAAGAGTGCGAACTGCAACCAACCATTGGTGGTCATGTCAGAACTTCTCCGGGAAAAGCAGGGTGATGGTCAGGTAACCAAAGAGCAGGATGGACAGAGCCAAGGCGATGAAGGTGATCGGGTCGATTTGCATGGGCTACCTCAGCTTCTGGCAGGCCTTGACGTAAAGAAACGCCAGACCGAAGAAAACTACCGTGAACAGCAACATCGTTACATCTTGCATAGCGTCTCTCAGTTTCAGGAGCGGGACGTAAGGGAAGCCGCCTGCTCAAGAACCATTCTGGCTCTCGCCTTGTTTGATTATCAAAAGGATTTCCTAAATAAATCGTAAGGATCAGGGTGGGTGCGGAAAATCGTGCAGGGTTTTCTCTCTCGCTTATGAATAATTTGGGCACAGGTTTGCGGTTGCCCACGCTCGCGCTGTTTGGACCTGGGAAATATGATCCTCAACCAGTGTTGTTTACTGGCTTTGTTCTGGTTGCTGCTCTTCGTTGCCGGTCCAGCCTTCGGGAACAAAGCGGTAGCCCACCCAGGGTTCGGTCTGGATGTATTGCTTGCCGGTTTCGGCCTCGAGCTTCTTGCGTAACTGGCCAATAAAGACGCGCAGATACTCGGGCTGATGAGCTGATTGCGCTCCCCAGACCGCGGTCAGCAGCGCGCGATGGGTGATGACTTTGCCGGCCTGGCGCGCCAGATGGAGGAGCAGATCGAATTCTTTGGGCGTGAGGTGAATCGGCTTGCCCAGCACGGTGATGGAGTGAGCGACCGCATCGACTACAAAGTCGCCGGTCTCTAGCGCGGCGGTGGTCCGCTCCGGGGCGCGACGCAGATGGGCGCGCACGCGAGCCAGCAGCTCCTGAGTGTTGAATGGCTTGGTTACATAGTCGTCGGCGCCGGCGTCGAGGGCCTCGACCTTGGAGCGCTCGTGGTCGCGCACGGAGAGGACCAGAATTGGAATGGCCGATTGGGCGCGGATGGCGCGACAGACCTCGACGCCGCTGATTCCGGGCATCATCAGATCGGTCACGACCAGATCGGGCGTCCAGTCTTTGAAGACCTGCAAGCCCTCCTCTGGATCGTTGGCGGTTCGTACATCAAAGCTTTGCGCGGAAAGTGCGGCACGCAGCACGCGGGTAATTTGCGGCTCGTCGTCGATGACTAGAATTCTGCCGGGCATGTCGTTCTTCTTTCCAGAAAATATTACATCATCAAGGCGATGCGGATATGATTTATGGGATGAAGATCACGGAAGGGCTTTCTGAATCCCGGGGAATTCTTCACTGGATCGTGGGAACGCTGATCGCGGTGTTGTCGAGCACGGTGCTGGTTTATGTGGGCGCCGACTCGACTGCCGCGGGTATGGTGTTTCTGGTGCTGGTGGTGCTGGCTGCCACACAGGCCGGGATGTGGCTGTCGCTATGGGTAGCGCTGCTCTGCGCACTTTCTTTCGACTATTATTTTCTTCCGCCCTTTCGCACTTTGCGGCTGGCAAGCGGCCAGGAATGGGTGGCGATGGTCTCGTTTTTGCTCAGTTGCGCGGTGGTGGGCCGGGTGGCCGAGCGAGCGCGCAGCCAGGCGCGTCAGGCCGAGCAGCGCCGCGAGGATGTGGAAAGGCTCTACGAACTTTCGCAGGAGATGATGCTTCAAGAGGATGCGGCTGGGCTGATCCAGGACCTGCCCCGCCTGATTGAACGCATTTTCGCACTGGACGGAGTGGTGCTCTACGTTCGCGATCAAGACCAGTTTCATACCTCGACCCGGGAACTGCCGATGAGTATGCTGGCCAGTCTGCGGGCCATGACGCTGGGCGAGAATCCGACGATGGTCATACCGGGCGAGTTCACGGTGAGGACGCTGATGATGGGGCTGCGGCCGGTAGGCGCATTGGGCTTGCGGCCCGCCAGGCTTTCGTACGAGGTGTCGACGGCGGTCAGCGCACAGGTGGCCATCGCGCTCACTCGCGCCACCGCGATCGAGGCCTCGGCCCACATGGAGGCTGCACGTGAAGGAGAACGGCTGCGCACTGCGCTGATCGACTCATTGACGCACGAGTTGCGCACGCCGCTGACCGCCATACGCGCCGCCTCCACCATGCTGGTGGAGGGCGAAGGGCTGGATGAAGCCGGACGGCTGGAACTGGCCACCATCGTCGATGAGGAGAGCGCGCGGCTGGATCGTCTCATTGGCGAAGCCGTCGAGATGGCGGAGATCGACGCCAACGTGGTCGAAGTCCATCTCGTGCCGCAGCATCCGCGCGCGCTGCTCGATCAAGCCGTCGAAGAGTCGCGCAAGGCGCTGGCAAAGCGCCGTGTGGTGATTGCAGTTGAAGAGCCGAACGATCCTGACACCTCCGCCTGGTTTGATCCGCATTTGCTGGGCCGCGTGCTGCGCCACCTGCTGGAGAACGCGGCAAGGCATACTCCGCCAGGGGGTCGCATTCTGCTCGGTAGTCGGCGGGTTGGCGATAGGCTGGAGTTCCGCGTTGAGGATGATGGCGAGGGCGTCGATGTCGTCGATCAGCCGTTCATCTTTCAGAAGTTTTACCGCGGAAAAAAAGGCGTTGGAAAAGGGAAGGGAACTGGCATGGGGTTGGCGATCGCCCGCGCGATTCTGGCCGCGCACGGCGGCGGAATCGAGGTTGAGAGCGTACCGGGAAAGGGCGCATGCTTCCGCTTCTGGGTGCCGCTGGTGGAAAAGGAACCGATTGGGCAAGAGGTTTTTTGAATCTCTTTCTTTGATGCATGGGGCATGACAGGCTAGATTAAAAAGAATGATTCAGTCTTTCACGCAGTTGATCCCCGCCCGTTTACAATCGCAGAAACCGATGAGGTCACAGCAACAATGACGACCAGTACGAAAGATCGGAACGCAGCCGCACTGGCCGGCAACAACGGCTTCTCGCTTATTTCAAATGAGAAACTGCTTCAGCTCTACTCCACCATGGTGAAATGCCGCGGCAACTCAGCCGCGGATCAGGTAGCGGCGGCTGTGGGCGTGACCATCGACCTGCTGCCCGAGGATACCGTGGTTGCGCTGCCCGGCGACTTCGACTTTCTTCAAGGCCATATCCGTCCACACGAGAAATCCGGTCGCCGCTCTTCCCCCGCCGCCCAGCTCAAGATGAGCATCGGCGCGGCCATCGAGAACAAGGAAAAAAAGAACGGCAAGATCGCCGTGGTCTTCTCGAGCGGCGATTCCGGCTTTCCCCATGAAGCGCTGATTCAAGCCGGCGCACAGCAATTGCCCATTCTCTTCGTCTGCCCGACAAATCTTCCGGCCAAGCCTCTGCTTGCGAGGAAGCGAATCGGGGTCGAGCAGAGCGCCGCCGACGTCTACGGTTTTCCTTTCATTCCGGTCGACGGAGTCGACGTGGTAGCGGTCTACCGCGTGGCGACGGAGGCCATCGCCCACGCCCGCAAGGGCAACGGATCCACGCTCATCGAATGCAAATTCGATGGCTCAGGGGCCCACGATCCCATCACGAAGATGGAGGATTACCTCACCCGCAAGGGTCTGTTCAGCGCGAAGGTGAAGCGTAAAGTCGTCGCCCGCCACACAGCGGGACTGGATGCTGCTTTTGAAACCGCAGCCGGGATAAATTGCTAATTCGGAACCGATCGCGGATTTGCTCTTCCGCCGCGTTTTTTCGTGCGCTCAATCAAAGCAGACCAGTGATAAAGTGAGACATATGAGTTTGAGCAAACGTGGTTTCATGGTTGCTATTCTCGAAGGCGCGACACTGACGGCGGCGGTGCTATCCCTCTTGACTGCCAGCACCATCGCGCGTGCGCAAACCCCAGCGCCCCAAGCACCCGCGCCTGCCAACTCTGCGCCCATAGGCCGAGACACCGGCGTTGCGCCAGACTGCGAACCGGGAGTACTTGGCTCGCCCTACATCCCGGTCGATAGCTGGGTGTATCCCGCGGTGCTGCGCCTCTACTCGCTCGGCTACATTGATACTGTTTTTCTTGGCATGAGGCCCTGGACCCGGGCCAGTGTAGGCCACATGATCGAGCAGGCCGGCGCTCGCATCGACGATGCGGATGAAGGTTCAGCCAACGACGAGGCTCAGAAAATCTACGAATCGCTGATGCATGAACTGCACAACGACGCCGAGGGTCCATGCCTTGGGGCTAAAGGCAACACCCGTGTTGAGTCGGTTTACACCATAGCTCGCGGCATCAGCGGCACTCCTTTGCGCGACAGCTATCATCTTGGCTCAACCATCATCAACGACTACGGACGCCCCTACGAAAACGGCTTCAACAGCTACTCCGGCGCCAGCGGTTATGCATCTGCGGGACGATTCGTGCTCTATGTGCGCGGCGAGTTTCAGGCGGCGCCTTCGGCTACCGGCTATTCGCAGGCTCTGGCCAACGCGCTCAGCACGGTGGATAACACGACCTTCTGCGTGGGCAACGTTGCTTGGACCCCAACGAACCTTTGCGGCGCATTCTCCCCTTACAACCAGGCCACCATTCCCATGGGACCAATCGCCAGCACCGCCGATGGACGATTCATCGAGGCCTTCGTTTCCGCTCATTTCCTGAACCATGAAATTTCTCTCGGCAAGCAGGATGAGTGGCTTGGACCTGGATTGGGCGGTGGCATGGCTTTCTCGAACAATGCAGAGAATTTCTATTCTTTCCGCGTTAACCGCATCGAGCCTCTGCACGTCCCGCTGCTCTCCCGGCTCACTGGTCCCTTCCGCTACGACTTTCTGATCGGAGGGCTGCACGGGCACACATTCATGCCAAATCCGGCATATGTCGCCAACCCATCGCCGAATTTGGCGAATGTGATTAATCCCGGCGATCCCTGGGTACACGTTGAGAAAGTAAGCTTCCGGCCTACTGAGAATCTCGAATTCGGTTTCGAGCGGACCGCGATCTGGGGTGGCGAGGGTCACGGGCCAATTACCCTTCACACCTTCCTCAAGAGCTTCTTCAGTACATCTTCCCCCACCGGCTCTGGAATCAAAAACGGCCGTGACGATCCAGGCGCGCGGTTTGGCGCCTTCGACTTCTCTTACCGGCTGCCCTTCGTCCGCAAATGGTTGACTCTCTATACGGATTCGGAGGTGCATGACGACGTTTCACCCGCCGATGCTCCCCGGCGCGCAGCCTATCGCCCCGGCCTCTATCTCTCTCATGTACCCGGCATTCCCAAGCTAGACCTGCGCGTCGAAGCCGTTTCGACTGACCCGTCCGCCTCGGACCATCCTGCTCCCCCACAAGGCCCGTCGTATCCAAGCCTCTACGGCCGTTTCATGTATTACGAGGGAGTTCAGAAACAGGGCTATACCAACAATGGTCAGCTCTTCGGTGACTGGATCGGACGTGAGGATAAGGGTGGTCAAGCCTGGCTTACCTATCACCTGAGCGGCAACGAATGGATCCAGGCAGGGTTGCGTAGTCAAAAGGCTACCGGCTATTTCATTCCCGGTTCCACCACCCAAACCATTCCCGCGGGCAGCCCCGGATGCCCGAACAGTGTCCCTTGCCTGGCCCCCGGCGGCACCACGCTCAACGACATCAACTTCCAGGTCGTCAAGCGCCTCGGCAAAGACTTCGAGATCAACGGTAACTTTGCTTACGAGCACTGGAAGGCCCCGATTTATACGCAAGTTGGCGGCCAGCAGACCGTAACCACAACTACCATCCAACTCACCTGGTATCCGGAGCGCAAGGTCAGCTTCTAGCTCCTCGTCCCTCTAAGCGGCGAGATGTGCCGCAACCCCATGGCAGTCCGTCGCGAGGAAAGCAACGACACTCATGGCGCGCAAGCGCCGTCTGGCCCCACCGCAGGTGGTGGCGCGATACACTTGAGGCTGACCTATGTTTGAAAACCTTACAGACAAACTCCAGCGCGCTTTCAAATCTCTCCGCGGCCAAGGCACGCTCACCGAAGAGAACATCGCCGAAGCTCTGCGCGAAATCCGTGTGGCGCTGCTCGAAGCCGATGTCAACCTCAACGTGGTCCGCGACCTGATCGAGCAGATCCGCGTCAAGGCTGTTGGCACCGAGGTCCTCACCGCGCTCTCACCCTCCGAGCAGGTCATCAAGATCGTTCGCGACGAGCTGATCGCCATGCTCGGCAAAGACACGGCCCGCTTCAGATTCGCCTCGCAGCCGCCTTCGGTCATCCTGATGGCCGGCCTGCAAGGCTCCGGCAAAACTACCACCTCGGGCAAGCTCGCCGCATGGCTCAAAAAGGGCGGCCATCGCCCCATGCTGGTCTCTGTGGACGTGTATCGTCCCGCGGCCCGCGAGCAGCTCAAGGTCGTCGCTAAATCTGTCGAAGTCCGCCTCTACGAAGGCGACCAGAAGGGCGAGAAGCCCGGCCCCGCGCTGGTAGCCCGCCTCGCTCAGGAAGCCCGCCGCGAAGCCCGTAACATGGGCTGCGACACGCTCATCGTAGACACCGCAGGACGCCTGCACATTGACGAAGAGTTGATGGGCGAGATGGAGCAGTTAAAAAAGCTCCTCAACCCGTCAGAAATTTTGTTTATTGCCGACGCCATGACCGGTCAGGACGCGGTCAACTCCGCCGCCGACTTCCACACACGCCTCGGCCTGACCGGAGTCATACTGACAAAAATGGATGGCGACGCCCGTGGTGGTGCGGCGCTCTCCATACGCCACGTCACCGGTCAGCCCATCAAGTTTATCGGCACAGGTGAAAAGCCCGACGCTTTCGAGCCCTTCCACCCAGACAGAATTGTCGGCCGCATCCTGGGCATGGGCGACATGATGTCCTTGATCGAGAAGGCCGAATCCACCCTCGACCGCAAAAAATCCGAAGACTTCGCCAAGAAAGCTCTGCTCGGCGACGGCTTCTCGCTCGAAGATTTTCGCGACCAGTTAGGCCAGATCCGCAAGCTCGGCTCGATGGAAAGCATCCTCAAAATGCTGCCTTCGGTCGGCCCTTTCGCTGGTCTTCAGCAAGCCTCAAAGAGTGTGGATGAAAAGCAATTCACGCGATTGGAAGCCATCATCAACTCGATGACTCCCAAGGAGCGCCGCAATCATGAGATCATTTCGGGCACGCGCCGCAAACGCATCGCCGCCGGCAGCGGAACCACCGTGCAAGACGTAAATCAGCTATTGCGCCAATACGCGCAGATGGCCAAAATGTTCAAGCAGATGGGCAAAGGCGGCATGGCCAGCAAAATGATGCGCGGCGGTCTGGGCGCAATGGGTATGGGCGGCAAACAGCGGTTTGGTCGGTAGAAGGAAGCGGTGGTGAAGAATGAGCGTTGATGAAGGCGAACTTTCAGTGGATGAATTACTGAAAAGTGCTGCAATAAACTCGAAAGACCAGCCATTAGCCTGGAATAAAACCATCGCCATCGCCAATGCGAAGATGGGATTGGAAAACAATAACCTCATCCGACGCACTCACGAACTTACAGAAGAGCAAATCAAAGCAAGCAACAGGGCAAACGAACTTACTGAGAAGCTTTTGCTCAGCAATGAGCAGGCCAGCAGAGACAACGAAAAGAATGCAGAGTTGATGAACAATGCGACGCTGCAATTGGCAAAATCCACCAAATCGTTGAATTGGGCAACTTGGGTTCTGGTTGGATTTACCGGTGTTCAAGCAGTAATTGCCATCGCACAACTTTATGTTTCAATGCATCCGAGCAAGTAGACCAGTGATGACAACCCTTCAAGACCAACTCGACGAGATCACCGCCAACACCCGCCAGTTGGTGCAGGCCGACCGCCTTGCCATCAGCGAGCGCGCGGTTGAGGAGTTATTCGCCTCCGGCATCGAAGATCGCATTCTCCCCGTTGGCGCGCTGGCTCCAGACTTTGCATTGAACGACGCGCATGGTCGCCTCGTTCGCTCTCAAGATTTGCTCGCCCTCGGTCCTCTGATCATCAAGTTTCTTCGCGGACGCTGGTGCCCTTACTGTGTCACGGAGTTGGAAGTCTGGCGCGACTTATACCCCGAACTGCGCGAGCGCAAAGCCTTCATGGTCGCAATTGGCCCGCAGATCGAGCGGCAGAACGACTTCATGGCTGACCAACACCAGCTTCCATTCCCCGTGCTTTCTGATCCCGGCTGCGTGTTAGCCGAAAAATTCGGCCTGGCATATACAGTCCCTGACTATCTTCGAGAGCACTACTTGTCCATCCTCATCAACATTCCTTTTGTGAATGGAGAGACGAACTGGCGTCTGCCCCTCCCGGCAACCTACGTAATCAATCCGGCTGGACGCGTAGTCTTCGCCGAGGCGCACGCCGACTTCCGCGTCCGCCCTGAGCCGCAAGAGGCGCTCGCCGCGCTTGATGCGCAGGCCTGAAGCCGTCCACTCGGGTGGCCAGACGTTGCAGGGAATTACCTTTCATTGGCGCACAATATGAATGGATGCTCCAGATCAAACAGGACGAACAGAGTCAGGCGCCGAACAACTCTTCAGGGCTAGGCCTTGTCCGTACCTTTCGGCCTACCCCCCACCCCCCTATATTTATTATCGAAAACTTGCAGGTAATTTTCTCGGCAACCCCCAAAAGCCGGGATTCCTCCACTAACTACAACATAATCTTGGGTTTCCGAGATAAACGGATCGAGCTAATCGGATGCGCGAACAGAGGCAGGTAACCATCGATTTGGCCATCGTGGGCGGAGTTTACACCGGCAACCATTCGCTGAACACTGTCTTTGCCTTCTCCGTGGTGACTCCGCGCAACAAAAATACCTTGCTCCGCGATAACTCGCCACTCATTAACTCGACAGCATTTCTCGACAAGCCAAAACTTTCAGCGAGAAAAGCGATCAAAGCCAAGTTAGCTCGTCCTTCAATCGGCGGCGCGTGAACGGCAATCTTCAATTGCGCCGCAGCGCCTTCGCCATAAACGCCGGTGATGGCTGTCTTCTTCGCTCCTGGTTGAGCGCGAACGGCCAACGTAACTCCGGCAGCACTCGCGCGCAGCATCAGTTTTTCCCCGGCGCCGGCCTGTGCCCGAACAAGCTCGTGCCGACGCGAATTCGCGTCGCGCCCTCTTCGATGGCCAAATCAAAATCGCCGCTCATGCCCATTGAGAGCACATCGAACGCGAGCCGTGAATGAGCCGAAGCCCATCGTTCTTGCCACTCCCGCAAGCTGCGAAAGCAAGCACGCGTCTCATCGTCCGACGCGCCGAAGGGAGCTATCGTCATCAGACCGCGCACCTGCAAATTCTCGAGATCAGGCAGCCGCTCCAGCAATTGCGCGGCCTCGGCAGAGTCAGGCTGCAAACCCGCCTTGGTCTCTTCGTGACTGAGTTTGACTTCGATCAGAATAGGCAGCCGCTTGCTCAGCTTGCCAGCAGCCTCGTTCAGCCGCTCGGCCAACCGCAATGAATCCACTGAGTCGATGCCGTCAAATAACTCCACAGCACGAAGCGCCTTATTCGATTGCAGGTGGCCAATGAGATGAACGCGGATGGGAGCAGCATCGCTCCGGCGAAGAAGCTCAAGCTCACCGGCCTTGCCCGCAAACTCCTGCACACGGTTTTCGCCGAAGAGCGTAAGGCCCAGCGAAGCAGCCTCGGCCAGCGTCGCCGCAGGATAAGTCTTCGAGACAGCCATCAGCTCGACCTCTTCGCGCTGACGGCCGGCGCGGCTGCAAGCGTCTCTGATCGCCTCTTCCAGCCTTTCGAGATTCTCGGCAAGCGCCGTCATCATTTTCCAGTCCACAACCAATCAAAGCTCACGGCAAGAACCAACTTCTGCTGCACCGCACTTGAATCTCGCCCTGCTACGCTGTCTTCTTCGCGATTTTGGCCCAGGAATCCTTGAGCGGAAGGGTGCGATTGAAGACTAGTTTACCCGGAGTTGTGTCGCGATCCAGGCAGAAGTAGCCGACTCGTTCGAACTGAAAACGGTCTTCGAGTGTGGCGTTGGCTAAAGAAGGTTCCAGCTTGGCGTCGGTGAGAATCTCCAACGAGTTCGGGTTGAGATTGTCGAGAACGTCCTGACCTTCTTCCAGGTCGAAGGGATCGGCCTTGGAGAAGAGCTTGTCAAAGAGTCGGATTTCGGCGGAGATGGCATGGGCGGCTGAAACCCAGTGCATGGTGGACTTGACCTTGCGCCCGTCGGGAGAGTTGCCGCCGCGGCTCAAGGGGTCGTACGTACAGTGCACTTCCACAATGTTGCCCGCCGCGTCTTTAACCACACTTTGAGCGGTAATGAAGTAGGCGTTGCGCAGACGGACTTCTTTTCCCGGAGACAGGCGGTAGTACTTGGGCGGAGGAACTTCGCGGAAGTCGTCCTGCTCGATGTAGATCTCTCGAGAAAAGGGAACCTGCCGGGTGCCGGCAGAGGGATCTTCAGGGTTGTTGGCTACTTCGACGAACTCCTCACCCTCGGGATAGTTATCGATAACGAGCTTTAGCGGGCGCAGAACGGCCATTGCGCGGCTCGCACGGTGGTTCAGCTCGTCGCGCTGGAAGTGCTCTAGCATTTCAACGTCTGTCGCTCCGTTGGTGCGTGAAACGCCGGCGGCAGCAACAAATGTGCGGATTGCTTCCGGAGTAAAACCTCGACGGCGGATGCCGCAGAGAGTGGGCATACGAGGATCATCCCAGCCGCTCACGCGCTTTTCCTGCACAAGTTGGAGGAGCTTGCGCTTGCTCAGCATGGTGTATGTGATGTTGAGTCGGTCGAATTCAAATTGATGCGAGGGGAAGATGCCCAACTGATCGATATACCAGCGATACAGGGGCTGGTGATCAGTAAATTCCAACGTACACATGGAGTGAGTGACGCGCTCCAGCGAATCTGACTGGCCGTGGGCGTAGTCGTACATGGGATAAATGCACCACTGATCGCCGGTACGCTGGTGGGAGGCATGGAGGATGCGATACATGACCGGATCGCGCATATTGAGATTCGGCGATGCCATGTCGATCTTGGCTCTCAACACCCGCGCGCCGTCGGGGTATTCGCCGGCCTTCATGCGGGTGAAGAGGTCGAGATTTTCTTCGATTGTCCGGTTGCGATGGGGTGAGTCCGTGCCGGGCTCGGTGAGGGTGCCGCGATGCTGGCGGATCTCGTCAGCGGTGAGGTCATCGACATATGCCTTTCCGGCCTTGATAAGCACCAAAGCCCACTCATAGAGTTGGCCAAAATAGTCGGAGGCGTAGCAGAGCCGGTCCCACTCAAAGCCGAGCCAGCGGACGTCGGCCATGATGGAATCGACGTACTCCTGTTCTTCTTTTTCGGGGTTGGTGTCGTCGAAGCGCAGGTTGGTTTTGCCGCCAAACTCGTCGGCCAAGCCGAAGTCGATGCAGATGGCCTTGGCGTGGCCGATATGGAGATAGCCATTGGGCTCGGGTGGAAAGCGGGTCTGGACGATGGCGTCGCCGTACTTTTTGGCGCGCAAATCCTCGGCGATGATGTCGCGGAGGAAGTTGGAGGGAGCGGCGGCGGCTTGACTTGGAGCGACTGGGCTTTCCGAATTTGCGTTGGTCATGGCTGTCTTCATTATCCCACTGGGAGGCTCTGCTTAAAAAAGAGCGGCAAGGAACGGCGCTCGCTTTGGAATGGAATGCCGCTGCACGGCTCGCCCGTTCTGGGAGACCACGCACTACCGTAAGTGCCAATCATGGTTCAACCCAAGGCCCTGCCGTGACACGCCCGCCTCATTCGCGTTAATCTGGTTGCTACGCACACGGCGCGAATAAGGAGCATTTCAACTACATGCCTTTCCAAACCACCTCCAAAATCTGGCACAACGGCAACCTCATTCCCTGGGAAGACGCCAACATCCACGTCATGAGCCACGTAATCCACTATGGCTCCAGCGTCTTCGAGGGAATTCGCTGCTACAAACAGCCGGAGGGTTCAGCCGTCTTCCGCCTGCCGGAGCACATGCAGCGCCTGCTCGACTCAGCCAAAATCTACCGCATGGATCTACCCTTTGACATAGAGGAGCTTTGCGCGGGCGTTGTGGCGCTGATTGAAGCCAATGGCGTCGCTCCCTGCTACATCCGGCCCATCGCGCTGCGCGGCTATGGAGAGATCGGTGTCAGCCCCAAAGGCTCGCCCATCGAGGTTTACATCGCCAACTTCCCCTGGGGTAAATACATCGCTGGCCAGGGCGGCGCTGACGTATGCATCTCCAGTTGGAACCGCTTGGCCCCCAACACCATGCCGTCGCTCGCCAAGGCGGGCGCCAACTACATGAATTCCCAACTCATTCACATGGAGGCCGAGGTCAATGGCTACGCCGAGGGCATTGGCCTCGACGTGAACGGCCTGGTCAGCGAAGGCTCCGGCGAAAACATCTTCATCGTGCGCAACGGCGTGCTCTTCACCCCGCCCCTGGCCAACTCCACCCTTTCCGGCATCACCCGCGACTCCGTGCTCACCATCTCCCGCCATCTCGGCCTCACGGTCAAAGAACAGTCGATCCCCCGCGAATTGCTTTACATAGCCGACGAAGTTTTCTTTACGGGCACAGCCGCCGAGGTTCAGCCCATCCGCTCCATCGACCGCATCCTCATCGGC
>JBEKWJ010000091.1:0-12928 GCA_049513195.1 Occallatibacter sp.
CACAAACTCCAGATCGATGTTCTCTCCAATGCCCTCAAGGTAGCGATAGTGCCAGGTCTCGAAAGGAAAAGTCGAGGTCTCGCCGCCGCCCTCTTCCTGGGGCCGCTGATAACTGCCACCAGAGGGGTGCGAATCGATCGAGTCGGGCGCGCCAAACGATATATAGATGTGGCCGCGGTCGGTCTTCCAGCCGGGCTTGCCAGCTGCATAGTGCTCGTTGGCATATGCGATGCGCCGATAGTGCTCCTCGCGGAATTCGTTCTCCGGCGAATCGGGATTCGGGTTGCGCCGCAGCCAGAAACTCTCGATGAACGCTTCCCGCTCTTCGTCGTTCGAAAGCGTCTTGAAAGATTTCCGCTCTTCGTCCGAGATGATGTACGCCACGTCCTGATCCAGCCAAGTCTTATAGGCGCCCTTGATCTCAATACGGACTGCCTTCTGCGCTTGAATTGTCTCCTTTTCGGAGCGCGGACGCTTGAGCGGGTCGACCTCCTGGTCCGCCGCCGGACTCTGATCTTTAGGACTCTGAGCTTGAGGATTCTGGCCGTTGGCCGGTTGCGCCTGGGTCGGCGGGTTACCCGTTTGCTGGGCGCGAAGGCCGGAAAAGGGAACGAGGACCAGGCCGCAACCCAGTGCAACGAAAAGAAGACGAGAGCGATTGAGCGTCATGTGCCTTGAAAACTCCTGCAAACCCTCATTCTACGGCTTCCAATTGGGCTGGGCAAGATTCCGCAGAGCGTTGGCTGCCAATTGGACTCGGAACGACCGCTGCGGTAAGCAAAAAAGATCGAGAGCCACCAGCTTGCGGGTCCGGCGTGATCCAGATCACGTCAGGTCGGGTTGGAGCGCATTCAACAGTGCAATGCATTGGATCGGTCGCGGGATTCGGTCGCGCACGTGGACGCTCAATCAGAGTTATCGCTTAGCTCAAGATTCTGCGAGTTGGACGTGCTCTGAGAATACGTCACATCCCCGTCGTAAACCGCGGTGATGCTATTCGAGAAGGATTGCCAGAAGGCCTGCGACCAGGCAGCCGTGCCGGAGGAAAGCACGACACTTTGCAGAAAAATGCCATTATCGTAAAAGTCGACCTGCCCGGTTGCCGCCGGGGGAGTGACCTTGGCGGTCAGCGTAACCGTGTCTCCGAGGTACCCTAAGGTTTCACTCAGCGTTAGCGCTGTCGTGGTTGGCGTTGGTCCCGGATTGCCGACGTTGATGGTTAAGGGGCTGCTGGTATTGGATGGATAGGTCGTATCTCCGCTGTAGACAGCCGTAAGACTCTGCGGCCCTGCAGCCATAAAAAGATTTACGTAGGTGGCCGCGCCCGCCACGACCGAGGATGTGCCGATCACGTGGGTTCCATCGTAAAAGACCACTGTCCCGGTTGCATCCGCCGGTGAGATGTTGGCCGTCAACGACGCAGAGTCGCCGATCACAAGCGAAGAAGGATCAACCTGCAGCGTGACGCTGTCGGGCATGTTACCAGTAACGAAGAGCGAAATCTGATTCGATGTGCTCGTTTCCCACGAAGCATTTGTGGCAAAGATTGCCTTCAAGGCGATCTTGCCCGAGCTGGCAAAGGTAGTATTCAGAGTGGCGACACCGACATTCACATTCGCAGTGCCAATCGCTGTCGATCCGCTATAAAACGTGACTGTGCCGGTGGCTGTGGCAGGAGAGAGATTGGCCGTCAAAGTGATGCTGCCGCCTATTGCGACGGAGCTTGTTGATGCCTGCAGAGTGGTCATGGTCGCTAGCGGGCCGCTGATATTCATGGCGAGCGAATTGGATGTGCTGGAAAGATAGTTATAGTCGCCAGAATAGACTGCGTGGAGTGTTGCCGCACCTCCCGCTGCGAATGACGTTGTCAGACTGGCGGTGCCTGCAGTGACAGGAGCATTACCGATGTTGGTCATTCCGTTATAAAACGTAACCGTGCCCGTAGCTGACGAAGGAGAGATCGCGGCGGTTAATGTCACGTTGGTTTGGTATTGCGGCGTAGTCGTGGAGGCCTGCAACACAATGGAAGAACTTGCCAACTGATTGCTGTAAACTCCGATCAATGTGGCCTGAGAAGTACTGGATGAATTGAACTCATCCCCGCTGTATTTCGCGGTAATGCTCTGCTCACCACTGGTAGAGAATGTAGTCGAAAGCTGCCCGTATGAATCCAGGGAATCAAAGGAAGCGCCGGAGCCGACCTGCGCAGTCCCAATCGCCTTCGATCCGTTATAAAAGGTTACCGTTCCGCTCGCGTTAGCCCCACCGGAGATGCCAGCCTCCAAGATTACTGGCTGGCCTTCCGTCACGCTGGTTGCAGGAGCAATGACGATTACACTCGTTGAAAACTTGTATTGTGAGCCAATGCCGCCCATGCACCCGGTAAGCGACAAAATCAAGAGAGGGAGAAGTGGAAACAGATTTCGGCAGTAAAAGTTTGGCATGACGTTTTCTTTTCTCCTCGGTTCTGAGGGGACTATGAGCGATGCATTCATCCATGCGAACCCCGATTTGTGGGCGATGTTGCGAAAAATCAATTCACTCTTCGAATTAACGGCTGAGGATTTGACCTCACGCTCACGGCTGAAGACTCTTCGGCTGCCTTTGGGAACTGTGCAACCCTCCCTTGCGTACACTAAAATTGAAGAGACCGGAGCACGCTTATCAAATGAAAAAGATTCTTTTGATTATTCTCGCCGTGGTGGTCGTTGCCACACTTGTCGCCGTCTTCATCTGGAGGCAGCAGTCTGGCTACACCAAGGTCCTCACCGCCAAGATCGCGCGCCAGGACTTGGCCACGGTGGTCAGCGGCACCGGCCAGATCAAGCCCAGGACCTACGCCAACCTGGGCGCAACCGCCATGGGACGCGTCACCCACCTCTATGTAAAAGAGGGCGATCTGGTCAAGAAGGGCCAGACCGTCGCCACCATCCAGAATGTGCAGCAGGAGGCCGGCGTTACCGGTCAGCAGGCCGCCATCGCTGCCGCCAAAACCGATATTGCCGCCAGCATCGCCGCGGAAAAAACTGCCGAAGCCAACATCGAAAAGGCCAAAGCCGATCTCGAGCAGAAGAGGCTCGATTGGGAGCGCGAACAGCCCTTATACAAGGAAGGCATCGTCGCCAAATCTGATTTCGACGCCAAAAAATCGGCCTACGACACCGATGTGGCCTCACTCAATCAATCTGTCGCCGCGCTCAATCAGGCCAAGGCGCAGACCGATTCGCTGCGTGGGCATCTGCAAATCGCGATGTCCACCCTGCGCGCCAATCAAGACATGCTCGACCAAACGATCTTCCTCGCTCCCTTCGACGCGATCGTGACCAACCTCCCGGTGCGCGAGGGAGAGACCGTCGTCGCCGGCATCCAGAACACCGAAGGCTCAACCCTGATGACCCTGGCCGATATGAGCGTCATCACCGCCGAGGTCAAGGTGGACGAAACCGATATCGTCAACGTCAAGATCGGACAGCCTGCCGACGTCACCGTGGATGCATTGCCCGGCAAAGTCTTCAAAGGACACGTAACTCTCGCCGGCGATCAGGCACTCTTGCGATCCACGGGCGTCGCCACCTCGCAGTCCACTTCCGGCACTGAAGAGGCCAAGGACTTCAAAGTCGTGATCACCCTCGACGAGCCCTCCACCGATCTGCGCCCCGGACTCTCGACGACCGCCAAAATCACCACCGCGCACAAGGCGAATGTGCTCTCGCTGCCCATCCAGGCGCTGGCCATGCACAACCCCGATGACGACAAGCCCAAAGGCGGCGTGCAGGCAGCTTCATCCTCCTTTAATCCCGCCGTCAAAAGCGCGCCGCAACAGGGCGTCTATGTGATCCAGAACAAGAGCGGCAAGCTGCGTACAAAGTTCGTGCCCGTCACCACAGGCATCACTGGAACCACCGATATCGAAGTGCTCAGCGGATTGAATGAAGGCGACGAAATCGTCATCGGTCCCTACAAAACGCTGCGTACTCTCAAGAACAATGCGCTCATCAAGCGCGACACCACCAAGCCCACCGCGCCGTCAGACAGCGGCTCTTAACGAACGACCAATGAATTTAAACAGCGCGGCCGTAGAGTAGTTTCATGGATTCCGGGTGTTCCATCCATTCCGCGCTTTTTGTGGAATGGGTGGGGTACCATGCAAAGGTATACAGCCCTGAGCGAATGGCTCCAATCAATTCGTTGCAGGCAATGGATGAGGTTCACATGGCTCTGTTCGGCACCACGGTAGAAGAGGAAGTACAGCACACGGCTCCGCCCAGCGGAGACATGATTATCGTCGAAGATCTCTGGCGCACCTACGATATGGGCTCCGAGCAGCAGGTTCATGCCCTCAGCGGCGTCTCACTGCGCATTAAACACAACGAGTATGTGGCGATCATGGGTCCTTCTGGCTCGGGCAAGTCCACGCTGATGAATCTGATCGGCTGCCTGGACACACCCTCCAAGGGAAAATACTGGCTCAACGGCCAACTGGTCAGCGAGTTGGACGACGATCAGCTCGCAAGGATCCGCAACAAGGAGATCGGCTTCGTCTTCCAGACCTTCAACCTGCTCGCCCGTGCCACTTCCCTGCACAACGTCGAGCTGCCCCTCATCTATAACGGCACTCCAGCCGCGGCGCGCACTGAGCGGGCCAAGGAAGCGCTAGCCAGCGTCGGTCTCGAGTCGCGCATGTTCCACAAGCCCAACGAACTCTCCGGCGGCCAGCGCCAGCGCGTAGCCATTGCACGCGCGCTCGTCAACCGCCCCTCCATCATCCTCGCCGACGAGCCCACCGGCAATCTCGACTCGAAAACGGGCATCGAAATCATGGCCCTCTTTGACACCCTGCACGCCGGTGGCAACACCATCGTCCTCGTCACCCACGAGCCCGACATCGCCGAATACGCCCATCGCGTAGTCCATATCCGCGATGGCCAAATCTACTCCGACGAACCATCCAAGCGCTTCCGCTAAGTCTTTTCCACGGCTCGGATAAAAGTCTGTGTGCCCCAGGTCTTCGTCGTTGGGATGAATGGGGTGGGATAGGGTGCGGCCCCGCCCGCCCAGCGAAATCAATTCACGGCGCGTGCGTCCCCCAACCCGAAAGAACCTTTCTCTTTCCCGTTCATGTTTTTTCCTCTTTCGCCGATGAAACCTCTGTCGGGCTTGGAATCATTCTTGGAGCCCCGGAGGCGAGGCACGTTGAGAGCCATGAACAGCTCCGTTCAGTTCCAGCCCCAGCCTTCGGTTTCCCGTCTCACTCTAGTGGAAACAGAATCTCTAATCGAGGCACAGCCTGTAGGGGTCAGCGCGGCATGGCGCAAGCTCCTCATGCAGGCGGATATGGCTGCCCCCCACGTCCACATCGCCACTATCGAAGGAGAACAAGGCGCTGGCAAGCACACCTTGGCACGCTATCTCTTCAGCCGCTCCTCGCTCGCAGCCACTACGTTCCAGCGTCGCGACGCCCGCGAATGGCTGGTCACCGACGCCGATCCTGCGACCCTCGCCGGCATCACCTATCTGGATCGCGTTGACTTGCTCGCGCCTCCCGGCCAGGGTTTGCTGCTCGGCGTTCTCAAAGCGCTCCAGGATCGTCCGCCGGGCCGCTTCATCATGCTCGCCTCGTCCCAAACTTCCTTGCGTCAGATGGCAGCCCAAGGCCTCTTACTGCCCGATCTCGCCTTCCGTCTGACCGCCGTGCGGTTTGCCATTCCCCCGCTGCGTCAGCGCCGGGAAGACATTACCGTCCTCGCTCAGTCCCTCTTAGAACGCATCTGCAAGCTCTATCAGCAGCGACCTGTCATTCTTGGCCCCGGCACGCTCGCCCGCCTGCTTCAGCACAACTGGCCGGGAAACGTTCGCGAACTTGCCGCCGTTCTTGAAACGGCCCTGCTCGAAGCCGTCAACGGCATCATCCGCCCTGACGACTTGGCTCTGCCGAGCGGCCTTGAGGCTCAGTCCGAGTTGCTACTGCCCGCCTCGCGAACCGACAGCCTCAACCTCGACGCCGTCATTCAGCATCATGTGCAATATGTCCTCGACCTCAATCGCGGCAATAAGCTGCGCGCGGCCCGCCAGTTAGGCATCAGCCGCTCCACGCTTTACCGGATTTTGGGCAACGAGAACATCCTTGCCCATTAAGAGGGCAAGCCAGCAAATTGTAGCGCTGGCTTCCCGGCCGGCTGTCGCGTGGACCTGAGGTCCGCGCCCCATTCCGAATACATAGGGAAAATGCGCTAATCCGCCGGAAAGCCGCCATTCACTACACCCATCCCCGCAACCGCCCCAACAACCCATTCATTCATAGGATGAAGTTTTCGACAGTCTCCGCACATCGTCACTGGATACTGCGCCCCGCAATGTGGACAAACACCGCCAGTCAGAAATGTGTCAAACGCCTGCCCGCATTTTCCGCACTTCCATTTCTCTCCCAACAATGGAGCCGTCTGGCAACTAGGGCACGCGAACCCGGCCCGCCGCGGCAACTTCTCTTGCTGCAACAGCGCCCGCGCCCGCCGCAATCCGGCCCAGCAGTTCATCAGCATGAAAAGAGCAACCGCCCCCATCCAGATGGACTCTTTCTGCAACGCCAGAGCGAAGAACCCCACCACGCACACCAGCCCGATAACCGTGACCGCGATCAGGCTGCGGCCGCGCCCAACCACAAACCACAACAGAGAGCGAAGAATCTGTCCGCCATCCAGAGGATAGGCAGGCAGTATGTTGAAAATCAGGAGCCGTACGTTCATCCAGGAAACTGCCCCAAGCAACAGGTAGACATCGGGCATTGATTGTTCCCATCCCAGCGACCGGCTCATCTCAACTGCCGCATACAGAACAGGAAGTAACGCCACGTTGACCAGCGGACCCGCCGCAATGCTCCACAGCGTAGCACCCGGCCGTTGCGGCGGATCGACAAACGCCACACCGCCCAGTGGCCAAAGCACGATGCGGTTGGCGGTTCCACCCACCTGCCGGCAGGCCAACGCGTGTCCAAACTCATGCAGAAGAACAATCAGGAAGAGCGCCAAATACTCCAGCACGTTCCACACAATAGAGCTGTATGCGCCTTGCCGTCTCTCGATTTCATAAGCCGCCACCAGAAACCACGACCAATGCAGAAACAAGTCCACTCCAGCCAGACGAAACAGATGAAAAGAACCTTGGCGAATGTTTGACATGCCAGTAGCTTACTTCATCCGGATCACTATGCGCGATGAGCCAACTCAAAGCAAGGTGCCATGAGATGGGCTGAGTAACACCTCGGTAACTCCCGCTGCCTTCTTCGCGGGATTGGGTGGGCTGGAAGCGAGCCGTTTACCGCTCAGGCAACAGAGAAGAGAAATCTGAACTCTAATTGCTCCAGCACGTTTGGAAGTCTTCTCTTTTGCCTTGGGAGGTCAAGGATGTTTCCGCGTCGTAGCTGGCTCACTGCTGTGGTGGCTGCTTTTGTAGCCCTGCCCGCCTTCACCCAAACCAATTTTTCTTATCAGGCTTATCCCACACCGGACGCTGGGGGTGGGCCCCTTGTTGTGTCCAGAGGGCACGTTGCCGACTTCAACGGTGACGGTTTCGCCGACGTTGTGCAGGCAAGCAATTACGTTTGCTCGAACGGAACCTGTCAAACCGGGTACGGACTCACCATTTACTTGAACAACGGCTCCGGTGGGCTGGACGCCGGGCAAGCGCTCAATGTGTTTGGAGCAGAGACTCCCGCTTACTCACAGCCATTTTTCCAAGCTATTGGTGATTTCAACGGAGATGGCAAGCTGGACATCGCCGTTCTGCATGGGAGCGGGCTCATGTCCATCCTCTATGGCAATGGTGACGGTACCTTCGCTGCACCGGTTCTATCGAACCTTCCCTCGGGAAATTACAGCTCGCTGGTAGCGGCCGATTTCGATGTGAATGGCACGCAAGATCTGGCTGCGCTCAATCAGAACGGTCAACTGGTACTGCTCCTCAACGACGGAAAAGGCAACTTCACATCGCAAACGGTTACCCTCGATACGCCGCCGGGAGGCGCCACAGCCATGAATTTAACGGTTGGCGACTTCAACGGGGATGGCAGGCCGGATCTGGCTTGGGCTGAAGAACCCAGTGACGGAGTGAGCCGCGCCGCTACCCCTGTCATGAGTGCACTGAATACATCGACGGGCGTCTTCAGCGATAAACAGCAGGTGGGTACGAGCACGGTCGGCGGCTTTGTAGAAATCGTCTCCGCCGATCTTGATCTGGACGGCAAATCCGACTTGATCATCTGGACCTCCGAGCTTGACGGCTGCTGCTCCGGGTTTCCGCAAACACTTTATTACTCGAACGGCGATGGAACGTTCACCGGCAAAGAACTGGCGACAATTGAAGATGCCTTCGACGTGGAAGTGGCCGATAGCAACGGAGACGGCAATCCGGATGTACTGATCAGTGCCGGCGGTGGAATCGAGATCTACACAGGCAATGGCGATCGTACCTTCACTGATCAAGGCAGCTACAGTTCCCTGCCCGGAGGAGCAGGACAGATGGGCCTGGGATTTTTCACGGGCAGCAACGCGGTGGGCTTCGCAGCGCCAACTGCGGGGACCTTGGGGACGATGACGCCGCCAGACGACAGCTTGTTCGTTGTGGCGAACGATAACACGCAGGAGAGCTGCCAGTATCCGCCCAGCCCGGGCGTGACCTTCTGCTCGGCGATGCAGAACGGCAACGTAGCGCAGGTACGCGGCACGGCGCGAGCGCAGACGCAGCCCGTGCGAGAGATTCAACTTTGGGCCAACGGGAAGGAACTCTATCACGTCGAGTCCGACGAGTTCAACGCAACGCTGGATGTAGCCCCCGGGACGCCAATCACAGCAGTGGAAGTGGAAGCAAATGGGAAATCCCGCAGCGCATCGGTGACGCCCGGATCTGTACAGACGTGCTCCGCGCCAGCTTCACCAGGTGTGAACGTATGCTCGCCGACGCAGGGTGAGTCAGTGGCTTCGCCGGTGACGGTGATTGCCAGCGGCACGGGTGCCAGCGGGAGTGTGAATCACCTGGAGCTGTGGATCGACGGCACTAAGATCGGCAACTACAGCGGCGCAACGATGAACGCAAGCGTGCCGCTGGCCGTAGGTTCGCATGCGCTCACGGTGATTGAGGTCGACTCGAACTGGAACTACGTGAAGTCGACTGTGGTGAACATCACGGTTGGCGGAACATCCGGCGGCTGTGCAGCGCCGAATGCGCCAGGGGTGAATGTCTGCTCGCCGACGCAGGGCGAAACTGTCTCTTCGCCGCTCACAGTGACGGCCGCCGGCACCGGGGCCAGCGGGACGGTGAACCATCTCGAATTGTGGATCGACGGCACTAAGATCGGCGACTACAGCGGCGCAACGATGAACGCAAAAGTGCCGCTGCCGGTCGGTTCTCATGCAGTCACAGTGATCGAGGTCGACTCGAAGGGTGCTTACATAAAATCAAACGTCGTGAACGTGACCGTCGAAGCCGGATCGTGCGGGGCGCCGAGCTCACCCGGAGTGACCGTATGCTCGCCCGCGCAAGGTGTCACGGTGGAGTCCCCGGTGACTGTGACGGCTGCCGGCAAGGGCGCCAGCGGCACGGTCAATCATCTGGAGCTGTGGATTGACGGCGCCAAGATCGGCGACTACAGCGGCGCGACGATGAACGCGAGTGTGCCGCTGCCGGTCGGTTCTCATGCAGTCACAGTGATCGAGGTGGATTCTCAGTGGAACTATGTGAAGTCGAACGTGATAAATGTTGTGGTGAAATGAATCGGCTGTTTGTCTGGTTTTCAGGAGCCCGGCCTATCACCGGGCTCCTCTTTTTTGGGGAATGAGACCAACGGAACTTGGTAACGCTCAGGTCTTAGGAGGCAACACGAAATGCCTGGGATCAACTCGCGCGTCCAGTCATTCGGCACGGTTTCAAAAGCACAACTATCGTCAGCTGCACCGATTTCCCAATTTCAATAACCTGGACCTTTCCACTGCTCCCAAACCTGAGAAGCGCCAGCTCACCACTTTACCCGAAACCAGTAACCCAGAGCTTCACATTCCGGGGGTAAACCAACAACCCATAGCTTCTCAATCGCGAAAAACGGATAACCTATAACGCACGGCTTTCGCCCTATTCCCTGTTCTGCGCCTTCCTGCTCTAAACTCAAGGGGTAGGCAAGATTTCATCCAGAGGTCCACCCCCATGAGAACTTTCCCCCTCCCCATGCTCGCCGTCGCCGTCTTTCTTTTGCTTGCGTTCCTCCCCAAATTGCGCGGACAAGCCATGTCAAGTCTGACACTTACTCCGACCACAACTCCGCTCGAAGACCGCCGCAAAGCCCTCAATGCTCTCTTTGACGAGTACTGGCAAGCCGTCCTCGAGCACGATCCGGAGTTTGCCTCCGAGTTGGGCGACAATCGATATAACGACCGCATCGACGACCAATCCGTCAAAGCGGAGAACGAATGGCTGGCCCGCGAGATGACCTTCATGATGCGGCTCGCAGCCATTGATTCAACAGGCTTTACTGACCAGGAGAAGATCAGCCGCGATCTTCTCATGCGCCAGTTTGCTGACGACACCGAGGCCGCCGAGTTCAAAGAGTGGGAGATGCCCCTGAACCAGATGTCCGGCATCCACACCACTTACCAGCGCCTCGTCGCCGAGCTAAACTTCACCACCGTGAAGGATTACGATGATTGGATCTCTCGCCTTCACGCCATTCCCAAGGCTTTTGACCAGGTCACGACCAACATGTCCATCGGCATGGACGACCATCGCGTGCCGCCCAGGTATCTGCTCGAAAAGGCTTTAGCGCAGGTCAAGGAACTCGCCAATCAAAAGCCTGAAGACTCGCCGCTGGCCATGCCGCTGAAGAGCTTTCCCCCCACCATCAAGCCCGCCGAGCAAAAGCGCATCAAGGCCGAAATGCTCGACGCAATCGGCAAAGAGGTGCAGCCCGCCTACCTGCGCCTAGCCCGCTTTCTAGAAGCCAGCTACATCCCCGCTGGCCGCACCGAGCCGGGTCTCGCCGCCCTGCCCGACGGGGCTAAGTACTATGCATTCAACATTCGCCGCACCACCACTACCGACCTCACCGCCGAGCAGATTCACCAGATTGGCCTTGACGAAGTCAAGCGCGACGAAGCTGAAATGCTGGCCATCGCCCAGAAGCTAGGGTTTGCCGATCTAAAGACCTTCCGCGCCAGCTTCAAGGCCAATCCAAAACTGCACCCAACCTCGCCAGAGGCCCTGTTGGCGGCCTATCGCGCCTATCTCGGCCCGATGCAGGCGCGTCTGCCGCAACTCTTTGGCCGCCTGCCCAAAGCGCCTTTCGAGGTCGCCGCCGTCCCTGAATACCTCGAAAAAACCTCAGCCCCCGCCTACTACGAGCCCGGCACGCCCGACGGCAGCCGCCCCGGCCGTCTCCGCATCGATACTTACAACGCTACCGAACGAAATCTCTACAGCGTAGAGGCCATCGCCTACCATGAAGGCCTTCCCGGCCATCATCTGCAAATCTCTATAGCTCAGGAGCTTACCGACGTTCCCACCTTCCGCAAGCAAGGCCGCTATACTGCTTACGTTGAAGGCTGGGGGCTCTACTCCGAGCACCTGGGAAAAGATGTGGGCCTCTACCAGGATCCCTATTCCGACTACGGCCGCCTCGAGGCGGACATCTGGCGCGCCATCCGTTTGGTCGTCGATACCGGCGTCCACTCCCAGCACTGGACCCGCCAGCAAATGGTCGATTACTTCCACGAGCACTCGGCCATCGACGAGACCAGCATCCAGGCCGAAGTCGATCGCTACATCGCCTGGCCCAGTCAAGCCCTCGCCTACAAAATCGGTCAGCTAAAAATCCTGGAACTGCGCGACCGTGCCAAAAAATCACTAGGTGAAAAATTTGACCTCCGCGCCTTCCACGACCAAGTGCTGGACTCCGGGGCTCTGCCGCTCGACGTGCTAAGCGACCGCATCGATACGTGGATCGCCACCCAGGAGGCGGCGGCGAAGAAGTAGGTTTGCACCTGCCATGAGGACTGTTGCCTTGACACTATTTCTGCCGCGTTAGATCGCGACACTCGCCGCCATTGCCCCCGATGCGGCTGCGGGACTTTTGCCTTTCCGCCGCACAGACTGTGGAAGCGTTGAATATTTTGGATTGCCATTGCCCAAGGCGGTGGGAAATGCCTCAGCAGTGGTTCTTTGCGGAGATTCGCTTGCAACAGTGAACTGGAAGCGGCCTATTCCGGCATCGTAAACTGGGCTTGGAAAGCGAGTGAGGGTTGACTTCTGAGACAACGAAAAGGCTGGATATATTTTTTGGCGGATTTGCGGGATTCGCGCGACCGCTTTTGCTGCTGGACTACGACGGGACGCTGGCTCCGTTCAGAGTGGATCGCTTTAGGTCGCGGCCCTGGGCTGGGGTGCGGAATCTGCTGAGGCGGATTCAATACCGGGGCAGGACGCGCATGGCGGTGATTACTGGGCGACCGGCGGCGGAGATTGCGCCGATGCTTGATTTCGATCTGCCGCTGGAAGTTTGGGGGTTGCACGGAGCCGAACGGCTCTATCCGGACGGGCGGCGGGAGTTGGAGCAGGCTCCGGCGGCGACGCAGGCCAAGCTGAATGAACTGCGTGAGCAGCTGAGACACGACAGCCTGGGCGGGCTCTTTGAGGACAAGGCCAATGGCGTGGTGATGCACTGGCGCGGGGTATCGCGCAAGAAGGCGGCGCTGATTGAGCATCGTACGCGGGCGCTGTTTGAGCCGCTGGCTCAGATGCCGGGGCTGGCGCTGCTGGAGTTTGAGGCCGGACTGGAACTGCGTGTGGGCCGCAACAAGGGTGGCGCGGTGGAGGCGATTCTGGCCGAGGCTCGTGCGGCCGGGCCTGTGGCTTTTTTAGGCGACGATCTAAGCGACGAGACAGCCTTCCG
>JBEKWJ010000092.1:0-12681 GCA_049513195.1 Occallatibacter sp.
AAAACGAAGTTGACTCCACTTCCTTCCCGGTGGGCGCCTCCGATCGGCATGGGATTCCCCGCCTTAACCTCGCCCACCCCAGACAGTGCTGCAAAGCCATTCGTCGGATTCTGTTCAGGCGGTAATTCAGTCATTGACAAGGTTTTCCATTCTCATACGTCCGCTCTGGCACTGGCTTTGTTGTTCCACCCGCGCAAACGCGAGTGGTCGCCTGCATTCCATGACTCGCGGAGTCCGGTAGTACTCATTGCGATTTCTCGGCCGTGAGCGCGTGCAGCATCGACATCACTGGCGTCGCGCCCACTCCGGCGCTCAGTAAAACCACGGGACGGGTACGCAGAATAAAGCTCCCGGGCGGTGCACTAACTTATAACACATCTCCTAATTGTGTGCGGTTAAACAGAAATGAACATCCTACCCCATTCAATTCGCTCTTGACGCTGATGCGAAAATGATCGGCTATCGGCAGATCGGACAACGAATAACCCTCGAAGGATGGGCGGTTTGCCCGGATCGACTGACAGCCGCAAAACCACACATTGCCAATCTGTGGCCGGAGTTCTTCTATGTCCTGTCAGTGGCGAGCCGGAGTGGCACCACCCACGTGTCTTTTTGTTCACTCAGGCGGCCACCAGTTGCGCAGGTCGCACCTTGTGCGGCGCACCAACATAAGGGAACGAGGTTAGCAGGTCTGTGTGGTGCCCCACGTTATCTCGAGTCACCTTACCGTTGGTAAGAATGGAAAGAAAGACATCAATTGCGTCGTCAGTAAGTGTCCGGCCATTGATCGGATAGGAAGCCGGCTTACTGGGATCATAAGGGAGGATGTCCGGTAGAAGAATCCCCGCTGCTCGCCTTGCTGCTTCCGGTGTATAGCCGCCCGTGTGCTCCAACGAGTGCGCGAAGACAGCGATGAAATGGGTATCGTCCGCCGGTTGTCCAGCTTGGTATGCGGCTTTTTCATCTCCGGGAAGGAATACAGATTGCGAGGCGAGCGCGCCTCGGTCCGCCTGAACCCAGTTGCCGCTTGCACCGTCTACGGTGCGATGCCACAGGCCCATCTTTCGGGCGCCCAGCGCAGAGTTAGGTACTTCCAACACGATGCTGCATACGTCCTTATCGGTGAAGAAATCGGTACCGGTGAACTGGAGATCGTTCAGCGCACCCATCGTGTCGAAGAAGAAGGGATCGCTCCGCCAGCCGGCAAAAAAGCGGTAGTCTCCTGATTCCGTCACGAACGCCTCACGCGAAGTTGAGACCGGTGCTCCTTCTATGATTGCCTCTCCGTTATCGCTTGTGCCGGCGGCCTGCTCGCCCTCTACACGGCGCAGTGTTGCAGTCTGGGCTCCGCTGTTGTCTGAGGCAAAGCGCACCCGGTACGCGATATCGGGAACGAGATCACCGTTGGTGTCAATCTTGAGCTCATAGATCGCCTCCGTCGAAAAGGGCTCTTCCGTCGTGGGTCCGGCTGGGCTCAGACCTACGGATGGATGTACGTTCATAATCAGTATCGACTTGCCTGCATCCCCGGGCTTGGGGAAAGCGTATAGATCGGTAATGTCGAGGCGCGCGTCCCCGTGGGGAAAGCCAAGATCCGGACCGGAGTAATGGTGTGACATATCATTCTTTCCTTTTTGTTTCTCGAAATTTTCTACCTTTCGAGCCTCAACCAATACAGCGCGTTTATTCTTTTCTGCTCTAGTTTTCAGCATCAAGGTGTATATCGAGTAAAGACAAGGTCGCTTCCTTTGGCCTTCTCGTGGCAGGGAAAGCAGCTTTTCATAAATGCCGCGTCGCCAGGCTTGCCATCGGTTCCGAAGTGAGCGAATCCCCAGCCGCCGGTTGCGGCGTACTTTGTTGCGTCCTTGACCATAAATTGAATGTTTGTAGGGGCGCCGGGAACGAAAGACTGAGCCTGGCCAAAGACTCTGTTGTTTTCCTCCGACGGGACGTAATGGTAATGCAAAGCTGCAATGATCGTGCCGTCAGGGAACGGAAGTTTCCCTTCACGATAGGCGCGGATTGCTATATCGTTGCCCAAGACCGCACCTAAACTGTTGAGGTTGCCTGCTTCATGGGCTGAGGCAATCCATCTCCAGTCGCGGTACCCATCAGGAATTTCGGTGACGAAGAGTGCGGCGGCTTTCCCACCCGCCTGACCCGGGGCACGCGCGATGACTACGAAAATACCGGCGATTGCTGCAACTGCAACCAATAGGAATGTGAGGCCTCTCATGATGGTTCCTCCATTCGATACGCTTCGATGCCATTTCGATCAGCGGCGGTCTAGACAGCTTTCATCTAAGCAGCGAGTAGTTTCAGAAGATTCTGAGCTGCAACGGTCGAGGACGTCGGATCTTTTCCTCCTCATCATTGGTTAGCCATGGTCTCGTCTGAGCTGTTTTCATTCGTGTGCGCCGAACCGATTCGCATATTCTGAATTTATAAAAACAGAAGCGTCAAAACGAGACAATTGCACCTTGGTATCGGCAATACGTTGGTATCAGCCATTGAAGTCGATTCTCGATCTTCACACTGGTCGTGTTCCTCACAGCTATGCAAACGGCTCGAGTTTGTCGAGAATGGTCGGCAGATATTCCGCGACCGTCGGATGAATGTGCATTGCGCGCTGAATAACCGTGTACGGCGCCTTTGCGTACATGACGTCCAGCAGGACGTGGATCACTTCATCGCCACCAACTCCAAAAATCGCAGCACCCAGAATCTGTTTTGTTTCTGCATTTACGCTGATTTTGATGAAACCTTGTGTCTCACCTTTCTCGTATGCCCGGCTCACCTGACTCATCGGATATTTAGCTGCAAGGGCACTGCATCCGGATTTCCGGATCTCTGCGTCCGTCATGCCGCATCGCCCTAGCGGCGGATCAATATATAGAGCGTAGGCCTGGATTCGGTCGGAAACCCGGCGATGGTCGGCGTCGAAAAGATTGTCCGCAACGATCTCATAGTCGTTATAGGAAGTGTGCGTAAAGGCGCCGCGGCCGTTACAGTCCCCCAGTGCCCAGATACCGGGAACATTCGTTTGCAGTTGATCATCAACGATGATGTAGCCGCGGTGGTCGGTCGCAACCCCAGCCCGGTCCAGCCCCAAGTCGTTTGTGTTGGGAGTGCGTCCGACTGCCAGAAGAACGTGTGTGCCTACTACTTCCGGCGGACCCTCTTCACATGTGAGGCCGACGGCGACGCCGCCATTGCGTTTCGCCAGCGAGATACATTTTGCATTCAGCCGGATGCGTATGCCCTCAGCCTCCAGGATCTCGCGCACCGCTTGGGAAACGTCTTCGTCCTCCCGTCCAATCAAGCGCGATCCCATTTCCACAATTGTGACTTCGCTCCCGAAACGGCGATAGATTTGAGAGAACTCCAGCCCAACATAACTTCCGCCCACGATGACGAGATGCCCGGGCAAGAAATCAATGTCCATAATCGATGAGTTGTTGAGAAATGGGACGTCGTGAATCCCCGGCATTTCAGGAACCGTAGCGCGCGCACCAACATTGATATAGATCTTCTCGGCTTGCAGTACTTCATCGTTGACCATGACAGTGTTTGACGACTGAAAGCGGGCTTGCCCCTGAATGACAGTGCAATTTGCCGTTCCTCGGAGCCGTTCCTCGACTCCTTTGCTTGACCTTGCGGAGGCTGCATCCTTTCGGGCTTTGACGCGCTTGATATCGACGCGCATATCACCAATGGCGAAACCGTATTCCAAGCCTCGGCGGGCAACATGCATAGCATAGGCGCTTGCCACGAGCGTCTTTGTCGGGACGCATCCTGTGTTCACGCATGTGCCGCCAAATTTGTGGCGTTCGATAATGGCGACAGTTTTACCGGTACTCGCAAATCGCGCCGCCAGAGGTGGACCCGCCTGTCCCGTCCCGATAACGATTGCGTCGAATTGCCTCATAGTAGTGGTCAACGTGTCCCCTCTATGTGGATCTTGCCGTCTTTGGCTGCATCTTCGGGGGTCTTGCCGTTCTGACGCGCGATAATGTACGCAGCGTACCAGCCCGACCAGTGGTGTTTCGGTGCGGTAGATTCGTATGCGCCGTGGTGCTTCTCAGCCTCTTGCAGGAGCTCGCTAAGCGTCGCGACATCCAAATTACTAAGTCCTCGACCGGGCAGTCGCGTTGTGACTTCCTGAAGCAGCCATCCATTTCCGTCGGGATCACTAAACGTCGCGAATGAGTTGTAAGTCGCATGCTCGGGTGCTGGTCCGCTGATGCGGCCTTTGCCGTCGATCTGGAACTGAGCGCCTGGAGTTCCGGGGTGAAAGACTTCACTCACATCGACGCCGCGTGCGACAAGATCTTTGCGCACAGCCGCAATATCAGAGACGATCAGGTAGAGTCCTTGAGCCGATCCCGCCACCGCCGACGTCATCTTCGTGCCAAACTGAACCGAGCAACCCGAACCTGGGGGCGTGAACTGAACAACACGGAAGCCGTTATCGAAGGGGAAGTCGGCGTCGAGTCGCCATCCGAGCTTGGTGTAGAACTGCTTCGAGCGGTCAACATCCGCGACGGGGATGACAACCACCTCGAACTTGGTATCTACTCTTTCTGCACCGGCGCCGCTGATCGGCTTACCGCTCGGAGCCGCACTCAGAGTTGCCATATTTCCTCCTCATTCGTTAGCCAAACCACTTGATGTTGATTAGGCCAGAATCGCGATGACGAATCTATTAGACGAAGGTATCGACCAGCTTCAAATTGTGAATCTGTCATAGGTCAGCGGGGCGGTGCGTGCTTCGTTCCACGGGGTAACACCAAGGTATCGCCAATACCATCGTCCAATTGATTCGCGGGAACAGCTCGGTTGTAATCAGTCAACCGCAGCCGATTCCTATTGAGGAACGGCCGCCGAGTTATTTTTTTGCCTGAAACGAGTCGGAAAGGCTGCCCAATGTTCATGAGACAAGTACAAAGCGGAGCAGCGGTTCAAACAAGGAGGGCAAGGATATGCCGGAAGCGACCTGGAAACCTCACGAGAAACACGGACTGCTAAGCGTGCAGAGCGACTTACCCGACAGCGTCTACGCCTTTCCGAAGCAGCGCAAGGAGCCGCTAACCGACGCACAGCATGTGCGTAACGCGGTTGCGCGGTTCGATCAAGTCATCGACGTCTCGGATGCGGACCGTGCTTTGGCGTTCGCGAACATCGAGAAAGCTGCAAACTACTACGACGTCAACCTATCGGAAACGTCTTGGCATGAGTTGGGCATTCATCCTCAAAAGAATAGAAGAGAGGCAGTCGCTAGAGGCCCTGTAACACGCGAACGCCGAGTGCAGAGCTAAGTATTCACTGGTCAGAGAATCGGCCGACAGAAGAAGCAATGGCAAGCGCTAAGTGAAATGTCAACCAACCTAAACCGCACGCGGAGAGGAGACAGAATATGACGGATACAAACGCAGTAATCGCAGTGTATGACAACCACTCGGCAGCGGAAGACGCCGTGAAGGAACTTCAGAAGTCAGGCTTCGACATGAAAAAGCTGTCTGTTGTGGGGAAAGATTATCACACGGACGAACATGTGGTTGGCTACTACAACGCGGGCGACCGCATGAAATATTGGGGAAAGCTAGGCGCTTTTTGGGGTGGGTTGTGGGGCCTGCTGTTTGGCGCTGCATTCTTTTGGGTGCCCGCGATAGGTCCTGTGCTGGTTGGCGGTCCTCTGGTGGCATGGATCGTCGCCGGCCTGGAAAACGCGATAGTAGTCGGCGGTTTGAGTGTTATCGGTGCCGGCCTTTACAGCATAGGCATACCGAAAGACAGCATCGTAACCTACGAAGCGGCCATAAAGGCGGGCCAATATCTGGTTGTCGCTCATGGAACTTCCGCTGAGGCAGATAAAGCCAGAAACATTTTGAGCACATTGAAATCAGCCCATCTGACTGATCATGTTCTTGAACCTGCTATGCAAACGGCGTCCCGTTGAACTCATTGTGAGGTGGGGAACAGTTCGACTGTGGGAACCCCACCTCACGCCGTTTCGGTTACAAAAATCCTGTCAAGCCTCCGCCGATCTCTTCTTTAGAGAGATGCTTTAGAAGCCATAGTTCTTTTTTCGCAAGGCATTCTTGTATGCGTCGCGCGCCTTCTTGGCCATCAGTTCGGCATCGTGAAGTTTGAAACCGGCGTCATCCCACCTCTCCATCTGAACCATGGAGTGATCTTCTGTGGCGAGCGATTCCTCGGCTCGAATGGCATCTAGCCAGGCGTCCACGGCCTGTCTGTAAGAGCGAAGCAACTGGTCAAAGTCCCGATTCTCCATGAATGTGAACGTAAAACCGATCCAGTATCCAGTCAATCGGGGACGCTGACTTTTCACAGAAGTTTAACAAATCCGACCGAGCACCGATTCACAAATTCCTGTTGGTTCAACTAGGAGATAAGTGATGAAAGCAATTGTTGTCCACCAATATGGCGGTCCGGAAGTACTGAAGTTTGAGGACTACCCTGACCCGGTTCCCGGCCCGGGCGAAGTCTTGGTGCGGGTCGCCGCTGCGAGCGTGAATCCGATCGACTATAAGCGGCGTGCTGGATTAACGAAGGATTTCTATCCCATGCACTTCCCCAGTCTCATAGGAGTCGATATGTCGGGGACTGTGGTGAAGGTCGGAGCAGGAGTTGAAGCCTTTATGGCCGGCGACCAGGTGTTCGCAATGGCGGACAACACGTACGCCGAACTGTGCGTGGCGAAAGCGGACATTCTAGCGGATATTCCCTTGGGCCTTGATTTGATCCAGGCGGCAGCGCTGCCGCTGGTGACGGTGACCGGCAACCAGTTGCTTACAGCTACTGAAATCAAAGCGGGTCAGACGGTTATGGTCGTAGGTGCCCAAGGAAATGTCGGGCGTTCAGCGGTATTCACTGCGAAGGAACGCGGGGCGAAAGTGATCGCGGGGGTCTTGAAGAGGCAGATTGGTGAGGCGAAAAGTGTCGGCGCGGATGAGGTGGTCGCAACCGACGACGACTCCGCGATTGCGAGTCTTCCGCCGCTCGACGCGGTCGCGGATACGGTTGGCGGAAAAACCGCCGAGAAGTTGATCGCCAAGGTCAAGCCGGGAGGAGTGTTTGCTTCGGTTGCCGGAACGCCGCAGAACGCCGCAGAGTACCCATCTGTAAAGGCAGTGTTTGTCTTCTCGAAATTTGACAGGGCAACGCTTCAGTTCATGGCGGAAGCCGTGCGAGATGGCAAACTGGTGATCCCGATCGGTCCCAAACTGCCACTCAGCCACGCGGCCGAAGCTCAAGCCGCCGCGGAGAAGGGCGGCGTTGGGAAGATCCTGCTGGTGCCTTGACATTTTTGAGTTTGCATTGAGGAAGTAGACTCAGGTCCGCCGGTAGCGCAAGTAGAGATATGCGCCCTGTTCCTTGACGCTGACCATTTGAAACCAGGGTGCCGACTCCGGCACAAATTGAACCCCTTGCACGATCGCTGGTCGAGTTACATCGAGCTCACGGCCTGCTATCTGCGGCGAGAGCGTCAGAAAGAGTTCGTCTACCGCATCCGCCGCCAGAAATTGTCCAAACAGTGTAGGCCCGCCCTCATGGAGAAGCGTCTTTACTCCAAACTGCGACTGCAGCAACTGTAGGATCTCCGGCGGAGCGATGCTGCCGCTAGTCGAATTCAAAGCACGCACCTCAACGGAGTCCAGAGTCGCAACGCCTCGGCGGGCGAGCTCATCTCTGCCAGCCGAGGTTGTGATCACAACGGTACGCATGGCTGGTGTTCGGAAAATCGCTCTCTCCAACTCCAGTCGGCCGCTGCCGCTAACGATCACGAGCAGAGGGTTTTCCGGTTTAAGCAGCGTGTTGGCTCGGTATTTTGCGTAGAAACACCCCGCTTCGGGATAAGTGTATTCGGGAGTCCAAAGGCTTTTCGGGCTTACATCCTCTAGCGTTCCAGCGCCCACCACCACCGCATCTACAGAAGCCCGTAACAGGCCCATGATGAATCGGTCCGCTTTATCCGAACCACTGATCGTCGAGCCGCCAGAATTATTTTTGATCTCGTAGCTGACGACCCCGTCAAGAGTGGAGACAAAATTGGCAATGACAAACGGGCGCGCTGCTCCCGCTGTCTGAAGGTGCAGACCCCCGTCGTACAGCTCTCTCAATTCCTCCGGGAGAGCAGATTCGGCGTACTGCTTGTCACAATCAATCAGAGTCCGTACGAGCCCCATTCGGTGTCCTTCTGGAGCCGTGGGTAGGGAAAGGCAATCCGGCCCCGAGGCGAAGCTGCACCGGCTCCCTCTTACCGAGTCACTTTCTTCATCGCGTTGAGTGCCGGTAGAAGAAGTTTCAGAAGCGCTTCGTCCGAAAACGGATTCTGACCTGAAATCAACTCGCGATCTTGAAGGACGTAGCTCCCCCATGGAGCCACCGCACTTACGTCACCGCCCGCGGTGCGTAAGGCGAAGTCCGGGTAGAAGAGAACCTTGCCACGAATCTCGAGCGGCTCCCGTTGCTGCTCTTCCGCTGTCGAAAAGATCGTCATCTTATATCCGGCATAGATCCATCCTTGAGCTTTTGCGTGTGCTCCAGCGGCATCACCCGCTGCCAGCGCTGCCACCACCTCCGTCGAATTCGGAAGCGCCGAGAGAAGTGAAATCGGGCCATGGCAAAGCACCGCTGTAGGCTTGGATGTTTGATGAAAGTGTCTCATCACGATGCCGGCGTCGGGATCGTCGAGAAGATCGATCATCGGGCCATGGCCGCCGGGCACGAAAACAGCGTCATACTGATCCAAACCCGATGCGATGACATCCGAGATGCGAGTTGGATTTCTGAGCCCAGTCAGGCTATCGCGGAATTTGAAATAGTCCTGGAGCCTGGCCTCATCCCCGCCAAAGAAATCGGGAACGGCGGAATGCAGATCCAGTTGCGGCGTGTTGCCCTTGGGGTTGGCGAAAGTGATTTCGTAGCCTTCCTTCATCAGGGCGCGAACCGGAACCGTCAGCTCGTTGAGATAGTAACCAGCGCCCGCATAAACCTTGCCATCTTTCAATGGCAAGCCGTAACCGCTCGAGACTAGCACTAAAACTTTTCCTTCTGTTGCCATTTTGTTCTCCTCTTTGAAATCGAATTCTGTTCTCCTGAATGGATGACGCGGTATCGGGCAACCTGTCCCAAAACCCAAATGAATTCGTCGCGCTCGTGTACCAGGGTGTTTGAGACCATCTAGATGGCCATATCTTCAGCGCTTGAGGAATGCCAGCAGGTCGGCATTGATTTCTCCGCCTGTGTGGTAGGCATGCCATGCGGAAAATCCTTGTATGTAATCAGCGTCCCATTCTTCAGCAGCTTTGCCGACTTTGGCCCCGCCGCCACATACGGAACAATCTGGTCGTCCTCGCTATGCATCACCAGCACTGGAATCGTGATCTTCTTCAGATCCTCCGTAAAGTCCGTCTGCGAAAACGCTACGATCCCGTCATAGTGCGCCTTGGCGCCGCCCATCATCCCCTGCCGCCACCAATTTGCAATAGTGGCCTCCAACGACTTAACCCCCGGCCGGTTAAATCCATAGAAAGGGCCCTCCGGCAGATCGCGATAGAACTTCGAACGGTTCGCCGCAAGCTGCGCCTGTTGATCGTCAAACACTGCCTTCGGCAGGCCCTCTGGGTTGGCCGCCGTCTTCAACATCAGCGGAGGCACCGCGCTGATAATCGCAGCCTTGTATACGTCCTGTTGCCCACGCCGCGCCAGATAGCGCACCACCTCACCACCACCCGTCGAGTGCCCAACATGGATCGCATCCTTCAAACCGAGATGCGCCGTTAGCGCCGCAAGATCATCCGCGTAATGATCCAAATCGTGCCCCTCAGCCACCTGCGTCGAGCGTCCATGCCCACGCCGGTCATGCGCGATCACGCGATACCCTTGGCTCATAAAAAATAGCATCTGGTTATCCCAGTCATCCGCCGAAAGCGGCCACCCATGGCTGAACACAATCGGCTGCCCCGAGCCCCAGTCCTTGTAAAAAATCTCAACGCCGTCTTTGGTTGTGATAGTGGGCATATAAGCTCCCTTGAGAATTGGATTAACACTCGTCAGTTAGATCACACTCGGTAGTTCAGACAGATGTGGGTTATGGCATGGGGAATCCAAACATCAACCACGACTGATTGGCTACCCAATCCGGGTATAGCGCCGTCATCTGATTGAACAAGTCGCGGTCGGACTTCGCGGTCTTCTGCAGCCGATCGAAGTCCTCAAGGTAACGCTTCGTGTCCTGGATCGCCGAGGGAGAGTCGGGCGCCCCAGGCTTCTTGTGGCCGGCGACAACAATTGCCGGGTTCAGCGCTGCCAACCGCTCCAGGTCCGCGATCCAATTCTTTCGACTCTCGGGGGTGGTGTCGCCAACGTACATGTGGCATTGGTTATACACAACGTCGCCAGCGACGATCAGGCCGATTGATGGAACGTAGAGAGATGTCGAATCAGGACTATCGGTACGGCCCTGTTCGATGATGCGCAATTCGTGGCCTTCGAGAGTGAACGTGTCGTGCTCATAAGGCTCAGGCGCAACCAACCTGGTGGCCACTTGCCCAGGAAAATTACGGCGGGCTAGCCGCTCCACCGGCGGAGTAAAAGACATCTGCATGGCGTGCAGCGCCTTTGGCGTTGTTATCGCTCGAGCGCCGGGGAAACGGTCGAGCAGAATGCCCAGGCCGAAGAAGTGGTCGAAGTGGGCGTGCGTTATGTAAATTGTCTCCAGGTTGCGGTTGTGCAGAGCAACCCAACTCGCGAGAGCCTCGGCCTCAGCGACCGTCGTCATTGCGTCTACCAGCACCGCGTCGTACTCGCCGAAGATTAAAGTCGACGTGATCGGGTCAAAGCCGAGCGTTTCGCCAAAGGGCTTTGGCCGCTCGCCGACCATTGCTTTTCCCGGGGCGGTAAAAACGTTCAGACTCAGCTTGCCCGACGCGACATGCGCGGTCTCTTTCAGCCCATTGGTGACGCCCATTTGGTACTCCTTTCGATGCTGGAGCGTGTGACCGTTCAAAGCGGAATTCGCTGAGGCCGCGACCAATAAGCCATCGGCTGGACGCTGCGGTCAGAAACGCTCAATCTTGCATCTCATCCGGGCCCAGCGCTAACCATAGGTGAGATCGGTGCTCTGTCCAACCTCGATAATGTAACCGTCAGGATCGCGGATGTAGCAGCGGATCTCGCCGTACTTGGGGATCGGCTCCGTGATGAAATTCGCTCCTCGACTTTTCCATAATTCATAGCAAGCTCGAATGTCCGCAACACGAAAATTCATAAAGCTGTTGATGTGATTCGGGTCGGGGACGCTAAGCGTTACCGTCGGCTTATCCGGGGTCGGCCCTCCCCCAACGTTCAGAATCATCCAGATGTTTGCAAGCTGAAGGTACGCAGGTGCATTCCCGTCACCCAGGCTCAGAATGCGCGCGCCGAAGACCTTTTCATAGTAGTGAGCAGATCGCTCGATGTCAGCGACGGTGAGAAAATGCGCGATGCTGATTCCCTCTCGCGGGGGCATCTCATAGGTCTTTTGCTCGACTTGTATGGCGTTCATTGATGACTCCAATCTTGATACCGTGTCTGCCGGAGGTGAGATGCGCCCGTTGCAGCGTTCACAACTGCTTCCAGCAGCGACACCTTTATCAAACCAGAAGCGGGACAACGGGTCTATTGGACGAAGGTATCGATCGAGACCAAAGCGCCGATCGGAGACATCGCGAAAGAGCAGTGCGCGGTCTATCCCACATGCCTTCAAAGCCGAGTTATCACCAATACCATCGTCCAATTGCAGAGTCGGGCTGTCGCTTGAGAAGATTCCGGGCAAAGCGTGTGGGGCGTGAAGGCCCGGTGCTGAGTTCACAATCCACTGGCCAGGGAGTTGCGAGACGGAAGACATCACGTCAAGAGTGAGGATAAATCGAAATGAAGAAAGATCAGCGTGGAATCAACCTCGCTTCGAAGCCGAGCGGCAACGGTTGTATGGAATGCCTGGCGTCGCCGGATGGCTGGTGGTTTCATCTCCGCCGGTGCGCGGAGTGCGGACACATCGGATGCTGCGACAGTTCTCCGAGCCAGCATGCATCCAAGCACGCCGCGGAAACGGGGCATCCGATCATTGCCAGCTTCGAGCCGGGTGAAGATTGGTTCTACGATTACGAGAAGCGGGCGATGATCGAGGGTGTGGGGTTGCTTCCGCCGCATTCGCATCCCAAAAATCAGTCCGTACCTGGACCCGCAGAAAGAGTGCCGGCCAACTGGGAATCGCTGCTGAACTAGGGTCAGCTCGCATCACCCCGGGTGGGTGTATACCTGAGCCTCTAGCGGATCCATCCAGCATCCTGCAGACGCTCACAACATTGTTTGACGCGGGCAGAATCACAGCACGCGTGGGCTCGATCCTGCCGCTTTCGGAGGTACGCAAGGCGCAGGACATGCTTGCGGGCGCACCACACAAGCCCGGCAAGATCGTCCTGCAGATTGGGCACCCGTGGTAGTCCCCAGGGCAAACGCATCTTCTTCGATGCTTGCAGAAGATTACCTTCCCCAGGCGCACAATCAAAATATGAATAACAACCAAAGCCGCGTGCCGTTCCTGTTCCCTGATCCCTGTTCCCTGTTCCCTGAAAAGACCCCCCCACCCCCCCTATAAATATTTATTTTTAG
>JBEKWJ010000093.1:0-12437 GCA_049513195.1 Occallatibacter sp.
CTTCTTATCCACAAGCTCTAGAGAATGCGGGCGGAATTGATGCCATCTGCGTTGGCGAGGGCGAGAGCATCATGGTTGCACTCTGCGATGCGTTGCAGAACCGCCGTCCGCTTGAGCAGGTTCCCTCCCTGATGCTGCCTGCCGGCGATGGACGCTTTCTTCCCACCGGAGAGGCATGCGAGTGGCTGGAGATGGATCGCGTTCACCCGCCGGATCGCGCCGCCGTCGACGCTTATCGCAAGCACTACGTCTGCCTCAATTACATGCCGGTGTGGACCATGGAGACTACGCGCGGCTGCCGGCACCGATGCAAATTCTGTTCGGTCTGGCAGTTCTATAAAGGCACTTGTCGCTATCACTCCGTCCAGAATGTCGCCGCGGATTTCCAGCGAATCGGCAAGAATGTTTTCGTGATCGACGATCTTTTTTGGGCAGACTCTGAACGCAGCGAAGAAATGAGCCGAGAGTTGCTGGCCTCTGCCGAACGCAAGAACTGGATTCTGGTGCAATCGCGCGTGGACCTCGTCAGCCGCAGCGCCGACCTGCTGCGGTTGTGGCGTCCCCTGGCTAAGAACTTTGACATCTTTTTCGGCTTTGAGTCGCCTACCCGCAAGGGATTGGACTCCTTGCACAAGGGAACCGATGTTGCCAAGACACTAGACGCTGTTCGCGTAGCCCGCGAATGCGGTTTTGGCGTAACCGGAAATTTCATCGTCGACCCTGATTTCAGCGAGGAAAATTTCTACGAGCTATGGGATTTCATTGAAGCTCATCAGCTTTTTCGCGTTGGGTTCACGATTCTTACGCCGCTACCCGGCACACAATATTTTGAGCAAAGCCGTGAGAAGCTCGAAGTGCTGGACTGGAGCCAGTACGATCTGCATCATCTGCTCTGGAGGCCGCGCCTGCCGGTCGAGCGATTCTTTGAACTCTACTGCGAAACCTGGCGCCGCACTGTGCTTAACTCCGCCGGACGCAAGAAGTGGTGGCAGTGGCTTCCGCAGGTCGATCCGCGCCACATCGGCCACATGGCCAGAATTCTCATCCGCTCGCAGCAGTTGATGAATCCGCGCGCCTATTTGGCCGAATACAGCATTCCCGCGGACGCGGAAGCGAAATAGGTAGCGTGATGGAGCAGTGCTGGTGGGACGAGGCGCACGCAAGGTTGTGGCGGATTGTCGATCGCGCGGACCTGCTCGAGTTGCGCGACCGAGCGCGGCAGACGGCGCGTGAAACAGTTGCTCCGCTGCTTGCTCAGGCACCCCCTTCATGCGGATGGACCAAGGATAAAGCGCGTGTGCTGGGCGCATTGGATGGTCGGGGCCTGACCAGCATTCTCTGCTCCGCAAACAACGGAGTCACACTTCCCTTGGCGGTTGCGGTTTGGGAATTAGCCAGTGTCGACGCCGGGGTTGCGACATGCAGCCTTTCCGGAGGCCTGGCGCAGATGCCCATCCGCGATTTTGGAACACAGCAGCAGAAGGACCAATATTTGAGACAGGCTGAGCTGCGTCACGGCGCTCTCTGCCTGACCGAGCCGCTTCCCGGCGCAGGCGCGGATGCGATCTTTCTTGCCGGCCGCATGGTCGCGGCTGGCTCTGACGCGAACGGCGAGCCTCTGCTCGATGTTCACAAGCGTGGACGCTTCATCAGCCACATGGACTTTGCAGATTTTGTAGTCGCCGCAGTCGAGGGAGACGGCGATGGTGTGCGTGGCAGCGCTTTAGTCATCCTCGAGCCGGGCGACGCAGGCGACTTCGAGAGGGACGCGCCGGTGCGCAAGCTGGGGCATCGCTTCGCGTCGACCACCGATCCGGCCTTTCGTCTTCGTGTGCCGGCCTCGCGCATCGTGGGAGGCTACACGATGGAGCGGGGAGCGCTCGTTCCGCGCTTTAGCCATCGCGTTTTGCTGGAACCGGCCCTGCGCCGGATGCGTGCCTTGCTTGGCCTGATGACCGCTGCCAAGGCGCTTTTCACCGTCGAGGAGTGGTTCGATTCTCCGGCACAGAAAAGCAGCGGCGTTGAGTTGCGGCGCGATATGGCCGATCTGTGGGCCACGGGCGAAGCCGCAGCCTCGTTGGGATTTTCCGCTGCGCACCTTTCCGACCAACTCGACTACGCGGAGAACCACTCCAGCGCCGACGCAAAGCAGGCCGCGCTCTTCTCGCCGGCGGCAAAGCTTTTCAGCAGCAGCCGCGTCACGCAACGCTTGCAGCAAATTGGCACGCAGACCGGCTTCGATCTGCACTCCAGACTAATTGATGCGCAGATCGAAGACATGTACATGGGTCCCGCGGCGCTGCAACGCCGCCTGGTTTCAGCCGCCATGACTGGCGCAGGTTTTATCGCGGATTTCCAGAAGTGGATGGGTGAGATGGATACGCTCGCGGAAGGCCTGCCGCAAGCCGGCCTGAGGAGTCTTGCCGAGGGAATGAGGCTCTGGCATTGGACTCTTGAGCGGTTGCGGCAGCAATTTGATGCGCGCGGCGCAAGGCTCTATTGCGACGCTCGCCAAGGCGTGACCTTTGCCATGGCGGACGCGCTTTGCGAACTGCTAGCGGCACGTTCGCTGGCTTTGGACGTTCTTAACATGAAGCTGGATGGCCATCCGCCGCACACGGAGTGTGGCTCCATCTTTCTCGATTTGAGCATTCTGGCGGCAGGCCACGCCGCGTTGCGCGTATTGCAAACCAGCGTGGACCTGCTCTGCGGCTATGCGGAGCGATTCCCTATCCCTGAAACCGACCACACAGTCTTGGCAGAATTGCGGACAAATCTCTACGCCCGTCTGCGCGGCACGATGGATGCGCGCGAGCGGATTGCGGAGTTTCTAGGCGGTGCGCAATAGCCTTCAACGGATCAAGCCCAGTGCCGAGGTCGCATTCAAAAACCCTCGCGCGACAAATCCAACCGGATCCAGCAATACAGTTCTTCCGCTCAGCAAATCGCCCACCGGCTGGCCGCGAAAGTGGCCGATTCGACGGTAATGCGCAATGAAATACAGCACGCGCAAAAAAATCTTCCAGCTCAGAGGCGCAAAGTACGTGGGCAGAATCAGCGACACGGCGCGGCCTTCCTTCACCTCAGCGGCAAATTCCAAATAGCTTGCGGCCTGTGTCAACGAGAGTACGGGACTAGCCAGCAGCAGATGGCTATCGCCGCCGCCGACAACGGGTTTTCCCACGTGTCGGGCCAGTTCCAACACGCGGTCGTTCTCTTTCTGGCTGCGCATGCCGTTGTATTCCAGCGCATGAATCGCCCATCCGTAGCGGCTCAGCAGCATCTCTGCGGGAATCTTGCGCCCCGGATTTTTGCCCCACGGAACCAGTGGATGATTGAAGACCACCAACGAGCCGCTCGCACGCAGCATCTCAAACAAGTCGTCGAGGCGCCGTTCCCTGGCCGCTGACTGCAAGCTTGTGTGAAGCTGCTCAATCCCGTCGGCAGGCACCCCGGTCACGCCCAGGTGAAAAAGATAATCATCAAAGTAGATGGAGATCTCTTCGCCCAGTGGATTGCGAAACGCCACTTCCGGATGCTTGCGCAGCAACTCGATGCTGCCCGCCATTTCGTCGTGATCGGTGATCCCCAGGTGAACGCCCGCAAAGCCCAACGCCGCGGCGCTTGCGGATTCGGTCAGATAAACGTCTTCGACGGTAAGCGGAGAACGATAATAAATATCGGCATAATTCAAATCTGCAATGCCTCCCAACCCAAAGGCTGCCTGAAGAATGCCGCGAAACGGCCGCATAAAAGACATCTTGACCACCTGGTTGAGAAAGGCCATATTCTCAATCGAGTGAATCGAATGGTTGTGCGGCGAGACAGCGCAGTTGAACTCCCGCGCAGGATGTGGGCAGCGGCGATAGGCGTAGTTCTCGACGATCCAGCAATCCGCAGGCATGGCGCAGCTTCACTCCGCATCGCAGGATCATTTAGAGATCATGGGACAATCATATTCTTTTGCTTTTTGGTGAATTGCGCAAGTTTTTCGGCACAATCATCAGCCAAACCATTGATTCTCCGTGCTTGTTGCCCATTAGTTGCAAACATGTGGAATACCGATTCGTCATTCAGATCCCTGTAAAACTCCCTGCCCGCAGAGCCCCCTCTCGAGAAACAAAGCGCTCCCGCCGAACGGGTTGGCGTGCTAGTATTCACTGCTTTGTGATGAACTGCCAGGGCAGTTTCAGCGCAAATAACTACATCACATATGATTGCGATCGTCCACTGCGCGTGCATGACTTTCAACACTTCATCTCACGAACCTGCCTACAGCCCCAGTTTGGCCCAGATTGCATCGATTTTGGCTTTGGTGGCACTGTCCATTTCTATCGTGGCTGGCCAGGGGCGGTTAAAGCCTTCAGCTTTCCATTTTCTGGTAGCGTCTATGCCCATTTTGGAGCCGTAGTTGGGCAGGCGGCTGGCGTGGTCAAGCGAGTCGACCGGGCCTAGCGTGAATTGAATGTCTCGCGCGGGATCGATGTTATTGGCGACGTAGAGAGTTACCTCGGCTATGTTTTGCACGTCGCAGTCTTCGTCGACTACTACGATGATTTTGGTGAACATGGCCTGGCCGAGCGACCAAATGGCGTTCATGACTTTGCGCGCCTGGCCGGGATAACCTTTGCGGATAGACACTAACATCAAGTTATGAAAGACACCTTCGACGGGTAAGTGAATGTCGACTAACTCGGGTATCTGCATTTTCATGGCGGGAAGGAAGATGCGCTCGACGGCTTTGCCCATCCATGCATCTTCCATAGGCGGCTTGCCTACGATGGTGGCGGAATAGATGGGGTCTTTGCGGTGAGTTATGCAAGTTAGATGGAAGACAGGGTAATCGTCGGTGAGGGTGTAGAAGCCGGTATGGTCGCCAAAGGGGCCTTCTGCGCGCAGTTCACCTAACTCGACGTAGCCTTCGAGGATGATTTCGGCGTGGGCGGGAACCTGCAAATCGACGGTTTCGCACTGAACGATTTCGACGGGCTTGCCGCGCAGGAAACCGGCGATGAGATACTCCTCAACCTCTGGCGGGGCGGGAACGATGGCGGCAAAGGTCGTGGCTGGATCGGTGCCGATGGCTACGGCAACTTCGAGGCGCGAGCCCTTGAGATTGCCAAGCGCTACTTGGGGCAGGCCGCCGATTGGTCCGTCAGGGATGGCGACAGCGCCACCAGCCGACTCTGACATTGCAACGATACCTGCGGTGAGCAAGTTTTCGGTTGAATTAGCGGCGGCGGCCTGGCGCATGGCTTCGCGATAATGTTCGGCTGCTACTTTTTGGCGTTGCCAGTGCATGCCGGTGGTTTGGCCGTCGTAGACCTGCATCCTGTACATTCCCACATTGCGCTTACCCGTGCGCGGATCGCGAGTGACTACGCAGGGGAGAGTAATGAAGCGGCCTCCGTCATGAGGCCAGCACTTGAGGATGGGAAACCAGTTGAGATCCAGATTGTCGCCGCGAATGACTTCTTTGCAGGGAGCGTCTTTGGCGGCGACGATTTTGGGGAAGGCGCTGGTTAGCGCACCTAACTGCGGGAGCATTTTCAGCTTGTCGAGGAAACCTTCGGGAGTTTTGATGTTGAGCAGGCCGGTAATGCGCTCGGCGATTTCGTCGAGGCGGCTTACGCCGAGTGCTAGATCCATGCGGCGCTCACTGCCGAACTGGTTGATAAAGACTTTGTGTCCGGGATGACCTTTGATGTTCTCAAAGAGTAGAGCCGGTCCGCCGGGAGCGTAGTTCCCCGCACTGCCCTTCGGGCTGGAGTTGCCGCGCGCGCCAATTTTGGAGACGCGATCGGTGATCTCAGTGATTTCCAGTTCCGGTGAGACCTCTTCGCGGATACGCTTGAGTTCGCCAGCTTTTTCCAGTGCTTTGATCCAGTCGCGCAAGTCGTCGTAGGCCAAGGGGTTGCTCCTGGGAAGTTCGATCTTTCCCTTTCATAGTACGGCCTTTGGGGGCGGAAAGAATCTGTTTCGCGGATGCGTCCAGAGGAAATTGCGGAAACTGAGACTCTTCAGGCGAGGCCGCATTGAGCAAGCCGAGGAACATTTCGATCATGCCGATTGAAATTGCGATGCAACCTATGCCTTTGAGTATGATCGCGTCATGACCGGACACGAAAGCCATTCCGATCTTGGTTGCAAAAAGTAGAGCCAGCATCAGGGCCGCGATGCGATCATTCATTGCCAGGCGAGTCTTGCTTCCCAGCTTGTCTTTATAAAAGACCATGATGAGGACGACGACTAGGATTGCATAAAGCGCCACTTGCCAGGAGGGTGGCGGTTCCAGGATTTTGTGCCCTGTCATGTCTGGCAGCATTTTAGGGAGTCCTATAAACCATGCTCCATCAAATCCCGCCTTGAATAAAGCCACAATGAGGCCACTCGTTTCGTATTCTTTATTGAAAACCTCCCAGCAGAACCAGACACATATTACCGCGAATGCAAACTTCCAATAGGGCGGAATATCGAGAAGGCTCTGCCCGGAACGAGCTAAAAGAAATCCTCTGACCTCTATGGCGCATAACATTCCGTAGAGGATGGTTAGAGTCATGCGACCCTGGACCCCGTTTGCCTTGCTCTCAGCCATAAGAATCTCCGTTGCTTATGGATTCTATTCGACTGGACAGCATTCAGGGAAAGAGAGTGTTCACGCGTTGAAAATCGTGCGGCTTTATGCGGCCGGAATGACGGCGTCGAGGGGAAAACCTAGACGCTTCCACTCGTCGTAGCCGCCGCGCAGAGGACGGATGCGCTCAATGCCGAGCTTGTGCAGGGTCATCGCCGTTCTGGCGGCGGTGGCCTCGCTGGGGCAACTGCAGAAGAGAATAATGTCGCGGTCGCGAGGAACTTCACTATGACGCTCGGCAAGCGCTTCAGGCGAAAACTGGCGCGCGCCGGGGAGGGTGAAAGGATCGGACACAATTTCGAGCGGATGGCGCAAATCGACGATGAAAACCTCTTCTCCGGCATCGAGTTGGCGCTTGAGTTCTTCGGGCTCGAGGCGCGCGGCAACCAGTTTCTTGATGACCATGCGGCGGCGCAGAACGCGGGCTGTAAAGAAGCCCAAAATGGCGAGGACTAGCAAGGCTCCCGAGAAGCGGCCCGCCCACTCTAACAGGTTGGGATCGCGGCGGAGCAAATCGCCGAAGAAGCGGCCGACGGTAAGCATAGTGCCCAACCAAGCAGTCGCACCGATGCAGTCGAAGAAGAGGAATCGCCCGTAGCTCATTCCGTTTTGACCAGCCACCGGCGCAGCCAGCGTGGCCAGGCCGGGCACAAACTTGGCAATCATGAGGGTAACGGCGCGGCGTCGTCCGAATGAGTCCTGTGTGCGGCGAACGCAGACCGTTGGCTCAAGCGAGAGCTTGCAGAGAATGCGAAGCACGTGGTGGCCATAGCGGCGGCCGATGAAGAACCAGATGCTGTCGGCAATGAGCGAAGCGGCCAGGCCGGACAGCAAAGCCAAGGCAAAGTTAAGCTCACGATTGGCGGAAAGAGCGCCGGCAGCCAATAGAATGGGCGTGACAGGCACAGGAATGCCGAGTTGCACCACCAGAACCCAGGCGAAGAGCAGCAGGTAGCCGTACATGAGCAGGATGTGTTCCGGCAAAGCCATCGGGGAAGGTCCAGTCTTAGCGCGCAGGGAAATTGGGAACGCTGCTCGATCTCTGCCGGTGAATGCTGCGGTGGAATGCGGACGCTCTTCTGTATCTGATGTTCCTGGGTCGAATTAGCTTCATGCGATAGCGATTCAAGACAAAGAAACAAGAAGGGCTGCCCGAAGGCAGCCTCATTGCTTGTGGATCTAGGAAGGGCGTTGCTCTACGGCTGGGCTTGTGGGGAGGAAGCCGCCGGAAGGACTGCCGGAACGGAGGCTGAGTCTTGCAGGCCTTTGGCGGCGAACCAGTTGCGGTCCCAAAGATTCTTGTAGAATTCGCCCGTCAATTCAGCGGCGCGCGGGCCGAAGGTGGGGCGTCCGCCTTCGAGGAAGAAGACTGTAACCAGACTTCCTTGCGGTGAGTCGGAGTAAGAGGCGAACCAGCCGAAGCGGGTGCCCTTGTCGGAACAGGTTCCAGTTTTGCCGAAGACCGGCAACTCGTTAAAGTTGGCTCGCAGGCGGCGGGCAGTGCCGTACTCGACCGCGCCGGCCATGCCGTCTTCGAGATCGGGAAGGTACTTGGCTATATCCAGCGTGCGCTTGACTTTGGGAAGAAGGACCGCAGCTTCTTCGGCCGTGTTGGGGTGCTGGAGGTAATAGAGGGTTCCGCCGTTGGCGATGGAGGCGACAAATGCGCCTAGTTGCAGCGGGGTGAGCGAAACACCCTGGCCGAAGCTGCACATACGGGCCACGCCACCTTCGGAGGCGGGCAGTTCCTGATCGGGATAGACGCCGAGTTGTTCGCCATCGATGTTATAGCCGGCCAGTTCGCCGAGGCCGAATTGGTTGGCGTAATGGCGAACGCGGTCAAAGCCCAGTTCGCGTCCCAGCTCCTCAAAGTAGAGGTTGTTGCTCTTCGCCAGCGCCTGGGTCATGTTCATGTGGAAGCCCGGCAGTTTGACCGAGGTATCACGAGTGACCAGGCCCTCAGAGAGCGCGGCCATGGCAACGGTGAGCTTGATGGTGGAACAGGGCTCTGCACCGGGCGAAAGGGCTAGCTTCTGATTGACCATGGCCAGGATGCGGCCGTTGGAGGGGTCGATGACTACAGCTGTGCCATTCATGTCGCCGAGAGCGTCGATGGCAGCTTGACGGACCAATGGGTCCTCGCCGGCAGTGACGTCGTCGGCAAAGATGTCGCCCTTGGCAAAGGAGCTGGCGGTGAAGCGCTCATGAAAGCGATGTCGGCGGGTGATGAAGGCGGCGCGGCGCGCGTTGGCCCGGGCGAGGCCTCTTGGCATGAGATGGGCTTGCTGCCCGGCGGGCGCGACACTAGACAGGGAATGAATGGGGCCGACCGAACTTGGCCGTGCGGCATGATGGCCGGCGCGATGAGTAACTGTCAGATGGGGTTCCGTTGTCCTGGCGTGATGCAGCGTGTGAGGCGCATCCATTGCCACCGCAACCCCGGCGCAGAGGCCGCAAGCTATCAATACCAGTATAGAAACCCTAACACGGGAAAAAATCATCCAGCAGTTCCTCTCTCCAATTTGGAGGTTCGTGCCGCGCGTCCTCATTGGAGGTACGCACTTCGTGCTATTCCTTCACTCAATCTCTGGCGCGGCACCATCTTGTGCAACCTAGCTAACTCCCTGCCTGATGCAATGAAAATTCCTCAGACACTCATTGGTTAGCGACTATAACAATCGGCATACCACTCCTATCGGCTGCTCCGCACCCTACTTACATTCGGTGTTGCGGATTAAGCCGATTCTCATCCCAGCGCACCATCGTGCCGATGCATAGGAACCCTTGTATTCATAGAGCTATATTGCACTATACGCCTCCCAGGAAGTGTTGGATTGTGACTGAGCACACGAAAGTACCCAGAGAATCACTGGACAATACTTTACTGCTAGTTAACGTCCCCTCGGAAGAGCAGCCCTGTGGACCCAACTCCTTCAACCACAAAAGCCGAGGCTGCAGGTATCATGAATTCGCTCTCAACCAGGGGCTGAATCCCACAAACGCCGTCGCCCCTGATGCACGAGCTAAAGTAATTACTCTTCGTCAGATTGCTCCCGTTTCTTCGATTCTTCTAGAATCCCAATCGACGCAGAAATGCTGGCTTATCCAGATCCGGTTGCTGCTTTTCGGTGATTCCACGGGTTTGCGTCGCCGCAGACGTGGGATAACTGTCGTCCTGGATCTTGGAGCGTGAGGTTTCGGCGCTGACTTCTGGAGCGGAGTCATTTCTTGTCGGAGTATAGGCCGGTTCCTCCGACAATTCAGCAAACCTAGGGCGGGCCGGTGCAAGCTCAGGCTCCAATTCCTCGGTTTGAGTGGCCGTCACCGCTTCGACCGGCGGGGCAACCGCGGCGGAAGACCCCACATAATGCGCCGAGGCCGAAAACATTCCCGGCCCGCTGGAATTGTCTTGCGTGACCATGGGCTGCCGGTCTTCTTCCTGCTCCTCTTCTTCCTCCTGCGAGAGGAAGCGCGGCTCAAGTGGGGTCGCTGGTTCCGGATCTGGTTCGGCCACAAATTCGGCAACACGTTCGGGCGTCAACTCTCGAGGGGTATCGGCTGACGCGGCCAAGGAAACTGAAACTCTTGACGCCGAGTTCATCGGAATGGAGATAACCGGCGCACTGTCTACGCTCAACATCCGGGCACGCCGCTCCGGCATCTGGTCTCGGAAACCAGTGGCAATGACGGTAATTTTGACATCTTCGCCCATCTTTTCGTCGAGCACCGCGCCGAAGATGATATTGGCGTCTTCGTGGGCGGCGGATTGAATGAGCGACGAGGCCTGGTTGACTTCGGAAAGCCTGAGGGTACTGGAGCCAGTAATGTTGATGAGGATGCCGCGCGCGCCGTCGATGGCACCGGCTTCAAGCAACGGCGAGGCCATGGCTGCCTGAGCGGCTTCAATCGCGCGATTTTCGCCGGAGCGGACGGCTGTTCCCATGACCGCGTGGCCCATGCCCGCCATGGTGGTCTTGACGTCGGCGAAGTCGCGATTGATGATGCCGGGGATGGTGATGATGTCGCTGATGCCTTGTACGCCCTGGCGGAGTACGTCATCGGCAATGCGGAAGCTCTCAAAGAATCCAGCATCCTTGGCCACGTCAAGCAGCTTCTCATTGGGGATCACGATCATGGTGTCGACGCTATCGAGCAGTTCTTTGAGGCCGTGCTCGGCCTGCCGCTGACGACGCTTTCCTTCAAAGCTAAAGGGACACGTGACGACGGCTACAGTGAGAATACCCATCTCGCTGGCTAGCGAAGCAATGACCGGCGCGGCGCCGGTTCCCGTACCACCGCCGAGGCCGGCAGTGACGAAGACCATATCCGCGCCTTCAAGAGCCTCAATGATTTTCTCCGAGTCTTCAAGGGCAGCGCGCCGTCCCACGTCGGGATTGGCCCCAGCGCCGAGGCCGGAGGTAAGCCGGACGCCGAGTTGCAGCTTGACTGGAGCCTGAGAGACTTTGAGCGCCTGCACGTCGGTGTTGGCGGCAATGAACTCGACGCCTTCCATGCGCGCCTGAATCATGCGATTGACGGCGTTTCCACCTCCGCCACCCACGCCGATGACTTTAATGCGCGCGCCGCGCGGGCTGTCTTCGTGATACTGAATGCGCATCTCCCCGGCTTCGTTCTTCTGCTGTTCCATTTGGCTTCCGGCCTCCTGATTTCTGACCTAGAACAAATTCTGTGTACAAGCTTCTTGCCTCAACCGGCTTTGGCTAAGTAGCTAAGCTCGTGTTGGTTTTGCGGCCCTTATGGCGCGGCTCAAGTTGCGCCCTGACCTTTCTTGCGGCCCAGGGTCCGTCTTTCCGCAACCTGTAAAGCCTGTACCCTTCACGCTAGTATGACAGTTGCAATGCCTTGAAGTCATGGAAATACGGCGACATCCCTGCCTGAAGCTCCCCCGCTCCCTCTGGAATGCTCTTACGACGCCGAAGTTTCGATTGGCAACTGTAGTACTAGAGCCTCCTACTTCAGAAAATCATTCCTTAAAAACTTCCTGCAAAGACGGCGCGCAGCTTGGAGCGCAATGAAGGGCTCTCGACGGGCCGAGTCCTAGTGCGTTGCGCATAGAGAACCATGCCGATGGCGGCGGAAAACCCAGGATGCACGAGCTCGCCAGGCATGTGCGAAAGGCGTACGGGAAGCCCGGTGCGCGCCGGGACGCGCAGTTGACTCTCGGTAATGTCGAGCATTCCGGGCAGCATGGCCCCGCCGCCGGTGAGCACGCAGCCGGCGCCCATGGCATCCAACACACCACCTTGGCGAAGGCTCTCTTTTACAAACTGAAGCAGCTCGCAGGCGCGTGGCTCAAGGATCTCGGCGATCCGGCGCAGGCGCAACAACTGCGGATGAGGGTTGGCGATTTCGATTTCAGCGTCTTGCGGCACGTCTGTGACCACGGCGTGACCGTACATGCGCTTCAACTGCTCGGCCTGAGCTACGGGCATCTCGAGACATACCGCGAGGTCATTGGTAAAGAGCTGGCCACCGATGGGAACGGAGGCTGTATGCACCACCGCTCCCTCGAAGAAGACCACGAGATCGGTGGAGTGGCATCCGATGTCGAGCAGGCAAACGCCGAGTTCGCGCTCGTCGGCGGAGAGCGTGGCTTCGGCTGAAGCAATGGACTCAAGCACCGTCTCGGTTACCTCAAGCCCGGCACGGTTGGCGCAGGTCACCGTGCTTTGCAGCGCGCTGCCGGAGCAGGTGGCGATGTGCAAGTCGACTTCCAACTTTTTGCCTACCATGCCCACGGGATCAAAGATGCCGGGTTGGTCGTCGAGGATAAACTGGCGAC
>JBEKWJ010000094.1:0-12190 GCA_049513195.1 Occallatibacter sp.
GTCGCCAAGCAGGCCATGGCGGACGGAACCGCGGAAGCCGTGGACGATGCAACGCTGCGCCAACGCCTCCGCGACTACGTATGGGAGCCGGTCTATCAGCCGTACGAGCGCATTGTTTGATTTCAGTACTACGGCTGATGGCTGTCTTCGAACGCATGAGTCACGGGCAAGACGTTTCCGTCGTTGTCAAAGAAACCTCGTCCGTGCAGTTCGGCCTCGGCGGCAGGCTCCCACCAGAAGACGCCTTGCCCCAGGCTGCGCGGAATCGCGCGCACGGCGGCGTTGACGGCGCGCAGAAAATCCGCCTGACCTGCCGGACTCTCGGGGAAATCGGATTTCTTGCCGATGAAATCGCCCGGCGTCCAGTTATAGGCGGTCTCAACCACGATGATGGGAAGCTGGTAGCGTAGCGCGAGGTCGTGTAGATTACCGCGGAGCTTGGCGATGTTGCCGTGCCATAGGGGATAGTAGGAGAGCCCCATTACGTCGAAGGGCACATGATGGGCGATGAGATTGTCAAAGAACCAGACGGCTGCGTCATAGTCGCCGCTGCGTTCGATGTGAATCATGATGCGCGGTTTGGGCTGAGCGCCGCGGCCTGCATCTACGCCGCGAATGCCGGCCTTGAGTATGTCAGCGAAGTTATCCCAGTTATCGGGAAGCTTGCCATCGGGCCATAACATGCCGTTGGTGATTTCATTGCCAACCTGCACCATCTCGGGCATTACACCTTCGCGGGCAAAGGTTGCGATTGTATCTCGCGTGTAAGTGAAGACTTGATCGACAAGCTGTTTGTGCTTGAGTTTTTTCCATGCTTCGGGGGTGGGTTGCTTGCTGGGGTCGGCCCAACTGTCGGAGTAATGAAAATCAAGCAGGAGATGAAAGCCCATCGCCTTGGCTCGCTTGGCGAGAGCTAGCGTGTAGTCCAAATCATTGGGCAGCTTGTCGGCAGCGGCAGCGGGATCGTGAAAGATGCGCAGGCGCACCCAGTTATATTGATGCTCGCGCAGGATGGCCAACACATCCTTTGGATGACCGTCCTCTTTGAAGACCATTCCGTCGTGTTCGCACTTAGCTAGAAAGGAAACATCGGCGCCGATGGCATAACTCTGTGCGAGCGCCGGAGTTGCGATGCGCAGCACCAGGAAGAACACTGAGGCGAGTTTAAGGAAATGGCGCATGGCGATTGTTAGTATGGCAGATTAGATAGGCACTGGGAAGAGCCTGCGCTCTTCCCAGTGCCTGGATTTCTTCCGGCTTGGTGCCGGAAGGTCGTTGGTTAGAAGTAATACTTCGCTGCCAGTTGTACCTGGCGGTGTCCGGTTTTGTTCGTGGCTGTTCCGGCTGGGTTTGTGCTGGTCATCACACCTGCGGTATTAAAGCCCATATACATGTTGGAATCGGAAGGAAGAAACTCGTTCCATGGGTGGTTGAAAACATTGAAGACTTCGCCGCGAATCTCCAGTTTTCGGCTTCCGCCCATGGCGAAGGCCTTGAAGACACCTGTTGAATCATTGATGAAGGCTGGTCCGTGGATGTAGGGCAGGCGATAGGTTCCATTCGAGAGAGCCGTCGGACCCGCGAAGCATGCCGGATTGAAATACTGATTCTTTGCCAAGCCAACCCGCGGATCACATATCAGTTTTGGTACCGCGACTTCGTCTGGAGTTCCGTCGGCAAATGAACCGTAATTTCCCGGACCGTAGATACCGATGGTATTGCGATTGGCGGCGTATTCAGATCCGAAGTTGTTACTGATTGGACCTCCGGGCATGGCCTGGAAGATACCGGATAAATGCCAGCCGTCAATCACTCCATTGACCAGCTTGTGATTGCCGAGACGCTTTCCAGCAGAAGGAAGTGTCAGATAGTAAGAGAAGCTAACGATCTGGGAGCGGTCGAAGGGCGTGGGACCGTACCAGCGCTTCATGACGAACGAGTCCTCGGCGTTGTAGGCCAGCGACTTGCCGAAGGTATAACTTCCCCAGTAACTCAACCAGCCTTTTTGCCGAGTGACAGTCACCTGCAAGGCATTGTAGTTGGAATTCAGATTGTGATAAAGGGTGTTGATGTCGCCGTAATTCGGATAGGGGCGATAAAGCTGGTCGTAGTAAATTCCGTAATATGGTCCTGTTTCGCTGCCTTCGGGAACCACATTCTGCTTGCCATAACCGGCCAGGTTGCGGCTCACGTTGCCCACATAATTGGCCTCAATTTTGCTGGCCCATGGGAGTGTCTGAGCTACAGCGAAATTCCAGGAATAGGTCACAGGTCCGCGATGGTCGCTGGGATTGGCTGTGCCCCATATAGTTGGAAGCGCGGAAGCGAAGTTGAGTTGAGAGACTCCGGAAAGAGTGTAAGGGCAGGTGGTGTTCGGGTTGAGGGGTAGGGTGCAGTTGGGACCGCCGGCATAGAGAGTAGCGACTTTGAAGTTTGGCGGAGCCTCGATGGCTGAGAATGAGTTTTGACCCGGATCGATGTAGTAGTTGGTGCCGAAACCCCCACGCACCACAGTTTTGCCGCTGCCGGACAGATCGTAAGCAAAGCCCACTGAAGGCGCCCATTCAAAGCCCAGCGGTTTAGAGCCGGACAACGGAACCGAGGGATTGGTCGCGTGAGTCTCAAGGCCGCTGTAGGCGGTGTAATTGGGCGTGGTCGTCGGCACGTAGTCTGCGGGGTTGAAGATGGCCATACGACCGCCGCGGTCGAACCACCAGCCGATGTGGTCCACGCGGAGGCCGTAGTTCAGCGTCAGCTTGGAGGTGGCTTTCCAGGTGTCCTGGGCAAAAAAGTCGAAGCGCTTGTCTTCCATGCCGGCCTTGATATTGGCGCTGCTTTGGGAGAATTCGGAGATATAACCCAGCAACAGATCGGCCCAATCGTTTCCGGTTTGGCCGGCATAAGTTTGAGTGGCGACGGAGCCGTTGTCATTGCCGGCGGTGAGCAGGTTGAAGCGGCCAAGCTGGCCAAAGAAGCCAACCTTGATCATATGTTTGCCCAGGAGTTTGGTCAGCCCATCGTTAACTGTGTAGCTATTCTGCGCGCCCAGGTATGGTGGATCTTCGCCGCCGTTTATGTATAACTGACTGTTGTTGATTGCGGTATTTCCGCCCTCAAAGTCGACATTGGGGATTAGATCCGTCTGCGTATTGAAGAGGTTGGGGTAGGGATAGTTAAGAGCGGTGCGCGAAACGGCGCTGAGGCTGCCAAGCTTTTCTTCGAGCGTGAAGCGCGTATAGCCGACTGAAAGCTCGTTGGTAAGCGACGGACTAATCACATTGGTGAAGGTCAAGTTGAGAGAATTCGAGGCATCCTTGCCGGTTTGGCTGGCGGGATAGGGAACCTGGTTCCACACGTTATATGGGCCATAGGGCCATGGCACACTTTCATTCTCGTGGTTGTAGCGGCCAAAGATGTGGAAGTTATCGCTGGCGGCATAATCCAGTCGAAGAATTTCCTGATTACGCGGATCGGATGTAGTGAAATCGGTGATCAGGTTGTAGCCGCCGTGCGTGGAGGGATCGACGTTGGGCAAAGGGAAGGCGCTGAGCAAAACCTTGCCAGCGGGATTGATGGCGCTGCTCTGAATCTGCCCAAAGGGATTTGAACCGAAGTACTGGCTGACGCAAGAAGTGCTGTAGAAGTTGCCGCTGCAAGGTTGGCTACCGACCGGCCAGAAGAGATAACTGTTGGCAGCATCTGAAAGTGAGCTGACATAGTTATAGTCGGAGAAATCGCCGTTGGCCATGCCCAAGCCGGTATAACCCGGCGATCCGGCTTCGGCGGGCACTGCGCCTTTGCGCACATTCTGATCCACATGCTGCTGGGCAATTTCAGTTGCTGCAAAGAAGAAGAGCTTTTCGTGGTCTCTGCTGATGTGGGGAAGAAGCAGCGGGCCACCGAGGTTGAAGCCCGGATAGTAAAGGCTGGTCTGCGACTTGGGCAGGCCGTTCGAGAGATTTTGCCAATCAGTAGCGTCCATGTTGTAGTTGCGGACGCTGATATATCCTTCACCGTGGAAGTCGCGGCCACCGGCCTTGGTCTCGGTAGAGACGACGATGGGCCCGTTCGGTTCAGAGGCGGAATAAGCTGCCGACTGCACTTTCAACTCGGCGATCATGTCCACGTTAGGAGTTACGGAAGCGCCACCGGCGGTTTGCAGATCGGTGACCGAAGCGCCGTCACTAACAATCGCCACCTGGTCGAAACGATTGCCGTTGACCGTGAATGCGCTGGCATTTTGTGTAAAGCCAGCAGAGCTTCCGTTGTAAGCCTGTGTTGTGAAGTTGCCGGTATTGCCTGCGCCCGGAACCAGCCCCAGCAACTCAATGGCGCTGCGGCCTTCCAGGTTCATGTTATGCAGTTGCGTATCGGAGATGGTGTAGCTGACTTCGCCAGAGGTGCTTGGGGTGAGTTCGTTGGACTCGGCTGAAACCACAATCGAGACATTTGTTCCGGCCACGGCGAGTACTATGCCTTTCAACTCGATCTGGTCGTTGATGTGGACGGCCACGCCTTTGCGGCGCAGGCTGTTGAAACCTGGCGCTGATACTTCGACTTCATAGGTGCCCACCGGAACGCCAACCAACGAGAAGAAACCCCGGTCATCGCTGTTGGTCGAGCGGGTTACGCCCGATGCTTCGTCCGTGGCGACAATCCTGGCACGTGGAACGACTGCGCCGCTTTTATCGACCACAGTTCCAGACAGCGCCGCATCGTTGCTCTGCGCTCTCAATGCCGTGATTCCGAATGACATGATCACGGCAAGCGTCATGCCGATTGCAAATCTGTGGAATAAATGTTTCATTTGAATTCGCCTCCCTTTGGCTCCCCTGAATTTCAGATCTCCCGGAGTTTCCTTCTCAGGCCAGCACGTGTATCCCCCTACAGCACAGGCCAATAATGCTTCCAGAACCAACGAATCGGATCATACTCCGTGCGATAAACAACTTGAATCCGCCTAAAGTCGGATTGTAGATCTTTGGTGCTGAATGGGGCCTCGCCAGAAACGCCACGGCCCTTCGGCGCAAACCGAAGGGCCGTGGAAGCGGCAGAATGGGAGCACTGCCTACGGTGTGACAGCGCGCGTTGGCTTGTAGCCAGAAAAGCCATAGTAGGCGATGAAAATGTAGCAGACGATGGGGAGAACAAAGGCAATCTGTATCCCAACCTTATCTGCCAGGAAGCCGAAGAGCGGCGGGATCACCGCTCCGCCGACGTTGCCGATCGTGATGACACCGGAGCCCTCGCTGGTCATGTGTCCCAGTTCAGCGATGCCCAGAGTAAAGATCGTCGGATACATGATTGAGTTGGCGAGGCCGCAGAGAACCAGGCTCCAGATGGCGACCTGACCGTGCGTATTCATGGAGACCAACATCAAAAGCACACCCAGTATGCCCAATACGACAAGCATCTTTTCGGCTTTGATCACGCTCATCAGCGCACTGCCAATAAAGCGGCCCGCCATAATGAGCAGATAGTAAACCGTGACCAAGATTCCAGCCGTTTCGACGCTGCTGATTCCTTGCTGTTTGCAGTATTGGATACAAATAGCGGCAAGGGAGATTTCGACTCCCACGTAGAAGAAGATTCCCACCATTCCCAGCACGGTATGTGAAAAGCTCCAGATGCTGCGGCCAGCGGCCGGGGAGTCTTCAGAAGGCCGCGCCGAGGCGATCGCCGGCAAATGGAGGAACATCACCGTACAACCCAGCACCAGCAACCCGGCGGCAATATACACGTAAGGCATCTCCAGCATATGAGCCTGGCTTGGGGCATCGGATACCTTGGTGGTGTCGGCGAGGATGAAGCGGGCAGCAAACCATCCGGCAACAGCCGAAGCGCCCGAGTTAAAGGCCTGGGCAAGATTGAGCCGCGCCGATGCGCTGTGTTCAGGGCCAAGAATCGCTACGTACGGGTTGGCCGAGGTTTGCAGGGCGCAGACGCCCGAGGCCAGCACAAATATTGCGGTCAACGTTAGAGGAAAGCTCACTGTATTAGCTGCGGGTATAAAAAGCAACGCGCCCACTACCATGATGAAGAGCGAGATCACCATCGTACTTTTATAGCCAACCTTCTCGATCAGCTTGCCGCTGGGAACCGAGAAAACAAGGTAAGCAAAGAACCAAGCCGATGTCGCCAGCATCGATGGCCCATAGGGCAGATTAAAGATCTCTTTCAGCTTACCTACTAACTGGTTGTTGAGGCTGGTGAGGAACCCGAAGATGCCGAACAGAGCTGTGACGATGATGAACGGCATAAGATAACTGGGCGCGCTTGTGGACGCCGGTGGTTTAGTCTGTGTTGCCATGAGTTGATTTCCCCGCTTCCTTCAAAAATCGCTTGGTTTTGCTGTCTGCCAATTGCCGATTGTCTGAAACCGCGGCCCGCACAGGTTAGCTTGCCAGCCAGTACTCAGCAATTGGCAAAACGCGCTGAAATGTACCCCATAACTTTACTTCATCAGGGCCAAGGCAAGTCCAGTGCGAACCAAAAAGGCTTTGAATGCCGCCGCCCAGGGTGCTGTCATCCGCCGCACCGTTTACACTGGAATTCCATGATTCCCACACTTGCCTGGACGCCGGAAGGTGTCCGCTTCATCGATCAGACCAAGCTCCCCCTTGAGGAGAGCTATGTAGTTGCCACAACTTACGAACAGGTTGCCGAGGTGATCGTCACCATGGTCGTGCGGGGCGCACCGGCAATTGGCGTCTCCGCGGCCTATGGCGTCGCTCTGGGTGCGCTTCGGACCAAAGCCGCCACAATTGCCGAGTTTGCGCTGGAGTTCGATCAAATTTGCGCGCGTCTGGCTGGAACGCGGCCCACGGCCGTGAATTTGTTTTGGGCCATCGACCGCATGAAGCGGCTTTTTGCGAGCTTGCTGGGTTCAGGAGCCAGCCTCGACAAAATCAAGGAAGCCCTTCTGGCTGAGGCTCATGTCCTGTACGACGAAGACATTGCAGCCTGCAAGGCGATGGGCGCATTCGGCGGCGCGCTGCTTCCGCAAGAGGGCGGTGTGCTGACCCACTGCAACGCCGGCGCGCTGGCCACCTGCGGCTACGGAACCGCCCTGGGCGTGATTCGCTCGGCGGTGGAGCAGGGCAAGCACATTCACGTCTTTGCCGACGAGACACGACCGTTTCTGCAGGGCGCGCGGCTGACCGCCTGGGAGTTGATGGCCGATAACATTCCAACGACCGTTATCTGCGACAACATGGCCGCCAGCCTGATGCACGCTGGACGCATTCAGGCGGTGGTGGTGGGCGCGGATCGCATTGCAGCCAACGGCGACACCGCCAACAAGATTGGGACTTACAACGTCGCGATTCTGGCGCGCGAACACGGGATTCCATTTTATGTCGCGGCGCCCTGGTCGACCATTGATCTGGCTACGGCAACCGGCGACGCCATTCCCATTGAGGAGCGGCCCGCGGTTGAGGTCACGCACCACGGCGGCAAGCAACTCACACCCCATGGCGTTGGTATCTGCAACCCTGCATTCGACGTGACGCCGGCCAAATACATCACGGCCATTTTCACGGAACGCGGTGTGCTGCGCGCGCCGTTTGGCGAGTCGCTGGCGAAGGAAAAACGATTGGGTCGTTAACCATATCGCCAGAAGAGTGCGAACCGACGAGCGCCGTGATATATCTAAAAGCTCGCTCATGGGATCTCAAGCGGTTCGCCCATAAGAGGACACTCGATAGATCAAAGACTTTAATCAGCGATACTACACCGGCCGGGGTTATACCCGGACGATCATTACCTCAGTTGATTTCACGAGAGCCGCCGCAGTCTGGCCCTTACGCAGCTGCATTTCCCAGGCAGCATCCGCGGTGATGATCGAGGTAATCTGCTGGTCGCCCATGGTGAGCGCCACCCTGGCGAACAGTCCACTGATCTTCACTTCCACTATCTTGCCCACCAACTGGTTGCGTCCACTGACGTTGCGAAGACGCTCACGGGACTGGATCTTCGGCTTGGTGGGCGAGGATAACCTTGCTCCGACAGCCGGTAGTCGTTTCGCTTTCTGAATGTTTCCTTTTGCGAGCCCAGTCGAAAGCCCAGCCTGGATCGGTGAGCAGCGAGCCATTCTGTTCCGGCGTCTTTTTTGCAGAGTGATGGGCCCTTTATCCCGCCAGCAATAAAAGTCTTGCCGGATCAAGTCTCACCCGCCACGGTTGCGATTCGACGCTGAGTGTGCGCCACAAATCTTTGGGCACATCGGCTTGCAAGTGTGGTGGTTCGCCGGCCTCAGGCGCGGTGTGCAAACGCAAATAAAGGGTCATCTCATGCGGCGCTTCACTGCTCCCGACCAGCCAGCAGAGAAAAGTGTTTTCGTCATTAGCGGAAGGTTGAAAGACGATTTGATGCGAGCGAATACCAGCATGAGTGAACGCGTCGGGGACCTGGATGGCTGTTCTTAATTCGCAGTCCCACGCCTTCACAGCAATGCGATCGGGGGCCAATCGGCGGGCTGGCGCAATATTCTTGCAACCGGTCAGCCGCGCGCCCACAACCGTCTGCGGACGCTCGAAGAGCTGATGTTTAGGACCGCTCGCAATCACCTTACCGCCGTCAAGCACCAGCAGATCGCTGCAAAAGCGGAAGGCTTCTTCCATGTCGTGCGTCACAAATATCACCGCGCCATGGTAGTCGGTTAGTGTCATGCGAAGCTGCTCCTCTGTTTGCCGTCGCAGGTGGGGATCAAGGGCTGCAAAGGGCTCGTCGAAGAGCAGCGCATCAGGCTCGGTCGCCAAGCACCGTGCAATAGCGACACGTTGCCGCTGTCCTCCTGAAATCCCCGCTGGATAGCGATCGGCAAGCTCTGCAATCTGCACCCGTTCAAGCTGCTGAAGAACACGCGACTTCCGTTCCCGCTTGGGAAACCTGTTCAATCCAAATCCGACATTCTCCGCCACAGTCATGCGCGGGAAGAGCGCGTAGTCTTGAAAGACGACTCCGATTTTTCGCTGTGCAGCGGAGATCTTCTTGCCTGTTGCGCTATCGTAAAGAACGCGGCCGTTGAGAACAATGCGTCCGCGATCTGGAGTGACGACACCGGAAATCATGCGCAGCGTCATCGATTTTCCGGCGCCTGAGGCTCCCAATAATCCGAGCGCGCCCTTGCCTAAGCGGAATACGACAGCAAGATTGAAAGTTTCCAGCGCTTTCTCAACTCTTATTTCCAACGAAGCAGAGTTCGCCGGCTCATCCACACTTCGCGGCAATTGCAGCGATAAAGTACCGGCAGGAATCGATGGCGAAGCCGTCTCGCCGGTCATCGTCTTTTTGGATTTCCTCTCCCAGTGAAGCAGACGAATGATGGCAAATGACAGCATGACGATCATAGTCACCCACAGGAAGGCCACCTTCATATCTCCACCCTCGGCTGCGGAGAAGATGGCAATCGGCATTGTCTGAGTACGTCCGGGAATATTGCCGGCCAGCATCAGCGTTGCGCCAAACTCACCAAGCGCACGCGCAAAGGCTAGAACAGTTCCGGCCAGCACGCCTGGCGCGGCCATCGGCAACAGCACTCTGCGGAAGACAACCCATTCCGAAGCTCCAAGCGTGCGCGCGGCATCGAGAAGATGCGGATTGACCTGCTCAAATGCGCCGAGAGTGGTTCGATACATCAGTGGAAAGGCGACGACCGTTGCGGCGATCACCGTGGCTGGCCATGAAAAAACAATGACGATGCCGATCTGCTCCAGGGCATGTCCGATGATGCTGCGCCTGCCGAGCAGCAGCAGCAGAAAGAAACCGACAACGGTCGGAGGAAGAACCAGAGGAAGCGTCAAAAGACCGTCGATCCATGCGCGAAGGCCGCCGCGCAAGCCATACATCAGTCTCGCAGCCAGCATCCCCAGAAAGAATGTGGCGACAGTTGCCGCGCATGTGGTGGCCAGTGAGATCCAGAGGGGCGAGGTGTCGACGAGCGGCGTCACTGTGCTGCTATTGTAAATCCATAATTTCTGAAGATAGCCTGAGCGGCGGGGCTGGCGAGATAGTCGATGAAACCGCGCGCAGCCGATTCGCTTCGGCTTCCCTTCACCACCGCGACTGGGTAGATAATGGGATCGTGCGCGGATTCTGGAGCAGAAGCTATGACGCGCACCTTGGCGGAAGTCAGTGCATCCGTGGCATAGACCAAGCCTGCATCGGCATTGCCGGTCTCTACATAAGTCAGCACCTGGCGGACATCCTTTCCAAGCACGAACTTCTCCTTCAGCTGATCCCAAAGATGGAGGGACAAGAGCGCCTGCCGCCCGTATTGGCCGGCTGGAACGCTTGCGGGATCACCCAGTGCGATCAGCCGGATTGATTTGTCTGTGAGTCCCTGAAAGTCGTGCAGGTTCGAGTCCAGCGGTGCAACCAGGACCAGCGAGTTTCTTAACAAATTGCGGCGCGTGCCTGCAAGGATAAGCCCGCTGGCTGTCAAGTCGTCCATCGGTTTGGCAGCCGCGGAGATGAAGACGTCTACCGGAGCGCCCTGATCTATCTGCGCTTGCAGGGTCCCGGAAGAGCCGAAGTTATTTGCGAAGGCAACGCCTGCGTGGCCTTGCCTGTAGGCAGTCTCAATTTCGGCTATCGCGTTTTTCAAACTGGCCGCAGCCGAGACGGTCAGGGTGGTCTGTGCCGGGCAATGATAACCACCGATAAATGCCAGGAACGCAATCAACGCGGCGACGTAATAACGGAGCAAGCAATTCCTTCCGGCTTCAGAATCGAATCTCGCTTCTTCTCCCTGGCAATTGATCAGCTTCAAAACGTGCCGCATATTCTTGAAATATAGCGCATATCCGCAAGGCAGTGACTTGCAACGACAGCCGCGTTGCTGACCGCCAGTGGGGACGCACGGAATGAAGCGAGATTAGATCGACTGAAGCCTCTTCTCACTCAGCTCCGTTGGAGCAATCGCACAGCAGTTTCCATCGCCGTTGCTGCCAGTGGAAGACGAGCTTGAAAGGAAATGCTGATACCGGAAGTAAGCGATTGATCTTTGGTGGGCCTGCAGGGATTCGAACCCCGAACCAAGGGATTATGAGTCACATTTTCAGCGTTTTGCACCACATCGCAATGTGTTGCACGTAAGCGAATAACATATTTGTATTCATAAACATAAAGTGCGATTCTTCTTTGCAGAGAATCGCACCGAAACGCAGAAAAGTTGGAAGCGAACAGCCATCAAAACAGCCACTAAGAGTGGCCCATTTCATCCCGTCTGATAGGCACTCAAACCGGCACACATTTTGTTCCTGGCTGGCGATGGCTGGCGCGTCGATCAAAGAGATTCAAGAAGCGGCGGGTCACAAGTCGATCATCATGTCCGCCCGTTACAGCCACCTTTCCCCTGCACATAAGCTGTCTGTAGTGGAGCGGATCGCGTCTGCTTCCGAATAGCCGTTCAGAGGAGCTGACATTCCCCGGATATTGGAAGATGTGCCGAGGCACGAGGGCCGGTGTCAAGGCTCTACGACCGCGAAGCGGCGCGCTTCAGCGCGGCCTTGACTCCGGTCCGGCCTCGGCTATGCTCTCTCTATCCGGGGAATGTCATTATCCGCTCTGGTGCTACAAGCCCCAATCCGAGTCCCCGAGCAATTTCTTCGAAGTGGACAGATTGCGGCGCGATTCTCTGCGTAGCGGCTTCCGGTTCGATTGCCGACGCATAATCTAGATACAGAAAACACTTGCCCTGGCGCAGCACAATATACTTGCGCTATCACGTCACAATAGACTTGCATGGGCGCGTCATAATAGACTTGCAGTTGCACGTCATAATAAACGTGCAGAGGCACAGAAGACTATGGCCACCCCAAATGAAAAACTCGCCGCTTCCCTGGAAGTTCTCCGCGAGCTGCAACAGAACGGACAGCACGTCTTTCAAGCCGGGCAGATGAGTCGCGTTCACCGCGACCGTTTGGTGAAGAATGGTTTCCTGCAGCCAGTCGTCAAAGGGTGGCTTATGTCGGCCAGCCCAGGCGCTCGTCCTGGAGATAGTACCGCATGGTTTGCGTCATTCTGGGAGTTCTGCGCGGCGTACTGCAATGAACGATTCGGCACGAACTGGCATCTTTCGCCAGAACAGTCGCTACTGCTTCATGCCGAAAACACGGTTGTTCCAGCTCAGGCCACGGTCTACAGTCGCAAGGGGCACAACAATACAATCGCGCTTCCTTTTCGCACT
>JBEKWJ010000095.1:0-12013 GCA_049513195.1 Occallatibacter sp.
AACTACATCGTGGGGCAGATCATGCCCGCAGCGGCTGGACTCGCGTGTGTGGGAGCTGTTGTGAATTTTGTGCGGCACAGGCCGTGGACGCGGCTTGTCTTTTCAGCGATCGGGTTTCTGTGTGTGACTGGTCTGCTCAAACTCTTTCAAGCGATGGCGGCGTAAGGAGAATGCGATGAGTCTTGATGGCGCAGTTGTAAACCTTGCATCGTGGGCCGGGAACGTCATGATACCGACGATGGCCGGGGCGTTTTTTGCAGGGGCCGTTTATCGCTACAGCAAGGGCGGGCAGTTCGAACAACTTCTCTATGGTGGATTTGCATCGTTGATGTGCTCCGGGATGCTGCGCGCCCTTGAAGGCTTTGTGCAGAACGCTGGACCGACAAGCGCGGACGGATATTGGACGGCGGTGATGAACCTGGTGAACTGGGTTGCCAATGTGATTCTGCCGGTCTTTGCGCTGACGCAGCTTGCGGCGATGGCAATGCACATGGGCGGAGTGGTATCGGAGATCTACCCAGGCTCCACATGGATACGCAAGTTCATCGCGGCGATGGGAGCACTGATGGTTTCTGGAATCGTCCGCTTTGCCGAGTCGATGGTTACGCAAGCGCATGGAATTTAAGGAAGCACGAATCGAAGGAGACGAACATGAGCCTCGATCTGACGCCCGTACATCGCAACCTGCACACCAAGGTGACGTTTCTTGGACTGGAGTTCGAGGACTTGATTCTGGTGCTGGCGCTTGCAGCGGTAATGAACATCTTTGGTCACTTCGTCACCGGGAATGCAAAGATCCTGGGGATGCCGCTGAGCCTGTTCATGGAGTTTGTTGTGCCGCTGCTCGCCGTGCCCTTCCTGATCTTGTTCAAGTATGGCAAACCCAATGTCGAGAACCGTTGCAGCACACCCGGAAACGTCGCATCGGGAAGTTCCTTGAGGCTCACTACTGAATAGAGATACCCATCGATGTTGAGATAAGTTTCCGTCTCGTTAAGGATGCTGGCCTCGGTCGCCTGCTCGCGCGCGGAGCGGTACTGAATCAGATCTTCGCCTGGATAGTAGTGGCGTCGATCGCGCCGCGTCGGGTGCTGCGCATATTTCAGTTCCTCGAAGAGTTCCTGTGTCGAAAGCCGGCGCGGTGAAAGATTGGCCGTCTCCATCGAGCTTTCGATGCCACGCAGAATCGATTCGAGTTCGGCGAGATAGGTGTCGTGCTCCTTGCGCGTTCGCTGGATTGCCTTCTTCTGGCTGAGCGTGAAGCCGCCAAGACGCCGGTTCTGCTGCGCTGAATGGTAGAGCTTGGCATGAATGCGTGGGTCCCAGATGAAGTACACGTGAAGCCGGTTCTCGAAGTAGAAGCCGCTCTTTTCCTTGAGCTTCCACATCTTGAGCCGATGCGCGTCGAGCGCCATGACCTCTGACTTCTGAGTGCGTTGCTGATTCACATAGTCATCGAACAAAAAGTCCAGATGCTCAGAGATCTCGTAGCGGAACTGAATCCTCATGCTTACATCGGGCACTCCACGAATCAGCGCCTCCAGCATCGACTTCGCCTGATTCCTCTCCTCATCCGTGGCGAAGTAGGAAAGCACGCCTTTCAATTCATAGCCAGCGACAAAGGCGCCATTCGTGCGCACCATGACGTTGTCGCCCTGGGGCAGGTCGCGCAGCGGCAACAGTTCGCATACGGCTGGAACCTTCATCTTCTTGTCGTGCTCCGCATAAGTCATCGGCATATAGGTTCTCCCTTGGCAGCATCGAGTGCCTTTTGCGCCAGAGGCACAAGCGGCGTAATCGTGTCATGGAACCGCGCAGCGAAGAGCACACTCGCGAAGATCACGCGAGCCGCCTCAGCATCGGCATCAATCGCCATCGATCCATCCTTGCGGGTTTGAAATGAGGTCCGCATAGAATCACTCCTCGTCTTTTCATTCTTCGTCGTCAACGATGTAAGGCTGCACCAACTCCGAATCTCGCTCAAGTGCGCACCAGGCGTGCGGCGCAATCAAAGACTTGACCAGGTCCGTCAAATAGCCGCGCGGCTTCGTGCGCATCGAATGCCAATCGAAATTGGCAGAATCGATCCGGCGAGAGATGGAGTTTGCGATAGAGGGATTCACGAATCCATCCGCGACAATCGTTGGTGCCAAGGACATGATCCTCGACAACAACGATGCGAAAGTCCGGTTGCTCCATCACCAGTTTGCAATCGGAGATCAGAATCGAGAAGTACACGATCGCTGCCTCCGGCCAATGCTGAAAACGCTCAGCAATCGGCTTTGCATGCGGCTGATCGACGAAGTAGAACTTGCCGTCCTTCGCCGAACCGCTTGCACCAACCAGTTTGTACTCCACTCCACCAAAAGAGAGTTGTGCCATGCGGTTTTCCACCACCGATTGCTCGTATGGTGTCAACTCCGCCGGTACACTCACGCGCGCTACTCGGATGCCGGGATAGAGTTCCCTACGTGTCGAACCAGATTAACCGCAAACTTGCTCGCTGGGCATTCCGCACATTAACGAGTGGCGGCTTCAAGTTGCCGGCATTTGCTCTGGCAGATGACGGCATCCTGGTCGAGCACGAGGGCAAGATACTCGCGGCCTCGGACTGGATACCGGAAGACACCGCCATCACAAGCGTCACGGCCGAGCAGAGTCTCTGCATACGCTATCCAATACGGATGCAGGAGGACTTGCTGCCCGTCCGTCATATCGCAGATTCGGAACTTGTCCCGATGCTTGTACGCGCATTGGGCAGGACGAATCTATCTGAGCCGTTGATTGCCTACATTCTGAAACGTCAGCTTCGCATGGAGGGAACTTACATCCTGCATTCGGAGACGGCGAAGCGGAATGGCGGCGACTTCGACTTCGATACCATCTGCGCAATGCCATCCGACGAGTTTCCAAAGTTCGTTGCCGGAAGGATCGCGCATGGAGAGAGATTCCATCAGGAAAAGACCAAGCACAAAAAGGCGAAGTCTCCCTGGTGGAACGTGTACTTGGTTGCGATGAAGGCCAGAGGAAACCGGATTGGATCAATCACCGATCTGAAGACCTCATGCCTCGCAGCCGGACGGCCTGATCTTGCTTACAAGCTTGTCGAGCAGTTGCAAAACGCGCTTGACTCGCTCAAACACAGGGTTGAGATCGATGAGTCGGTCATCAGCGATATTCGGAAAGAGGTATCTCCGGCGCCTTGGCTCCGCTACAAGCGTGAGCGCAGGGTTTCGGATTTGCCGCTTCATCTCGACGTCGCCGATACCGACAAGGTTGGCCGTCTTTACAACGTCCTTCGCAAGGAACTGGGTGACATCCTGAACGAACGCATGGCGGTCGAAGACTTCCGAGGCATCTTCTCTGGCCACACTGTGACCAAAGAGATGTTCGAGGAATGCCAACTTGTCAATGCAATCTACGGCGATGTTGCGGCGCAGATCACTGAGCGCGAGGAGCAACTGAAGCTGGAGTACGGCAACTCTCAGGCATTGTGGGAAGCCGTGCGCACCAGCGACGACAAAGACCAACGGAGATCGGCCGTACTTCTGCGGAACAAAGCGCAGTCTGCGCTCTGGGAGTTTGAACAGGATGCCAAGGAGCAATTCAGTGGCTTGCACCTGTTCATGCACTACTGGGCGCAGGGAAAGCAGGACATCCGTCCTCGCTCAGGGCTGCGGCTGTTTCAATGACGGAGGGATGCTCGATAGATGAGATAACAATATGGCGTTTGAGCCGGTTCACTCTCGCCGCGCCGAGGATAGCCAGGTTGTTGCTCTCAGTTGCACCCGAGGTTATCACGAACTGATCTGGTGTATCTGCCCCTAACATCTGACAAAGACGAGCCTTCTCGGCGGCTATGACCTGAGGAATTCCATCGAAACGTGCAATAGCGGATGAGGGATTCGAATAACGCGCAGTTAGAAATGGCCGCATGGACTCCTCGACACTGTCGAACATCGAAGACGCGCAGAACCGGAACCAAAGCATCAGTCCCGCTCTCTCTGAGTAGGTCTGTTATATGGTTCAGTGCTGGCAGTAGCCTGCAATGGTCCTGTTCTTCTGTCGGTAGATGGAACTTCCAGCCATCTTCTGCTTCCTGATGAAATCCGCCTTTGCGTAGGATGGACAGATAAAGAGCCATCTCTGGGGGACGCTTCGAATTATCCATGCCGAGCATCGGCATGGATGGAGCTGTGGCCATCGCTTCAACTAGCTTTGTGCGGGCAGCGACCGCAGCGCTGCTGGGAGACCGGCGATTGATTAGCTCATTGAGCACATGAGGTGACTCAGAGTAAATCTGGCCGCACTGATCGCTCAAAAAGCCAAGCAGCTCTCGACCGGATTTCAACCTAACTTCACTGCGGAGGGAGAACCAAGTCATCGGTGGAGCTATAGGAAGCTCAAGACTGTCGAGTCCGCACAATCGCTCTCTGAAACGACGTTCCGCCCGTGCAACTTGGCGAGCCACTTCTTCGCGCGCGTAGCGATCTCCGGCCAGTGCAGGAGTGTTGGCCTGGACCCATTTCCATGTTATGAGATCGGTTAGGGCGGCAGCGCTACTCGTTGGCGGCTGGGCGATGGCGATGTAGAACCCTTCGCTTAAGCTTTTATGAAAGGCTCGCAACTGTTTCTCAGATTCTCGAAACTGAGCCTGGTTAGCGGGCAATATTACCCTCAGATTCAAGTCGGGACCCTTCCCGCTCAATACTGGCTGGTCTTTGAGCAGTTGAGGTAGCCCTGTTGCTGGGACAAACTGTACTTCACCATAACGAAGTGTTCCGGACCGAAGGTAATGCCCACGAGGAACGATCTGCTCGGGAGGCAGTTGTCGGCAGAGTAACCCAATGTTGTCTTCACCTGACTGTGTTGCCACAGATCCACGTTTGAATTCTTCGTCAAGATTGACTGATGTATGGGGCCAGAGACAGAGTCCTCGCACTGTGCCTCTTTCATAGAGGACACCGCGGTTCTTCATTTCCCTGATGGCCTTGGAAATGGCGCGCTGGTTCGTTCCATTGTCCAGCGCCAAGTGAAGGAATTCCTGTGTCGCCGGAAGATCTGGGGCGTCAAGAAGATTGAGAAGTGCGATGCACTTAAAAACGCTCTCTTCCTCGATGTTGTCGAGCGGGGTTGAGGCTAGAAGCGAATCAACATAACCCCAATGAAGGTAAGAGTTTCCCATATTGATGGACGGGGAGAGATTCTGCTTGACGTAATCAAAAAGGTGATAAAGACGATATGGAATTAATTTTGAACCGATCAACTGGATGTGGTGCTGCAATCCCATCGGCTCGGAGGCAGAGATAAAACTGAAAAGAGAACGCTCGTTCTGCCCGAATTTACGAATCGTCCTCACAAGTACTGGTAGTACGGTCGGGTGGAAGGGGAAGATCGCCGGGCCAAACCGACTTAGTTCTAATGCTGCAGAGGAACCATACAGGCCGGACCGGACTGCGCCGAGCATGGCCTTTGTGCAATCAGCTGCTACTTCACGAGGCAGGGCTTTGATGTTAACACTCAAAGTGGCTGCAACGAGAGTTACAAACTGCTCCAGAGGATGAGTGTAGAGAATTTCTTCCAATCGACCGGCAACCTTATCCCACTCTCTACGAGCAGCGGAATCGAGTCCCGCCGAGTAGGCTGCTACGCCTTGGTGAAGCATAACCACGAGAATGAGAGGTTGGTCACCACTGCGCGCAGCCTCTTCCGCCAGGCGTTGCAGAAGGAAGATGTCATCAAATTCTGGATTTTGAGCGGCGAATTCCAAGTTCTTCCCAAGTTCATCCAAAACCAGAAGGACACCTTTGTAACCATTAGACCGTGCCTGGCCTATCGACTTCTTCACCTTCAACAAAACTTCATCCGTTGTAGGCTTCGTCCCGCGCGATACTTTGCAACCCAGTGCACGAAGTACCGTCACTCCTAGAGGTTCATGATCTCCGGTCGCAAGGCGAGGCTGAACCCGAATACGCTGACAAAATGGATGAAGTGCCTTGGGTAAAGCTCGGGTATTGCCTGCTGAAATGCGCGCGAGTGCCAAACCAAAAGCACTCTTTCCCGATCCATAATCGCCGGAAATGCGGAACGCACGCTGGGTGGAGTCCGACCGGAATGCCGAACTTATGCGCGAGAGCGCGTCCGCCGCGACGGGAGTCAGAACAAACCCAAGCGAAGACGTTGTGTCGGCAAAATCACCCTCCAGATGCACAGAGCGCATGTGTCTGGGGTGAATATTCAACAGTGATTCCATCGACTTTTCGCGTTGGATTCTGGCGACTTGTGTGATCTTGTTCATACAAAACTCGGGGTCAGATACGCTGCCTTTAGTTCACTGAACCCATCTTTCTTCTCGGGGCGTTGCAATTGACGCAGATTCATTGATTCGATGATTTGAAAAATCTTTGGCTGACGGGAAGCCAGCTCGGTTACGCGCTGAAGAATTTCGGTTTCGTGCATTTTCAGGATTCGGCCTGGACTGTGTTGTCCTGAAATCAATTCTCGGAGTGGAGTTGTTCGCTCGTCTGGGTAATGCGTGTTCCACCAATCATGAATGAAGAAGGCAAATAGCTGATTTGGAATTGCGCGTCTAGGCGAAGGATCAAAGGAATAGCGGCTTTCCCACTTGCCGACAGCATTCGGCCTTTCTCCGAAAGGCTGAATGAGCCGGAGTACTGACATGGCGCTATCCAGATGATCTTCTCCCTTATTAGTGAGTGGAGGGCGATAACTGTGGAGGAACACTTCCCAATGCTGACGAAGCGTGACCGCAGAATTAGGCCTCTGACCGCGATTAGCTTCCTGTTCGAAGGCTTCGATGACCTGTGAAGCGCTGAAATCCAAAGCTGGCCAACGGTTGAACAGGCACTCCCAAGCGAAGAACGGGGAAACTGAATTGGTGCTGATGAGCCAATGCAGAACCCATGAAGACGTCACGTCTTCAAAAAAAGGGTCTAGTCCCGTTTCGGGGTGGAATATCTGCTCGCCAATGGGCGTTAGTAACCAAGCTCCATCGACCCGACTGGCGATTTGAAAAGCTTCAATCCAGCAGCGCAACGCCTCGACCATATTTTTGCCGAGTCCAAGCTCCGTAATACCTTCATCAATGTCGGTAAGCGGATCGTTACCTGCGACGATTTCCCGCACAGCTTTGGGAATCCACGCAATGCGAAGTGGGAATGTTTGGTGTCCTGAGAATCGGAAGGTGGGCTCGTTTCGCGGTGCGGGCAGCGACGGCGGGACTCCAAGCCGCTGGACGTTTGAATTGTGCACTTCGCTCGATTTTGTCATGTTTTAAGCCCATAATCCCTAGAGGTTTGCGCAGACTAGCGGTGACCGTAGCTCCAAAAACGGCTCTGGAAAACCGAACTGTAGAGGAGAAGATGCCGCATATCCAGTCCCATTTGGCAGTCGCGCTTCTGGACGGAAATCCTCAGTAATCTTAACAGACTGATGTATCAACTCGTTGACGGCGACGGGCCTCGAAAGGCAAGTTGATCGGCTCCCTGTCTACAAGTTGGCGTCGTGATCGATGGTTGAATATGCACGCTTTACGGCGGTTCCCCCACTTTCCATCCTGACAAATCCTGAATTGCATTCAAACCCATCGACTTTTCTGATCCAAAGCCGGAGAAAAACCATGAGACTCCACCAGAACCAACTCTGCCCGATCCACCGCTCCCGTTTCTGCTGCGGTAGAGAGGCAATCCCGAGAGAAAGACGTCAGCGCCAGATGGGCGTTCGGCGCGTAGAAGACCCACATCACCCACGAGGATACCGGGAACTCCGCTCCAACAGTGAAATGCGGAAACTGCTCGACCGGAAGATTGCCACCCAGCGTGGCAAGTGCGCCCTCTGTGACGAAGCGTTCACTGATTATGGCGACATCGTACCTGACCATATCCATCCCCGCGGCATGGGAGGGGCATGGCGGGACGACCACCCGGAAAACATTCAGGCGGTTCATTGGTGGTGCAACGGGGAAAAGGGATCGAGCAGAGCGTGATCTTATGTCGGGATGCCAATTCCTTCTATCTTTTGTGTTTTTAATCAGATGCAAACAGTGTTGTCGCCATGAATTCAGTATTATCGCAAAAATATAACAGTTTATGTTATATTCAATACGTGACCGGAGACGAACTCAAAAACGCCCGTAAGGCGTCCGCATGGACGCAAGTTCAAGCCGCCGCGCGGCTCGGCGTGACCCAGGCCTATTTGTCGATGGTCGAGCGGGGAGAGCGGGTCGTCTCCTCAGAACTTGCCTCAAAAGTCGTGGAAGTCTTTGAGGTCCCGGCCACGGCGCTCCCGCTTGCGGACTACCAGACACGCGCGCGCGACGCCGGCTTCTTCCAGTCGATGTTGGGCAGCCTGGGCTATCCGGGCTTTGCCTATCTGCGCAGTTCAGCCCGATTGAATCCGGTCGAACTGCTGATGGAGGCGCTGGACTCGGACGATCTGGACTCGCGGGTTACAGAGGCGCTGGCGTGGCTACCTCTGGCCTACCCGCATCTAAACTGGGATTGGCTGACGGCGAATGCAAAGTTGCGGGATCGCCAGAACCGGCTTGGGTTTGTGGTCGAACTGGCGCGGCAGGCCGCTGAGAGAAAAGGACGCTCCCAGTTGGAAGAGGAGTTGGCCACACGCGTCGCCAAGCTGGAGTCCTCTCGTCTGGTGAAAGAAGATACTCTATGCAGAGAGTCGATGACACGCGCCGAGCGGGTTTGGCTGCGCGAGCATCGACCGAAGTTGGCCGAACACTGGAATCTGCTGACAGACCTTACCGTGGAGCAGCTCGATCATGTCGCCCTCTAACCAGCCGCCGGAACCATGGAACTCCTTCTTCAGGGAGTTGGATGAGGCAGTCGATACGACCGTGCGCTTCGACTGCATTGGAGGTTTCGTCGTCACGCTGCTCTATGGTCTGGAGCGGCCCACGGCGGATGTCGATGTCATCGAGCTTGCGCCACGCGCCGCCGCCGAAACCATGATGGAACTTGGCATTCGCGGCGGCCCGCTGCATCAGAAACATCGCATCTATCTTGACCGCGTGGCCGTTGCCGCCATCCCGGAGAGCTACGAGGATCGCCTTGTCGAGATGTTCCCAGGTGCCTACCGCAACCTCCACCTGATGGCGCTTGACCCTTACGACCTGGCCCTATCGAAACTCGAAAGAAATAGCCAGAAAGACCGCGACGATGTGCGCTTTCTGGCGCGTAGCGTTCCGTTTGACCTCGACATTCTTCAGGAACGTTACACGACGGAGTTGCGCTGGCAACTCGGCGTTCCCAAGCGAGAAGATCTGACCATGCAACTCTGGCTCGATGCAATCCGCGAAGACCGCGGCATGGCCCCCACAGCGAGCGAGTAGAACGGTTCCTGAAGTTTCCCAACCATACCTTGCCCGACTGTGTGCTGCTCAATTCAGACTCGGCGATAATTCTCATTTCTGCCAAACTATTGCCAACATGATCCTCTACACCGATGGATTTGAACGCGGCCGCATGATTGTTACGCGCAACAAGGGTGTTCTGCTTCTCACTTTCTGGCAAACAGAACGTCCAAAATAAACGAGGCGTTATGCGAATCGCTTTCCTCCCCTCCTTTCGCATTGCTGCCGGTTTGCTGCTGGTCGTCCTGTTGGGTGTGGTCGGATCGCAAGTCCTCCGCAGGAGGAATCCCTGCTTCCAAGAATGCGCTCTGGCTGCTCGCATTGAAGTTTGCGCCGGCTATGCTGGCCAAGACCCCCATCGTGCTTGAGACGGAGAGCCTGGGCCGCAAGGAGTTCCACAGAAGAGTGACCATCCTCGTGAACCGCCATACCGCCAGTGCAGCCGAAATGATTGTTGCGTTTGCGCGAGAGAACAAGCTGGCCACAATCGTCAGCGAGAAGACTGCCGGAAAGTTGCTCTCCGCCACTTCAGTCAAGGTCGGCCAGGGATTCCGGTTGGCACTGCCCACTGGGGCATACTACACATGGAAAGGCTCAGCACTTGAAGGAACGCCCATCCAGCCGGACGAACTGGTTGCATTCGATTGGGATGTAGCGCGGCGAGAAAACAAGGACAGACAACTTGAATGTGCCATTGCGCTCACCTTCCACAAAATGGAAGTATGACAACTGCGTGCGTAAGCTGACTGGCTACCGAAATTGGAGCGGGTAGTAGTACGATGCCTGATCCTGTTCATGGGTCGTTGCAAGAAAATAGGACCCAGGTCTGGAATTCCGCAAATCGAGATCAATGGAGACTTCTTCCCGGCCTCCGTTGCCGGTTGCATTTGCGCTGCCGTGAGCAAGCGGGTCATTGACCGTCTGATCGCGCGTAATGGCGACCGTGTACTGACCAGGTCTGCTGAAGCGGGGGAGGATGATCTTCACCCTGACCAATGCTGCAGGTAACGACACCGATTGCAACGGACTGGGTTCGGCTGAGTTGGATGAAAGGCTCCGAAGCGTCCCGGCGTTCGATAGGTCAATGGTCTCGGGAATTGCTGCCATATTGTCGGCTGGGTGCGGCGCGCTCGTTCCGTGCCACGACACTACAACGAATGCGGCGACAACCAAAAGACAACAACCAACGGCGGCTGTGAACAACAGTCTTCGCCGACGCGATTGATGATGGGACCGCAGTTCAAGCAGTCTTCTCATACAGGCAGGACAATTCGCGACATGATCCACTCTCGGGTCTGACAGAGCGATCTGCTTGGATTGTCGGGCAACGCTTTCCAGGAACGCTTCGTCAGGACAGGGGCCGACAGGCGCAGTTCTCCCGTCGAGGACACGTTCCTGATATTGCCTTGTGACCCATGCATCAAGGCGATCTTCCACACGAGAGAACCAATGCAATTTCATCAACATTGAGACAATTCTCCAGGCTGGGAGAGATCATGGAGCAACGACTCCATCTCCCGGATATAGGCTCGCCGAACAGCGGTATGGTCCATTTCGAGATCCTCAGCGATCTTCCGCCACGAATACCCCAGCGCACGCCATTTCACAATCGACTGGGCAAGGGGTGAGAGCCGCTCCAACAACTCTTTCCCATAAACCCTCTGCTCTGCCTCTGGTTGACCGATATACAACTTTTCCATATCTATCAACGACCCATGCGGAATCTCTAATCGCCGCTTTGCGGATTGCTGCAGTGCGCGGCGTTTGATCACGCTCTTGATGCGCGCTGCCAACTTCATCTCCGGGCACTCCGCATGACGGAGAAGGTAACTAGACGCATTCTCTACCGCGTGATCCATGAGGTCATAAGCGGCAGCGTGATCGTAAAGATATGTCCAGGCACAGCGAATTGCATAAGGCCAAGCTGTCTTTGCAGCGGCCTCCAGTTTTTCATTTGAAGCCGGGCTTCCTGTCGGATGTGCCCAACTCCATGTTGGCTCTTTCCAGTTGCTGCCTTGTGGCTGCATATGAGAGCGTCCGTCACGCAGGGGGGATAACCGCTACACATCTTGAGGTGTTTAGACCGCAGCCAGATTGTTACGGTAGCAACAAAATTCCACATGCCTGCCCCAAACACCCGACGAAAGTGCCTTTAGTAGTTACAGGGAAAGATGCGACAGAACGTCCCGCTGTAATCATGACGTCGCTTCGCTGTTGAGCCACGGTGAAGCATGATCCAGATTCTGCCACAACAGGGGGCGCATTTCAAGTAGGAATCAATGAAGTTCGCCGCGATATGTTCGCAAACAGGAGACGATAGCTGTCCGAGTGAGAAAGAGACTTGCCAAGCTAACTGCGACTGCGGTGGCGCGGCGTAACTGTGTAAGTGTTGCCTGCAATCAACCTGACTCAAGGAGAATGATGATAAGGCGGAGCATGACTCCGCATCTCGCTGTTCGCTTCAAGAAAGATCAATAGGGATAGGGGTTTCTCTGCATCTCCTCACTGCCGAGGTGTCCCCCATGACTGCTGAACACAGACCGAGGTCGTCTGATGTTTGGGGCCCAGATGCCATAGCTTTGGCAATTCAGGCCCGTGTGCTTTCAGGCCATAAACTCGACCAAC
>JBEKWJ010000096.1:0-10762 GCA_049513195.1 Occallatibacter sp.
AGACCCGCTGGGATGGCGCTATCGACATGGCTGACTTCCCCGGCAAGGACTTCACCGGCACACCGAAAACCACCACACTCCGGAAAATCGCCGACTGGAAGGATAGTGGTTGGGAGCCCGATTCCAGAGGGGCGCGCAGCGTCCGCTTCTCTGCCCGCTATAAGGCAGACAAGGCAGGCAGATACATGATCCTTGCTTCTTCTCCTTCTTGGGGGGGAAGCGAATTCAAGGTGCTGGTGAACGGTAGACAGGTGATGGCCCAGCCTCTCGCCGAAGGCCAGGTTCCGCTGTCGGCCAATCTTGACCTGAAGGCTGGAGAAACCATCAGCGTGGTCGCAGAACTTTTGCCCAGCCATCCCACAGTCCATTTCGGCCTTGGTATCGCCTATGAGCCTGAGTTGGTCTCCGCCGAGGCCCGGGAGATTGCGGCCAAAGCTGATGTGGTCGTAGTTGCCGCCGGATTCGATCCAATCACCGAAGGCGAAGGCCATGATCGCACTTTCTCTCTGCCCTGGGGTCAGGACGCACTGATTGAATCTGTCGTACAGTTCAATCCGCGCACCATCGTCACCCTCACCGGCGGCGGTGGCATGGACACTCGGCGCTGGCTCGACAAGGTGCCCGTCCTGTTGCATACCTATTTCCCTGGTCAGGAGGGCGGAACGGCAGTTGGCGAAGTTCTCTTTGGCAAGCAAAACCCCGAGGGTAAGCTGCCGGTCAGCTTTGATCGGAGTTGGGCGGCGAATCCCTCCGCGCCGTACTATTACCCCATTCAGGGCGCCGACACTTCTCTGCATGTGATTGAAGAGGGCAAGCCGGCCGTGGATTACGTGATTTCTCACGTAAAGTACAGTGACGGCCTCATGGTCGGTTACCGCTATTGGACCACCAAAGGGAAGCACCCGCTTTTTCCCTTCGGCTTCGGCCTCAGCTATACCACTTTCAGCTTCGCCAACTTGCAGGTGCCCGCCATCGCTGCTTCGGGCTCGACCGTGACGGTCAGCTTCGATGTCACCAATACCGGCAATGTAGCTGGCGCGGAAGTGGCCCAGCTCTACATCTCCGATCCATCAGCCAAACAAGGCCGTCCCGAGCGCGAACTCAAGGGCTTTGAGAAAGTGCGACTGGCTCCTGGTGAAACCAGGCATGTAGCTATTAATCTCGACGCTCGCGCCTTTAGCTATTGGGATTCATCAGCCCACAAGTGGACTATCGATCCCGGCAAGTTCGTTGTCCGCCTCGGCGACTCCAGCGAAAACACACCGCTTAACGCGGAGCTGACAATCAACTGACCCCGAATCTGATCTCAAACAAAAATGAGCCTGTACCAACTCTTTCTGAGTTGATACAGGCTCAAGACAGGGGCATTTTGGCCCGATTAAACCTTGATTTTCTAACGCAAACTCTTCAGCGCCGGATATAGCTTCCGCCACTTGGCATAGCCGGCCTTATAGGCGCCCAGATCGCCGGTATCTGGTTCGATTCGTTGTGCGACCTCAATTGCCTGCCCGCAAGCCTCATCCAGATTCTCCCAGTGTCCCGCGCCCACGCCGGCCATCAGCGCTGAGCCAAACGCTCCGCCCTCTTCCGCAGTGAGCACTTCGACGGCCTGACCATAAATTCCCGCCTGAATCTTGCGCCACAACGGACCGCGCGCGCCTCCCCCACCCAGCCTGATTGCGCTCACCGGAATTCCCAGCTCGGCAAAAAGTGAAAAGGTATCTTCCAGCGAATAAGCCACGCCCTCCAGCACAGCGCGCACAAAATGTGCCGCAGTGTGGTTGCTCGAAATGCATGCAAAAGCCGCGCGCACTTCTGGGTCCAGATGCGGTGTGCGCTCGCCCAGCAGATAAGGCGCCCATTCCAGCCCTTCGCTCCCGGCGGGAATTTTGGCAGCAGCCGCAGTCAGATCGTCGTAGCTTTGGCCGGCAAAAAACGTCTCCTTCAGCCAGCGAAAACTCAGCCCTGCCGATTGCGTTACGCCCATCACGTGCCACAATCCAGGAACCGCGTGGCAGAAAGTGTGCAGGCGTCCCTTGGGATCCTTGGTTGGTGCGGCAGTCGCTGCAAAAACCACCCCCGAAGTTCCAATCGTCGCCGAGACCGAACCCGGCTGCAAAATTCCCATGCCTACAGCGCCCGCGCCTTGGTCGCCTGCTCCAGCCACCACAGGTGTGCCGGCAGCCAGGCCAGTCAGCCCGGCAGCGCCCGCACACACGCGCGCGCAAACCTCGGGCGACTCATATACCTTGGGCAGCCAGCTTTCGGGAATCCCCGCCGCCTCGGCCACCTCGCGCGACCAGCGGCGATGCGTCACATCCAGCAGCAGCGTTCCCGAGGCCTCCTGCACGTCGATGGCAAATTCGCCGGTCAGCCGATAGCGCACGTAGTCCTTGGGGCAGAGAATATGCCGCGTTCTGGCGAAGATCTCCGGCTCATGCTCCTTCACCCACAGCAGTTTGGTCAGTGTGAAATTGGGCAGCGCTGGGTTGCAGGTCAGCTCGATCAGACGCTCATAGCCGATCTTTTCCGTGAGCCAATCGCATTGCGGCTGGGTCCGAGTGTCGCACCAGATCATCGAAGGCCGCAACACATGCCCCCCCCCATCCAGCAGCACCGCCCCGTGCATCTGCCCGGTCAGCCCAATCGCCGCAATCGGCTGATGCGGCTGAGGCGCGACAGCCAGAGCTCCGCTAATTGCCTCCTGCGCTGCCCGCCACCAATCCTCGGGCTCCTGCTCCGCCCAGCCGGGGTGAGCCGTCGTGAAAGCCGCATGTTCGCTCGATGCTCCGCTGATCAATTTTCCGGCCGCATCCACCACTACGGCCCGCGTTCCCCCCGTGCCCACATCCATACCGAGAAACCACATACCTGTTCTCTCCCTTGTGTAAATCGCTTTTCTTGGCGTTCGCAGCATAGCATCCCAGGCCATCGCTAGGGAAGGGACTACGACCTACAATCTCCGATCTGATTTCGCATTGCGATCATCCGAGATCAGTGCCCGAATCTCTCCATCGAGTTTTTCAGCTATCGATTTCATAATGGTGAGTCGTCGGGGAGTTAAGCCAGCCGACGAGTAATATCTTAAGAGTTACTATAGTGCGATCTACAGTAACTTGACTTTTCATAGCTTAAACGTTTTAGCTACATCCTGTTATAGAACGAATGCGTACTTCGAGGGCAGCAGCAGCTCCTCAGATGCGCATACCGGGTTCCCGGCGCAATTTGATTACTGTGGGATAGGTTCTTTGCCTGCAAGTATCTGTCTTTGAGATCGCATTCCGAGTGAGAATGCGACATTGGCTCCAAGCATCCGCGCTCATTTACACCTCATGCGGAGCATCAACCTTCTTTCCTTTTCTCCATTCTGCCAACTCTGTACCATTGACAATTCGTACGAGCCTATGTCACGGGTCAGTTCGTTCTTTTCCGGCCCGCGAGATACAGCTTTAATACCGGCATCATGTTGCGGATAGGGCTCAAACACTGAGCGCTGTAAGCAAGCTATGTGATGTAAAGGAGAAGCCATGTCTCAGCAGTTCAATCCCCCCTGTGAGCAAACGTTCGCTCGCCGATTGAGCGGGTTATTTGCGATATTCGCAGCCCTACTTCTAACCCTTATGGCACCGTGCGCTCGCGCTTTGCCAGCGTGCAACATTGTTTACACCATTAATCCTCAGAGTTCGACTGCCTTTGGAGCGAACCTTACGATTTACAACACCGGGACGACGGCTTGGACCAGTTGGACGTTGACCTGGGCATTCGCCAACGGGCAAACGATTTCGTCAATCTGGAACGCCTCGAAAGCCCAAAGCGGCGCGAACGTGACGGTTTCCAGCTTGAATTACAACGGCAGCATCCCCGCCGGCGCCAGCTATTCAGGTGTTGGATTCGACGGTCTCTGGAATGGCGCGACCAATGCAGTCCCGACTTCGTTCGCCATTAACGGAACGACCTGCGGTTGGGGACCAAACTTCACACTTGCAGCGTCGGCGCCTGCTTTGTCTATTCTCCAGGGCAAGAGCGCAACTGACACCATCACGGTAACTGATCAAGGCGGATTTACCGGCAGCGTATCGCTTTCCGCTTCTGGAGTTCAGGGATTGCCTGGCGGCGTGACTGCCGCGTTCGGCACCAACCCCACTACCGGCAGCAGCGTACTCACGCTGACGGCCAGTAGTTCGGCTGTCACCGGTACCTCCGTGATCAGCGTCACGGGGAACTCTGGGAGCCTGACCACAACCACCAGCATATCCCTTACTATCAGTACCGCAGGGAGTTTCACGCTCACGCCTTCGCCGGCCACTCTGGATATTCTTCCGACCAGCAGCGCAACCGACACCATCACGATCGCGGATGTGAGCCCATTCAGCGGAAACGTATCATTTTCCGCATCCGGATTGCCTAGCGGCGTAACCGCCTCGTTCAACACTAACTCCGCTACCACGACCGGCGTGCTTACCCTGACAGCCAGCAGCACGGCCACTGCTGGAACCTACAATGTGACCGTGACCGGAATCTCGGGCACACTGAGCAAAACCACTACTATCTCCGTCACAATCGCTGCGAGTGCGCTGGAGATTGTATGGGTCAGCCCGGCAGCCGGGATAGCGGGCAGTTCAATGACCATTATGCCTGCGGGCATCGGAGCAACAGACGGCTCAACGCAGGGAACGGGCGCTGTTTACTTCGGCACGACACAAGCCACTGTAACTTCTTGGGTCGTCGACTCCATTACGGTTACGGTTCCAGCTTTGGCGGTGGGCACCTACAATGTCACCGTAAAAAATTCCAGTGGCATGACCAGCAACGGACTGCCGTTTACGGTTGTCAGCACTACACCGTCTCCCGAGCTCTACACGGGTAACTCCACGTGGTTCAGTTCACTCGGCCAGCCGTATGGCGGTTGCGGAGTGCCACAAGCGAACCTTGACACGCAGAATTTTGTTGCGCTCAACGTCCAGAACGATCCCGGCATCTATGGAGACTATCTCCCTCGTCCTATCACCGGGGCGGGCCTCGCTTTGATGGGCTTGTGGAATAACGGGCATAACTGTGGCCGGTGGGTGCATGTGACGATTGACGACTTCTGCACTGGCATCAACAATGGCGCAGCGAACTACCCGTTCTGCCAAGGCGCAGATGGGTGGGTCGCGGACCAGTTTACTGGCGCTTCACTCGATATGGTGGTTGGAGACAGTTGCCAGGATGGCAATGCCTGGTGCCGCGACGATCCCTATCATCTTGATCTGGCGCAGGGATCTCTCAATCTATTCGAGTTGAATGGCGTTCCGGTTGGCGATATGTTCCCAAACTCCTGGCAGAACCGGCAAATCAGCTGGCACTTCGAGGAGGCTCCCAATTACACGGGCGACATCAACATCGGCTTCATTACTAGCGCGAGTGTGTATTGGGGTGCGATTTCCATCACACATTTGCAAAACGGCATTACAGGAGTGCAGTACCTTGCCAACGGTGTATGGACCCCTGCCGTGATGGATGGCGACTTGGGTGAGGACTACATCATTTCTCCCACGGTGACAGGTGGAACGCAGTACGAGATACAGGTGTTCGATATTACCAACACACTCATCAACAACGGTCGAATCTACTCGTTCTCGTTTCCGGCAAGCTGCCCGGTGGATGCGTGCGCGCCGCCATTCACGCAGGTAACTTACACAATATCCCAATAGCAATGCAACATTTGGTTCGGTCGGAATTGGAGAGCATCTGCTCCAATTCCGACCGAATTCTGGCAATAACTTTCGCCGCATTATCTTTCCGGCGTAACTGCGAATGGGATCTCAATAGAACTAACCGCTCATCAGAAGAACGTCGGTATGAGTCCGAACAGCTCACGCCTCGACGCAACTCATCACTAACACGCTGCGCCCCGCCTCTAGCCGATGGCAGGTGGGTTACTCAGCCTAATAGGTAGGGCGAGGCCGCAAGCGTCAGATCAAGGAGGGTAACATGAAGCACCGTCTTCTCCGCTCTTGCGGAACAATCCTGACAGCAGCGATTGTTCTGGCCGCCACCGCGGCAGCTGCACCCGCGTGTAACATCGTGTACACAATTACGCCGCAAAACTCGACCGCCTTTGGCGGAGCCATCACGATTCAAAATACTGGAACCACCGCACTAACTAGTTGGACGCTGACCTGGACCTTCCTCAACGGACAAACAATTTCGTCTTTCTGGAACGGCATTGAAACTCAGAGCGGCACAATCGTAACCGTGAAAAGTGAGCCTTACAACGGCAACATCGCCGCCGGTGGCAATGTGACCGGCATCGGATTCAATGGTATCTGGAATGGTACTACGAACGCAGTACCAACAGCATTTACGCTCAACGGCACAACTTGTACTGTCACCGGGTCGGGCGGCCAGGCATCGGGAAACTTTACGCTTAAGCCCTCAGCGCCATCTCTCTCAGTTACCCAGAGCGGCGGCGGCACTGACACGATCACTATAACTGACGTGAGCCCGTTCAGCGGCAGCGTCAATCTTACTGCATCTGGAATGCCGAGCGGTGTGACTGCCGCGTTCGGCACCAATCCAGCTAACAGCACCAGCGTACTGACGCTTACCGCCAACAGCGGGGCCGCCCTGGGAACGTCCACCGTTACCGTTACCGGCAACTCCGGCACAATTTCCGCGAGTACTACCATTGCCCTCACCGTCAGCTCGGCCGTGCCACAGATCGCATGGGTCAGTCCAGCTGCCGGAATCGCTGGCAGTTCAATGACTATCATGCCGGGTGTTGGAGCATCTTTTGCAGAGACGCAGGGAACCAGCTCTATTCACTTTGGCGCGACAGTGGCCACTGTGACCACTTGGGCTATCGACTCAGTCACCGTTACGGTTCCCAGTTTGGCAGCAGGCGTGGTCAATGTGACTGCGGTCGTGAATGGCGTGACCAGCAATGCGGTTCCGTTCACGATCACGAGCACTGCGCCGTCTCCCGAAGCTTACACCGGTAACTCCACTTGGTTTAGCGGGCTTGGCGGCCCATATGGCGGCTGCGGCGTTCCGCAAGCAAATCTCGACTCGCAAAACTTCATTGCTCTGAATGTTCAGAACGATCCTGGGAACTACTCTCTTGAACTTGTTCGTCCTATCGCCGCGGAGTACGCAGCCTATATAGGCCTTTTCAACAATGGATTGAACTGCGGGCGATGGGTGCATGTGGTCATGGGAGATAACTGCGAAGGCACGAACGATGGCAATGAGGACCTGGCGTTCTGCCGCGGCGGCCTTGGATGGGTTGCGGACCAATTCACTGGAGCCACGCTCGATATGGTGGTTGCTGACAGTTGCCAGGACGGCAACGCATGGTGCCGCGACGACCCGTATCACATCGACCAAGCACAAGCTGCGCTGAATAATTATATTCTGGACGGCGTAGCGGTCGGCGACCTGTACCCGAACTATTGGAACAACCGGCAAGTTCACTGGAATTTCGAGCCGGCTCCCAATTATACGGGCGATATCAACATCGGCTTTCTGAACGGCGCGAATGCTTATTGGTCGGCGATTTCCATCACTCACTTGCCAAACGGTATTCATGGGGTGCAGTACCTCGTCAACGGGGTATGGACGACAGCCGTGATGGATGCTGACTTGGGCGACGACTATATCATTCTTCCCACGGTGGCAGCAGGAACGCAGTATGAGATACAAGTATTCGATGTGACGAACACGCTGATTAACGGCGGTCGAATCTATTCATTCACCTATCCAACAAGCTGCGGGTCTGGATGCACACCGGCGTTAACACCGGTAACATATACCACCACGACTCCCGCCGTCGCCGCGGCTGTGCAATAACAGCCGCCTTTGTTTAGTCCGGAATCGGAATGTATCTTCTCCGATTCCGGACTAGACTCATAGAAATCCATGTGAAACGAAGGATTTATTTCAACTGCGCTTGAACTCGGCAGCGTTTGATGACAAAGGAAGAAACGTAGAGCAGAATGATATTTCTTCCCGGAGTTCTCATCATTTCCAAGAAGGTGAAGATTCAATGAACACAAGAACAGGGCACGGTAACTGAAAAGGAGAAGTAAGTGAAGAAGCGGTCTGTACTTCAGATGTTGACGATTGCATTGGCAGTCGGCTTTGTTTTTGCGGGGATGTCGGCTCCTGCCGCCTCACAATCTACTTGTGCGGTGACAGGCACGATCGCCATCGACAGCAGTGAGTATATCTACCAGAACAACGAGTGGAACTCCACCCTGGAGCAGTGCGCAACCGTCAGTGGCGTGGGCTTTACGCTTACAACCGCTGACTTCGATTTGGCGACCGATGGCGCGCCCGCGACTTATCCATCCATCTTCAGGGGATGCCATTGGGGCGATTGCACAACCTCAAACCCTTTCCCCATTGAATACAGCAACCTCGCTTCGGCAAGCACGAGCGTCACTATTACGCAACCTTCCGGTTATAACAATGATGCAGCCTATGACATATGGTTTAATCAGACGTCGACCACTACAGGGCAGCCGAACGGCACCGAAATCATGATCTGGATCAATCATCAGGGTACTCCCCAGCCCGCTGGTTCTGATGTGGCTACCGTGACGATCGATGGCGCGAATTATCAAGTGTGGACCGGCAAAGAGTCATCTTGGAACATCGTTTCGTATGTCGCTGTAACCCCTGTGACCTCTGTAACCAACCTTAATCTTCTGCCTTTCTTTGCAGACGCCGTGTCTCGTGGCAGCCTGCAGACCACATGGTGGTTGATCGATGTTGAATACGGCTTTGAGGTATGGTCGGGAGGCGAAGGCCTGGCTATGAGTGGATACTCGGTCAGCGCCGCGGCCAATGCTGGCGGGTCATGCACCACCGTGCCTTCTGCGCCAAGTGGACTCACCGGGACGGCGGCTTCCTCGAGCGTCATCAATCTCAGTTGGACAGCGGACACTGCCCCGGCTAACTGCACCATCAGTTCCTACAGCGTTTACGGTAGTACAACCAGCGGATTTACTCCGTCTTCCAGTAACTTGCTTGCGAGCGGCGTAACGGCCACGAGTTACTCCAACACCGGCCTCGCAGCCTCGACTGCTTACTACTACAAGGTTGAAGCGGTTGATTCCGAAGGCACATCCGCGGCATCGGCTCAGGCCACTGCGACAACTCAGGCGGCTGCAACACCATCCTGCACAACTGTGCCAGCGGCTCCCGCTGGGCTAACTGCGACGGCTGCTTCATCAAGCGCCATCAACTTGAGCTGGACAGCGGATGCGGCTCCGGCTAACTGCACCATTAACTCCTACAGCGTCTACCGCAGCACGACCAGCGGGTTTACTCCGTCATCCAGCAACCTGGTAGCCAGTGCGGTAACCGGAACAAGTTACTCCAATACCGGACTCACGGCTTCGACCACTTACTACTACAAGATCGAAGCCGTTGACTCGGACGGCACGTCGGCGGCATCGACACAAGCCAATGCGACGACTTCGGCGGCTGGCGGAAGCGGTTTAGCCTGTACGGTTCTCTACGCAATTACACCGCAGAACTCAAGCGCCTTCGGTGCGACTCTCACCATCAAAGACACAGGAACCACTGCCTTGACCAATTGGACACTCACCTGGACGTACGCCAACGGGCAAACAATCTCGTCCCTCTGGAACGGTGCGGAAACTCAGAGCGGCGCAAATGTGACCGTGAAGAACGAGAGTTATAACGGCAGCATCGCCGCTGGAGGCACCCTTTCCGGTATCGGACTGAACGGGACTTGGAACGGTATCACTAACGCGATTCCTGTGGCGTTCTACGTCAATGGAACGCTTTGCACCGTGAACTAGCAACAACAGCGCGTGCGGAACAGTTCGTTTGAAGTGCTCCGCACGCATTCAAGTCATGTAACCAACGACTGCCTTGAGGATAGAAAAATAGGAAACTTCTAGATGGCCTTGTTAGCCGAAATGAGCGCATCGAAGCTTATAAGTTTTCGTGGTAGGCGCTCTGTCTAAGTCACTCTTCCGGCGCCTTGCCGTGCGACTGCAGGCCACGCGCGATAAAGCCGAGTCCCCCAACAAACAACACCAGCATCACGATAGTGTTGAATAGACTTAACGGTCTAAAAAAAATGTGCAGGTTGGCAAGGATGCCGGCAAAGATAAATAGTGCGCCTGCGATGGTCAGAACCCATCCGAGAATGCTTCGGCCGCGCCAAAATAGCAGACCGATTCCGAACAGCATGGGCAGAAGCGAAATGCCAAAGGCATTCTCCCCATAGAAATTCCAATAGGATCCCACCACCGTAACCTGATTGATCAGCAGGTATCCGCCAATGCACGTCATGACAAAGCCCAATGCGAAATGGCTGAGGCCACCAGGCGTCCCGCCGACATCGCTGAATGAACGATTATCCATGGCCAAAAGTATAGCAGAGGTCGCACGCAAGCTGGGGTTCGTTGGCGCGATGGGTCAGGGCAAACGCATCTTGATATCCCTTGTGGCAAGCCACTCTTGCTCCAGCGCTTTCAAATGATTTGCAGCCTGGTTGCGGATGGAATCTCCGATCGGTTTGCCGAAGCTTAAGCCTTGTAAAAAATCGCCATTTGCCATCAAAATGCCCATTTTTCTGAGGGAAAACGCCATTTTTCAGGCGAAATTCGCACGTGATTGACAAGCCATTTCTCACGTAGCGGTACAAAGCGTGCGTTTTCGCGCACATTGACGATTTTGCCTGAAACTGCGTTTTGCTCAATAAGGACGCGGGGATTCATCGCTTTTGCGGTCTCGTTTTCTT
>JBEKWJ010000097.1:0-10632 GCA_049513195.1 Occallatibacter sp.
GCTCGATCTGCATCGGGGCGCATACACCGGCCAGTTCGGTTTTTTCATGATCGATTCCGCGCATGACCCTGGGCTCTACGATCAGGAAGTCTTTCTCGCCCTGCGTGAATGGCAGTATTTTCTGTCTACGATGGATCAGGACGAGATGGCGGCGGATCCTAACGACCCAAGGCCCGAAAGGCCCTCCCCTCGAGACCTGCCTCCGAACGGACTCGAAGTCAGCGCCCCTCTTTATTCGATTAACGACAAAGTACTCGGGGCTGGGGAGCCCCTTCGCGTCAAGCCGGGCCAGCGCGTCCTGATGCACCTGCTCAATGCGAGCGCTTCCCAAATTCATCGCGTGGCGTTGCCTGGTCACAAGTTTCAGGTGATCGCTCTCGACGGCAATCCCGTGCCCGCGCCTCAGCCAGTCGATCTCATTGAGATCGCCCCGGGCGAGCGCGTCGATGCGATCATCGAGATGAATAACCCGGGCGTCTGGATTTTAGGGGAGACTCGCGATGTCGCGCGCCAATCCGGCATGGGCATCGTGGTGGAGTACGCCAGCCAGCGGCAGCGCGCGCAATGGGCTCCGCCCCCTCCGAAGTCGCGCTGGGATTACACGATCTTCGGTACGACCGCGCCGCATCCCGCGCCAGACCAGACCATCGACATGGTCTTTGAAAAGGCGGCTTTCGGGCCCAATAGGATCAATCACTGGCTCGTCAACGAAAAAGAATACCCCCATGAACGGGAATTTTTGCTTCGCGAGGGAGGCCGCTACCGGCTGGTGTTTCACAACCGCAGCGACGATTCCCACCCTCTGCATTTCCACCGTCACCTGTTCGAGCTCGTCGAGCTTAACGGCAAGCCGACCGCCGGCGTCAAGAAAGACACGGTGATCGTTCCCGCATTTGGACGCGCCTCAGTGGATCTGGTTGCCGACCAGCCGGGCCTAACGCTGTTTCACTGCCATATCCAGCAGCATATGGACTTTGGTTTCATGGCGCTGTTTCGCTACGTCTGAGTAACGCATCGTCTGCAAATCGACGATACACCGACTCGAAACAGCAAGTTTGGCGAAAGCCTTTTCGCCTGCGTGCAATCTTTTGCTTTAACTGCTTTTTAACATTTCAGAGATAGACACGGTATATGCTTGTGCGATATTCGTCTTTTGGCAAGTTTCCCCTGTAAGCCCATTCAAAAATTCAAGCTGGAGGAATCGCATGACGACGATCAGCGGGAGGTTCCGCGCGGTAATGATCATGGGAGCGGCCGCTTCGGTGCTGTTATTCGCGACTGGGGCAATGGCACAGCATCAAAACCCCAACAGCAGTCCAAATTTCAACAAAAATGCGTGGCCTTACGCAAAGGCTAATCGTTCAGCGCCTGTGCTCGCGGTGGTCGGCGACATCTCTTGCGAGCCAGGCGAAACAGAGCCCGCTGGTGAGTCGGCGCACGAAAACTGCCTCACCCCCAAGGCACCCTATACCACGACCTCTCTTTGGCAATCCCAGGAGGCCACTGCGAATCAGATTGAGACTATGAGGCCTGACCTGGTCGCGATCGTCGGAGATCTGCAATACCAGATTGGCCAGTATTCGGATTTCGAGAACTCGTACGATTTGACCTATGGCGCTTTCAAAATGATCACGAGGCCTGCGCCCGGCAACCACGAGTTTTATGACGAGCATGGCGCGACCGGCGTTGCCGGCTACGGCTACTTCTCCTACTTCAATGGCTTCCAGATCAATAGCGCAGGGCAACCGATCACAACTACGCTCGCGGACCCGTGCCCATCATCGATGACGGGGTGCGGCTATCCGGCCACTACCACTCCCAATCCCCAACCCATACCGCGGGCTGATGGACAGGCGGGGCATTTCGAGGAGTCGGGTGGAGTTGGATCCACTGTACCGGCGGGGGGCACAGTCGGAGTAGGAGATGGCTGGTATTCCTATGATCTGGGCTCCTGGCACTTTATCTCGCTTAATATAGAGTGCGAGACCCAGCCGGGCGGCTGCTCGACAACAGGCTCCTGGTTTGCCGCCGAACTCGAATGGTTGAAAAAGGATCTCGAGGCGAATCATTCCGCCTGCACAGCCGCGTACTGGCATCAGCCCACGTTCAGCGCTACGAACAGCATCACCGAGGAAGGCGTGACCGCTCAGGCCTTTTGGCAACTGCTCTACCAGTACGGAGCCGACCTGGTGCTGAACGGACACGACCACCTCTATGCCCGCTACCAACCCCTCGATCCCAATGGGAGGCCCGATCCACGCAAAGGCATACGGGAATTCATCGTCGGTACCGGCGGCGAGACACTCGATCCGATCGTCATAACCCCTGTCACGAGCGGCGCAAACGAAACAAACCTCGAGGATCCCAGCGGCAACGTGAATTTCAACGCGCAGAATCTCCAGGCGTATAGCGGATACTACTGGGGTGTGATGGGCCTGACGCTCAATCAGAACGGCTACGCGTGGGATTTCGAGTCGGCACTGGCGGGTCCCACAACTTTAAGCAATGGTCCTACACTTCCTGCACCCACTGCGAATGGTGGTTATAGCGACAGGGGCGTCGGCACCTGCCACGGTCCAGTCAACAGGTGGTAGCGGACGGATCGCCCTCGCCACGTTAAGCTTTAACTTGCTTCAGCACACATTCCCCCTTCGCGAGAAATCGCAAAGGGGGAATATCTCTTGCGTGGCAGTTCCTGCTTACGGCCTCTCCTCATCCGCGCGTCTGCGCCTGACAAGAGATAATAGTTTTCAGAGGTTTAGCGTTTCGGAATGCAGGGATTTGACTTGCGCGCTGTTGGCTCCTACATCCGCGCCGCCTTTTACAAAACGGGCCACATCGCATTCACCTTTCTGTGTTCCAATGCTTGCCTTCTGGCTGCCGGACTCATTCTGGTGCCTGTCTGCGCATTCGCACACAGCTTCGAGGTCAGCGGCACGGTCTCCGATCCCGCCGACAGACCAGTCTCCGGCGCTTCCGTTGAACTCCTCGACGCAAGGGGTTCTGTGCGGAGCCGCGCCGTTACGGGCCCCACTGGGAGCTTCCAACTCTCGCCAGTTTTAGAGGGCGAGTATCAACTCATCGTGAAAGCTGCGGGATTCCAAACCGCTTCAAAAAAGCTATCAATCAGCGCAGACGAAAGACAGCAAAAGGTCAACTTTCGACTGACGATTACTGCATATGAATCGGTCACCGTCACATCCGACGTGAATCAAGTCGATCTATTTTCTCCCGATCCGGCCGAAAAGATCTTTATTCAAGAAAACCTCCTTGATGGGAACCCCGGCCGCCCCGGTGCGCCCGTCTCCGTTCCCGGCTATCCGATCGAGACCGCTTCTGGCGGAATCAAAGCACCACAGTATTTCGCGCCCGGCGTTGCAGGAGATCACGGAGAGCCGGTCGCTCAATACATTGCTGTCGGTGGCTACCTCTTGCCGAACAATCTTTCCGCAAATGCTCATAGCAATGGGTATGCCGACCCGAACATTCTCATTCCCGCAGTCCTCGCGGATGTGCGTGTTGACGGAGGCTCGTTCAACATTCTTGAAGGTAATCACTCGCTGAATTTCGCCGCCACCTATGGACTGCGCGCAAAAATAGACCCGTTTCTCACAGTGACGGGCGACTACCGCGATCTCGATCTCGCGGCGGGATTGAATTCCGGCAATGCCTCATGGGCGGCATTTGAGGGATCTTATGGAAATGGATTTCTCAAGCGCTTGGAGCATCGCCAGCAGTACAAGGTCAACGGAGAACGCATCTTTGAGGCTGGGCACCACCAATTCACTCTCTTCGGCATCGGATACTTCGGCTCATCCTATGTTCCGGGGCTTGTTCCCATCGGCGCAGCCAATGCCGAAGCCACCGATTACTCGAATGTTGGTGACACGGTAGACCCGCGCCAGAAAGACCAAACGCATACTGCGCTCGTCGCGCTTAACGATGCATGGACAGTGAGTGAGAACCAGCAGTTCCAGTTCTCTGGATTCTTCCGCACCTACAACCTCGCGCTCTACTCGGATTTCGGTCAGGGGCTAATTCGACAAAGCGAGTTCCGGACGGTCGCAGGCAGCAGCGCCAACTATGCGAATAAAATCGACGACAGGCTGTCAGTGCTCGCCGGCATCGACTTCGAGCGTGAAGCGCCGCGCAGGGACGATCTCGATCACTATAACTTCTACAGTCCCGGCGATATGGCCTATGGGCCATTTACTAAAGTGGATGGAAGCAACGTGACGATTACACCAGTCACTCCATACGTCGCGGCTCAAGGCGCGCTTGGAACTCACATCCGTTACTACGCAGGATGGCGGCGCGATCAGATCGACTTTGACAATCAGGATCTGGTGCTGCCACAAAACTCTTTTCACGAGTGGATCGGCGTCAACTCTCCCAAGGCCACTGTCTCCGTCCTTCCCGGTTCCGCAAAGTGGGCTCCTCTTTTCTCGGCCAGCGCTGGCGAATCGTTCTTCACCGAAGATCCAAGAATCGGAACCGGCACCGCACACGGAACTCCGGTGAGCCGCGCACACTCCTATCAATTGGTCACGAGCAAGGCAATCGCACACACCGACCTCAAGCTGACTCTGGGGCATGTCACAACCGCAGAGCAGTTGGCAAAGATCGATCCAGACACGGGGCTGCAGGAGGATCAGGGACCGGGGCGGCTCCGCTTTCTCTCCGCGGCGTTGAGGCAGAACTTCATCGCCGGTTCGTTTCTTGCCACATTCTCCAAGGCGGATGCTCGCGATATCGACTCTGGCCAACCAACAGCCGAAGCGCCGCGCACGATCTTCGACCTCCTCGGCGTCTCGGAGAAACTGCCATTGCATCTTCAAGCAAAGGGTGAATTCGAATACGTCGGCGCCAAGCCTCTCGGTACCGGTTGCAATCCTGATCCCAGCGCGCAATGCGTCGGCGTTTCAGTCAGAGAACTTCGCGCGAATATCGCACGATCATTTGAAGATGGGCGCTTGAACATCGGGGTGAATCTGTTGGTGGCGAAGGGATTCACCGGTCAGACTTTGGAGAACTTCTACCCATCGATTGCTTCGGAAATAACCGGTGTCCGAATCCCCTCGTACGCGAGCGCGAGTTTAACTTACAGGTTTGGCGCTTCGGCTCGTCATTGAAAGGGCGGGCGAATTCGCCTTCACATCTCGTTGTGTTTGTCTCCTGTGGGGCAAGAAAGGGTTTGATAACCTCAGTTGACGAGGAGAGCCCAATACGCTCACTGGACACAGGTTAGGTGGTGATCTCCGGGTTAGTCCTCGGAAACGCCGATGCCGCCGGGATTGATCTTCGCTTCACGCCGCGTGCCCCAACTCCCTTTGGGCATCAAGGAATTCACAATCTTTCATCTTCAAGCCTTGCAGAAGATAAACCTACATCGGCGCACAATGGGATTAGTCAGCGGAGCCGGGCTTTCAACGTCCGCTGATCATTGCTCCCCAAGAGGGATACCCCCCACCCCCCCTATATTTATTATCGAAAACTTGCAGGTAATTATTTAGCCAACACCATCAATCCCAGAATCAAAACTAAATAACTCAGAATCAGCGATTTCCATTGAATAAATTCCCATCCGAAGCGCCGGAAATGCAAACAGGTAACCATCGACGCGCCGCAAGGCGCATGATCTGAGACGCCATGAAAGCCCGTGCGAGCGGATAGCGAGCGATTGGCCGCACCGCAGGTGCTTGGCCGCGCCGCAGGTGCCTGAACTGTTACCATCTATAACCGATGAGCGAAGAACAGAATCAGCCCAACTCCAACCAAAGTGAACTCACTCCGGCGGCTCTGGTGCGCACCGAGGCAGCGGCTCTCGAGGCTTTGGCCACGCGTCTGGAAGGGCCGATGGCCGCTGCATTTGGCCGCGCCGTCGACCTGATTCTGCGCTGCGGCGAGCAGCGCGGCCGCGTCGTGGTTACAGGCATGGGCAAGAGCGGCATCATTGCGCAAAAGATCGCCGCCACGCTCAGCTCCACCGGCTCGCCGGCTCTGTTTCTGCATCCTGCCGAAGCAGTGCACGGTGACCTCGGCGCGCTGATGTCGGGTGATGTTGTCATTGCGCTCTCCGCCAGCGGCGAGACCGAAGAGATCTTGCGCCTGCTGGCAATACTCAAGCGCAAAGGCGGGGCTCTGGTCAGCTTCACCTGCAAGCTCGATTCCACACTGGCTGGCGCAAGCGAGGTGGCTCTCGATTGCTGCGTGGAGCGAGAAGCCTGCGGGCTCAATCTGGCGCCGACCGCTTCGACCACTTCCATGCTGGCGCTAGGCGATGCGCTAGCCATTGCCGTCAGCCTGCGCAAGGGCTTCAAGGCAGAGGATTTTGCCGAGTTGCATCCGGGCGGCAAGCTGGGCAAGCGCCTGGCCAAGGTTCGCGACCTGATGCACACCGGCGACGCTGTGCCGGTTGTAGCGACAACGACGCCGATGACTGATGTGATCTATGAGATGTCATCGAAGAAGCTGGGCTTGACGACCGTACAGGAACAGGGTCATCTGCGCGGCGTCATCAGCGACGGAGACTTGCGACGGTTGCTCGAGCACGAGGGCGGCGCGGCACTCAGCCGCACGGCGGGCGAAGCCATGAACGCACATCCGCGAACCATTGCCGCCAACGAACTCGGAGCCACAGCGTTGGCGATTCTCGAAGAGCGCAAGATTACTTCGCTGGTCGTAGTGGATGCGAAGGGCACTGTCGAAGGCGTCCTGCATCTGCACGATCTGTGGGGCGTGGAATTGATATGAGAGATAGAACTGCTCTGCTCGCGAGCCAACAAATAATCTTGTTAGATGCCAGTCGAGGAAGGGCAAGAATGAGCGAAAGATCGGACATATTGAAGAAGCTTGTTGTCAACGGGCACGTCGATGTGACCGAAAGGCATGTTCTAGGAGTGGTCGGCAAGCAGGAAGTTGCAGAAGTCGTGAAATTACTTCTATGGATGAATGGAGTTTTCCCGGACCACCGGGGAGCGAAAGGCGTCTATGAAGGAGCTACTCTTGTCCAGGCTCGCGACGGAGTACAAATCACGTGGGAGCGCGCCTATCCGCGAGATCCGTTCACTGTGGCAGAACGCCGCACTGAGTCCATCAAAGAGGTGGATACTGCAATAGAAAAGTTTATCGAAAGCGAGTGGTCAGACGGCATCGACGGAGTGAAATTGAAGTAGCGTGAATAATCCAGTTCCTGATCTTTTTGTTGCTGATTTCAGCATTGGTTGAGGCTTTATGCCGAAAAGAAACCTAGCCATGGAACGCACCGCACTCATCACCGGCGCATCCAGCGGCTTTGGCCTGCTGACTACGGTCACGCTGGCCAAGCGTGGCTGGCGCGTTCTAGCCACCATGCGCGATCTCAACCGCCGCGGCAAGCTGGAAGCGGCTGCGCGGGCCGCCGGTGTGCTTGACCGCATCGAGTTTCTTGCGCTCGACGTGACCAACGCTGGCCACGTCGCCACCATCGCAGCGTTGGTCGCGGCACGTCCAACTCCTCTCGACGCATTGGTTAACAACGCGGGCTTTGCCATGGCGGGTTTTGCCGAAGACGTGACGGATGCTGAACTGCGCCAACAGTTCGAAACCAACTTCTTTGGCACGGCGGCTGTAACGCGGGCGTTTCTGCCCCAGTTTCGGCGTCAGGGCAACGGCCACATCGTGATGGTTTCGTCGATCTCCGGGCGCATGGGTTTTCCGGGCGTCAGTAGTTATACCGCCTCGAAGTTTGCTCTGGAAGGTTGGGCCGAGACGTTGCGGCTGGAGATGAAGCCGTTGGGCGTTCAGGTTGTGCTGGTCGAGCCGGGCTCGTTTGAGACCGACATCTGGACGCGCAACGCCATCATCGCTGCCGGTGCGCAGAATACAAGCTCGCCGAATGCCGCACGCGCGGCGTGCCTGCTGAGCCGCCGCGAAACTGGCAAACTGAAGGCCAATCCTCAAGTAGTGGCCGACGGCATCGCAGCCATCCTCGACAATCCGCGCCCACGGCTTCGCCACGTTTTCGGCAAAGACGCACACTTCGGCTTGCTGCTCAAGCGTCTGATGCCTTCGGGCATCCTTGAATGGCTGCTGATTCGCGTGACCGGGATCGGCGTGTAGGCTCGGTGGACGCGCCAACCCGGAAGGTTTGCGGGTAAACTAGAGGTATGGCGGAGATTCAGCGCAGAAAAACGGGTACAGTCAAAATTGGGCAGGTTCGCGTCGGATGGGAAGTTCCAGTTGTCGTGCAATCGATGACCAACACCGACACGGCGGATATTGCGGGCACCATCGAACAGGTTGCGGCGCTGGCCTTGGCGGGCTCAGAGATTGTGCGCGTCACGGTCAACAACGAAGAGGCCGCTGCGGCTGTTCCGCACATTGTCGAAGGCCTGGAGAAGCGCGGACTGCGCGTGCCCATCGTCGGGGACTTCCACTATAACGGTCACCTGCTGCTTAAAAAATTTCCCGCAACGGCGCGGGCGCTGGCCAAGTACCGCATCAATCCCGGCAACGCATCGATTGGCAAGAAGGACAACGACAATTTTCAGGTGATGATCGAGTGCGCCGTTGAGCATCAAAAGCCGGTGCGCATTGGCGTGAACTGGGGTTCGCTCGATCAATCGCTCTTGACCCGCATGATGGACGAGAACAGCCGTCAGGCCCAGCCGCTGCCCGCGCGCGCGGTCATGATGGAGGCCATGGTTGTGAGCGCCCTTGAGTCGGCCAAAGCCGCCGAGCACTACGGCCTGCGCCGCGACCAGATCATTCTTTCCGCCAAAGTAAGCGGAGTGCGCGACCTGATTGATGTCTACACCAACCTTGCCGCGCGCTGCGATTACGTGCTGCATCTGGGGCTGACCGAAGCTGGCATGGGCGCCAAGGGGCTGATCGCCTCGACCGCCGGCCTTGCGCCGCTGCTGCTGGCCGGCATTGGCGACACCATTCGTGTGAGCCTGACGCCCAAGCCAGGCGGCGACCGGACAGAGGAAGTGCAGGCCGCGCAGCAAGTCTTGCAATCGCTCGGGATTCGCAGCTTCATGCCGCAAGTGACAAGCTGCCCCGGCTGCGGACGCACCACCAGCACATACTTCCAGGAGTTAGCCGAGCAGATCCAGAGTTACCTGCGCACATCGATGCCCGAGTGGCGCAAGAAGTACCCCGGCGTAGAGGAATTGAAGCTAGCCGTGATGGGCTGCGTCGTTAACGGACCCGGCGAATCGAAGCACGCCAATCTTGGGATTAGTTTGCCGGGAACCTTTGAAGAGCCTAAAGCGCCGGTCTATGTGGATGGCAAACTGCTGAAGACACTACACGGCGATACCATCGTTGCTGACTTCAAGCAGATACTTGATAACTATGTGGTGAGCCATTACAGCCATAGTGCATAAGTCAGCTAGTTCGTTAGACTGATTGGCTGAATGGCATAATACTTGTTTTTCTTTCTTCCCATTTCGCGTTGCGATGATAGTCCTTTGTGGAGGCTTTCGTGATGCAACGCCGGATAGTTTGGCTAGTTCTCATTACTGCGATTTCTCCCGCGCTTGCCTTTGCTGGCTCACCAAAAGCGTGCGTTACTGCCGATGAAGCTACTAAGCTCGTCAATAAAGACGTGTGCATTACGGCGCATGTTTACGATGTGGTGCAGTTGCCGGATGGGACGCGCTTTCTGGATGTTTGCACGCCCGATACACCGGACGAGAAGTGCAGCTTCACCCTTGTGAGTTTGTGGGAGGATCGCGAAGAGGTGGGCGAACTGAGCAAGTACCGCAACATGAACGTGCAGGTTCGCGGGATTGTGAGGCCAATGCATGGGCGGGCGGGGATGGTGGTGAGCCATGCGCGGCAGTTCTATGGCGGTCCGCCCAAGTTCAAGCCTAACCCACGATTGGCGCGGGGCTTTAGCGCGGATCAAAGTCAGCCGGCGATCCGCGATCCTAACCTGCGCTCGCAAGGTGGCGGCCGTGCCTTCATGAATAGCCGTGACCGGGAGACGCTGCCGCGCAAATGAGGTTTGCAGACTCTCTCGGTAGCAGCGGAGGCTATACCTTATCGGTACCTGGAAAACCGCTGAGAACTAATCATTAACTTTTTCGAGCCGCGGGGCGAATCGGGCTCCGACGCGCAAAATAATGCATGAAATCACCATAAAAATCAGGGTTGCTCCCAGGCCAAGGCTGAGGCTCTTCGAGCGGTCGGAGATGGCGCCGATGATCTGCGGCGAGAACGTGTCTCCGAAGCAGTGAATGCAGAAAAGGTTGATGGAGACGGCGGTGGCGCGGACCGGCGCTGAGACCGAGTTGACGATGGCGGTGTTGAGCGGACCGGTGTTGAGGAAGAGAAAAAATTCGGCGGCAAAGAGTGAAGGAACGGCCCACGCGGCGGGGCCAAAGAAGAGAAGTATGCCGCAGGGCAGGGTCAGCGCGACGCTCCAAAACGAAAGCAGATAGAGCGCGCGGTGATTGGTGCGCAGCCAGCGCTGGGCTATCCAGCCGCCGACGAGGGTTCCGGCGATACCATCGATGACCGTGATTGAGCCCACGACCATGGTGGAGCTGCCAATGGAGAGCCCGGCAGAGCGACGCAGGAACTCCGGCACCCATGCCGAGATGCCGCCCATAGCGAAGGTTAGAGTAGCCAATCCGAAGGTCG
>JBEKWJ010000098.1:0-10539 GCA_049513195.1 Occallatibacter sp.
ACCGCCTCCGCCGCCGGCTGGGACGTCCACCGCACCCAAGCCAGCCGCTACCAGGCCTCCCGCGACGCACTAAAAACGGCTGAAGACCGATAGATTTGACGCTTGCAAAGGCCCCGCGATGCGGGGCTTTTGCCGTTGCGCTGACAGAGTTCAAATCTGTGGATAATCTGTGGATTATTTCCACGAAGACCACGAAGAAATCTCGTCCTCACTCTGTTACGGACTGAGATCGGCCAGATTCGCACAGTTTTTTCAGGAAAGAAACATGCAATCGCCGTAGCTGAAGAAGTGGTACTTGTGCTGAACGGCATGGCGATAGGCGGCCAGCACCGGTTCGCGCCCGGCGAAGGCGCTGACTAGCATCAACAGGCTCGATTGGGGCAGGTGGAAGTTGGTGAGCAATGCGCCGACGAGGCGGAATTGGAAGCCGGGGGAGATGAAAATCTCCGTTTCGCCGGAGTGGGGTTGGAGAGGGCTACCGGCGGCCTGAAGCGCGCAGTGCTCCAGCGTGCGGACCACCGTGGTGCCGACAGCAACGATGCGGCGGCCTTCCGTGACTGCGCGATTGATGGCCTCGGCGGTGACTGCGGAGATGGTGTAGCGCTCGCGGTGCAGGCGGACCTCATTCAGGTTTTCGACACGCAGCGGGGCAAAGGTGCCGAGGCCCACATGAAGCGTGAGGCGCGCGATTTCTACGCCGCGCTCGGCCAGTGAATCGAGTACCTGAGGCGTGAAGTGCAAGCCTGCCGTCGGCGCGGCCACGGAGCCACGCTCGCGTGAGAAGACAGTCTGGTAGCGCTCGCGATCGTCCAGCGCATCGTCGCGGCGAATGTAGGGCGGCAAAGGCATGTGGCCGATGCGGTCTAGAACCGCGAAGAAATCGTCGACTGGTTTGAAGCGCAGAAGGCGCTCGCCGAACTGGCCACGCTCGATGACCTCGGCCTCTAGTTCGATTGCGCCGGAGGGCGATGGGAAGACGAGAACCTCGCCGATCGCGATTTTTCTGCCAGGCCTGACGAGGGCACGCCAGAGGTCTTCTCCCGAGAACGGCTGAGTTTCGTTGTGCCCCACCCTTTCCGCAGAAAGAAACGGAAAGGATGGTGCACCCGACATTTGCGGGGCAACTGGCTCGGTCAGCATTACTTCGATTCGCCCGGTCGGCTTTTCGCGTTCGCGGCGCAGTGTGCGGCGGGCGTAGAGCCGCGCTGGGATCACGCGGGTGTCATTCAAAACCAGCAGGTCGCCGGGACGGAGCAGCGAGGGAAACTCTGCAAAGCTCGAATCACGCAAGGCTCCGGTGGCTCGATCCATCACTAACATGCGGCTCTGGCCGCGCTCGGTGGGCGGTTGCTGCGCGATCAAGTCGGCGGGCAGATCAAAGTCGAAGTCGGCGACGCGGAGGCCGGTCATCGCTTGGTTGCCTGTCTCGATCTGAGCTGAAGCGGATATTCCACGCAGTCCCATCCTAGCCGCAAAAACAAAGACGCGGCGAGGGTGGGGCACCCATTCTGATTCAAATGATCGGATAAATCAAGAAAGATGCCGCTCATTTATGGGCCTTCTTGAAGTAATCGAGCGCTCTGATGCGTGCGCGTTCGATGGCGGCGTTGAGCTCCGCTCTTTTGTGTTCAAACTCCTCCGACGGCAGGTCAGCCGCGACGCGCGTGGCCCTTGCCCAACTCACACAGATGCGCGTGAAAGGCTTGGGCACCAGAAAGTGGTCCCAGGAACCAATGACCCATGCATGCTCGGGTTCGAGGTGAAATGCGCCGATGGGCGCGCCGGTCATTTGTGCCAGTTTGATGGGCCCCATCTTGGTTTGATAAATGGGGCCGCGCGGGCCGTCGGCGGTGAAGATGGCCGTTCTGCCGGTCTCGATTACGCGCCCCAGGCCGAGCAGCCCTTCGCGCGAACCGCGCGAACTGGAACCGCGCACGGCATCGAAGCCGAACATCTTGAGAATGCGAGTAATCAATTCTCCATCGAAGCTCTGGCTAATGAGAATCACGGCATGAGAGTGGCGAAAGTAGACTGTACAGGGCAGCACGCACTGGTGCCAAAAGCAGAAGATCTCTGCCGGAGACTTCTCGCCACACAGGACTGGCTCAACGCCTTCTTCGGCGATGACCTCAAAGCGCCAGGTGCGACAGACGCTCCAGATGAGCGCCCATACCACACGCGGAAGCACGGCCAGCACAAGGCGCTGACTGAGGGTGAATCTGGGCTGGCTGTTCGCGGTCACTCGGCTCTAGCGCCTGACCACATCGACCATCGCGCTGTCTGGCCCGGTCCAGGCCGGGGCTCCTTCATGGGTCAACTTGCCTGTCGCATCATCCCAATGCAAACGGGTGATGGAGCCAGCGCCCTCTTCGTACGCATAGGTTGTGCCGTCATCGGAAAAAAGCGTGAAGCTCGCGTCCGCGCCGGGATAGACGCGAACTTTGGCGATGGCTTGCGTTTGATGCGTGCTCTCGACGGGCGCTCCCAGCGGAATGATGGAGCCTGCCCGTACAAAAAGCGGGATGGTGTCGATGGGCGCTGACACAGTGATGGTCTGGCCGCCTTTCAGCCGCTCGCTGGTCCAATAGTTATACCAATCGGCGCCGGCCGGCAGATAAACCTGGCGGGTGGTAGCGCCTTGTTCTGTGACAGGCGCAACCAGAAATGCGGGGCCGAACATGTACTCGTCGCGCAGGTCTGCAACTTGAGAGTCATTGGGAAAATCAAGCGGCAAAGCGCGCATGAAGGGCGCGCCAGTGAGCCATGTTTGATAGCCGAGCGAATAAATGTAGGGCATGAGCTGATAGCGTAGGCGCAGATACTTCTCCAGAATGGGCTCGGCCTCTTTGCCGTAGAACCAGACCTCGTTGGTAGGGCGGCTGCCATGCGTGCGGAAGATGGGTAGGAAGCTCGCGTACTGGAACCAGCGCGTGTAAAGCTCTGGATAGTCATCATAGCCGCCTATGTTGGCGCGGGCGTCCGATGGGTCGAGCAGCGGCTTGTGGGCTGGATGGTGCTCTTTGGGAAGATATTCCCATCCGCCGGTGTCATTGGACCAGTAAGCAAACCCCGTTGCTGCAAAATCCAGGCCGGTAGGAATCTGGCGCCGAAAGGTGTCCCATGTGGGATAAATGTCAGAAGACCAGAAGATGGTTCCGTTGGCTTGCGCGCCCAGATAAGCATCGCGAGCTAGAATCAGCGCCCGCTTCTGTGGCTCGTCTTTGCGATAGCCGTCGTAGAGCGCCTTGGTGTGAAAGAGCGGGTACACGTTGAAGTATTGCGTACCGGGGCCAACGTGCAAGTAAGCGCCGTTGGGAGGCAGATCGGGTTCGGTCTCATCGGCCCATAGCGAATCAAAGCCTTGGCTGATGATGTCATCGCGCACAGTCTTCCAATACCAGTCTCCGGCGGCTGGATTGGTGGTATCGATGTCCGATCCGGCGCGGTCGTAGGGCAGGCCGTCGATGGGCGTTCCGTCCGCCTTGTGAATCAGCCAACCATTCTTGAGCAGTTCGTTGTAATAGCGGTCAGCGGGTACAAAGCGCGGCCAAACGCTGATCATGGTTTCAAAACCCATCGCGTGGAGTTGCTTATTCATGGCTGCCGGATCGGGCCAGAATTTTGGGTCGAAGTCGAACTGGCCCATCTTGGTGTAGTAGAACCAATCCACCACCAGCACGTCGGCGGGCAGATGCCGGTCGCGATAGCCCTGCGCCACGTCCAGCAATTCTTTTTGACTGCTATAGCGCTGCTTGCACTGGATGTAACCGTAGGCAGCTTTGGGTAGCATGGGCGTGGGTCCAGTGAGCAGGCGATAGCCGGCATAGATTTCGTCCGCAGTAGCTCCGGCGATTACGAAAAACGAAACCCGATCGCCGACTTGAGAAATCCAACGAGTCTGCTCGTTGAATCCCGGCTCGATGGTCGTCTTCGAGGGGTTGTCCCACAGCAATCCGTAGCCTTTGTTGGTGACCAGGAAGGGAACACAAGAGCTAGGTCCCGCTGGCGCGAGATAATCTTGCCAGCAGTGAACGACGTGCCCGCGATGGTCGAGAAATCCCTCTTGATTCTGGCCCAGGCCATAGTAGTGTTCGTCACTTGGCGAGGCAAAGTTCGCGCCCACGGTGAAGAACTCAGGGTCGGACGGGCGACGGTCGCTGAGCACCGCGGCGGTTCCGTCCTTCTGACTGGGAACGGCCTGCGTCCAGCCGGTCATTTCCAATAGTTTTTTGCCCTCGGGGGTGGTAAAGGTAATGTGCGCGTCCGGAGTCGAGCTGGGGAAATAGCTGGCGGAGTCATCCCATGAGGGACCTTGGGGCCGTTCCACTGTGGCCACGATGCGACTTGACTTGTAGATGTCGGCCGATTGCGTCTGGCTGGCGCTCCAGCCGTCGGCGGCAGGCGTGGCAATCAGACCATAGCCGGGCGCCGCGACAGCGGGTTCGCGCTTGAGGCTCAGCGTTACGCGTAGAACATTGGGCGCGTAGGGCTCAAGCACAATGGTCTCGCCTTTGCGCTCGAGGACAACTTGAGACTGCTGAGCATAAAGCGCGATGCTCCCCGACAGTAAAGCGGCTGTACAGCAGAGTATGCTGCCCAGGCGAACGGATGAACTCATCAAACTCATCATGGAATTTCCTTCCGACGTTTCTTTCATTGATCTCAATTGACGATTATATTGCTGTTCACGGGGCATGTGCGCTGTCGGTATGAGGCTGGTTTTCGTTGCACGGAGCCTGTTGGAGATTTTCGGGCTACCTCAGTGAGTGGGGTCCTCATTGCGATGAAGGGGCCTGAGGTAAGTTCCCCAACATACAGCCCGGATAAGGCTCCTCGCATCAGAACTTGCCAGGAGAAAACAATGGCCACTTCCCCGTATCCGCCAGCCAAAGATCCAGAGAAAATACCCGATCCGAGTTTTGAAGAACCGGACTATAACGAGCCGGTCGAAGACCCTGACAGCGGGGAACTACTTCCGGAAGACGAACCGGATGAAGATGAAGACGAAGACATTCCAGACGATGAGCCATTGAAAGTCTAGCCATACGATGATCGGCGCAATCGACTACGGCTTATTGGCAAGCTCCTCGACGACCTTGCGTATTCCTTCTACGACCCTTGCAGTTCGATCGAAGTTCACTTTATCGACTGTGTCGTTTGTGGCCGATATTGACAGAGAGGTAGCTCACCTCGGCCGATAGCCGATCGCGCAGTTCCGACTCTTCGAATGTTAATTGCGGAAGGGCAAGGAGGGTATCATTCCCCACCCTATCCGGCCCAGGGTTTCCTTGATTTGGTTCCAAAATTGGAGGGTGTTGAGGGAAATATGTCGGGTAGCGGGCAGAGTGCCGCTCAGCGGATTGGTCCGATGGGAGCCCAGACGGGATAAGACGCCGTGTAAGTCTTATCCCGTCGTTTGTTTCAACCGAATCGTAGTCTAGCGGTGGCCGCCACCGTGCCCTCCGCCGCCACCGCGAAATCCTGGCAGGGCATGTTCGCCTCCGCCTTCGTGGCCGGGGTTGCCTACGTGGCCTCGCCCATCCCGCGCCTCGTTTGCATGGAAGTGGTTGAAGCGCTGTGCCCCATGCTCCGGCAACGGTCCAGCATAGCCGTGATGCGGGTCAAAGCGGTTGTCGACGTGGCCGTAAAAGCCGCGATGGCCGTGAAACCAGGGGCCAGCTCCAAGGAAGACCCCTCCAACAAACCAGTCGGGCCCATAGTAGCCATAAGGAGCACAGTCATAAGGCGGATAGTCGAAGTACCCGTAAGGGCAGACGGGGGCCGGCCCAATGTCTACACCAACAGAAACCTGGGCGTGCGCCATTGGTATGGCACAAAAAAGGGCAACAGCGAGAGCGGCGGAAGCGAGCGAGTTAACTCTGAACATGGTTACTCCTTGATTGAGTCAGAGTCGACCAAGGGGCGGCGGGTTGCCTTTCCGGTGCGCTTTTTTTGATTTGGACGACTGCGCTAGGCACCCTGTTGAAGTTGCGCCAAGAGGAAATTTACCGGCATTGCAGATAAATTCAGAATCGGGTGGCTGCAGGCCGATTGGGAGTGAAAGCCGGGTGGGTCTCCGCCAGCAGCCTCTTCACAAGCAGAACCGACCAAGTTGTTCGCACGATGGTCGTCAGCTTCTCCATCAGTCCCGCAGGGCCACCGAGATGATTGGCGACCCCAAAACCAAACAGCAAAATCATCATCGCGATTGCCGTGAGAATACTGTATGCGGTCCAGCCACGCCAGCGCGGATCAAGCCGAAAACGCCATGCAAAGAGAAAGAGAACACACAGCGCGGCATTGAAGGCAACAAGATCGCAGGCCAAGTGCGGCGCAGATCGGACAAAGATGGCATCACCGATTACACCGAGGCCATCGAGGAACTGGATGGAGGGAATCAACACTGCACCAAATCCCTGTTGCATCTCCCGGCGCAGGCCAAGTGCGAACACGCAAAGTAGGGCACCAAAAACAGAGAAGTTGATCTGCTGAGCCAGTTTAAAGGGTGTGGACTCGAGCGCGCTAATTGTGTCGTAAAGCGAGCTATAGCCTGGCGTCAGGAAGCCAAGAACGACAAAGGTCGCGATAAAGAGAATTCCACCGCCGCCGGCAAGCAGCATTAGAGAGGCGGAACGAGAACGAGTTTTCTGACTACCATGATCCATCGTCATCAGCGCGCGTCTCTTTGGGGTAAAACCTGCAAGGGCAAAAGACTTTGAAGCTGAGATCACTCCGCTGCGGCTTTGTGGATTGCGAGCAGTTTCTCCAGCAGCGGCTTGAGCAGCTTCAAATCCAGGGCATTGGCACCGTCGGATTTGGCGTTGGCCGGGTCGTCGTGGACTTCGAGAAAGAGGCCATCGATACCGGCGGCTACCGCGGCGCGCGCCAACAGGGGGATGAACTCGGGTTGGCCGCCGCTAACTCCATTGGAGGCCGAGGGTTGTTGTACCGAATGTGTTCCGTCAAAGACGACCGGCGCCAAGTGGCGCATCACTGGCAACCCTCGGTAATCGACCACCAGCGAGTTGTAACCAAAGCAGGCGCCGCGCTCGGTGAGGAAGACGCGCTCATTGCCGGTGGAACGCACCTTTTCGACCGGGTGGGTCATGTCCCAAGGGGCAACAAACTGACCCTTTTTGATGTTGACGGCGCGGCCGGTGCGGCCGGCGGCAACCAGCAGATCGGTCTGGCGGCAGAGGAAAGCTGGAATCTGGAGCACATCCACGGCCTCGGCGGCCACGGCGCAGTGGGCGGGCTCATGCACGTCCGTCAGCACGGGCAGGCCGGTATCTTTGGCCAAGCGTCCCAGAATGCGAGTGCCTTCGACGAGGCCGGGTCCGCGAAAGCTCTTGACGCTGGTGCGGTTGGCTTTGTCGTAACTGGCTTTGAAGATGTAAGGGATGCCGAGGTCGGCCGTGATGCGTTGAATACACTCGGCCAAGTTACGAGCGTGCGCTTCAGATTCGATGACGCAGGGGCCTGCAATCAGGAAAAGCCGGCCATTGCCGACATGGACTGGACCGATTTCAAAGGAATTGCTCACAGAGTTGATTGTAAAGGCTTTTTGAGGCCTCTGCCGAAGGTTACAAGCGCTGTTACCTCCTGGAGGGGCGGCGTGGCTTTGTTCCATGTTGGGAGACGTGGCGGACTTGATTTCCACCGCAGCCGCGGAATCCCTCTTCCCAAGCCCCCCCCTAGCCGGTGTACTATTGTTTCAGTCAGATGAAATTCCTCATCTGGCGCGCAAACAACTGCGCGAGTATTGCGGTTGTTGGGGTATTATGGACGCCAATTTATCTGGCTCTTCTCTTTCTCGCCACAAGCGATTCCACTTCTATTTGCTAGTGAATGTTGTTATTGAGACTCGACTTCGGAGGCCCAGGCGTGTCCGGAATCTCTCCGGCCGCATTGGTGAGATCTGATGGCCGACCTAGCTGCCACAGTAAATGCTATGCCTTCAGGCGTATCGCTGCTTGATCGTAAGCTGACGAAAGCGCCCAGTCGCGCGGGAATCGCAGTGTTCATGCTGGCCCTGGCCGGCGGCCTCTGCTACATCGCATTTCACGTCGCTCGCGACCTTGACGCGGTCACTATCACCAGCATCTGGCCTTACCTGCTGTTGGGTTTGGCGCTGCTGATTGCGCTTGGCTTTGAGTTTGTCAACGGCTTCCATGACACCGCCAACGCAGTCGCCACGGTGATCTACACCCACTCGCTCGAGCCCAATATCGCTGTGGTCTGGTCGGGCATCTGCAACCTGGCGGGCGTACTGTTCTCCTCGGGTACGGTGGCCTTCGCCGTAATCACTCTGCTGCCGGTGGAACTCATTATTCAAGTCAGCTCCGGCGCCGGCTTCGCCATGGTTTTCGCTTTGCTGATCGCTGCCATTGTCTGGAATCTGAGTACCTGGTGGTTTGGTCTGCCAGCCTCCAGTTCACACACCATGATTGGCTCAATCATCGGTGTGGGCATTGGCAATCAGCTCATGAGCATCCGCAGCGGAACTTCCGGCCTCGATTGGGATCAGGCCGCTAAAGTACTGAAGTGGCTGCTGATATCGCCTGCGCTGGGCTTCGCCTGTGCGTGGCTGCTGCTGATCATCTCCAAACGGGCGGTCAAGTATCCTTCCCTCTACGATGCGCCCAAAGGCAACCAGCCGCCGCCATGGCCGATTCGCGCGCTGATGGTGCTTACCTGCACGGGCGTGAGCTTCTTTCATGGCTCCAATGACGGGCAAAAGGGCATGGGCCTGATCATGTTGATACTGATCGGCACGGTTCCCACTGCCTACGCACTGAATCACGCCGTAACCACTAGCGATATGCAGGCATTCATCTATGCCTCCGAGCAGGCCGGGCAAATTCTCGACAGGCATGTTGACAAGACGGGCATTCTGGGCGAGGACGCCCGCGATGAAGTCACCGACTATATTCGTACCAAGCAGTTGAGGCCGGACACGATTCTCGCGCTGCGGGAACTGGTTGAAGACCTGAACCACGAAGTCGCTCTCTACAAGGTCTTCAAGTCTGTCCCGGCGCAGGATCAGGCCAATGTACGCAACGATATGTACGTGGCCGGAGAAGCTATTCGGCTGATGCAAAAGAATGACGTCAACCTGGTCAAGGAAGGCAACGCGCCGATTTTCAGCGCGACTGAAACCAAGGCTCTCAGCAATTACAAAGGCATGGTGGATAAAGCCACGAAATTCATTCCGGACTGGGTCAAAGTCGCCGTCGCGCTGGCTCTGGGCCTGGGCACTATGATTGGTTGGAAGCGCGTGGTGATTACCGTGGGCGAGAAGATCGGCAAAGATCACCTCACCTACGCGCAGGGCGCAAGTGCAAGCCTGGTGACAATGGGCACGATCTTTGCGGCGAACATCTTCGGCCAGCCGGTTTCAACGACTCATATTCTCAGCTCGGGCGTGGCTGGAACGATGACCGCGAACGGGAGCGGCCTGCGCCTGGCAACGGTTCGCAACATCGCTGCTGGCTGGGTCTTCACGCTGCCCGCCGCCGCGCTGCTCTCCGGCACGCTTTATTGGCTCTTCCGGGCGATCTCCTAGTAGAGAAGGTCGTTTGAGGTTCCTCTTATTCCATTCTGGTTGCCGAAACGGAGACGCGGCGGGAGGCAGGATGAGAGGAGGAAGCTTGCAACTTTTTGATTCAGCGAAATTGTATGTATTCACGTTTTGCCTAATCGCGCTCATCGCGGTGGCGAAGGTGAAGCTGCTATTCAAGAATCCAGCCCCAGTATCCGCGACTGGTTTAGACATCAATAACATTGTGCTCGCACTTATCACGATTTACATGGCTATCTATTTAGCAGGATTGCTGCGCAAGCTCTCAAGCAGAATTGAGCAGGCAGCAATCGTTCTAGTTGAAGTATCGTGCATACTCTGGTTCGCAAGCTTCTTAGTGAATCTTGGAACCGCATGGGCCGGAATTTCGCATGGCCGATTCTTGGACACAATTATCGATTGCGCGATAACCATACTTGCAGGTGTGCGCACGTTCCAGGTAGTGTGGCAACGGAGACGCCTCCAGCGGGGATAACAAGATCGTATCTGTCGATTATCGTTGAGGCGTGTTTCCGGCGAGGCGTGTTTCCGGCGGCTGCCGTGCTGGTCCCTAAGCGCTCACCATCGCCAGCGGTTTGCTGCGGTCGGTGCGCAGTGTGGGCACGGCTGCGAGCAGGCTGCGCGTATAGGCTTGCTGAGGCGCGGTCAGCACGCGCTCGCATGGGCCTGTTTCCACCACCTGGCCAGCGCGCATGACCGCAACGCGGCTGGCCACCTGACCCACCACCGCTAAATCGTGCGAGATGAAGAGCATGGCCAGCCCGTGCTGACGCTGCAAGTTGCGGAGCAGCTCCAGCACCTGCGCCTGCACGGTCACATCCAGCGCGGTTGTCGGCTCGTCGGCAATCAGCAGCCGTGGCCGGTTGATCAGCGCCATGGCGATCAGAATCCGCTGGCGCTGCCCGCCTGAGAATTGATGTGGATAGTCTCCGTAGCGACGCGCGGCATCGGGAATCGAG
>JBEKWJ010000099.1:0-10528 GCA_049513195.1 Occallatibacter sp.
ATCATGAGCCAAGATAGAAGGCTGTGCCCTGTTCATCGCAGCTTTATCGCGATGAGCGGGCGGGCAGGTCGCGCAGGTCCGGGGATAAGCAATGAGAGCGCCTCAGGCCCGCAAACAGGTTCGTCCGTGGCTGGCCCACATATCGATTCGACCTAGGTCGATCATGAGCCAGGATAGAAGGCTGTGCCCTGTTCATCGCGGCTTCATCGCGATGAGCGGGCGGGCAGGTCGCGCAGGTCCGAAGATAAGTAATGAGAGTGCCACAAGTCCAGGCCCGCAAACAGGTTCGTCCATGGCTGACCCACGCATCGATTCGACCTAGGTCGATCATGAGCCAAGATAGAAGGCTGTGCCCTGTTCATCGCAGCTTTATCGCGATGAGCGGGCGGGCAGGTCGCGCAGGTCCGGGGATAAGCAATGAGAGTGCCTAAAGTCCAAGCCCGCAAACAGGTTCGTCCATGGCTGACCCACGCATCGATTCGAACTAGGTCGATCATGAGCCAGGATAGAAGGCTGTGCCCTGTTCATCGCAGCTTTATCGCGATGAGCGGGCGGGCAGGTCGCGCAGGTCCGAAGATAAGAAATGAGAGTGCCACAGGCCCGCAGACAGCTTCGTCCGCAGCTGGCCCACATATCGATTCGACCTAGGTCGAACATGAGCCAAGATAGAAGGCTGTGCCCTGTTCATCGCAGCTTTATCGCGATGAGCGGGCGGGCAGGTCGCCCAGGTCCGGGGATAAGAAATGAGGGTGCCTCAGGCCCGCAAACAGGTTCGTCCGCAGGTAAAGATCCGAGCGAAAAGCGAGCCTCTGGCCGCGAGGCTGGTGCTTGCATAAAATTACCTGCCCCGAGCGCACAATAGTCTCAAGTAGGACAAAGCGAGACAACGCATGGGCGAAGAAAAAGCGCTCAAAGGGAGAAGAAATCCGCGGTACCCCACCCCCCCTACACCAACGACCCCATCCTTGGAGGGTTGGCAATCAAGCCAAGTTAAACAAAATAAGCTGTTTAACTAATCGCCTCTCGATGCTCAACACGAACAGAAACCCAAAAAACCGCCGCTTTTTGGCCAATAAACGGGCCTTTTTTGCCAGTTTCGCGTGAAAAAATGCCCAGTTTAGAACAATTTTGAAAGGCAGCATCTTCGCCTCTGTCCGTTTGAGAAACCGGGCAGCCAGCTAATCCATCACCGATGATGGGCCACAAGATACATCAGCAGAAAGATCGCCACCGGAATCAAGGCGAGGCCGCCGTAGTAAAGGAACTTGCGCGTGTTTTGGGATTTGCGTTTCTGCCAGTCCCGCAACTCGATGCGGTCTTCCACGCCTACTTGATCCAGGTGCGCAAGATCCCAGGCAAATTCATTCGCCTTGGCATAGCGGTTTTTTGGATCACGTTCCAATGCGCGATACAGAACCTCTTGCAACTGAGGAGTGATTGCGGGGTTCGCAACCGTAGGCGGCAAAGGATAATTCAACAGGCGGTCATTCATCGCCGCCAAAGGATTCGGACCGGAAAATGGCAGCTTGCCGCTCAGCATCTCATAGAGAATCACGCCCATTGAATAAATATCGCTGCGGCCATCGCCGCGCTTGCCTCTCACCTGCTCCGGTGAAATGTAGTTTGGAGTGCCGATGGCTGCGGTGAAATTGGCATACGTCAAGCGGCGCGCTGCCGCATCGCCGGCAATGCCAAAGTCAATCAGCTTGATGTTGTCGTGTGCATCGACCATGATGTTCTCCGGCTTCAGGTCGCGATGCACAACGCCGTTGGCGTGGATGTAATCCAGCGCCTCCAGAACCTCAATGGCTATGCGGATGGCGCGGTCGTGCGGCAGCGGTCCCTCATCGAGAATCTGGCGCAGCAGACGTCCCTCGCACCATTCCATCACCATGTAAATGCGCGAGTGCTCTTCACCGCCAAAGACGCGCATCACTTTGGGATGGTCCAGCTTTTCGCCAATGCCCGCTTCTCGTTGAAAGCGGTCGAAGAGAATGGCGTCGGATTCCATGTCCGGGTGAGGAATCTTCAGCGCCACCTGGCGATTGTCGCGCATGTCGGTGGCGCGATAAATTGAGGCCATGCCGCTGCGGGCAACCGGCTCGTCAATGCGGTAGAAATCGATCTGCGAACCGGCCTCAAAGCCGTCATGAAAACCCATCGGGCGGCACTCTCCATTGTGCTGATTGATTCTACTGTATCGGGAAACAGCGCGAAAACAGTAACGCTTTCGTAAGAGTTAGTAGATCTCGGTCAGAGACGAATCAGGCGGGCATACGATAAGGCCGCCCGCGGTACATGCCCACTTGCTCAACCGAGCGCACCCGGATCACCTGCGCGGTGGTGTTGTCGTTGCCGTCCACTTCGACGGCTCGGGCCACCAGTTCGCGGGCAATCTCGTCGATGGGCTTCTTCTGTGAGACGATCTCGGCAATCGCCCTGTCGCTCATCTCGTCATGCAGGCCGTCGGTGCAGAGAACCAGCACGTCACCGGCCAGCAGTGTGAGCGATGTAGTATCCGGAGCGACGAACATCTCTTTGCCCAACGAGCGAAGAATCACGTGGCGCGATTCGGAAGTCGACATTTCTTCGACCGAGATCAAGCCCATCTTTCGCTGCTCGTTGACCCATGTGTGGTCCTGTGTGACCTGCCGCGCCACGCCGTTGCGGATCAGGTAACAACGCGAGTCGCCCACATGCGAAACGACCGCCTGATTGTAGCGCAGGGCGCATGCAACCAGCGTGGTCGCCATCTTCCTGCCTTGGTATTGGGGCATCAGGGAGCAATCGTGAACCGCGGAATTGGCTTGCTCAATCAGTCGCGGAAGAACGCTGGTGAGCATCGTCCCCGCCGGCGCCTTGGGAAATTCTTCCGCCAGAACTTTGACGGCTGTGGCCGAGGCAACCTCGCCGAAGTCCATGCCGCCCACACCGTCAGCAACGGCAAAGAGATATCCATGGGAGCGGGCCTGCCGCCGCGATGTAGGGATGAACGATCCCATCGCGTCCTCATTGTTGGTGCGAACCTTGCCGAAGTCACTTACCTGGCCGAACTGTACGTCGAGCATGAGTATTGTTCCATGGAGCATCTCTTCCTTCACGGCCGGAGAGATGCTTGAGTGCATTGTGAATCATTTGCTTCAAAAAAACCACCGGGCGGCCCTCCCTGCCTCGTCTTGCATTGCAGAAAGGGCCACCCAGCGGATGCGGTTGAGTTGAGTTGCGCCTACTTCGCGGTGAGCAATATCTCCTTACCCTTGGACTTCGAGGAGCGCAGGAAGTAGATCGCTCCATAAATGCCCCAGACAGCCGAGATACCTATGGCTAACAATGGTTCTTTGAATGTTCCGAGTCCGAAGACCGGGCTGATCAGGTAGAAGGCCATGCAGACAATATTTGCCAGCAGACCGAAGCCGGGAATGATCAGGTGGAGCACTGGGTTGTAGTCGGGGCGACCGTGGAAGGCCACGATGCACAGGAAGCAACTCAGTGCATACAGAATAAAGGTGCCGAAGTTGGAGGTGAGCGTGATCGTCAGCAGCGAGTTAGGCAGCGCAGCTAACTGGTCATGCGAGAGGTAACCCCAACTGGAGAACATGCCTTGCGGTAGCGCCTTGATAGCCGCGTCGGTGGGGGCCCCGGCGTCGCCGAATACCAGTGAGACAGCGATGACGCCAATGACGGCCGAAATGGCAACCAGGGTCCAGATGGCCTTGCGCGGCGAGAGCGATCCGGCGTGAAGAATACCGAAGTGCTCGGGAGCCTCGTCGTCCTTGCCCATGGCGTAGGTGACGCGAGCGCCAGTGTTCATGCAGGAAAGCGTGGTGCCGATCAGCGCAAGGAAGACAGTGAAGGCTTCAATCAACATGAAGTAGCGGCCGTTGCCGTGGCCCAAAAGCCAGTCGCCGACGATGATCATCATGTCGCCGATAGGCGCGGCTGAGGTCGAGGCGCTTTGCATCGAATACCCCGAGTTGAGGAAGTAGTTGGCTGCGAAATACTCAATCAAATAGCAGACCAATCCTTGTATCAAGAGCGAGGCGATCACGGCAATCGGTATGTGTTTGGTTGGGTTCTTTGCCTCGCCTCCCATCGAGGTGACCGATTCAAATCCGACCAGGATCAAAATGGCAACCGTGGCCTGAATAAACAGATAACTGAATTTGTGCGGCGAAACCACAGAAGCCGCGTTGGGGTGAGCAAGGAAGTTACCGCTCGCGTCCTTTTCCTGATAGCTGATGGTAAATGGAACGGGCTTGCCGGCTGAGTCGAGCAAAGGCTGAGGCACGCCACTCGCGTCGCGGATCGTGGCTCCGGTTTTGTCAACGGCGAACTGGAAGGGGTAAGTCGCCAGCGTTTGTCCATCGTACTGGAATGCGGCTGCGCCCTCAGGATGACTGACGCGATGGCCGATTGCAAGGAAGCTGAAGATGACCAGCGCTGAGATCTGAATCACGTTGATGGCCAGGTTGACGGCCGTGGAAGCACCCGCGCCCTTGGACGCGATCCAGCCAACGAAGATCGAAAAAATAACCGCGATCAGCGCCATGAAAAGAGGTCCGGGGTTTGAGCCGCTCATGAGGTTGGGATAAAGGAAGCCCACCACATAGCCAACAAAGATGCCGGTGGTGGCCACCATCACGCCGGGATAAACCCAGTAATAAAGGTGAGAGCCCCAGCCGACAATGAACTTGGCGACGCGGGCATACTTGAAGGCCTTGTCTTTCGAGAGCAGCGCCTGCTCCGCGTAATAGTAACTCGACCCGGTACCAGGATAGAGCTTGGAAATTTCGGCATAGGCAACCGCGGTGGCCAAACATAGCAGCAACGCGCCGAAGATGCCGAGCCACATGGCGGGCGCCGTGGTACCCGTGGTGGCCTGAATGTAGAAGGTGAGCCAAAGAAAGGCGCCGGGGGCGATGAGGGCCATAGCGTTGCTGGTCAGCCCGGTAAGGCCCAGGGTCGCTTGCATCTGAGGTGCGTTCTGATCTGCCATGTGCATTCTCCTGTAAATTGAATTCCGTTTGGCCTGCCCGTCTCCATTTGCCTGTTCGGGCTGATAAGTGAAGCTTTGGTGAGTTAGCTCGATGTTAGAGCCAGGGCAATAAGGATAAAATGAGGAAACTGAAAACGGCGGTCAGTGGTTTTCAAGCAAGCTAAACCACTGACCACTGGCCCCAGAGTTTCTTACCGCTTGGGACCAAAGAAGGCAATGAAGGCCACCGTCAACGTAGATTGCGAATCTACGGTACTGGCACCGTCCTTATGGAAGTAAGCCACGTTGGAGAAGTCGCCGCGATATTCAATCCGAGTTAGCAGACCTTCAATCCACTTGTACTCATAAGTCCCGGTGAATTCGTAAAGGTGCTGATCCATCCCGGTTGGGCCGTTGTTGGCAGAATTCGGATCGTTAAAGTATTCGAATCGGGCAGCCACAGCTGACTTGCCGTTGACCTGTTCGTGTATAGCAGCAGCAATGCCCTGCCAGTGAATCAGCATTCCGTCGCCGCCATGTGAGGCCGAGGCGTCGCGATTCTGGCCGTAGTCATAGTTGATATATGCGTTGAATTTCGCATTGGGAGTGAAGAGCAGCGTGGTGTCAATCAGGTTGCGCATGCCATTCGTGGTGTTGGGATTCTCAGGACCGCCATAGTAATTCAGGTCCCAGGTGTACTTGGTCTTCACCAGAGCACTGGTAAGGCCCACCGTCACGCCACCATTGGACTTGCTCACATTGTTCCAGCCATTCACTAGCTGTACGCCAATCGTCTCTGTCTTCGACACCGGAATCGAGGTGCGCGCGCCAAAGTGCCAGTAGGGGATGGCATTCACAAACAGCAGCGAACGAGAGTAGTTCCAGTTATCCTTCGCCTCGATAACTTCAGCGCCAGCCGAAGTAACGAATTTTCCGAAGTCCAGTTCAAAACCTTTGGCCTTAGGCGGCTTCAAGCTGAGAAAAGCCTGCTCGATGTAATTGAGCTGATCGGCGGCACTGCTATTTGTGGGGGCACTGTTGATCAGCGTGTTGGTGCGACCAAAGATCATATCGAGGTGAGCGCCGATCGGGTCGGGATCATGGTTCAACGTAAATTTCGCCGCGCTCAGATTGAACTGGTCGGTCTTGTCGTTGAAGTTATAAAGCTGGTTGACTTGGTCAAAGTCACCGTCGCCACCAGTAGCAGGCCGGTTGAAGTTCAAGCTGTAGTAGCCGTCTATAAACCCGCTGATATCCATGGGGCCAACGCTCCACGTGGGAGCGGCCGGTGCTGCCGCGGCGGGAGCAGGAGTGGCTGCTGGCGCTGGCGGAGCCGCTGTTTGTGCCCCAGCAGCCATGGCGATTGCCATGGCTGCTCCGGCCATTATTCCCAGTATGCGATTCGAGTTCGTAGTCATCGGCGCTATTCCTCCAAAAAAGATTTATCCGTGAGACGCAGATTGAGTTCAACCAAAAACAAGCTGTCAGAAAGGGTATCCATGTACTCCCGGAAGTGGTCCGGTCATCCGGATTAACTCTAGTAACGCAAAGAACCTATAAAAATCCTATGAGGAACACATCAGGATCGCGTAAGGAAAATGTAAATGGGATTTTAGCACTCTGGTAACGCATCAATGTACGGAATGCGCACGCGTCGAAAGAATAGAAGCGGCTGCCTGCTAAACTCGTCTTGAGGATTTCCTTACGTTTCGCGTGCAACAATCGAATCGATATGCTCTGTGAACTTAGGCCGACGATGCAAGCTGGAGATACGCTGGACCACTACCGCCTGGATGCGACAGTTGCGCGCAGCGGCATGTCAACGCTCTTCAAGGCTACGGATCTACGGGACGGCAAGGTGGTTGCCATCAAGGTTCCTCATGCGGAACTGGAGGCCGACCCGGTGCTGATCGAGCGCTTCAAGCGCGAGCAGGAGATCGGACGGGAACTCGACCACCCTGGCGTCGTGAAGACCTACGAGCCCGAGCAGCGCAGCAGTGTGTACATGGTCATCGAATGGGTGGATGGCCAACTGCTCCGTTCGATTCTGAACCAGGAGCGGCGTTTGCCTATCGACCGCGCCGTCAAGCTCACTCTGGAGATTTGCGACGCGCTCGACTACATGCACAAGCATGGCGTCGTGCATCGCGACTTGAAGCCTGAGAACATCATGGTTTTGTCGCACGACCGCATCAAGCTGATCGACTTTGGCATCGCCATGAGAGAGGACGCGCGGCGGCTCACTTTTGCCGGACCGTCCCCTCTATTGGGCACGCCGGATTACATTTCGCCGGAGCAGGTAAAAGGACAGCGCGGCGACCAGCGCAGCGACATTTATTCGCTGGGTGCAATCTTTTACGAGATGCTCACCGGCCAGCCACCCTTTACCGGACCTAACCCTTTGGCAGTGATGAATGAGCGCGTGCTGAATGATCCCGAGCCGGCGCGCAAGCTGAACCCGGAGATTTCGCCTGAGCTGCAGGAAATACTTTATCGCGCTCTCGAACGCGACCCGCGCCATCGCTATGCTACCGCTCACGAAATGGCCTGGGAACTGACGCATCAGGATCAGGTCGGCGTTGAAGATGGGGTGAGGCGGCTTTCCTTGCGCGGCAGGCTATTTCCGAACGGGCGAAAGTTGCTGCTTTACGCAGCCCTCGCGCTGGTTCCGGTGGGGCTCTTTGCGCTGATGATGATACTGGCGCGGCGGTAGGGCGCGGCCCGCCAATCAATTCGTCGCTCGCAAATGCAAGTGCTGCAGCGTCCGGCTACTCTAAAGGAAAACCGATCATCACGCCGGCACTCGCTTCAGTATCCTGTTGGCGCGACGAAACCAGGGCCGCTCGCGGCGGCGCAGGTAAGCGGGCATCGTCGGCTTCTTATCGAGCACCTTCCGCGCCCATTCGCGGGCCTCGGCGTTATGCCCCTCCGATGCCAGCAAATCCGCGAAATTCAAATAGGTCTCTGACAGCGTTGATTGGGCAATCACCTGCCGGAACAGCGCCTCGGATTTTTCCCTTTGCCCAGTCTGCGCATAGGCGTGAGCCAGCAATCCAGCAGCGCGGCGAAAATCGTAGTTCGGTTCTTTACTGACTACTCGTTCCAGGTCAGGCAGTGCCGCTGAGGCATCGCCCAACTGAATGGCGCAGATGCCGCGCCGGTAAAACGTATCCGGCGTATCGACGCGGGCGGCAATGGCCCTGTCAAAGGCGGCGCGCGCCAACTGAAGCTTGCCGTCATCCATCAAAAGGTTGCCGAGTTCCTCGTAATTTCCGCCGGAAGGATTGTCCAGAATCGCAAGATTTACTTGGCCAATCCGCTTGCGACGCGGAAAAGCCTTGAATGACTCGCCCACCAGTCCGACGTCGGGAAGCCCTTCGGCAAAGAAATACACAATGGCGCCGATCGGTCCAAGAAACAGAATAATGTAAAGCCAATAAGTGTCCGGCCGCCGCTTGATGAAGTGGAGTATAGCCAGTCCCTGAAAGAGAAACCCCCACGGGTAAAAAAGGTGGCTAAAATATCCCATGCGATGTTGTTCCTCGCGTCAGATTACACAAGGTATTCTGAGTCTCTCCCCAAATTGAGAACGGATGTTCGGTCCATGGTACTACATGGAGCGAACATCCCCCTAACCGTCAACCTTGGACTACCGGTACGATTCGTCGCGGTGAATCACAAACTCCGGATAAGCCCCGCCCCCTAATTCATGCAGGTCCATGCCAATACGCTCGCCGTCTGAGTCAGCTCGGAAAGCGACTACGCGATTCAGGAGCCAGAAGAGCAGGTAGACCACCGGCAGCACCAGGCCCATCAGCGTAGCGATGCCCACCAACTGAGCCAACAGTTGCCCAGGTTGCGCGGCGAAAATACCGGCGGCTAGCAATCCCCAGAGGCCACCGACGGCATGAACCGTAATCGCGCCCGAGGGATCGTCTATCGAGAGAGCCAGTTCAAGCAGTTCCACCAGCAGCGGCGTGGCAATGCCCGCAACAACACCAACGAAGAGCGACTGCCCCGGTGTAATCAGACCGGCGCAGGCGCTCGACGCTACCAGGCCGGCCAGCCAGCCATTGGCGCAGAGGCTGGCGTCAGGCTTGCCAAAGCGGAAGCGCGTTACCGCGAAGGTGGCTGCAAGGGCTCCCGATGCAGAGAGCAGCGTGTTCACCGCCGTAACCGGCAGAACGGCCAGCGGCGCATGAAGCCAGATCATCGCCCCGGCCACGTTCCACCCCAGCCAGCCCACCAGCGCCAGCAGGCAGCCGAAGAGCACGTACACGGCGTTATGGCCGGGCAGCGCGGTCGATAGGCCTTCCTTGGGAAACTTGCCCGCGCGGGCTCCCGCGATCCAAACAACGGCCAACGCGCTCAGGCCCCCGAGAACATGCACGGTAGCCGCACCACCCGCATCCACAAAACCAGCGCCGAGCGAAAAGTTGACGCCCAACTGGGCCAGCCAGCCTCCCCCCCAGACCCAATGCGTCAGCAGTGGAAATGCGATCGCGGCCAGCACCGCGGCAATTGCGCAGCCAGCAGTGAGGCGCAACCGGTCCGCTCCCGAGCCCCACGGAATGAAAGCGGCCAACGCCACAGCCAGCATTTCAAAGATCAGCGCGAGTTGCGACTGGCCCGGAGCAGCGCCCAATCCGCCCAGCAAAAATGGTCCTGTTCCCAGCCAGTTCCACGGCTTGCCGCCAAGGGTGAATACGTGGCCCGCTCCGCCGGGCAGGCTGCCGGTGAACGTAGCGCCCACCAGAGCGAAGACGACCGCCGTAACGGCCATCATCGCGAGGTTGCCCAGCAGCGATTGAGCGGCCGAGCGGCAGCGACCCAGGCCGGTATTGATCAGGGCTACGCCGGCGATGGCCAGCGGCGCAATGAGCAGAAGCGCAAGACACAGCGCAAACTCAGCATCCGTCATGACGGGAGCAATGGGCACCATTGGAATCATAGCCGGCCTGCTCCTCGTGTCTCCATGTGCCCGCGCACTGCCACAACAAGTCCCTGAGCCTCAACGGCCAAGCCGCACAGCACAAATCCGAACCGCTGTCCTGGCGAGGTAAAAAGTACCAGCGCTGCGATCGAGAGAAAAAATCCAGCCGGCATGACCAGCAATCCAGCGTATTTCATTCGCGTTCCTTTCTAAGGAACCAACAGAGAGCGGCGACCTTCAACGAGACGAATTGGACTACTGCATCCTTGGTCTTGCTCTAAAGCTTGCACCCTTCAACAAATATATATGCGTCGCCCCGATCAAGCCCTCTCCAAAAATCCCGCGAACAGGGCAAACGCATCTTCTTCATTTCGGTTACAGAAAATAACCTCCCATCGGCGCACAATCAAAGCATGAACCACGACGACAGGCGCGGGCCGTTACTGTTCCCTGTTCCCTATTCCCTATTGCCTGCCTATACCCCCCCACCCCCCCTACAATATTTTTTATTCGTGCAGATAATTACGCAGCTGGAGAAGAAAACGAAGCGATGAAAGTGAAGAATACCCGCGTCATTACTGAATGAAACTCAGTTTCAGGAAAAATCCTCAATGTGCGCG
>JBEKWJ010000100.1:0-10247 GCA_049513195.1 Occallatibacter sp.
TAATTACGCAGCTGGAGAAGAAAACGAAGCGATGAAAGTGAAGAATACCCGCGTCATTACTGAATGAAACTCAGTTTCAGGAAAAATCCTCAATGTGCGCGAAATCGCACATAAAGTACCGTGATGCAAGAAAGGGCCTATCGGAATCGAGCGATTTTCCCCCAAAAAAGGAGTGTTTTGCCCTGAAAATGGCCTAAAAAGCCCACAAAAAGGCCTGAAATGAGTAGAATTTCAGCTCTGACAATGAATCAAATCGACCGCCCTGCGAAACGCCTGACGCTACGGTGCAGCAAGAGTTACTCGCCGTTTCTGCGAGGAATCTTATCTTGCGTTTGCCCGGGTTGCGTGATGCACTTGTCACTATGCGCGGCCCGCGAACTCCCGCGTCTCGGTGAAGATCTTCACCTTTTCGCCTACCTGAATATAGAGCGGAGCCTTGATTTCCAAGCCGGTTTGAAGCCGCGCCAGCTTGGTCACGTTGCCGCTGGTGTCGCCGCGCGCGCCACCCTCCGTGTACTCGACCTCCAGCTCGACCTTCTCTGGTAACTGCAAGCCGATGGGATTGCCATTGAACTTATGCAGCTGGATAATGACGCCCTCGACCAGCAACTCCAGTGCGTTGCCCATCATATCGCTGTTGAGCGTATGCGTCTCGAAGCTCTCCTGATCCATGAAGTGCGATCCTTCGCTGTCCGAGTAAAGGTAAGAAGCCTCGACCAGCTCCAGGTCCGGCTCCTTGAAGCGCTCGCCAGCCTTGAAGGTCTTGTCGAAGACTGCGCGTGTGAGCAGGTTGCGCATCTTCAGCCGCACCAGCGTTTGGCCGCCGCGCGCCGTGGGCGTCGAGACTTCGGCATCCATGCAGTAGTAAGGAGTGTTCTCGAACTCGAAGTACATCTTGCGCTTGACGGTAATCGCTTCCAGCAATGCGGCCATACGGTCCTCAAAAGTCAGCGTTTGCAGCCGAATAGAGCCCATCGGGCCCTTCCCCGGCTTCCTATCCATTATAGGTGAAGCGCGGCCTCGCCCGGCTTGCTTCTATTTCCGGCCAGCCGCATCAAAGGGGTGAGTCCGCTTGAGCGAGAATTTCTTCCCTGAAAGAGAACGAGATGGCACGTGAACTACTGACCGCCCGCCTTGAACGCAAAGATTGCATCTCTGAGGTTGCCCAGTGTTACCACTTCGTCTTCGTCCTCGACGAGGTGGAGAGCTTTCCGTTTACCGCCGGTCAGTTCGTTTCTGCCGTGGCCGCGGACGCCAATGGCAAAATGCAGACGCGCGCCTACTCGATCGCCTCCGCAGCCAAGGACAACCGCTTCGAACTATGCGTTAATCGTGTCGAAGAGGGTTTTTTTTCCAACCATTTGGCCGACCTACCCGACCTGCCTATCGGCGCGACCATTCAGATTCATGGCCCGCACGGACACTTCATTCTGCACCAACCCGTCACTGACTCCATCCTCGTGGCCACCGGCACTGGCATTGCGCCCATGCGCGGCAAGTTACAGTGGCTCTTCCCGGAGGGCGGTCCCGACCGAAGCAATGGGAAACAAATCTGGCTAGTTTACGGCACGCGCTACGAAAGCGACATCTACTACCAGGCAGAGTTTGAGGCGCTCGCCCGCCGTCAGCCTAACTTTCACTATTTACCCACTCTGAGTCGCGGGTCTGAGAGCTGGACAGGCCTGCGCGGTTACGTTCAGGAGCACGTGGCCCGCATTGTCGAGGAGCGCGCCGCCCGGCTCGGTCAACTTTTGCCCACGCCCCCTCCCGATCCCACGTTGCTGCCATCGGAGCTGAACTTCGACATCTATGCCTATATCTGCGGCCTCAACGAAATGGTTTCCGGCGTTCGCGAGCGCCTGACCGCCTTCGGCTGGCATCGCAAGCAGATTGTCTTCGAACGCTACGACTAAGCGAACGCGCGGCTGGCGGCACAGTGAGTAATCCACCCAGCGCGCTTTGCTACACTCCTTGCAGGTCAATCCCCGTTTGACCTGAAACCAAGACCACATTGAGCGGCAGGAGAACTATGCCAGTTGTCGAACTCGCGGGAGTGACCAAGGCCTACGAGAGCAAGGTTGCCGTCAACAACCTGAGCCTATCGATTGAGGCGGGCCAGATCTTCGGCCTGCTGGGACCAAACGGAGCCGGCAAAACCAGCTCCATCCGCATGATGATGGGCATCACCGTTCCTGACTCAGGCCAGGTCAGGCTTTTTGATAAGCCCTTCGAGCGCGACAGCCTGGAGCAAGTCGGCTACCTGCCCGAGGAGCGCGGTCTATACAAGAAGATGAGAGTCCTCGACCAGCTTGTCTTTTTTGGCTGCCTGCACGGTTTGAGCGCCGAAGAAGCCCGCCGCCAAGCCACTGATTGGGCCACGCGCATGGAGATCGCGGACGCGCTTGCCAAGAAGACCGAAGAGCTTTCCAAGGGAATGCAGCAGAAGATTCAGTTCATCGCCACGCTGCTTCACTCCCCCGGCCTCATCGTAATGGACGAGCCTTTCAGCGGCCTTGATCCGGTGAATGCGGTCCTGGTGGAGCGCACGCTGCTCGAGTTGAAAGACCAGGGCAAGGTCATTTTGTTTTCCACGCATCGCATGGATCAGGTTGAGAAGCTCTGCGACTCCATCTGCCTGATCAATAATGGCGAAGCCGTGCTGACCGGCAACCTGCGCCAAATCAAGTCCCGCTACGAGCGCAACCATGTCATCGTCGAGTTCGAAGGAAGCCCCGCTTTCCTCAAAAGCAACGAGATTGCCGAAGCCAAAAACTTCTCTGGCCACGCTGAAATCAAGCTCAAACCGCATGGCGACGCGCAAAAGCTATTGCATGAAGCTGCGGAGGCCGCGACGATTTATCGCTTCGAGTTAGTCGAGCCGTCGCTCGAAGAGATTTTCATTGAGACGGTGGGAGGCAAGGCCAATGCGTAAAATTCTCCTCATTGCCAAGCGCGAATACCTGGAGCAGATTCATGGCCGCGCCTTCAAGTTTTCTACAGTGCTGGTGCCGTTGCTGATTGTCGCACTGCTGGGCTGGAGTTCGATCACCAATCGCAAAGCCACAGCCGCAATGCGCGTAGCCATTACCTCGGACAATGCGGAACTCGCAGACCTGGTTCGCCGCCAGTTGATTGACGACAGGGATGAGCATTTTACGGTCGAGGTGGTAGCTCCGGCCAGCGAACAGAATCGCGATGCTCTTCGCAAACAGGTTCAGAGCAAAACTATCGACGGCGTTCTGGACATCAATTCATCGGCGGATGCGACGACTGCCACCTACACCTCTCTCTCTACCGGCGGCTTCGCCGATACCCACCGCTTGCGCGATGCCTTGAACCGCGGCGTGGTCAGCCAGCGCCTGATCGCCAAAGGAATCAATCAGACGGACGCCGATGCCGCGCTCAAGCCGGTTTCAGTCGAGAACCTGCAACTCAACAAAAATGGCACGACGGGCAAGAGCGAAGGAGCATCGCCCTTCTACAAGGCTTTCATGATGATGCTTTTGCTCTCCATGCCCATCATGCTTTACGGCTTGGATATGGCCCGCGCCATCATCGAGGAGAAAACTTCGCGCATCTTCGAAGTCATGCTGGCCATCGCTCGCCCCGACGATCTGCTCGCCGGCAAAATGGTTGGCGTAGGAGCGGTGGGACTTACGCAGATGGCCATCTGGCTTATTGTGGCAACCCTGTTCCTGGGTTCTGCCTTGGCCGCGACCGTGCTCACTGGCAACTTTGCGATTCATTTTTCCTGGATGGAGGGCGTCTTCTTTCCGGTCTATTTCGTGCTCGGCTTCGCGCTCTTCAGCGCGATGTTCTCGGGCCTTGCCGCCACCTGTGAGACCGCGCAAGATTTGCAGAAGTTCATGCCGCTGGCCATCATCCCGCTCTATCTCAGCATGGGTCTGCTTCCGGTGCTGCTCAAAGATCCCAACTCCATCTGGTCCATTGCCGCAACGCTCTGTCCGCTCACGTCGCCTTACGTCATGCTTCCGCGCATGGGTTTGGAAACGGTGCCGCTCTGGCAATTGGCAGTCTCTATCGGCCTGCTGATATTGAGCATCTGGGCTGCGCTCTGGCTCTCCTCGCGCCTTTATCGAATCGGTATCCTCATGTATGGCAAGCGAGCCACGCTGCCCGAAATCGCGCGCTGGCTACGCTACAGCTAACCACCACCTGCGGTGGGGCCAGCCCCTTCGGTTGGCCCGCGCCGGAAAAAAGGCGCGGGAGAACCTTATAGAATTCTTGCGAGACAAATCTTCAAACGTTAATGGGTCTGCTTTTTTTCGCCCCTGACTTCACGGAGACTTATAGTCCCATGAAGCTCCTTCGGCAGTCCAACAATTGTGTCTACATTAACCCGCGCCGCTCTGTTTGTATTTTCGACATTACCCCAGAAATAAAACTCATTTTCTCGATCAAAAACAATTTCCTTCTCGTGGTCATCTTTTGAATCCATAACCTGTAAATTCCATGATTTCGCGGAATAAAAGCCATCATGATCATGGAATTTCGAAATCTTCCAGAGACTAAAATCGAACAGTCTTGACGATGTATGGCAGGTTACACTGTAGAACCAATGGTCGCTTACTGTCGGCAGTTTCCCTGACAAATGCACTGTTTGACCTGAGACGGTAATGGTATTGGAGTGAATTGATAATTCTGGTGGGTCGGTGCATTGGCAGAGTTTCGCTTCTTCACCGCATTGACAAGCAGAAATTTTAGACTGAGCAATAGTTCCCAATAGGAAAATAGCAATCAATACGATCCGCATACTCGTCCTCCAGCGAAGCAGATTTCGTCGCCTAGTCGTCTGCGCCCGCCTCTACGGATAAATCCGATGCAGCGTGCGAGCAAACGGAATCGTCTCTCTCACATGATCGAGGCCGCAAATCCAAGCCACGGCGCGCTCGATGCCCATGCCAAAGCCCGAGTGGGGAACGCTGCCATAGCGTCGCAAATCCAGATACCACTGGAAGGCTTCCTTGGGCAGGTTATGCTGCTCGATGCGAGAGTTTAGTAACTCATAACTCGAAACGCGCTGCGAACCGCCGATGATTTCGCCGTAGCCTTCGGGCGCCAGAACATCCACGCAAAGGGCCAAGCGAGCGTCGACGGGGTCGGGCTCCATATAAAAGGCCTTTACGTTGGCGGGATAGCGATGAACCATGACCGGACGGTCGAATTGGCTGCTCAGCCAGGTCTCATCCGGAGAGCCAAAGTCGTTTCCATATTCAAACGGCGCCTCAAGCTGGCCGGTTTTGTGCGCGGCATTGAGCATGGCCGCTGCGTCGTCATAAGTAAGGCGTGGAAACGGCGGGCAGATGGCTTGTAACTTGGCTGGGTCGCGGCCAATGACCACTAACTCGGAGGCGCGGCTCTTGAGCACCGATTGCACGATGTGGGAGAGAAAGTTTTCGGCTAACTCCAGCAGGCCGTCGAGGTCCATGAAGGCGACCTCCGGTTCGATCATCCAGAACTCCGTCAGGTGACGCCGAGTCTTTGATTTTTCAGCTCTGAAAGTGGGGCCGAAGCTATAAACCTTGCCCAAAGCCAATGCCGTTGACTCAATGTATAACTGCCCAGATTGAGTTAGATAGGCTGGGTCGCCAAAGTAATCGACAGGAAAGAGCGTCGAAGTGCCTTCGCAAGCCGCTGGTGTAAGGATCGGCGGGTCGGTGCGAATGAAGCCGTTCGAGTCAAAGTATTCTGCCGCTGCTCTCATAATCTCTGCGCGAATGCGGAGAATCGCGGACTGGCGCGGCGAGCGAACCCAGAGATGGCGATGCTCCATGAGAAAATCAACGCCGTGCTCCTTGAGAGTAATCGGGTAGGGGTCTGACTCAGGAACGCGCTGAACGACCTGTATGTCCAGGACGTCCAACTCGAAACCGCCGGGGGCGCGCTGGTCGGCGCGGACCTTGCCAGTGACAATCACGCTGGATTCCTGCGTGAGCCCTTTCAGTGTCTCGAAGACGGCAGGCGAAACGCTCTTGACGTGGGCGACGCCCTGAACGGTGCCGGTGCCATCGCGAAAGATGGGAAAAAGCAGCTTGCCACTTTCGCGAAGGTTGTAGAGCCAACCGCGAAGAGTGACGGACTGGCCTTCAAATTGGCCCAGGGTCGCGATGGTGGCGATGGGAATTTCAGGAGCAGCGGCGGGCGTGATTTCTTCAGGCATAGGTTTTCTTGGTGGCCTCGGAAGTCAGAATCTTTAGCATAGCGCGTGCCCCAGTGGACTGGCTGCTTCGAGCCTGCATCTAAGCAATTGACAACCGAGGAAAGGCTTTCCGTTTTACTAACAGAATGGGATTGCCGTTGAATCGATATTTTGGTAGCATGAGAATTGTTTTTGATGCACGCAACATTCCCCCGGCGCGCGCCCGTTTTGCCGTCGGCTGGAGGGTCTATGAGCGAGTTGGCGGTCGTTCACAGCGAAGAGACGCAAAAGTCGCAGGTCGATATAGAGACTACCGAGCAGGTGATTGCCGAAAAGTGCATCGGCGAGCGGATCAGGCGGTTGCGGCTCAAGAAATCCATGGGGCTGGTAGAGCTAGGCAAGCACACCGGGCTTTCGGCCAGCTTTTTGTCGCAGCTTGAAACCGGTCGTGTGGTGCCAACTCTGCGTAACCTGGCGCGGATTGCCATGGTGTTTTCCAAGGATCTCTCCTATTTCTTCGAGAGCGACCCTGCGGCGGTCTTCCGGATTCACCGGCGCAACGAACGTGTGCGCTTGCCGCAAACGGGAGTTGAATTTCCGACTTACTTTTTTGAGAGTCTGGGCTACATGGTTCCCGACCGGCACATGGACCCATACCTTGCCCAATTTGTTCCGCTGACCAAGGAGATGGCGCCTACCGCGCACATGCATGCGGGCTTCGAGTTTCTCTATCTGCTGGAAGGCGACATGGAGATTCATCATGGGGAGCAGGGGTGCGTGTTGGAGGCGGGCGATGCGATCTATTTCGACGCCTCCACGCCACATTCCTATCAATGCGTCGGCAAGAAGCCGGCCGCGGCGATTATTGTGACCATGCATCAAGCGCCGGCGCCGATGCCGATGCGCGCTGTGAGCCCGGCGCGAACGGCATCGAGCACATTGAATTCGGCGCAACCCACCGGCCATAACTTATAACCGCTCGACGCCGTGCCTTCCCACGGCGGCGAGCGGCGCCACAAGGATAGACCGGAGCGTCTATCGCTTGACGATCTTCGCCAGACGGGGATCCTGCCACAGCGCGGTGAAATCCGGGTCGGTGTAGACCTTGGCCAAATCGGGGTTGTGCAGATCTTTTGCCCGTTGCAAATATTCCACAGCTCCATCCAGATTGCCGCGCTTCGCATACGATTTCGCGATCATGTACATGATGCGAGCGCGCTGCTGCGGCGTACTTACCTGAGCGATCACTCCCGCGTCAGTGCTGGTGAGAATATCGGCATCCAGTTCCAGGGCCCGGCTGTATTCGGTCATGGCGTGATCAACTTCACCCAAGCCCATCCAGGATTCGGCAAGGTTGAGATGCGTGGCTGCGGATGTCTCATCCATCGCCAGCGCCTGCTTAAAGTAGTCGACGGCGCTCTTGTACCTCTTGTCCAGAAGGGATGCGGCTCCAAGGTTGTTGACCGCGGCGACTAACTGAGGGTCGAGCTTCAGAGCCTGCGAGAAGTTTTTGCGCGCCGCTCCTCTTTGGCCCTGCTGCAGCTGAACAATTCCCAGCTTGTTATAAAGCCTGGCATCCTGACGGGAGTAGTGAATGGCAGCCTGATAGTAGGCGCCCGCCACTGCAAAGTTCTTTTTGACCCGTGCCACGTCGCCTTTTTCTTCCGCCTTCCGGGCATTCTCGAGTTTGTCGTTCTTAGGCGCGCTGGGGTCCGTCCTTCCATACGGCGCAGCGCAAATCAGCAGGCCCGCCGCCATCAGCATCATCGCTACTTTTCTCATATACCACCTCTCCTGACCAAGGGCATTTCGTGCGGTGCGGCTGTTGCGCTTCCCGGCTCCCACGATCGGCGCCCTGCATCCCTCTCAGTAGAGAGCGAGCGCGGGCAGTCCACAACGCTATACCTGCTACCCACCCGTTCCAGCGGGGTTAAATCGCGGGCAGAGGAAGCCGAAGTCCATGATATTGCTTTTATTTACAGACGCCGGCACTCTCGAGCGGTCAGGTTCGAGTGAAGAAGTCGGCAGAGGTTAAGCGCCGTTACACGCTCATTTCCTGGGCTGCGGCAACCGTTAAGCACTAGCCAAACCGGCAAGGATCGATAGCATTACAATCAGTCCGGGGATAGTAACAATGGCGATCGAAGGCCCAGAGGCGATCAATCTCAAAGCAGAGCGCGCTGAGCTCGAAGCGGTGCTGCGTTCCGAGATCTTTACGCGTGCCCCCACCCTCACTCATTTGCTGTCCTATTTGTGCGAGAAGCTCTTCGCCGGAGAAGCCAACCAAATCAAGGAGTATTCGGTCGGAGTGGAGGTCTTTCATCGCGGATCGTCCTTCGATCAGAACGCCGACTCGATTGTGCGGGTCGAGGCCAACCGCCTGCGCAAGCGCCTGGCTGCCTACTATGCTGGCGAAGGCGCATCTCATCGGCTCCATATCAAGATTCCTTTGGGCCAATATGTCCCGGAATTCACCGCCGGTCCTCAACACGAAGCAGGATTGCCGGTGTCTACCGATTTTCCTGTGGCGAACCTGCCGGGAATCGAAAGCCCTCTGGCGCGCCCGGCAGATGACCGGTTTCGCCTCTCGGGCCGTCGGAGCTGGTGGCTGATCGCCGCACTCGCGCTGCTCTCTCTCGGTCTCGGTTGCGCCTTGCTGATTCTGCGCCAGATGAAGCAGAGCCCGCCATCGCCAGCGGGATCGAACCAGTCCTCTTCCAACGGCTCGGAATCGCTGCTGGGTCCGCCGGTGGGCGAAGAGGTCCGCATCCTCGCCGGCTCGGGCCGCAGCTTTGTCGATCACGCCGGCAAACTGTGGAACGCCGACGCCTGGTTTGATGGCGGCACAGCGGTTAAAAACTCCGTGCAGCAAATCTGGCGTACACAGAATCCTGATTTCTATCGCACCAGCAGGCAGGGAGATTTTCGCTACAATATCCCTCTGAACAAAGGCATCTATGAACTGCGCCTGCACTTCGCCGAGACGGTCTTCGGCCCCGAATCGACGGGTACTGGCGGAGAAGGCAACCGCATCCTGAGCGTGCGTGCCAACGGCAAGAAGCTGTTGACCCGATTCGATATTGTGGCCGATGCCGGAGCCAGCCGCACCGCGGATGTGAAAGTCTTCACCGGCATTGAGCCCGCGGCCGATGGACAATTGCATCTCGATTTTTCTGGCCAGGAAGGCAAGCAGGCCCTCTTATCGGCTATCGAGATTCTGCCTGGGTACCGCGACCATATCCGACCCGTGCGCCTGCTGGCCCGTCAAACCCCCTATTACTCCAACGATAGCCACTGGTGGAGCCCGGATAACTACTTCGAAGGCGGCCAACTGGCGACGTACACAGCGCCGGTGAAAGGAACCGACGACCCTGAACTTTACGAAACCGAGCGGTGGGGCAACTTCTCGTATGCGATTCCGGTTTCCCCTGGCAAATACACACTATGGCTGCATTTTGCGGCGCGCGATGGAGACTGGGATCAATCCGCCTCTTCATCCGGCGAAAACCGGACTGAGGTCGCCCATATCTTCAATGTCTATTGCAATGGAAATGCTCTTCTGAAAAACTTTGACCTGGCCAAAGAGGCGCGGCAAACGCAGGTAGTTGTACGAAAAGTTACAGGCCTTGAGCCAAATGCCCAGGGAAAACTGCTCTTGAGCTTCGTACCGGTCGAGGGCTATGCAACTGTGACAGGAATCGAAGTCCTTCCACAATAATTCTCCAAGTCCGCGTGAGCGCAAAAGAGCGCCGACCGCTTTCGCAAGGGCAAACGCATCTTGCAATCCCTTGTGGCAAGCCACTGTTGCTCCACCGCTTTCAAATGATTTGCAGCCTGGTCGCGGATGGGATCTCCGATCGGTTTGCCGAAGCTAAAGCCTTGTAAAAAACCGCCATTTGCCATCAAAATGCCCGTTTTTCTGAGGGAAAACGCCGGTTTTCAGACGAAATTCGTACGTGATTTAGAAGCCATTTCTCACGTAGCGGTACAAAGCGTGCGTTTTCGCGCACATTGACGATTTTGCCTGAAACTGCGTTTTGCTCAATAAGGACGCGGGGATTCATCGCTTTTGCGGTCTCGTTTTCTT
>JBEKWJ010000101.1:0-10029 GCA_049513195.1 Occallatibacter sp.
CGCCCAAGGGAACCTATCAGGTGACGGTGGTCTTCACGGAAACCGTCTCGGGAGTAGCCGCGGATTGGATTTTGCTGCCGATCCTTCTACTGCCTCTGGTATTTCTGAGGATGAGATTGAGTAAGCGTGCCGTGTGGATGACTGCCTGCCTGGGGTGCGTCTTGCTTGCCGCGATGGTCTTCACGACCGGTTGCAGCGGTGGCAATTCAAACCAAACACCGCCGCCTCCACCTCAGACCCACCAGGTAACAAGTTCGGCCGCGGTCATGCTCACCGTTCAATAGCGCGCGAGAAACAAATACTTCTTGACATTCGATTGCGACTATATTATGACTATAGTCATTTATGACCACAGTCTATTCCAGACGCGAACGGAAGAAAATTGCCGCCCGAGCACAGATATTGACTTCGGCGATCGATCTCTTCTCGCGGCGCGGCCTGGAAGCGGTAACGATCGATGAGATTGCAATTGCCGCCGATGTCGGAAAAGGGACAATTTACAACTATTTCTCCACAAAAGAAGACATCGTGGTGGCATTCATGGCCGGTCTAGAGGCGCGTATGGCGCCCAGAATCGCTCGCTTCAGGCCGGGAAAGCGGAAGGTGCATCGCGTTCTTGCCGATTACATTCTGCTTCACTTCCGGCTGAAGGAGCCATATCACGCCTTCGTTCGAGTGTTTCTGGCACAGATGTTCCTGGATACCGAGCGATTTCTTCCGTACATGGTGGAGCTGCAGAAGTACATCGATCCGCCACTCAAAACGCTCTTTAACTCGCTCCAACAGCGCGGGGATATCCGGGCTGACATCGATATTTCGCAACTCATCCTAAGCTTCAAAACAATGCACCTGGGTCTGACGGCTCTCTGGGCCGTCGAAGGCCCACCTTATGAGCAAACCGCTCATGTGGTTCGTCAGCAAATGCGGTTTTTCACCGAAGGCATCCAAAGGAAGGTACCATGAAAAGCAGATTTACCACGCTCGCAGTTCTTCTTGCCTCTACGCTCGTCTCCTCGATCGCTTCTGCGCAAATTCCCGCGCCAGGCGGCGGGCCTCTCTCGCGTCATTATCGCGTCGGAGAAACGCTCACCTATCACATGACCGCAACCAATGATGACTGGCATTACACCGCGGACGCTTCCGGCACAACTAGAAAGACGGACAGTGGCAGCATCATTGAGGAGTTTCGTTGGACCGCCATGGCCTCCAACGGCCAGACCATTACCCTGTCACCAACGATGGTTCAATTTCGCGAGCCTCTTTCCCTGGATCCCAACTGGGCGCCGTCCGGCTTCGATATGAGCAAAGTGGACTCGAAGATGGTGGGGCCAATTACAGATATGATGACCTTCTATGTAGACCTCTGGCTTATGAACAAAATCGGAATTCTGCAGCACGCTGGAGATCACTTTTACGTGCCAAATCCGCAGGTCAGTTCATGGGCCGATGGTACGCATGTGCTAATCGGAAAAGATCAAATCGACTTCGACCTAAACCTTCAGTCGATTGATCCTGTCAAGCAGACGGCCGTGGTTGTCGTTCATCATGTGCCGTCGGCCAAACCCAATCTGCAGCTTCCAGCCGATTGGATGATGGTCCCGGTCGCGGACACCGCGAATAACTGGGTTGAAGTTACGAAGACAAACGAAGGAAAGTACGAAGCGGGGGTCGGCAAGGAAACGTTTGATGTCACCATCATCGTAAGTACAGCGGACGGCAGAATCCTCTCGGCAAGCATGGAAAACCCTGTGCTGAGCAACAGCCGTTCCTGCGAGGACGCAGCGCTGACCAAGTGCGGCGTTGCACAGCTGCACACTATCCACCGGCACATTGAGATAGTGCTAACGAAATAACGTCCGCGGTGCTACCGGTTCCGCATCGTTTCAGGGCTGTCAGTTGCAAATACTATCCCTGCAGGGTGAACGACGCCGGAAGGATCGATACTTCCGCTGTATCACCAGGTTGGGCTGGCAACAGAAAGACTGAGAAATCCGGAATTCTAGTTCTCGAAAAATGCGCTCATCGCTAGTCGATTAGTACCGGGCAGTGTGCCTCCAGCGAAGCTGCCATTCGTTGCAAAAACAATGTCGACGAGACAGGCCAGAGGACCCCAGGCGGTCCAATCATCCTGGTTTTCGCTTGAACTCCCATCCTTTGCTCGGTGTGGTCCCCACCACCTGAATGAAGCGAATCCATAAGTGTTCAAGTTCGATTGTGCTCGTGTCGATAAACAATTCATCATGAGACCCCTTGGGTTTGCTAAGCCGACACCCAATCCGATGGCCTTCATTGCGGCATACCGGGAAGGGCGGATGCCGGAGGCTGTTCTCGGGTAGTGCAAAAGTCCGAAGGCGGAATTTTGGCGGTCAATTCACCGCCGAGTCGGTGGTTCACATGGTTTAGTCAGTGAACCGCTTCTCTAACTCGAACTCCCTGAGCCAGTCTTCGAGTTCTCTGCGAACCCTTCTGAACGCCTCGGGCCGCTTCTCAGCCGATTCCGCTGCCGGGTCTTCGAAACTGTGATGAATCCTCTCAGCCGAACCCGGAAAGTACGGGCAGGACTCTTTTGCGTTATCGCAGACTGTGATGATGAAATCGAATTGTTGCCCGATGAACTCATCCACCGATTTTGAGCGGTGCTTTGAAATGTCGATGCCGACCTCCGACATCGCCGTCACAGCGTTCGGGTTCAGCCCCACCGGGCGGGTACCTGCACTGAACACATCGAATCGGTCGCCAGCCTTGCTCTCAAGCAAACCTTCGGCCATCTGGCTCCGGGCAGAATTTCCCGTACACAAAATCAGAACTCGCTTTTTCATGCCTTCCTTACTGAGCCGCAAATTGGCACGGCCACGCCATTGTTTGTCGGTTCCTTGAAATATCGCCGTTGGAAGAACAGGGCTACGTTGACCAGCCCAATCAGAGCCGGAACTTCGACCAGCGGCCCGATAACTGCCGCGAACGCCGCTCCTGAGTTGATGCCGAACACTGAAACAGCGACGGCGATTGCAAGTTCGAAGTTGTTGCTGGCGGCGGTGAAGGCCAGCGTGGCGGTCTTCGAGTAGTCCGCGCCCAGCCTGTGCCCCATGTAAAACGAGACGAGAAACATCACTACAAAGTAAATCAGCAGCGGCACCGCAATGCGTATCACGTCAAGCGGCAAGCGAACGATGTATTCGCCCTTCAGTGAGAACATGACCACGATGGTGAACAGCAGGGCGATGAGCGTGATAGGGCTGATGCGTGGGATGAAGTTCTTCTCGTACCAGTCCCGCCCTCGTGCTCTAACCAGAACCAAACGGGTGGCTATCCCAGCAAGGAACGGAATCCCGAGATAGATAAAGACGCTCTTCGCGATGTCACCGATGGAGACGTGTACCACCGAGCCGTGGAGTCCGAACCACTCCGGAAGTTTCGTCACGAAAACCCAAGCGTAGACCGAGTAGAAAAGCACTTGGAACACAGAGTTGAAGGCCACCAGACCAGCCGCATATTGAGTGTCGCCTTTTGCCAGTTCGTTCCAGACGATGACCATGGCGATGCAGCGTGCCAGCCCAATCATGATGAGTCCCGCCATGTACTCGGGATAGTTGCGTAGAAAGACAACTGCGAGGCCAAACATCAGCACCGGGCCGATTACCCAGTTCTGGAGCAACGACAGCCCAAGTATTTTCTTGTTGCGGAAGACCTCGTGCAGTTCTTCGTAGCGCACTTTTGCCAGAGGCGGGTACATCATCAGGATGAGGCCGACAGCGATGGGAACCGAGGTTGTGCCGAGGCTGAAGCGATTCAGGAAGGGCACAATACCGGGCATCGCCCACCCAGATGCAACACCGACAAGCATGGCTCCAAAAATCCAAACGGTCAGGTAGCGGTCAAGAAACGAGAGTCTTGATGTGGTCTTCGACATTTCAGGTCCTTTGGGCCCCGGTCAATGTGGTCGGCAAGGGAGCCCCTTCGAGCCGAAAGAATTTTTGCGGAGTACAGCAAGCGCGACTAAGTTTCGCTCGGTCGCGCTCCATTTCACGGTCTGACTGGAGTGAGTTCAGAACCTCTCGAATAATCCCTTTAGCCGTCTGCTGTTTAGGCTCAGCCAAGCGGTAATGCATCCACTTCCCCTCACGACGCACCTGAACCAGACCAGCACGCCGCATGTAGGCGAGATGGCGCGAAATCGTTGACTGCGGCAGTCCAAGAATCTCGATGAAATAGCAGACGCAGACCTCTTGACCGCTCATCAGGTTCAATAGTCTGAGACGTGTCCGGTCTGCCAATGCCCGAAACAGCAACTCCATGCCCATCTCCTCATATCCGCCTTGGCGCATTTAAAACATAACACTATATTTGTATAAGCGGATATGAAAAAAAAGGCTATTAATGAACGGCGTTACCATAGATGCGGTTCGCAAGTGGGGACTCTCGGACGATACTCCGAAGCCGCCGACACGCTCACATGCCGAGAATTAACCGGGGGATGGTCTACCTCGAGAGCGTGCCTCATCGCCGGTAGCCGTGCGTCCTGACTGAGAGTAAAGTTTGGTACTGTACGTTGTGTTGCCATTGGTATCAAAGTTCTCCTCTCGGTCAATACCGAAAAAACAGGAAAACTAAGCATTTCCGTTGGCTTTTCTTAGGAAGCTAACCTAATCTATTGATTCTAAACAGTTGGTGCCGAAGAAGGGACTCGAACCCCCACACCCTTGCGAGTACGTGGACCTGAACCACGCGCGTCTGCCAATTCCGCCACTTCGGCACAGTACGCAGGTCCAGCATCTCCGCTGAACCGGCAGCAGTACTGAGTCTCGCAAATGCGGCACCGTGTGTCAAATTCCGGCCCACGAAAACAGGCCCGAAGCACCTGATTTCTCGGCCCCTGTCTGCAACTCCGGCTTACACCAGCTTCGCATCCAGCGAAATCTCTGTGTTGTTCGCGAACAGCTTGGAAATCGGGCAACCCGCCTTGGCGTCCGCGGCAGCCTTGGCAAAAACCTCCTGAGAAGCGCCGGGAACCTTCGCCGTCGTAGTCAGCGCGATTTTAGTGATGGCGAAGCCGCCCTCCACCTTGCCCAGCGTAACCGCCGCCTGGGTCTCGATCTTCTCCGGCGTCAACCCCGCGCCGCCCAATTGCGCGCCCAAAGCCATCGAAAAGCAACTTGCGTGAGCCGCGGCAATCAACTCTTCCGGCGTGGTGCCGCTCTCCGAGCCCTCAAACCGTGTGGCAAAAGAGTAATTCGCGTTCTTTAACACGCCCGTTGCTGTTGAAATCGTGCCCTTGCCTTCCTTCAGTGAACCTGTCCAAACTGCGCTAGCCTTGCTTGCCATTGAGCCTCCTTGGGGATTGTGGAATGTTTGCGATCTGAATAGCCAAATATGCCGCCGCCAAATGAACAGACAGCCGCCCTGCCGATATGCCAGCCTTCAATGGATGCTCCAGAGTGCGACCAGGATGCGAAACCCTCTCCTCAAACGGAGCTCATACAGTTTTTAGCCGCGCGATGCTCAGCAGATGTGCGCGAGTAAGCACCTTCCTGGTCAACCCGGTCAGCGCCATTCCCTCCGCCTCACTCAGCGGAACCCAACGCCGCACGCCGCCTGCCACGGTCATCGTCTCCACATCGTCCTCAAGAACCGTGCGAATGCGCGCATAATAATTCACCTGCATAATCGAATGGCGCAACGTCATCTGCAGATCCTTCTCAGGAACGGCAGTCTCTGTGAGTGTCGGCAACTCCCACATCCGCGGCATCACGGTCAGCGCAGTCGGCCGCTGCTCCAGCAAAACCTCCCGGTGCGCGTCGCCAATCCGCTGTCTGCCGTTACGCACAGAAAGCGCGTAGGCCACCTCGCGGCAGATCATCCTTGGTCGCGGCGCGGTATCGTGTTCTCCTTGCGTTTTGCAGTCATCGGCCACGGGGCACGTCGGGCATTGCGGATTGCGCGGCAAACAGATCGTCGCACCCAGCTCCATCAGCGCCTGATTCGAGTCGCCGGAGTGATCGCGATCCACCAGTTCGGCAGCCAGTTCCTCAATCTTGTGCCGCACCTGAGAGCCCCCGCCGCTCCGGCTACCGGTAGACAAGCCCTCCATCCGGCACAATACCCGCTCCACATTGCCATCCACCACGGCCACCGGCTCCCCGTGCGCAATGCTCGCGATAGCCGCCGCCGTGTAAGCCCCGATCCCCGGCAGCAGGCGCAGTTCCTCGGCTGTCCCAGGCAGGCAACCCTGGTATTCGTCAGCCACAAACTGCGCTGCCTTATGCAGCATCCGTGCGCGGCGATAATACCCCAGCCCGCTCCATGCGGCCAGCACCTCTTGCTCCGTAGCCAGCGCCAGCGAAATCAACGTGGGAAAGCGCTCCATGAATGCCTTGTAGCGCTCCACCACCACGGCAACGCGCGTCTGCTGCAGCATCACCTCAGAGACCCATATAGCGTAAGGGTCCCGGCTATTTCTCCAGGGAAGCTCCCGGCGGCAACGCAGATACCACTCCATCAGCCGCACGCGTACTCGCGCGATCTTTTCCCTGCCCCAGACTCTCTTCCCCATCCGCACAGCTTATCAGCAGAGCAATCGCCAAGGCTAAAATGCCAATGACACCATCCATTACGACGGTACTTGGACCCGTCGCCTCGGGGTCACCAGCCGTCACATGCTTTGCTGAGCGAAGTCGAAGGACCTGCTTCTTGCTTGGCTGAACTGGAATGATTGGGTGCCCCATCCATTCGCGCTCTTTGCGAATGGGTGGGAAAGAATGTCACCCTTTTCCTGGCGGATCAAAAGAGAGGCCGTAGGTCGGAAAGGCTTGGGTGATCTAGGATGATTGGGTGCCCCATCCATTCGCGTTCTTTGCGAATGGGTGGGAAAGAATGTCACCCTTTTCCTGGCGGATCAAAAGAGAGGTCGTAGGTCGGGAAGGCTTGGGTGATCTAGGATGATTGGGTGCCCCATCCATTCGCGCTCTTTGCGAATGGGTGGGATACCACGAAATCAAATCGCCTCTGCCAACCCCATCCATCCAAGGTGTAAACTTCTTCTTCACGGTGAAGATGCTTTTTCCTCCGCGCAAACAGGAAAACTCCATGACCAAAATCGCGTTTGTTCTCTCTCTGGCACTAGCCTTCGTCCCAGCCCCGTTCACCCCGGCCCAAACCGCGCCCGCCAAGCGCCCCATGACCTTTGAAGACCTGATGAAGATGAAGCGCCTGGGCGCAACCGCCGTCTCCCCCGACGGCAAGTGGCTAGCCTACAGTGTCACGACGGTTGACTTGGAAAAGAACACCAAAACGCCGGAGCTGTGGCTACAGGCGATTGCCGGAGGGGAACCCTTCAAGATCACAGTCGCGCAGCCAGGAGATAGCGGCGTTCAATTCGCCGCCGACGACAAGCGAATACTGTTCTTGAGCGGCCGCGCCGGCTCGCAGCAGGTTTGGACGGCGGATTTCGACACGGCCACCGGCGCCACCAGCAACCCCAAAAAGCTGACAGCGATCTCGACCGAAGCCGATAACGCCCTCTGGTCGCCCGACGGAAACTCCATCGTCTTCACTTCATCGGTCTACCCGGATTGCCCGGCGATTACGCCAGCGGACGCCGGAGTTGGCGATAAGTGTGATGCGGATCGGGATGCGGCGTTAGCAGCAAGCAAAGTCAAGGCGCAGATTTTTACGCATCTTTTGTATCGCCACTGGGACCACTACACCGGCGACAAGCGCAGCCATCTCTTTCTGCTGACAGTCGCGACCGGCGCGCTCCGTGACCTCACGCCCAACGACCCGCATGACGTTCCGCCGTTCTCGCTTGAAGGCGGCGGCTGCGGATGCGCCATTTCCCCAGATTCGAAGGAACTGGCCTTTACCGAGAACATCGACCCTGAACCGGCGACCAGCATCAGCGCCAAGATTTTTACGCTCGACCTGACCAACCCCGCAGCCAAGCCGGTAGCGATCAGCACTTCCGCAGGTGGTAACTTCAACCCCGCCTACTCGCCCAACGGCAAGTACATTGCATGGCGCTCGGAAGAGCGAGCTGGGTACGAGAGCGATAAGTTCCGGCTTGCGCTCTATGACCGCACGGCGAAGACGGTCAAGGATTTGCAGCCGAAATTTGATAACTGGGTTGACGAGTTTGCGTGGGCCTCCGATTCGAATTGGATATATTCTGTTTATGGAAGTAAGGGTGAGGCGCCTATATGCGAAATCAGCGTCCCCGGAAACTCGAATGGTTTTTGCATAATTGACCATCCCAAAGGCGAGTACTCTGACCTCCATCCTCCTCCAAGAGGTGTGCGAGGATTTTTGATAGCTTCTCAGATGACAGTCGAGCACCCGAGCGAGGTGATTCGATTTGAGACCTTCTCGGACTACAATGGCGATACTTCTCCAAAAGATACCGGGATACGCGCCGTCTCCATATTTCCTAGCATTAACGGACTTCCACTCACACACCTTAACGTTCTCGCACACCTCGACCTACCGACAATGGAGTCTTTCTGGTTTGAGGCCGCCGACAAAACCAATGTACAAGGCTTCATCATCCGCCCTCCAGGCTTCGATCCAACGAAGAAATACCCGCTAAAGCTGCTAATCCACGGCGGCCCGCAAGGCGCATGGGGCGACATGTGGAGCTATCGCTGGAACGCCGAACTCTTTGCCGCCAACGGCTACGTCGTCGTCATGATCAATCCCCGTGGCTCAACCGGCTACGGCCAGGCGATTGTCGATGGCGTCAACGGCGATTGGGGCGGCAAGCCCTACACCGACCTGATGGCCGGCCTCGACTACGCCGAGCAGCATTATCCCTTTATCGACAAATCCCGCGAGTGCGCCCTCGGCGCAAGCTACGGCGGCTTCATGGCCAACTGGATTCTCGGCCACACCGATCGGTTCAAGTGCATCGTGAGCCACGACGGCATGTTCAACCCCGAATCCGCCTACGGCACCACTGAGGAGTTATGGTTCAACGAATGGGAGTTCAAAGGCACGCCATGGGATTACTACGGCAAACCTGACGCAGAGAACCCCTACCGCAAGTGGTCTCCCGCCATGTCGGCCAAAAACTTCAAAACCCCCACGCTGGTCATTCACAGCCAGCTCGATTACCGTCTAGATGTCGCCGAGGGCTTCCAGTTCTTCACCACGTTGCAGCGCCTCAAGGTGCCCAGCAAAATGCTCTACTTCCCCGACGAAGGCCACTGGGTTCTAAAGCCGCAGAACTCGCAGCTCTGGTACAAAACGGTAAACGACTGGGTCGATGAGTGGACGAAGTAGAGAAATGGGGGTGGCCCCGGTCTCGCTTTTGAGACCGGGGATCGGCCCTGTATTACAAAATTAAGATTTGTAGTACAATCGTTTTTATGAAGGCAAGCGTGCAAGCACGATTAGACCCTGAATCGCAGGCGGCGCTGGACGGGCTGGTTCGCCGTCTGGGGTGGAGTCCGTCCGAAGTGGTTCGTGAGGGTATACGGCTGATGGACAAGCATCACGCCAAGCCCCCACGGCGGAAGGTCATTGGTGTGGGTGAGTTCGACTCTGGAATCACCGATCTTGGGTCGAACAAGACGCATCTGGAAGGCTACGGGCGATGAAGCCCGTTCTTCTCGATAGTAGCGTTATCGTCGCCCTGCTTGACAAGAGAGAAAGGCTGCATGAGCGGTGCGTTCGCGTTGTGGATGAGTTAGAGCAGCCACTCGCCACCTGCGAAGCGGTCATTTCTGAGAGTTGCTTCCTGCTGCGAAAAATTCCTAACGCTTCAGATAGGATTCTGGCCAACGTGGAAGAGGAAATCTTTCAAGTGCCGTTCCAACTCCCGCGCTCGGCAGCATCCGTTCACGCAATTCTGCGCAAATATCGCAATCTCCCAGCAGGCTTTGCGGACGCCTGTCTTGTCCACATGGCGGACCAACTCGACACCGGCGACATTCTCACGCTCGACAGCGATTTCAGCCATTACCGCTGGCGCAGGACGCGTACCTTTCGTATGCTGATACCGTTGGAATGAACATATGCCCTTCGGCCGCAAATCCGCCA
>JBEKWJ010000102.1:0-9833 GCA_049513195.1 Occallatibacter sp.
GCCCAGCTTGGTGGCCTACCATGGCGACCGCTTTCACGGGGGCAACATCATCTTCTCCGCAGCCGGCAACCTTGACCATGATCAATTCGCCGCGCTCGTGGCCGGCAAGTTCTCCCAGCTGGCCGGCGGCGCAACGCTCCACGAATTGCCCGCGCCCGAGGCCAATGCGCGTATTGTGCTGCGCAACAAAAAATCCCTGGAGCAGGTGCAGATTTGCCTCGGCGTTCCAGCCCCGCCTATCACAGACGACAACCGCTACGCCACGCTCATCCTGAATACAGTGCTCGGCGGCGGCATGAGCTCGCGCCTCTTCCAAACCATCCGCGAGGAGCGCGGCATGGCCTACTCTATCTACTCCGACCTCAGCCCCTACCGCGATACTGGAACCCTCTGCGTCTATGCCGGAACATCGTCGGGCAAGGCCCTGGATGTGGTCGACCTGGTTCTGAACGAGTTCCGTAAGCTGAAGGATTCCCCGCTGTCTGATGAAGAATTGACCCGCGCCAAAGACCAGGTGAAGGGCAACATCCTGCTGGGTATGGAAAGCTCGAATGCCCGCATGGCCAACCTCGCGCGCCAGGAGATGTACTTCCACCAGTTCATCACCGTGGACGAAATCATTGCCCGCATCGGCGAAGTGGAAGCTCCCCATGTGCAGGCGATGGCGCAGCGACTCTTCGACCCCGAACGCATCGCCGTCACTCTGCTCGGCCGCCTCGATGGAGTCAAGCTGCAGCGCTCACGGCTGGTTTGTTGAGCAGCTAGGGCAGGGAACTGGAGACCTTTTTATCCCGCCAGCCGGAAATACCTTTTGGCCTTGCCTACATCCTCGAAAATCTGCGCCTTCAGCGCCTCCGGCGTAGGCCACTGGATCTCGCCGCGCAACCGCAGCAGAAATTCCAATTCAATCGGCGTCTGCTCATCAATTTCGATCGGTTCAAAATCCAGAATGTGCGATTCGACCGCAAAAGACGCTTCGCCGAAGGTGGGGCGATTGCCCACATTCGTGACCGCCTGAAACCGCCGTCCTCGCACCGTGAGCCGCGTGATGTAAACCCCAAAGGCCGGCAGCTGTCCGTCGTAAGCCGCCAAATTAACCGTAGGCACCAACAGCCGCGTGCCGATGCCGCGACCCCGAGCCTGCGTCGAGCGAACCTTAAAGGGCCGGCCCAGCATCCAGCGCGCGCGGGTCATATCGCCCGCTGCCACGAGTTCTCGAATCGCCGAACTGGAAACCTCCAGTCCGTGCACGCGCACCGGAGAATGCACTTGAACGGCAAAGCCTAACTCCGTGCCAAACCCCTTGAGTTCAAGGATGCCCGCCTCGGCGCGATGACCAAAGCGGAAGTTGCCGCCCTCATGCACCTGGAGCACGCCCAAAGCCTTCACCAGAATATCGCGCACAAACTCCCGCGCAGGCAGCGAGGCAAGCGCCGCATCAAAGGGCAGCACAATCGCCGCGTCAATCCCGGTAAGGGCCAATAGCCGCAGGCGCTCCTCAATCGGCGTCAGCAGCAGCGGCGCTTGCGACGGGCGCAGAAACTGCTCCGGGTGCGGGTCGAAAGTGATAGCCACTGCCCGCGCGCCCACTGCCCGCGCCTCCCGAACGACAGCTGAAAGAATCTCCCGGTGGCCCAGATGCACGCCGTCAAAGTTTCCGATCACGGCTACGGAAGGGCCAAAGCCCGCTGGAATCTCCTCGGCAGAATGAAAGACATGAAACTCGCGGTCAGTGGGAATCACGTTGCTGTCGGTCATAGATTCTCGATCCCCAGATTCACAGGCAAATTGAGTCCATCGTAAGCCAGACGAATATCCTCGGGCAGATTGCGGTTAGTCTCTTCATGCCCTAGTTCGTGCGCGATATGCGTCAGCCAGGTCCGGCGCGCGCCAATGCGTCGTGCCCATCCAATCGCCTGCTCCACGGTGGCGTGGCTGGGATGCGGTTTGTGGCGCAGCGCCGAAACGATCAGGTCGTCCAATCCTTCCAGCAACGCAAAGCTCGATTCCGGTATGTCGCTCACGTCAGTCAGGTAGGCGGCCCGACCAAAACGAAAGCCGGCAATCTCCATCTTCCCATGCATCACCGGTACGCGCAGGAACTCGACACCATGGATGTTGGTTCGCTCGTGAAGCGGCTCCAACTGAACCCGTGCGCGCGTCGGATAAGTGGAGTGTGGAGAAAAGGTGTAATCGTAGATGCGCTCCAGCACCGCCGCCGTCTCCGGCGTTGCATAGAGCGGAACCGCCCCTCCCTCGCGAAAGACCGTAAAACTCAGCGGCCGCAGATCGTCCATGCCGAAAATGTGGTCGGCGTGGGAATGGGTATAGAAGACCGCATCCACTCGAGTAAGGCCGTTGCGTAGCGCCTGCTCGCGAAAGTCCGGACCAGTATCGATGACTACCACGCGTTCGCGCCCGCCTGCCTGCCAGCGCAGCAGCACCGAGGGCCTTAGCCGTCGGTCGTGCGGGTCCGTCGATGTGCAGACCGCGCAGTTACACCCCAGCGTAGGAACCCCCATGGAAGTTCCCGTCCCCAAGAATGTGAGTAAGCCCTCCATAAGCTCCCGTCGTGCCTGACCACTGATCCCTGGTCCCTGCCTTTAGCGCTTGCCCTGTGGTGGCGGCGGTTGCGGAGGTTGCATGGCCTGCAAAGAGATCATACTGCTCAACTCCAGAAAAGCCATTCGCACCTCATACAACACCGTCTCCAAGGTCGTCTTTTCAGCCTCAGTCAAGTTGCCGCGCGTCTTTTCCTCCAGCACGCCCAACAAATCAATGGTCGTCCGCGCACCCAGAATGTCCACTCGGGGACGTTGGCCCTCTTGCGCGCCCGCTCCCATCTGGATCATGGCGGAGACGTAAAACTGCTGCACCAGGTGCTCGAAGGTGACGGGAGGCTGCGGGCCCGCGCCAGGATTCTGTGCCCGCACAATGTCTTCCAGCCGCTGCGCCGAGGCCTCGTAGGCTACCTTCTGCTCGCGGCTTTCCTTGGCTGTCGGAGCAGGAGGCAACTCGCTTTCCGCGCCCGCCGAAGGCTCAGAAGCTGCGCTGGACGGGGCTTCCGCGCGGCTCTCGGATTTGTGTTCGTTCACCACCAGCTGCGGTCCCGCGCTTGGCTCAGTCGGCGCCGACGCGGCCTCTGCTTGAGTTGCCGACGCCTGCTGGTTCTCCTGCTCTTCGTTCGCTTTGATCTTGCGGCGGTCAATCACGGTAAACTTTGGGGTATCGCTCATAGTTCTCAACTTTCCAATCAATTTTTCTAACTTGATAACTGAATAGCCCTGCTAACTCCACGAACTCGCTTCCAACTCCGGCGGCGAAGCCAGGATGTGAGCCGTTCCCTCAACCGCTCCGGCGGTGTAAGCCAGCGTTTGATTCCGTGTCTCGGCCTCGCCGCGAATCATACCCAGGCCAAAAATTCGGCATCCCGCACTCAACGGCAATTCAGCCGCACTGGTAATCTGCCCGGCAGCCGCTCCGCCCTCCAATGTCAGTACAGTCCCAGCCGCCGGAAGTGGTCCAAACAATTCCAGCGTCCGCAGGTGCCGATGAACGCTGCCGCGCGAACGGATGCGTTCCACAATCTCCTGCCCCAGATAGCAGCCTTTGTTAAAATTCAGCGCCCGCATCTGCGAGGTCTCCTGCGCCAGATCCTTCTCTGCAATGTCCACGCCATAAACAGGAATCCCTTCGGCAATGCGCACAGCCTCTAGCGAAGCCGCTCCCACCGGGTGCGCCCCAGCCTCAATCAGCGCCTGCCACAGCGCGGGAATCTCCGCCGCCTGCACCCATAGCTCATAATGCGGCGTGAGCACGCCGTAGGCCCGCACAACTCGCAAACTCACACCGTTCCACTTTGCGTGCTCACTGGTCATGGGCTCTGCACGCGAGGGCAGCTCCAGCCGCGCCAGCACACCGGAGGCCAACGGTCCGGCAAGCCCAAGCGCCGTCTCACCGGTTAATTCTCCATCCAGATCCACGCTCAGCGGCGCGAGTTCCACATCGTCCATGATGATGAAATGTTCCAGATGAGCCAGCAGGCGGTCATACTGATCGGCGGCAATCGTCAAACTCAGATCGTCGCCCTCGCGGCTCACATGCAGATCGCCCTGGATGCGCCCTTGCGCGTTAAGCACCAGGTTCCATGCGCGGGCGTTCACACCCAGGTCATTCACCATGTTGGTGACCATGCCGCTCAACCAGCGGAAGCGGTCTTCTCCCCGCACGGCCACACGCCGCAGCCAGCCCAGGTCGTGAACGGCAACACCAGTGAGCAGCGCGGCCGTTTCCCTCTCAGCTGCGTCCAACTCTCGAGGGGTTAGCGCACCATGACAGGCAACCAACTCGGGATTCACTGCGCTTTGAGCCAGCAGCGCGGCAAGCGGAGTGGCCCGCACGCTCGCAGGCTGCGCTTCGTCCGTAGTGAGGTCGGCCGCAGTGGCCGGGGGAGCAACCTTTTCTGTCATAGGGAACATTTTTGCCGGTTTGAGCACAATCTTCAGGGAAATCCTCGCCCCAGACCGCATCTTAATTATAGCCTTGGAAGAAGATAGGGAGAATCGATGACCAAACAGCACGAATGGGTTTGCGGATGGGCCCTGGCAACGGCGTTGTTTCATGCGGCAATTCTTGCCTCGGCTCAGCAGCCACCCGCCGCAGGCGCGCCGAAGGCGCAGTTGGCTTCGCCGCAGGTGGCGCAGGTGGCGCAGCCCGCCGCAAGCAAAATCACCCCAGAGCAGGCCAAACAGCTCTTTGCGCTCGTCGATGAGTTGATCAAGTTCTCTTCCAATGAGACAGGCTTGCCCATCAAGAGCCAGGTGAAGCGCCAGATCACCTCCCGCGCCATCGTCGAAAGCTACCTGAAAGAGAAGATGGAAGAGGACGAGGGTGCCAAGCGCATGCAGCGCAGCGAAATCGTCCTCAAGAAATTCGGTTTGCTCGACCGCGACTTTGCCCTCAAGCCCTTTCTGCTCGCCCTCCTCAAAGAGCAGATCGAGGCCTACTATGATTCCAAAGACAAAACTGTTTACATGCTCGACTGGGTTGATATCGAGGAGCAGAAGCCTGTGCTCGCCCACGAACTGACCCATGCCCTTCAGGATCAGCACTCCGACCTGGAAAAATGGGGCGACAAAACCCCGGATGAAGTCTCGCTCAATTCCTCCGGCGACACCGACCACCTGGCCAAGGACGAGTTGGATACCGCCCGCCAGGCCGTCGTCGAGGGCCAGGCCACCGCCGTCATGATGGATTACATCCTCAAGCCGATGGGAAAAAGCCTGGTCAAAAACCCCGAGATCATGGACCTCGTAAAGCAGCAGATGTCCGCCTCGCAAGACTCTCCCATCCTGGCGCGTGCCCCGCTGCTGCTCTCTGAATCGCTGCTCTTCCCCTATCGCGATGGCCTCAGCTTCGAGCAGGATGTATGGATGGATCAAGGCCAAACCGCGGCTTTTACAGGGACCATGGATCAACCGCCCACCTCAAGCTGGGAGATCATTAACCCGCGCGAATACGAGCAGCGCCACACCCCCTCCGTGCCCCTTCTGCCCAACATTCATCCCCTGGTCGACAAGCTCTACAAGCCTTATGACATCGGCCAGGTTGGCCAGCTCGACCTGCGCATTCTCGCCGAACTTTTTGGCGGCGAACAGACTGCTCGCGACCTGACCTCGGCCTGGGATGGCGGTCTTTATTGGGCCGGACAAAGTCTCAGCGCCAAGACGCCTGCCCAACAAGCCAAGACAGACTCTATCGCCCTCTTTTATCTCTCGGCTTGGAAGAACCCCGCCTCTGCGCGAGTCTTTGCCCACATCTATGCCAATCAGTTGGGCCGCAAATACTCCGGTGTCAAGCTTGAAAAGCCAACCCAGGGCGCGGCGCAGGCCAACCATCCCGCTGGATACGCCGTATTCCCGCCCCCCGCATCATCGTTAGAGCAATCTCAGGACGCCGCGCCAACGGGCCCCACATCGTTGCCGCCAGATCAGGAGCAGGTCTACTCCACCAGCGAAGGTCCGGTAGTCATCACCACCCGAGGCAAGCTGGTCTTCGTCTCCGAAAGCTTCGACTTGGAGTTGGCCCGCAAGCTCACCGCCCTGATCCTCGACGCGCAAGGGTCCGGCGAACTCAAGATGGCCGGCGCGGCTGGTCAAGACATGGTAGGTCAGGGCTATAGCCCTGATATCATTCGTATGCGATTAAAGGGGGCTTTACCCCCTGAGGCATGCTCTTCAAAAGATCCTCGAATGAAATGCTCTCCTTCGGTGGCGATGCCAGACCAGCCCGTAATGCAACCGCTCACCGCCAACCTGATCCGCTTCTTCTCTAACTGCGGCGTCATAAAAGCCGCGGTAGAGGCAGAGATCAAGGCCGCATCGTCGCAGACAAGATAACTCCACCCGCGCAATGTTATCGTGGACGCAAAGCAATTCAGGCCCGGAGGATGTCATGAAGAGTCACACCGAATATCTGGTCTTTGAAACCAGAAAGCCGCGCGAGATGGTCCACATCACGGACGAAGTCGAACAGGTCGTCCGCCGCAGCGGCGTCAAAGACGGCCTCTGCTTTGTCTCGCCCATGCACATCACGGCGGCTGTCTATGTCAACGACCTGGAGAGCGGACTGATCGAAGACATCGGCAAATGGCTGGAGGAACTGGCTCCCGCGCGTCCCGATTACAAACACCACCAGACCGGCGAAGACAACGGCGATGCCCATCTCAAATCGCTGCTGCTGCACCACGAGACAACACTCCCAGTCACCAATGGCCACCTCGACCTGGGTACCTGGCAGCGCGTCTTCTATGCTGAATTCGACGGCCAGCGCAAAAAGCGCGTCATCGTGAAAGTGCTGGGCGTCGAGTAGCTCGCCCAGGCATCCATAGATAGTCGGGGTGCCCCATCCTCGCCGCGCCCTTGTTTTTGCGGCTAGGGTGGGATAGCAAAATGACCACATTGCAGGCGTGTGAGAAATACCCTAATGCTTGCCCGCGGCATCGTCGTCGGTGATCTTGTGCCATTCGCCTGTGGGATGAGCGAATCCAGGCCCGGAGAGATTGATCTTCGTGCGGGGCAGAACCACCAGGTCGACACGCCGGTTTTCAGCGCGGCCGTCGAGAGTATCGTTGCTGGCCACGGGGTGGAACTCGGCGTAGCCCGCGGCCGAAATGCGCTCGGGAGCGATGGCCTTCAAATCGATCAGAATGCGGGCAATCCGCGTGGCTCGAGCCGAAGAAAGCTCCCAGTTGGTGTCGAATTCCGCCGTATGTATGGGAATATTGTCGGTGTGTCCCTCAATGCGAATATCGTAGGGTGTGCGCCCCAGCGATTCGGCGATCTGGCGAAGCGTGCCGATCGTTTCCGGCTTGGGGGTGGCCGAGCCGGAACTGAAAAATCCCGCCTCGCGCAAACTGATAACCAGCCCATCGCGGCCCATCTTCATTGAGACCGTGTGCGTTGCCACCTGATTCGATAATTTTTGCTCCAGCTCGCGATGAATGCCTTCCAGGTCATCCTTGACCCTGGCCGGCGAAAGCACATCCTCGCCCATCACAATGTTCATCGGCATTGCAGCCTGGTCCGTGCCCGCGGCGCCATTCGCGCCTTTGGCGGGCAATCGCGAGGCGTCGGGAAAAATGCCCAGCGCACGAAAGGCCGAGTCAATGGACGCGGAGACCTGCAACTGTTTTTTTTGATCCTGCTTGGCAAAGGCGAAAAGAACAACAAAAAGACCAAAGAGGAGCGTAATAAAGTCGGCATACGAGACCAGCCAACGATCCCGGCTGATCGAACTCTTGCGCCGCTCTCTCATGATGCCGCCCGCCCATTCTCTTTCTTTTGGGGATCGTTCAGAAAGCTGGCCAGCTTAACTTCCAGCATGCGCGGATTAATGCCTTCGAGTATCGAAACCACGCCCTCGAGCATCATCTCCCGCCGCAGATAGTCGTCGTGTATGCGGATTCGTATCTTCCCCGCAAAAGGCAGAAAGAAAAGATTGGCCACACCCACACCGTAGATGGTGGCGACAAATGCCACAGCGATGCCACGACCTACTTCCTGAATGTTGTCCAGATGCTGCATCACTTGAATCAGCCCCAATACCGCGCCAAGAATGCCGATCGTCGGCGAAAATCCGCCCGCCGATTCAAACACCGCCGGAAGACGTTCATCGTTCTCCGCAGTCGTTTCCAAGCTTACCCGCATGATCTTGCGCAGCTCGTTGGGCTCGGTTCCGTCCACCGCCAGCATCAGGGCCTGCTTCAAAAATGGATCCTGAATCGTCTGCAAATCGCTGTCCAGTGACACCACGCCGTTGCGGCGCGCCTTGTTGGCAAATGCCACCAGAAGGTGCAGAAGTTGGTCGTTGTGCTTGCGCGGTGCGGAAAAAACATGCGCCAGGCTGCCGAATGCCGCCACCACAGTAGGCAGAGGAAACTGCAGAAGCACTGCCCCCATCGTTCCGCCAAAAACAATCAGCGCCGCCGTCGGCTGCAGAATCTGGCTGATGTTGCCGCCTTCGATCAGCAATCCCGCTATGATGCCGACCACGGCCAGAAGCACTCCGCCAACACTGCCCTTATCCATGAAAAGCTCCTCGAAAATTCATGCGCGGAGACCTATGTTTACCCTTCAATAGTCCTTTGAAGTGTCACGCCTGAGCGGCGTTGATGAGGGCTTGGGCTGACCGGATATGTCCAAACTCGTCAGCGATGCTGCCCGCTGCAAATCGCCATACGAGGGCAGCCGCTTGGCCACCGAAGCCAATAGTCGCGAGCGATACGCGAGTACCCGCTCCACCACCTCAGCCGTGTCCTCCCGCACAATCAATTTCTCGCCGGTGATCAGCGTCAGCATCGTGTCCGGAGAGGCCTCGGCCGTCTTGATCAAATCGCTGTTCAGCACGATCGGAGTGCCGTTAAGCCGCGTGAGTTCGATCATTGCCTCAAACTCCTTCGCTTTAACTATCGGCGAACCACGAAAGAAGGTTAAGAAATTACGAAAGCTTAACACTCGCTGTCCCCCGCTGGACACAATCACCGGGCACATAAAGCCCCCAACTCCTGAGCCGAAGAAGTGGCAAGATGCGACGGTAACCAAACCGGAAGCAGCGACCCAGGGTTAGTTAAAAATATGGGCGCACATCCGTGAAGGTCCGTAATTCAACGCATCCAAAAGGAGTACCCCATGTCCCTGGGTGTCTTGAATAACATCTCAGCCGTCTACGCCGAAAATAACCTGAATAACAGCAACAACAGCCTGAATACCGTGCTGCAACAGTTGTCCTCCGGATCGAAAATTAACTCCGGCGCAGACGACGCAGCAGGTCTTTCCCTGGTCGATGGCCTCCAGGCCAACCAGATGGCTCTAACCCAGTCGAAAACCAATGCTACTGAAGGCGTGGGCCTTCTGCAGGTTGCCGACGGCGCACTCTCGCAAGTGACAAGCCTGCTTAACCGGGCCGTGACGCTGGCTACCGAAGCCTCGAACGGCACCCTCAACTCTTCACAGGACACCGCGGCCAATCAAGAGTATCAGTCCATCCTGTCGGAGATTTCCAATATCGGCTCCACCACCACCTACAACGATACCGCCGTCTTCGGCTCCAATACCAACATCTACACCGGCGACAGCTCCACCACCGGTTCTTCCATCGATGCGCTCGACATTCGCTCCCTCTCCTCCACCAACGTGGGCGATTCCGGCGGCGTCATGGCCTATAGCAATGGACAGAACAATGTCTTCGTCAACCTGTCCACAGGCTCCAAGAATGCCCAGGCCACTGACACGCTCGGCACCGGCGGCACCACCATCAACGTCAACTATCTCGTG
>JBEKWJ010000103.1:0-9771 GCA_049513195.1 Occallatibacter sp.
GCGCCGTTCGGCCCCAGCAGGCCCACAACCTCGCCGCGCGAGATCCTCAAGTCAACCCCGCGGACCACCTGCCGTCCCTTATAGCTCTTGCAGATTCCTTCAGCGATCAGTGTTTCCATCAAGTCGATCATCCCGTCAATGCGCTAACAGACAAATCTATCATCCTGAGCCCAAAACAAATCTGTCATCCTCTGCGAGCGTAGCAAGTCATAGGATTGGCTTCTGCTTTTCTCAAGTTTGAGTGCTTTGAAATAGATTTAAGACACGCTAGCCGGAGCCGCAATTGCTGCCTTTCGCGGCCTGCCGCCCGCCCTTCCGTTCTTGCGCGCAGCCGAAGCTTTGGCCGCGCTGGTTGATCTGCCTCCAGTGGCGCCGAGTCTGCCGGCCATCCATCGCTTTGAGCCCAGAAAACCCTCCAGAAGCGCGGGAAGATAAATGTCTGCGTCCAGCTTGGGAAAATGAATACCGAAGCCAGAGGGTGAAATCTCGATTGGCTCAAGCTGCGCCGGAGTTGCGTTCTCCAGTCCTTCAGCATCCTGTGGCGAAAAAGCCACATCAAGTCGGGAGTTGAGCTGAACTACAATCCGCCCTATGCGCCTGTCATAGCGCGCTCCCACGGCGCGGGGATGCGATGCGCCAAGTTCCACTGCGCGCCGGTTCGCTCGCTTGATTTGCTCATCGAGTTCCATGAATGCCCTCCCATGCGCTCGAAAGCGCTGCCAGATTCTCCTCAATCTCACCCTGAATGTGGACCAGATCTCGTGAGGAGAAGCCATAGTTCTCTCTGAGGACAACAACACCCACTGGATCATTCAAGATGAAGACAGCCTCGTGACCGTGCCCAATGACATGAACGTGAGCCGGGCGATGATCATTCGGGTAAATGGCCACCCGCATTGCGCCAATCCTCAGAACGGTTGGCATGAAACCATCCTATCATAAACCGAATCGGTTGGGTTAATTGCTTTTGGAGTATGTCATTTTCATTTCAGGTGGAAGAACGGAAGAAATTTCGTCGATAAGCGGCAAACTTGTGATATTCCACTGATTGCTTAGAGCACAGGTCTTGCCTTCGAGATGCAGCAAGTGATCATCTTCGAGGAAATAGCGTCGGCGATTGAAAACGTAGCCTTCAGAGATCTTCTTGGCTTCGGCTGCTGCCAAAAACGCTTCTCCGATCAAAGCACCATCTACCACAATCAAACGCCGCTCTGAAAAGATTTCCTGAAGATGTTCAAGGGAAATGCCTGCCTGGACCGCCAAGGCTGCTGCTTGCCATATGATGTTGCGTTTCCAAAGATTTGGATAAGTATTTCCGTTTACAGTGAGGTCGTAGCGGGTGAAATCGGCACCGGATTCGGTGGTATGTTTGTTTTCTTCTTGTTTTTCCTTGAGGCGAACTCTGTAATCCTGCTCTTCAGGCAAGGGAATGATCTGGTCAACTTCGAGTAACGTACGCTCTTGCAGATTATATGGACGGATGCGAACACAACTGATGTCGAGTCCGCTGTCGTTGAGCCAAAGGACGGCAGTAGTAAGTTCCGGGTCAAAGCCAGGGGAGACAAGGATAATACGCACAAACTTTCCAAAGTCCTCACAGGGTTCGGACCATCCGAGGAAGTCAAGAATAGCAGCTTCAGCATCGCTTGTCGCTTTTGGGTCGCCAAGAAACTTTGCGTGTGCGGCGACCGCCTGCTGGAAAGTCATCGTTGAAATCATAGCGGCGTAGCGGAGCGCCTGAAGTTCCATGTGGCCCCCATCTTCGCTTCGTTTGAGTTCGATTACAACGAGTTTTCCGTTTCGATCTACTGCAAGAAGATCGATCCTACGGCGGCTATCTTCCCATTGCGAGAATTCTTCCGCGAGGACAAAGAGGTCATCGCCTATAACAGAAATAGCGTTCTTCAGAAGGCGCTGGAGGTCGTCGCGCTCTTTGAATGACTGCTCATGCATTGTTGTACGCGGAATAAGGGTTAGAGATTCGTGAGTAAGTTCGAAGAGCGGCATAGATGGTTACAGTGTAAATGAGCCAAGTTTTCGTCAGCGAGGATTATTTACTCTTAAATTCCAGAGAAATGCATCGCTCTTTTCACGCACGACGAATACTACTTCGGCGAAGTGGTCTGCGTCGTAGTCTTCTGCGTGCCGCCTTCGACGCTGACGCTATCATCGCCGCCACGGAAGATCAAAGCCTCGCCAGTCACAGTTCCTCGCTTTGAATCGGACATCTTGGGCGGCGCATTCGCGGTTCCGGTCAGAACATACTCGCCCGTAGCGCCGCTGTAAACCAACTGCTCGCCAGTTCCGCGCCGTCCCTCGCTGGTCAGAACCACATGCCCGCGAGCCGTCATGTGGTCCACCTGCGCCTGTCCGCCGTCCTTGCTGGCACTCTTTCCTGAGGGCACGAGCGTTACTTCCACTTCATTCGAGGTCGAGGTAGCCGTTCCCGTCTCCGCAACCACAGTGCCCAGAACGCCGCTATGCATCACCGCCTTGCGCTCGGTGTCGGAGTACTTCATCTCTCCTCCTCGCACACGAATCACCGACGGCTGATTAGCTTTGTCAGCGTCCTTGCCCGGAGTTGCCGCTGACGCGCTTACCAGCACTGCGCGCACCGGCTCGGCCGCATTCGTCGTTCGAGCCACCAGCGTCTGGCGTTCACGGTCCAGTACGATCACCGGCGCAGCGACTGAGTTACCTTGCTGCCACAGCCGTGCCTGCCCACGGAAGGTGGCCTCATACGTCGCCTGATGCAACTGTGCCTCGGCGGCAACCACATGGGCCGGACCCTGCCCGCCCAGAGCCACCGTACCAGTCGGCTTACCTTGCGGACTCTTGCTTGCGTCCATCCAGCTCGCCTTCACGTTGCCGTGCGCAAAGGCATCGCCCGAAGCTCGCGAAACGTCCACCTTGTCGGCCGTAAGCTGCAAAGCGCCATCTTCGACCCTCGGCGTCAGCGTCAGGTGCAGCCACTCGCCCGCGCCCGCATAATCGGCCCGGCCCGCGGTAGCCCGCAATGTTGCTGCAGGCGGCGCGCCCGGCTTGGCGGCAGGCGTCTGCGTCAGCACCACATGGCCCTCAACCGTGGCCGATTGAACCTGTGCCTCGCTTCCCTGCCCGACAGTCGCGCCTGGCGTGGCGGCTGCCGAAAAATGCGCTTCAAGCCGGTCACCACTTGTGGACTGTCTGGTTCCCGTTTCAGTAGTCTCTTCTATGCTTGCGTGTCCTGCACCACGCATAGCGGTCAACACCGAGTCGGGACCGAACTCGCCTGTCACCTCATCGGCAGATAGCCGGGAAGGCGCAACCGTTCCCTTGCCTCGCTGGCTCTCACCCGTAATCACGACGCCGCCCGTTCCATGCACCGCATCCAGAACGATTTGGCCATGGCCCGCATCGCGGAACTCAATGTCAGCAAGGGGAGAACGCCAGTGGCGGCTAAGCCGCAGTGGCTGGCCTGTTCGCTGACTGAGCTCCTGGCTGTCCATCATCACCCCAAGCTCGAGATGAACGTGGCGCAGCTCGCCCTCGGCAGTAAACTCCAGCTCTGCCGTCGGTGCGCTCCCATGCATCTCACGATGCATGTCAACCGTCTCTCTCACCGAATTCATCGTCACCCCGCCATCCAGATGGCCATTGCGGGGCTGATTACGTTCACTGAACTCCAGATTCCCTGTGGGCGCCTCTAGATGACTTCCAGAAGAAGTAGTCATAGTAAAGCCGTTCATGGCATCCAGCCGCTCTGCCGATCCGTCTCGCCGGAAGCGAATCTTTGCGTCGCCGGCGGTCGTTTCCCCACCCCGGAAGTCCGCCTTGGCTGCGTGCAGACGGCAGAGCTGGCTTTCGCGTTCAAACTCAGCGTGCTGCGCATGAATTTGTACTGTCTCCGTACCGCGACGTGTCGTCAGTTCCACTGCCCGGTCCAGCACCAGCAATCCTTGCTCAGAATCGTAGGTTGCTCCGATCGAACTGCCCGTCCCCTGCACCATGGAAAAATCCACTTGCTGGCCGGTCGAGGCCACGCCGCTCTTCTGGTCGAAGGTGAGCCCGCTGGTCTTCACGTGAATTTCACCTTGAGCTGCATTCTCTGCCACCGACACAACCGGGGCGCTCTTCGGCTTCTCACCCGCCAACTGTCCAACCGCCGCTTTGGGCGCCACAGCAGGCGCCACTCCCGGCCGCATCAAAGTAATCTCAACGGCTCCGGCAGCGATGGCCGTACCCGCTTTCTGGTCATATTCGAACTCGCTGCCTTCGATGCGGTCCACCCTGCTTCCGTCAGCCCCATAGAGCTCAATCTTCACGTCGTGCAGCAGCGCATTACCCTGCTTCAACTGGACCACTTTGGAGGCATGGATCTTGAACAGTGTCTTGCCGCCGTGCGCCTGGGTGTAGGTGACGCCGTTAGCCTCCTGCTGAATTTCAATCCCCAAACGCTGGGGAATGTCGCGGCGATTGAACGGATTCTTCCATTTGCCGACAGCGAGAAATATCACCAACGCAGCCACCAGCAGAACCGCTATCGCAAGAACTAGCGTGCGCATTCGTTCAATGGTCAATCGCACGGTCAGTTCGCCCCCCCAAGCCGTGTTGACAACCGCGCCGCCAGTCTCTGGGCCAAACTCTCGCCCAGTTCGCTCCAAAGCAGGCGGGCCGTGGCTCCCGAAGCCTTCTCGACCCCCGCAGTCAATTCCACTAATTGACGCACATTCTCTTCAACATGCCCGGCCGCTACTGAGTCCAGCTCGAGGTCTTCTTCTAAAAATGGCGTGTCCGAGCCAAAATCTATGCGGATGTGGCCGTCGGCCTCGTAGGCGCCTTCATCGAAGAGCGGCCCAAAACCCACCACGCGCACCAATCGCGCTTCCCGCGCCCACCGTGCGTCAAGGCCTGCCCCAGTCTCCAACTCCCACAGGCTCCATCCGATCTGGAACTCGTAGGCATAATCGTCGTGCAGAAGCTCCAGCGCCTCTTCAACGGCAGGTTGAGGAGCCACGCCTCGCTGGCCCGCGGCATCGGCTCTGCGTCCGTAAACCTGCTGAAAGACAGGCGATTCGCACCAACTCACCGGCCAAACGGTCGCGGAATAAACCACCGCGTCGCCGCCATGCTCGGCAAACGCCCCCAGCACAGCCGTCAGCTTCTCGGAAAGAGCAGCCAGACGCAGATTGGGATACCACAAACTCAGATAAAGGGTGTCAGACATCTCTATTGATTGTAGACGTGCGGCGTGAGCCAGAGATGCAGCCTGCGAACCGCAAAGGTGGCGCAACAGAGCCGCTCGCAAAATCCATGATCGATGGCCGTTTACGGGTTCCCACGGTCTTTGCCCATGAAGCCGTATACTCAATTTCGTCTATGATTCGCATCTTGGGAACGATCTTTGCGGGGCTGCTCGGACTAGCCTTCGGCAGCTTTCTGAACGTATGCCTGAGCCGCTGGCCCGAGGGCGAGAGCATCGTGCAGCCGCGGTCGCACTGCCGCCAATGCGGACGCACGCTCACTTGGTGGGAAAACGTTCCGCTCGTCAGTTGGCTCGCTCTGCGTGGCCGCTGCCGCACCTGCCACGCCTGGATCGGCTGGCGCTATCCGCTGGTGGAACTGGCGGTGGGAGTGTTGTGGGCAGTTCCAGCTTGGCAGTTCCTCTATGAATTCTTCTGGCCATATTTTCCTTCAAGGTTGTCTTTCTTCCAATCCTGTGTCTACTACGACCTTGCAAAAGCAGTTGGGATGGCGGCTTTCTATTGGCTGCTAATTGCCTTAGCTGTTCTCGACGCCGAGCACTTATGGCTGCCAAATTTTCTTACCTTGCCGGGAATCGCCGCAGGTTTCCTGCTTTTGGCATTCGGTTACGAGGGTGCAGTGGAACTGGATTCATTCACACGATCGGTCCCTTACAGCTTTCCATACTCGCATTGGGGGCAATGGATTGCACCATCTATGCATCTCTTAAGCATCCTCGTCGCCGCAGGCCTAATCCTGCTAATCCGCTGGCTCTACTGGCTCTTCCGCCACCGCGAAGGCATAGGCCTCGGCGACGCCAAGCTGATGGCGCTCTTAGCCGCGTGGCTGGGCTTGCCCGGCGCTCTGCTCGCTTTTGGAATCGGCGTGATGCTCGGCGCGCTGGCCGCTGTCGTTCTGCTGGCGGTTCCGTCGGCGCGGCGCGGCTCCGAAAGTTGGGCGATGAGCAAGTTGCCCTTTGGAACGTTTCTCTGCATCGGCGGCATCGTCAGCAGCTTGTGGGGTCAGCCCATCCTCGCGGCTTATTTGAGCTGGGCCGGCTTCTGATCGCTATTTAATTTCGGTAGCGGGCGCCACCGCCGCTGTGTTTTTTCCATTCGCAATCTCCGGCTCTTTGAGCGCCTTCATCGCCTCTTTACCGTGATGGCTATCCGGGTCATATTCCGCCACTTTTTCATAATTTGCGCGGGCGTCGGCAAAGTTGCCCAGGTGCCGATCCGCCTCGGCCAATCCCCAATAAACATCGGGATTCTCCGGGTCCAGCACCATCGCTGACTCAAAGCGCGAAAGCGCGCCCTTCCAGTTCTTGGTCTGCAAATAGTACACGCCCACGTCAATGTCTTTCGAGGCAGCTTCCTGATGGTTAGGCTCTTTGACTGAGAGCTTCCCCTTCTTTTTGTCGGGTTGATCGTCCCCTGGCCTAGGCAACAGCTTGTCCATACCCGCAAGGCTAGAGCTGGAATCGTCCGTCTGACTGCTCGAGGGCGCAGGCTCCGCGTCGTCTGGGCTGCGCACCGGGTCCAGTTCATCGCCGGGCAGCGGCAATGGCGCGCGCTCCGTCCCATAGGTCCGTTCAGGCAGGTCAGGCGTCGGCTTTGAAGGCATCACCGGCACCGTGCTCGTATCCTCGGGAAATGGATTGGCGCTCGATGCAGGCACCGGCTTCTGACCCTCGCCCGCTGGCTTGCTCTGCCCGGTCGCTGGCTCATCGCCCTTCGCCGGAGACGCCTGAGCAAGCATCAACGGCGCAGCTATCAGGCAACTCATCAAGCCCAGCGCAACTGGAAATAACCCTCTCATCTCTCTACGCCTCATTCTGCACAACTGGCCTCCGACCGCCGTCCACTGTTACGATGCGATTCATACCGCTCCAAAGAAAGCATCGCACATTCGCATGGCACTCATCATCCGCTCTTCCGCCATCCACGCCGCCGGATGCTACACCACGACGGCAATTCGCAAAGGCGCGCGCGTCGCCGAGTACACCGGCCACCTCCTCACCAAGGCCGAAGCCGACGCCGCGTACGAGACCTCGCCTGTCACCTATCTCTTTGGACTCGGCGACGGCACAGTCGTAATCGACGGCCATTGCACGGCCATGTTCATCAACCACAGTTGTGACGCCAACTGCGAAACCAGTGAGGAGCGCGGTCACGTCTGGGTCAAGGCCCTACGCAAAATCGAACCCGGCGAAGAAATCACCTACGATTACTGCCTTTACGACGGCGGCGAAGATGAGGCCTTCTGCAATTGCGGCGCGAAAAAGTGCCGCGGAACCATGTACTCCAAAGAAGAGATCGAGCGCCGCAAAGCCGCCGCAAAAAGGGCTCTGCAGAAAGCCGCCAAAGAGAATGCCACCAGGCGCAAACGTTGAAATGTTTGATAACCGATTGATTTCAGATAAATTATGGTAATCTTCAAGGGTTTCCCGTCAGAAGATTGGTTCACGCTCTACGATACCTTGCCAAATTATGCGGCTCATACTTTGCAATCCGTCACTCAAATTGTTCAACTCAATGGCAAAATAGAGTCGTGAGAATGGACCCGCAAATAAACAGGCCCTGATCCGGCCTCCCTTCGGGTTCTCAATCGCAGGAGGCAAGTATGACTGCAGAGGTGGCAGGGATGATCAGTGCGGGGCTAGCCGCGCTGGTTGCGGGACTCATTCTTGTACGGGCTCGGTTTCGAGCTACCTCCGGCGTCGGCCGTGTTCTAGTGCTAGGGCCGGTCTGCGAGGCCGCCGCTCTCGCAGTTTTTGCCGCCGAACACTTCTTTGCAGCGCGCGATCTGATGCCCGCCGTACCGCGGTATATGCCATATCCATTGTTTTGGACTTACTTCGTCGGAGTGGCGCTGCTTGCCGCGGCCATCAGCTTCATCGCTTGGCGGCACGTGCGCTGGTCGGCATCGCTGCTCGCATTGCTATTCGTGATCATCGTCGCCACCATCCACTTGCCCAACCTGCTCACGCATACGCATGAGCGGCTCTTCTGGACGATCGTCACACGCGAATCGGCCTTCGCCGGCGGAGCAATGGTGCTCGCGGGCAGCGTATGGCCGCTCGGCAGGCCAGCACGCATCGCGCTCATACGAATCGGCCGCGGTATCGTCGCAGCAGTGCTGATCTTTTATTCAGCCCAGCACTTTCTCTTTCCACGGTTCGTACCCGGCGTTCCGCTTGGCAAGCTCACGCCCGCGTGGGTGCCTGCGCCCGCGCTACTTGCCTATCTCGTCGGAATCACACTGCTCTTCAGTGGGATCGGACTGCTCGTCCGCCCTACGATCCGCGTCGCAGCCGCCACTTCGGGGATTGTTCTTCTCCTGCTCACCATCTTCTTCTACGGCCCCATCATGATCATGGAGATCCACTCCGAACTAGCCGTAGAAGGGGTCAACTACGTGGCTGACACCTTGTTATTTGCCGGGACCGTTTTACTCGCAGGCTTCGGGACACTCCGGCCATCAGGGATCAGGGCACCGCTCGATTGAAAGGTCTACAGAGCGACGACGACCTTGCCTATCTGCTCGTTGCTCTCAAGGTACTTGTAAGCTTCAACAGTTTGCTCGAAGGGGAAGGTCCGAGCGATCTTCGGCTTGAACGATCCATCCGCTAGCCGATCGTAGATGTACTTCTTCATGGTTTCCCACTCCGGCGTGCCACGCAGTTCGCCGAAGGTATAGCCGAACATCCCAATGGTACGGCCAAAGATAGCCATGGGAAATGGCGTAGGCTTGCCGGAAAGCATGCCATACAAAAAGATGGTGCCTCCGTTCGCTGTGGCCTGCGCGAGCGTGTTGATATAGTCGCCGCCCACCGGGTCGAAGACAACCCGCGCACTCTTGCCGCCGGTGATCGACTGCACACGGGCCACCAGATCCTCTTTTTCCGTGACGATGACGTGGTCAGCGCCAAGCGCGATGATCTGATCTTTTTTGGCCGAGGTGCGGGTCGTCGCGATGGACACACCTCCCTGTGCCTTGACAATTTGGATGGCCGCAAGCCCAACCGACGAGCTAGCCGCGGTGATGATGACAAAGTCGTCGGCAGCCACTTTGCCGAAAGCCACAAGCGCGCCATAGGCCGTGCAGTATTGCATCCAGACAGCGGCGCCCTCGATCACGGAGAAGGAATCCGGCGCGGCCGCGAGAACACCAGCGGGAACGACGGCCTCTTCCGCCAGCACCGGGTACTGGTTCATCGAATAACCCGGAATCGTGCCGAACCTTTTGCCGATGAGATTGCGATCAACTTCTGGACCAACGGCAATGACCTTTCCCACCGCCTCGTATCCAAGGCCGGATGGCAAGTTCACCTTTTCCATGTAGAAGCCGTGATAGTACATGCTTTCTGCCCGGTTAAGGCCCACTGCTTCCACCTTGAGCAAAACTTCACCAGCACCGGGCTGGCGCTTGGGCACATCTTCGAAATGAAGAACTTCAGGACCACCGAGTTGATTGAAACGGATAGCTTTTGGCATGATAGGGACCTCTCCTCTCGAGAAGCAGATGCGGACCGCCAGAAGCGCGTCG
>JBEKWJ010000104.1:0-9754 GCA_049513195.1 Occallatibacter sp.
ACGCCAGCGTGGCTACGATGCGGAGTGTCCTGGTCACTTTAAATCGGAGCACGGAGATGCTCTCGGCGGCGGCTGTGGAGCTGAGCGCTCGCTCGGACGAGACATGCGAGAACTCAAGAACCCAGTCCGGCAAGGTTGACCAGGTGGCAGCAGCGGCACAAGAGATGACGGCCACCATCGGCGAGATCAGCCAGAGTGCCGGATACGCCGCGGTTGCCAGCCATAAATCGGCTGAAACAGCCAATGAGGGCGGCGTGGTGATGAAGCAGGCCTCTGAAACCATGGAGAACATCTCCACCGCCAACAACTCGGTGGCAGAGAAGATGACATCGCTCTCCCGCCGTTCGGAAGAGATTGGCAAAGTGGTGCGTGTCATCCAGGAGATCAGCGAGCAGACCAATCTTTTGGCGCTGAACGCGGCCATTGAGGCGGCGCGCGCCGGCGAGCATGGGCGCGGCTTTGCCGTCGTGGCTGGCGAGGTGCGACGACTGGCCGAGCGCACCAAGGGCGCCACGGAAGAGATCGGTGTCACGATTCGGAGCATTCAGACTGAAACACGTGAGACGCTTGATGTGGTGGCCAACAGCCGCGGCGCCGTCGAGACGGGCATCCACGAAACCGCGGAAGCATGCAACAGCCTGGAGGCTATGATCGAGGCCACCGATCAGGTTGACAAGCAGATTCAGATGATCGCTACAGCCGCCACCGAGCAAACCGCTGCCTCGGGCGAAATCGCCCAGGCATCCAGCCAGATTTCACACCTAACCACGGAAAATACTCAGGCCGCCGAGGAGACGGCTGAAGCTTGCAAGAACCTCTCCGTGCTGGCCAACGATCTTGACGGGATTGTTCGCCAATTCCGCGTCGAAGACGACGACCATCTCGGCAACAAGCTGCGAGTGCAACCGGCGAAGGCTCCCTCTTTCGCGCCGCATCGTGCTTCCCAGCACTAACCAATCAATCAGCATCGTCTGTTTCGGCTCGCAACACAAATTTAGGTGATTCAAATTGTTTTTCGGCTTCCAAATCCAATTGGCAACGCTGCTCGAAAGGAATGATGAGATGGCAACCAAAGATTTCAGACACGATTCAGTAGGAGCGACGGACGCGCGCCGGTGGCCGATCAGCCTTTCAGCGTTGGCGAGTTGCTTGCTTCTGGCTCATGGCGCGTTTGCTCAGCAGTCCGCGTTGAATAGTCAGGCGCTGGTCTACTCGGACTACCCACAACCCGCGGGCAAGGTGATGGCACTGCAAGTCAACAACTTTCCCAAGTGGGCAACTTTGGATATGCAATTGCGGGCGCGCGAGGAAAACCAGAGTTCCGACACCTACACTGCGGGCAACGATGCGGTGTATGTCCTGACGCGGATCTGGGGCGGGCTCGAACTTCGGCCAACCAAGTCGCTTACCGCGTATGTCCAGTTTGTTGACGCCCACGCGCTGGGGTTGCCGTTGTTCTACGTCGCGGCGAACCAACGGGATGTCTTCGATGGACGGCAAGCGTTCCTGGAGTTCCATACCAAGGATGTGAAGATTTTCGCGGGGCGCCAGGAGCTAAGATACGGCAACGAGCGATTGGTGGGCATCAGCAACTGGACGAATACCAGCAGAACCTGGGATGGATTTCTGGGGCGCATTGGAGACAAGAACCGGCTGGATTTGTTCAGCACGTCGGTGGTTGCGATTCATGCTTCGTCGTTGGACAAACATGGCGCGGGCTTGACTTTCCACGGCGCGGTGGGGACGATCACGACATGGGTTCCGCATACCGTCCTTCAGCCGTTTATGTATTTCAAGGCGTTTCCGCGGGTGCAGAACCAGCAGAAAACCTACGGCACCGAGACGGAAGTGACATCGGGCGCGGAGGTCTCAGGAAAGTATCCCGGCGGGTTCTACTTCGACACACTGGGAGCGATTCAACGCGGCACATACGCGAGCAATTCAATTAGCTCCGGCGCGGGTGTTGTGAAGGCGGGCATCTTCGAGCAGAAGGTTGGCTGGAAGCCTCGTTTAGGGGGCGAGTACGACTACGCATCCGGAAATCCGCTCACGAACCCGTATCGAATAGGCACTTTCGATCAGCTGTATCCAAGCAATCACAATGTCTTCGGACTGACCGATCTATTTGGCTTTCAGAATATCAAGCAAGAGAGAATCAATCTCGACCTGGCGCCGGCCAAGCATCTGGCATTGTTGATCCAGCAAGAGTGGCTGCGGGTCGCTACGGTCAAGGACAGCGTGTATAGCGGGTCGGGATCGGCGAAAGTAAAGCCGCCAACAAAAGGGTTCTTGAGCGACGATATTGGCAGGGAGTTTGACGTTTCAGGCCAGTACGCCTTTCTGCGCAACAACATGACGCTGAATGTCGGCATCGGTCACTTTTCACCAGGAACGCTGATGCAGAAGGCCTCTTCGCCGTCCGTGGGCAAAGAGTACGGATCTCCGTTGACGCTGGCGTATTTCGGTTTGACCTATCGCTTTAAGGTGAATGCAAAAGCAGCAGCCGGTCAATAATCTTTGCTGATGAGAGCTTCGTCTTTTCTTAAGACGAAGCTCCGGCAACGGAGGAATAACACGCGGTTGGGGCATCCGGTTTGACCCTGCCCGGTCGGGGGCAATACTTTGGAAGGGTGCGCAGGTTTTGTTGTTTCGCGCCCCTGGAGCAAAGAGACCCGATGCAAAAGAGAATTTATCCAAGGTTTTGGAGTGGGGCTCTGGCCCTGGTGCTGATTGCCCTTGTGGGTGCGCCGGCGTTGCAGTCTCAAGATCTGAAGAGTTTCGAGCAGCGAATCACAACCAAGGTGTTGCCAAACGGGCTGACGCTCATCATCTGCGAGCGGCCGGATGCGCCGGTCTTCAGCTACTCCACCTTTATCGATGCGGGCGACGTGAACGACCCCTCGGGCGAGAGCGGCTTGGCGCACATGTTCGAACACCTGGCCTTCAAGGGAACCAGCGAGATTGGCACGACTGACTACCCAGCAGAGAAGGTCGCTCTGGCCAAGGTGGAAGCGGCGAACAACGCCTACGAGACTGAGTACCTGAAGGTCGTAGGACGCGATGAAAAGAAACTGGCTGCTCTGAAAGAAGCTTTCATCAATGCGCAGACCGAGGCGCACAAATACGTCATCCCCAACCAATTTACCGATGTGGCTGAGCGCAATGGAGCCGAGGGCCTGAACGCGGAGACCGGGCTCGACGATACGATGTACTTCTGGTCGATGCCAGAGAACCGCCTTGAGCTATGGGCGTGGCTTGAGAGCGGAAGGCTCGCGGACGTGGTGCCGCGCGAGTTCTACAAGGAACGCGACGTCGTGGTCGAAGAACGGCGGATGCGCACCGATTCGAACCCCATTGGCAGGCTCTTCGAGCAGTTTGTGGCCACCGCATACGTGGCGCACAACTACGGCCGCAGCGGCATTGGCTGGCCCAGCGAAGTGCAGCAGATCAACGCGACCGAGGCGATGGAGTTCCACAAGAAATATTACGTAGGCGCTAACATTGTGATCGCCGTGGTGGGCGACGTGAAAGCCAGTGAGGCCCTGCCGGTGCTGGAAAAATATTTCAGCAAAGTTCCCGGCGGTCCCAAGCCCGAGGAGATGACCACCGTCGAGCCAAAGCAATTTGCTGAAAAGACGGTGGCGATTCGCGAGCAGACACAGCCGTTTTATGTCGAGGGCTACCACCGGCCTGACTTCCGCGATCCCGACGATGCGGTCTACGACGCCATCAGCGATATTCTCTCCAACGGACGTGTCTCACGGCTTTATCGCAGCCTGGTGCGCGACCAGCAGATTGCCGCGACGGCAGAGGGTGCGAGCCCTTATCCCGGAGACAAGTACCCGGGGCTATTTGTTTTCGATGCGGTTCCATTGCCAGGGCACACGCCTGCAGAAATGCGCGACGCCATTCATCGAGAAATTGACAAGCTCAAAACCACCGACGTGACCGACGACGAACTGGCCATGTATAAGACCCGCACACGCGCCGATCTGCTGCGCGGGCTGGCCGACAATCAGGGGCTTGCCAATTCGCTGGCCGAGTACCAGACTCGCTACGGCGACTGGCGCGAACTCTTTTTGGAATTGGCGAGGGTAGACAAGGTGACCAAGGCCGATATTCGCCGCGTAGCCAATCAGGTGTTCGTCAGCAGCAACCGCACCGAGGCATGGATTGAAACAGCCGCGGCCCCACAAGCCCCGACTGCGCAGCAAAATGGAGGCGCGCAATGAAGAGCGTATTCGCTAAAAGCATTTTTGGAATCTCGATGGTCGCAGCGATCGTTGCCGCGCTTCTTTTGCCTGCCTGTCTGAGCGCTCAGCAAGTAAAACAGTCCAAGCCTTGGGAAAAAATTCCCACGCCCAAGCTGCACGAGTTCAAGCCGCAACAACCCACGCGCATAGAACTCAAGAATGGCATCGTTCTTTTTCTGCAAGAGGATCACGAGCTGCCGTTTGTCTCGGGCTCGGTGCTGATTCCGGGCGGCGCGCGCGACGAAGAAGTAGCCAAGAGCGGGCTGGTGGAGTTGTACGGTCAGTCGTGGCGCACCAGCGGCACGGCCAAACTGACCGGCGACGCGCTGGACGACCTGCTCGAAGCCAAGGCCGCGCATATTGAGACTGCCGGTGGCGAGGATTCCACGTCACTCTCCTGGGACTCGCTCAAGGGCGACTCGGGCCAGGTGTTTGCGCTTGCCATGGAACTGCTCTTTCATCCCAATTTCAGCGCCGACAAACTCGAACTGGCGCAGCAGCAAATGGCCACCAGCATTGTGCGGCGCAACGACGACGAGAGTGAGATCGCCAGCCGCGAAGCGGCCAAGCTGGTTTACGGAGCCAATAGTCCGTATACCCGGCAGCCGGAGTTAGCGACGATTGGCGCGGTTGGTCTGGATGATTTGAAGGCTTGGCACGAGCGCACGATCGGCGGCAAATTGATTGTGGCTGTCAGCGGCGACTTTGACCCAGCGGCGATGGAAGCCAAGCTGCGCGCGGCCTTTGAAGGGCTGCCACCCGTGAAGGCTGCTCCCGCGCGGCACGATGTTTTTGCCGGACCCAAGCCCGGGCTCTATTTCATCGATAAAGAAGACGTGAATCAGTCGAATGTCGAGATTGTCGGAATGGGGACGGATCGGCGCAATCCCGACGTTCCTGCGCTCGCAATGATGAACGAGATATTGGGCGGCAGCTTTGCCAGCCGGCTCTTCCAGAAGATTCGAACCGAGCAGGGTCTGGCGTATGCGGTGGGCGGTGGCCTGAGTTTCGCCTATGACCATCCGGCCACCTTCCGCGTCATGGTGCTCACGCAGAGTGCGAATACGGTGAAAGCTACAGCGCTTGCGCTGGACGAGATCGCCGGGATGACCACTCGACCCTTTACGGATGAAGAACTGGCGCGAGCCAAAGACAACATTCTCACATCGTTCCTTTTCCGCTACGACACTCGCGAGAAAGTGCTTGCCGAACGGGTGCGGCTTGAGTTCTACGGCTATCCGGCCGACTATCTGGAGACTTATCGAGTGGCGCTGGAAAAAGTAACTCTCACCGATCTCGATCGCGTCGCCAAGAAATATATTCATCCCGACAGACTAGCCGTACTGGTGGTGGGTAATGGGCCGGAGATCAAGCCGCCGTTGGAAGAGTTAAAACTGGGTCCGGTGCAGTCGATAGACATTACCATTCCGATGCCGAAGCAGCCGGCGGCGGAGAAGCAGTAGTAAGCCAGGAATAATAGGGATTCCCCGGTCTCAAAATCGAGACCGGAGTACCCGGGGTGCCCCACCCTCGCCGCGTTTTTGTTTTTGCGGCTAGGGTGGGATAGTTCCATCGCTCTAAAGTTTTTTGTACAGGGTTCTATCTGCGGGATAAGAATGAGAATGGGGTGCCCCATCCTCGCCGCGTTTTTGTTTTTGCGGCTAGGGTGGGATAGTTCCATCGCTCTAAAGTTTTTTGTACAGGGTTCTATCTGCGGGATAATCAGAACACCGCATTCTCCGTATCCTGTCATCACAGAAGATTCTCTTGCCGATAAATTACCTCCCGGCGCGCACAATGGAATTAATCGATGAACAGGGCTTTGCATTCTCTCAATTCTTCGTCCTCTCTTCGCTGTTTTCAGGCTGACCCCCACCCCCCCTACCCTGTTTAAGCCCTATTTTTACCCTCGTATCTCTCATAAACCACACATAATCAATAGGATGTAATTTTAGACTACTGACTAAAAGTAGCCAAAAACTGCCGATTTTGCCCTCTTTTTACCCTGAAAAGCGGGCAATTCTTCCCAAAATGCCCCTTTTTTCATCAGCAGTTCAAACAGGAGATCGGAGACAAATCGGCGCACTCGCGCAAGCCGGCGCAATGGACCGGGAAACTACAATGGGGATTGGAATAAATCAGTCCAGGGAGCGGCGCATGGAGAGCAAGGGCAAGTTAGCAGTAGTCATCATGGCGGCGGGCAAAGGGACGCGGCTGAAGTCGCAGCGGCCCAAAGTGCTGCACGAAATTGGCGGAAAGCCGCTGTTGGCTCACGTCATTGCCGCCGCGAGCAAGCTCGTCGCTCCCAGCGAAATCTTCGTTGTCATTGGCCACCAGGCGGAGAAGGTGCGCGCCGCCGTAGCCTCGACTGGAGTGCTTTTCGTTGAGCAAACTGTCCAGCGCGGAACTGGCCACGCCATTCAGTGTGCCCGTGAAGCCATCCAAAATTACGAAAACATTCTTGTACTCTCCGGCGATGTGCCGCTAATCAAACCGGAGACACTCGCGCAGGTCTGGCAATTCCATCAGGCTCAAAAGGCGGCAATGACCATTTTGACCGCAACGCCCGCTGACCCGACAGGCTACGGACGCATCGTGCGCAAAGCATCCCTCTGGCAAGACATCATGCCGCCCGAGGTAGAAGCTATTGTCGAGCAAAAAGCGCTGACGACCGCACAGCAGAAGATCCACGAGATCAACTCCGGCATCTATGCCTTTAGCACCGCGCCTCTGCTCGCTCACCTGGACAAATTGACCGACAACAATGCCCAAAGCGAGCTTTACCTGACCGATATGGCCTGTCTGCTAGAGGCTGCCGGCGAGCGCGTGGTGGCCATTCAAGCAGCCGAGGCCGCGGAAGTTCTGGGAGCCAACACCATCGCCGAGCTGGTTGCGCTGGACGCAAGATTGCGCGCGGCAACGGCCAACCGGCTGATGGCTCAGGGCGTGACCATCTACCGGCCCGAAACTTGTGTGATCGACGCCGAGGTCGAGGTTGCCGCCGATACGGTGATCGAGCCATTTGTGCAGTTGCTGGGCCGCACAAAAATCGGCTCTGGCTGCCTGATTCGGTCCTATACTGTGATCGAGAATTGCACGCTGGGCGACAACGTGCTGATTCGTCAAAGCTGTGTACTGGCCGAAAGCACGGTTGCCAGCGGCGCCAAGATCGGCCCCTTTGCGCATCTGCGTCCGGGAAGCGAAATTGGCGAGGACGCGCATGTAGGCAACTTTGTCGAGACCAAGAAGGCCAAACTGGGCAAGGGCGCGAAGGCAAACCACCTCACCTATTTGGGCGATGCCGAAGTGGGCGAGCGAACCAATATTGGCGCCGGGGTGATCACCTGCAACTATGACGGCGTGAACAAACACACCACGCGCATCGGCCAGGACGCCTTTGTAGGCAGCGATTCCACGCTCGTGGCGCCGGTTACGGTGGGCGATGGGGCATACATTGGCGCGGGTTCCTGCATCACAAGAGACGTGCCCGCGGGAGCGCTGGCCGTGGGGCGGGCTCGTTCGATCATCAAGGAAGGCTGGGCTGTGGCTCGGCGCGCCCTTCGGCAAAAGCAGTAAGGGTATGGCCAGTCCGCGGTTTCGCAAGAGGCAGTCGATCATTGTTCAGGAGCAAACTCTATGACCGTATTCTCCGCTCAGGAGGTTTCCTCCCACCTCAGCGTTCTGCCGGAATGGCAGCTCGAAAATGGTGAGCTGACCCGGACCTTCAGTTTCCGCGATTTTCATGACGCATTGGCCTTCGTCAATCGGGTGGGCGAGCGCGCCGAGACGGTTGGCCACCACCCCGACATCGATATTCGCTACAACCGTGTGCGGCTGAGCCTGATCAGCCACGATGCGGGAGGCCTGACAGCAAAGGACTTTGACCTTGCGGCTGCTGCGGACAAGTTGGCTTGACGACGTTTGGGGCTGTCTGACGCTCTCTTTTTGAGCTTGAAGGGGTGGGTGCAACCCCCAGATTCCGAAATCGGGATGGAGAGAGCCCGTATCCGCCTGGTTAATATTGGCGATGGTTATCCCACTCTGCGAGAAAGCCTTAACCTCTTTGCAATAGTCAGTGAGGCAGTGACCCTTGCAGGCCTGAGGCGAATGGACGAGTACGGAAGAGCAATACTTGATGCGATGGAAGTATAAGATTAACAATGGATTACGGAAGATTTTCGCAGTTTTCCGATCCGTGATTATGAACGATAGAATTGCATAAGCTTCTGTTCATTGGGGCATTTAGAGTTTCCGAATGACTATTTGTTGGGAAGCTGGAAAATTTCGATTTTAGTATTTGACTTCTACTGAATCTATGCTAAGGTGTATATATTCCCGTTGAGGAGACGGCTGAGATAGCTCTCTCCAAAACTGGAAGTAGTTTGCGTCACTGGCCTCCCGGCACGAACAGCTAAACCGTTCGTGCCGCCTTTTTTTTGCGCCAGAGTGGATGCACGTATGTTGTCTGCGCTCGCTTTCGATTCTTGCTCGTTCCAGTCTAAAATAGAAGCAAAGAGGGTCATATGACCAACAACTGGTTGAAGCGCCGTTGGGTTCTCGGTGTTGCTGTCTGCGCCGTGACCGCGGCCAGTTACGCGCAATGGTCCAATCCCGCCGACGATGTTCCAGCCTATCATCCATCGGCCCCGCTGAAGGTAAGCGCCCTGAAGCCTATTCTGGCTGGCAGCCAGCTCACTGGCGAACACTTCAAGTATGCATGGCAGATACACGCCTACCAGCAGGCAGCGAAGATTGGGAATGTACTCTACCAGCTTCCATGCAACTGCCGTTGCGACCGCGCGTTGGGCCATACCAGCCTGCGCAGTTGCTATGAGAACGCGCACAGCACCGAGTGCGACACTTGTTCTAAAGAGGGTTTTTTCGCGTACCAGCAGACCAAGGCTGGCAAGACCCCAGCGGAGATTCGCGCCGCCATCGCGCGGCATGAATACGAAAGCATCGATCTGCTGAAGCAGTAGGCTGGGCGGCAAACCGGAATTGGCATAGAATAGAGAAAGCAGCACGAGCCAGTTGGCCCGGCTCGCACCCGGTTTGGGGGCGTCACGGTTTCGACGGGATCGATTGCGGCAAAGGAGTCATGTCGGGGTGTGGGCACCCGAAATCGCCTGCAAAACTAAAGTTGCCGACTACAGTCTGCCACTTGCAGCTTAATTAAATAAGCTGCCGTCTTCCACGGCTTCGCCTATGGGCTGTGAGCGGACGTCATACAGTAGGCTGGCGTGAGCGGCTCGGTCCGTGTTGCTTGCGCGAGATCATCGGACTAGTTTTCGGCGCATCTTGTCCGCTCTGAGTGCCGGAAGCGAACCCAAAGGAATCGGACAAAGCATGAACACTCCTGGCTGACAGCGATTTCGGACGCGGGTTCGACTCCCGCCGCCTCCACCAATAACTTGTTTATTTTCAATAATTTACAAACGAAAAGCGCAAGAAAAGCGAAAACATTGCCACGGGTAAGCTGTTTAGAATTAAGTAGATCCGAA
>JBEKWJ010000105.1:0-9679 GCA_049513195.1 Occallatibacter sp.
ATTGTAGGACTGGTGCAGCCCGAGAGCGGGCGCGTGATGGTGGACGAGGTCGAAATCACGCAAACGCCCATGTACCTGCGGGCACGCAATTTCGGCATCAGCTATCTGCCCCAGGAGCCTTCGGTCTTTCGCAAGCTCACGGTCGAAGAAAATATTCTGGCGGTGCTGGAGGCGCAGCCCTTGGGCAACCGGGAGCGGCGGGTGAGGGCCGAGCGGCTGATTCACCAATTGAATCTGGGCCACATTCGCACTACGCGGGGCTATGCGCTTTCGGGCGGTGAACGCCGCCGGGTAGAGATCGCGCGCTCGCTGTGCATTCAACCAAACTTCATCCTGCTGGATGAACCGTTCAGCGGCATCGACCCGATCGCCGTGCTGGAGTTGCAAAAGATCATCTTTGACCTGAAGGCCGGCGGCATCGGCGTTCTGATTACGGACCACAATGTGCGCGAGACCTTGAGCGTAACCGACCGGGCTTATATCATCGCCGAAGGGAGGATTTTCCGCGCCGGAACCCCCCATGAGCTGGGCAACGACGTGGAGGTGCGACGGGTTTACTTGGGGGAGGGCTTTACGCTGGGATAAAGTAATCTGCGTTTCGTCAATCCCTCTATGCTGAAAGCTGTACAAAGTTTTTCACAGAGCGATTTTGGGACTGAGGTCCGCCCAATACGGAACGGGCGGATCAAATTGTGGCATTTTAACCTTTAGCATCTTTCTCACCAAAGTACACTGTCGGTGAGTCGAAACGGGAATGAGTCCCTCATATGGCGCTGCTGCAACCCAAATTGAGTCTGAAAGTCTCACAGCGTCAGATCCTGACTCCTGGCTTGATGCAGATGGTGAGCGTGCTGGCGCTCAACAAGTTGGAACTGAGGGAGATGATCGATGCCGAGATGGTGGAGAATCCCGTCCTGGAGGAGATTGACGAGACGGTTCCGATGCTGGATGAGGTTGCGGGCCGCCAGGAACGCCTGGAGCGCGGGATCGAGGAGCGCTTGGCGCCTGGGGTTGAAGAGCCTGCGGCTCAACCGAAAGATTCCTTCAACGAAATCGATTTTGGATCTTACTTCCAGGATTACCTGGATCCCGGCTATCGCACACAGCCGGAGTATGAAGAGAGTGACAAGCCTTCGTTTGAGAACTTCCTTTCGCAGCCTACTACTCTCGCCGATCATCTGGCGTGGCAGTTGGGGGCTCTGACCCTGGAGCCCAAGCTGCGTGAGGCGGTCGAATTCATTATCGGCAACCTGGAGGACGGCGGATACCTGGCCAGCAGCGAAGAAGAACTCGCCGCCGCGTTCCTCACAACCCAGGGAGAAGCTGAAATGGAAGCGGCGCTTGAGTTGCTGCGCCGCGGCATCGACCTGGTGCAGCACCTTGACCCCGCCGGGGTTGGCGCCCGCGATTTGCGAGAGTGCCTGCTGATCCAGATTGCCGCACAGCAGCAAGAGTTTGCCCAGTTATTTGCCCGTCAAGCGGCCGAACCGGATGAAATTGACGAAGATGTCCATCTTAGTTTCCGCGCGGAGGCCGAAGAGCGGCTTGAGGACCGGCGGCGCAGCATGGAGGTGGCGGCGCTGATTGTGGACCGGCACCTGCATATGCTGCAGAAGCGGGACGTGAAGGAACTGGCGCATGCCGCCCAGATATCGGCCACCGAGGCGCACGCGGGGATTGAGTTCATTCGTACTCTTGATCCCCGGCCCGGCCGCCAGTATAACCGCGAGCAGTCGCGGCTGATCGAGCCGGACGTGGTCTTTATCAAGCGCGGCGGGGAGTGGATCGTCTCGATGAATGAGGAGGATATGCCCAGCCTGAGGCTCAGCCGGCGCTACCGGCAGATGCTGACAGCCGAGAGCACAGACAAAGAGGTCAAGGATTATGTGAAGGAGCGCTTTCGGTCGGCGATGCAACTGATGCGCAATATTGCGCAGAGGAAGAGCACGATCTTGAGGACATGCGAAGTCATCGTGCGTCGCCAGCAGGATTTTCTCGAGATCGGAATCGAGGCGTTGCGTCCGATGATGATCAAGGAAGTGGCCGAGGAGATCGGAGTTCATCCTTCGACGGTGAGCCGCGCGGTGGCCAATAAATATGCGCATACCCCGCAGGGAGTTATTGAGCTCCGCTTTTTCTTTTCCGAGGGATCGAACGGGCCCGAGGGCGCTGACACGCCGCTATTGGTGCTCAAGCGCAAAGTTCGCAAGCTGATTGAAGAGGAGGATGCGCGCCACCCGCTGACCGACGATCAGTTGGCCGCCATGCTGCAGGCCCAAGGCATTCAACTCACTCGCCGCACGGTGGCGAAGTACCGCGAGGATATGAACATTCCTTCAACACACCAGCGCCGTCGCCGCGACGGATAGACGAGCAGGGAACTGAGCGATTGTTCTGCAGATTTCCGGATCGGCTTCACCTGTTACGGGGTAGGAATCACCGAACCCTGCGTTCCAAAGCTACGGTGTACGGATTTCAGGGAATTGCTGTAGAATCCATTATCTCCGGCAGATAGAAGATGCTGCGAGAACAAGAAGCGGAGGCTGACCATGGAAGTGGAGTATACCGCGAGACAAGTGAAGATCTCCAAGGCGCTGCGTGTGCAGGCCGAGGAGGGAATGGAACGGATCGCCCGGATTTTGGGCAAGAGCGCGCGCGCCAGCATTGTTTTCGGAGCGCAGAAGCGTCTGCAAATTGCCGAGCTAACGATACAAGCCCGGCTGCAGACGATCGTGGCAACAGGCAAGGCCGACACGCTGGAATCAGCGTTGCGCCAGGCTCTGGAACACGCTGAGAATCAAGCGCGCCGCCATCGCGACCGGCGGATCGAGAGCAAACGTCTGCCCAAGGAGGAGAAGGTGCTCTCAGCGCCTCCGGTTGCCCGGCCAAAATCGCGTGCTGCGCAAACGGAGTCAGGGGCGGCGGAGGCGAAGCCCGTCCGCGCGCGCAAGACGGCCAGCGCGGCGATCACGGTGCACTCATTTCCAGCGGGCAAGACAGTTGTCGAGCCGCATATTGTCTCAAGTTCCGAGGCTATCGCTCTGAAGGCCATGACGATCGAGGAGGCAGTCAAAGAAACCGAATTTCGCGACCGCGACCTTTTGATCTTTCACAATTTATCGGGAGAGTTATTTGTCCTCCATCGCCGCCGCGACGGCCAGATGGAACTGGTGGAGCTTCCATAGTCTTTAGACAAGTACATAGAGGAATGCAGGCTTGAATCTTCCGGAAAACTCGTACTCCGCCAATCAGCGGATGATGGAGGACGTGCTCGCCTGCATTCCTGACGCCGTGGTTGTTCTGCGCGGCAAGCGCATTGCGTATGTCAACGCGGCCTTCACGCGGATCTTCGGCTATACGGCGGAAGAAGCTATCGGAGGCAATCTGCGGGAGCTCATTGTGCCGGAAGCGCGCCAGCAAGAGATCGCGCTGCTGCGCAAGACCATGGAGGAATTCGGAAGCGCGTCGCTCGACACGGTACGCAAGAACAAAGAAGACGCACTGATGGAAGTCGCTCTAGAGGTGCGCCCGCTCGCTGAGAATGGGGAGAAGGCTGGTCTTGTGATTACCTTCCGCGACATCGGCGTGCGCAAGCGGATGGAAGCCAAGTTGCAACATGACGCCCTCCACGACACGCTCACGGGATTGCCGAATCGCGCGCTGTTTCTCGATCGCTTGAATCAGGCGTTTATCCAGAGGTCGCGCCGCCGTGGTCAGAATTGCGGTGTGCTCTTTCTGGATCTGGACCGCTTCAAGGAGATCAACGATTCACTGGGTCACGCGGCGGGCGATGAGTTATTGATCGCGGTAGCCGAGCGGCTGTGTGGCGCGCTGCGTCCCCAGGACACGGCAGCCCGGCTGGGCGGCGACGAGTTTGCCATACTGGTAGAGAACATCCGATCGATTGCCGACATCAAGCGTGTGGCCAGTCGTGTTCTGCAAGCGATGGAGCCCGAGTTCAAGGTCTGCGGCCGCACTCTGCGAGCCTTCGCCTCGATAGGCGTAGCGATGGCCGCACCGGACCACGTGGCTCCCGAGATGCTGATCCGCGACGCTGATTTTGCCATGTATCATGCCAAGCAGGACGGCGGCGGACGCTTCGAAATCTTCGACAAGCAGTTGGAAGTTGCGGCTACCAGCCTGCATGAGCTCGAGCAGGAGTTGCGCCGGGTGCTGGACGAGCACCAATTCGAGGTCTGGTATCAGCCGATCTGCGGCCTCAGCAGCGGCAAACTCGAAGGCTTTGAGTCGCTGCTCTGCTGGCGCCGCGCGGATGGAACTGTGGCCACCTTCAGCGATCTGCAGGCGATTGCAGAAGAGACCGGGCTCTCGATCAGCCTGGGTCGCGAGAAAATGGGCCTGGTCTGCAGGCAGTTGCAGATCTGGACGGAGGCACTGCCGCAAATCGAGCTGACCCTGGCGACCAACGTGACGCTACGTCAGTTCTACCATCCTGATTTTGTGGCGCAGTTGAAAAAGACGCTGGCGGCCACCGGGGCTGATCCGGCGAGGCTTCTGCTGGAGATTGGGGAGGCGACGTTGAGCGAGAACCCCGATGCGGCCCTTGCCGTATTTGAACGCCTGCTCGACTGCAACGTGCGCTTGGCGGTGGGTGATTTTGGTTCGGGACTGGCGCCTTTGAACCACTTGGTGCGGCTGCCTCTCGACGTGCTAAAACTGGAACCCAGGCTGACCTTGGCCGCGACCCATACGGGCCGCCAGGTGGCCGTCCTGGAATCGCTGATTCAGTTGGGCTCCAAGTTGGGTGTGCAGGTAATCGCACAAGGGATCGAGACCCAACAGCAGTTGGAAGCGCTGGTTCGGATGGGTTGCGAAGTGGGACAGGGGCCGCTATTGTCACCGGCATTGGATTTGTCTCACGCACAAAGATTCGCTGAGCGTGGCACGTGGAAGTTTGCGCCGGAAGCTTGAGCCGGGAACCTCGTCCCGCATGTTGGCTGGGTCATGTGTAGCAAGACGTATTTCCATTCTTCGGCCGAATCCGAGCGCGGAGGCCGCCTCTCAGTGTAGGATGGTGCCCATGAGGCCTTCGAAGCCCATATCCCGGCAGACGTCTGTGCGCAATGGCGCCAGAGCGGACAAGACGGTGGAGAAGTTGGATAAGGCCTGCAAGGAACTGATCATCGTAACCGGAATCTCTGGCTCGGGCAAGGCATCAGCGCTCAGGGCTTTCGAGGATCTGGGCTTTCACGCTGTCGACAATCTGCCCTTGGAATTGCTGCCCGATTTTGCCGCTTTGGTTGAGAAATCCGCAGAGATTCAGAGCGCTGCGATTGTGGTGGATGTGCGCGAGGGACAGACTCTCGACCGCCTGCCGGAGATTCTTAAAAGTGTGAAGAGGCTACTCAGCACGCGCGTAGTCTTTCTTGATGCGCAGGATGCGGTGCTGGTGCGGCGCTACTCGGAGACGCGGCGGCCGCATCCGCTGGGCAAGCAAGAAACAGTCTCGCGCTCGATCGTCGAAGAGCGGCAGTTGCTGGACCCCATCCGCAATGTTGCGGACACGCTGATCGACACCTCGAACTATAACGTGCATGAGTTGCGCGCCCAGATCCAGACACGCTTCGGCAACGAGGAGGAGAGCAAGCGCCTGCTGGTCTCGTGTCTTAGTTTTGGCTTCAAGAACGGCGTGCCGCTGGATGCGGATATGGTCTTCGATGTACGCTTTCTTCCCAACCCTCATTTTGTTCCGGAGTTTCGCAAACTAACCGGCCTCAACCCGAAGGTGGCCGCTTATGTGAGGGGTTTTCCGCAGACTTTGGAGTTTCTTGAGCGGGTCAAGGAGTTGTTGCTTTACCTGTTGCCGCACTATGTCGAAGAGGGCAAGAGTTATTTGACGGTCGCCTTTGGCTGCACGGGGGGACAGCACCGCAGCGTGATGATGGTTGAGGAGATCACTGCGGCGCTGAAGGTGGCCGGGTACCAGGTGAAGGCCCTGCATCGGGACACGCCGCGGTGACCGACAATCTGATCCTGATTACGCTGCTGGTAAAGCTGGGCGTGGTGGCTTCGGTGGCTAGCGTCTTGGCGCGGGTCACGACGTTCAGGCGGTTGTTCTTCGCCGAGCAGCGGCGGCCCCGACAGACTCTGGCGTTGCTGGCGTTCTTTCTGGTTCCTCTGACGCTGGGCGTATGGATTCGCATCGCGGTGCCCAACTTTCTGGCGGCTGACATCTCATTCGAGACGGTTATCCTGCTGGGGTTGCTGTTGGGCCCTGAGTGGGCAATGCTGGGCGGCGCGGTGTTGTCTGGGCCAGCGGTGTACCACCACGAGTTTCTTGCTCTGCCCTTCAATGTTGCCCTGGGTCTGGCGGCTGGCTTGCTGGGACGCTTTGTTGAGAAAGAAGAGATCTGGTCTTTCACGCCATTGATTGACCTGAGCCTCTACCGCTGGATTCGCCGCAACGTGATCAAGCCGCGCATCGACCGCCAGTTTCTCATGCTGTTTCTTATTGTGGCCGCTGAAGCCTGTCGTGACTGGATTGCCCACACCTACCCTCATCGGCTCTTTGCATTGCTCGCGAGCAGGCTTTGGGTGCAGGCACTGGTGTGGCTATGCGCGCCGATCAGCGTTGGTATTGCGTTGAAAGTGTGGAACGCTCTGCGCATCGAGATGAAGCTGGAAGAGCAGAAGCGCCTGTTGCTGGAGGCTCGCCTGGATGCGCTGCAACGCCAGATCAATCCGCACTTTCTGTTTAATACGCTCAACTCCATTGCCTCACTGGTGCGGATGAAGCCGGAGTTGGCTCGCGAGATGATCGTGAAGCTGGGCAATATTCTGCGCGCGTTGCTCAAGGATCATGACAGCTACGTTCCACTGAGTGAAGAGCTGAGCTTTACCGACGATTATCTTGACATTGAAGTGGTGCGGTTTGGCGCAGACAAGCTGCGCGTGGAAAAGGAGATTGATCCGCGAACGCTGGAGGTTCTGGTACCGAGCATTCTGCTGCAGCCGCTGATTGAAAACAGCATCAAGCATGGACTAGAGCCGCGGCTGAAAGGTGGAACGGTCACGCTACGCAGCCGGCTCGATGGAGATCGGGTGCGGATCGAAGTGGCCGACGACGGCGTCGGCATGGGCAACCGCCCGGCCACGGCGCTCAGCCGCCGCGGCGCCGGCATCGGCATGAAGAACGTTCAGGAGCGGTTGGAAGTGCTTTATGGCAATGAGGCCAAGTTCAGCGTGGTCAGCAATCCGGGGCGCGGCACGCTGGTCTCGATTGAGATTCCGGCGAACTTGGCAGATGTGCAGTAAGCCGGTCGAAAAGTGATCGACAAAATATGGTAATGATCTGCAAAACGGAAATCAGTCTTTTGGCTGCATATTCATATTCTGGTATGGCTCTGACTGTATGTTGTTGAAAATATCCCTGATTCTCGCAATTGTTTAAATTATCTGCAAGAAAACAGGGCCAAAAATAAATATCGTATAGGAGGGTAGCTTAGAAGCAGGGAATAGGGAACAGGGAATAGGGAACAGGGAACAGGGAATAGGGAATAGGGAACAGGGAACAGGGAATAGGGAACAGGGAATAGGCGACAGATGGCGGGGCGGCTCTGGTTCTTGTTCACGCTTTGATTGTGCGCCTGGGGAAGGTAATCTTCTGCAACCGCACTGGAAGAAGTGGGTCGGCCTTGGCCTTTGCGTCAATGCGCCAGAAAATAGACTCCGATGCAAACCAGCACGGCAGCAGTCCAGCGACGCCGGTCTACATTTTCTTTGAGGAAGAACTTAGCCGCGACGGCATTGGTGACCAGAGTGAGGGAGGCGGTGGCTGGTCCTGCCAGGCTCAGGTTCAGGTGGTTGAGCGTAAAGAGCAGCGAAAAGAAAGCCAGGGCCAGAAAAATCACGCCGATAAAGAACAATGGGCACGTGATGACGGCGCGAATCGCGCCTTTCAAGCCGGAGTGAGCGCGAATCTCGTCCAGGTCGCCGATGGACTTCATTGCCGCGGCGGTGAGTACTTCGCCAATTGTGGAGCTGAGGACGACGGCGGCGATCACGGCAGTGGCGAACCAGAAACCGGGTTGAGGGGCAGGAATCGTCACAGCGACGGCTCCTTCAACAACGCAGGCTCGGCATTTTCGACGCGATCGGGGGTACCGGCTTCGGGCCTCTCTGTCAACGATGGCCCTCGCGCGACGAATCCGACGCCCACGGTAATCAGTACGATGCCGAACCAGCGCTGAAGCGAGATGGCCTCATGGAGCCAGAGGTGGGCGAGCAGCGCGACAATCACGTTGCCCATGGCCGTAGCGGGCAGCACAAAGGTGAGATCGGCCCACGATAAAGCGGTCAGATAGCTGGCGAAAAAACAGATGAGGAAGGCAATCCCAAGCACGATCCAGGGAGTGAAGACAGCCGCAATGAGCGCGGCGGGATGAGAGAGAGAGATGGGCGGCAGCGTGGTCATGCCTCGGGACAGGCAACTATCGCCGAGCGGTGTGCAGACCGAGACCAGTGCCAGAATCAGGTATTGCCTCGGCAAGAGTTTGGGATGGGCCATCGGTGTTTCTATCCTGACGATGGGGCGCTGGTTGGTGGAATCCCACCCATTCCGCAGAAACAAGCGGAATGGATGGGGCACGAATCATTTGTGGAACACACCGCTGGACCTACGCTCTCGCTGTCGCCTCGACTGGTTTACTGCGCGCAGTCTTGACCATCTTGTTGCGCTGCGAGCGCAGCTTGAGAAACGCCTTAGCCTCGATATATAGCCGGGGCAGATCGCGATTCACAAACGCCTTCCAGACCACGCGGAAGGCAGCCTTGGGCCGGAAGTAGTACTCGTCGTAGAAGCGGTGCACCATCTCCAGGACGTAATCCGTGGGCAGGCCGGGATATTCAATGTGCGCCATCTGATGGCCGCCTTCATCCATCATGGCAGCCGAGTTTACGATAAAGCCGTTGGCCTTGGCGTAGTCATAGAACTCAGTGCCGGGGAAGGCGTGCGCGATGCTGACCTGAATGGTTTCGCAATCGAGCTTCTTGGCGAAGTTGATGGTGTTGCGAATGGACTCTTTGGTTTCGCCGGGCAGGCCAAGGATGAAGTCGGCGTGGATGCAAAGGCCGAGGTCGTGGCAGTCTTTTGCGAAGGCGCGGGCGCGTTCGACAGTGGCGCCCTTCTTGACGTTCTTGAGGATCTGCGGGTCGCCGGATTCAAAGCCCACGATGAGCAGCCGGCAGCCGGCCTCTTTCATCGCTTGCAATGTTTTTCGGTCGGTGGTGACGCGCGAAGTGCAGCTCCAGGTAAGGCCCAGCGGTTTCAGCTTTTCACAGAGTTCGATGGTCCGGGGGCCCTGAATGTTGAAGGTGTCGTCGTCAAAGAAAAACTCTTTCACCTCGGGGAAGTTTTGCTTGGCCCATGCCATTTCGGCGGCAACATCGTCGGTGGAGCGTTTGCGCCATGCGTGTCCGCTGAGCGTCTGCGGCCAGAGGCAGAAGGTACACTGCGCCGGGCAGCCGCGCGACGAGTAGAGCGCGATGAAGGGATGGAGCAGGAAGGGCACGTTGTAGCGCGTCACGTCCAGATCGCGCTTGTAGATTTTGGTGGCCCAGGGCATCGCGTCCAGGTCTTCGATTTGCGGGCGGTCGGGGTTGTGAAGGACCTTGCCATCTTTTCTGTAGCTGATGCCGAGAATCTCATTGAGGGGCTTGC
>JBEKWJ010000106.1:0-8983 GCA_049513195.1 Occallatibacter sp.
GGGATCAGGGAACAGGGAACAGGGATCAGGGAACAGGAACGGCCTGCGGCTGTAGTCATGTTTCATTCTTCGATTGTGCGCCTGGGGAAGGTAATCTTCTGCAAGCATCGAAGAAGATGCGTTTGTCCTGGGGGTTGGTCCAATGAGTACAGACACTGAGCGCGAATGATGCTAGTGCTACCTGCAGAGAAGGTGAGAGACGGCAGCAGTAAAGGCCGGTCCAGCTTCCTTGAAGGCTCTTAGAAGGCTGCGCAAATTCATGCCCGCCAACCAAATTCTGCTAGAAGCCAAAAAACTCCATAAAGTAAGCGACAGCCTCGATGTGCTGGCGGCACAACATGCTCCAATCGCGGAGGCGCTCTCGGTTCTATCGGGAAATGTCCGCAATTCGGCCACGCTTCTGGAGGTGCTGGTCGCGATGAAACTGGGGGAAGCTCCAAGCTTGGATTCGAGAGTGAACTGATAGCTTATCGCGTAAAAGGGGTTCACCATGAGAGTCAAGATGAGGCCCATGAGGGACGAAGAGATCGTCTCTTGCGTGAAGAGAGAGATGAACAAGCCGCGGCTGACCGAGTCAGTGCGTAACGGCAAAAGCTGCGCCGCTGCCCCGGTCGTTCACAGACCTGTGGCTCAGCGCGTGAAAGCCTGTACTCTCAAGGATAGGCTTGGCGATCCAAAAAAAACGCTGCCGGAAAGAACCCCGGCAGCGTAACGAAAGTAGTGAAAACTTCTGTCTTCCGGCGATGATTCTTAATCGCCAGTGGATCGTAGGTTCAGTGCAATTCCGGCCGTGTGTCGAAGGTTTACGAGTGCGCGGCCCGAAATGTGGAGTGCCCAGCCATCTGGTTCTTGCCAACCAATCTTCCGCCCGCCTGCTGCTCGCCATCCAGGCGGAACTGGCGAATCATGCCGTCCAGATCGCTGGCCAGAGATGCCAGATTCTTGAGAGCCTCAACGGCCTCTTCGGCGCCTTGAGCATTTTCGACCGACAACTGCGATATATGACCGGCAGACTCGGAGATTTCGCCAGAAGCGGATGTCTGTTCGGTGGCGGCGGTGGCGATCAGATGAATCTGGTGTTCGACCTGTCTCGAAGATTCGATGATGGCTTCGAGGCTCTTGCGGGCGTGGGCGGTTTCGTTCATGCCGGTTTCGACAGCTGCGCGGCTATCCTGCATCACCTGGAGGGTTTCTCGCGTCTCTTCCTGGATACTGCGGATCGTTCCTGAAATCTCTTCGGTGGCGCTCTTGGTGCGTTCTGCCAGGCGGCGAACTTCACCGGCGACGACGGCAAAGCCCCGCCCATGCTCACCGGCGCGGGCAGCCTCGATGGCTGCATTCAGGGCCAGCAGGTTGGTTTGCTCGCTAATCTCCTGAATCACATTGACGACTTTGCCTATCTCCTCGGAGCGGTGTGCCAGAGAGGTCATCTTTTCGGAGACCGAACTCGTCGCCCCGGCAATTTTCTCCATGGTGACTGCGGCGGCCTGCATCACCGTTCCGCCCTGGTTGGCGGTCTCCGCGGAGACGCGGCTGGAGCTGGCGGCACTTTCGGCGTTGTGGCTGATCTCGCCGATGGTTGCGGTCATCTCCTGCGCTGCGGCGGCAATCTGGTTGGTCTTGCTGGATTGGGAATGGGCGTTGCCGGCGGATTCGACAGCGCGAGCGCTGATCTCAGTTGTGGCCGCGGAGAGCGTCTCTGCGCCCTGAGCCACGGATTGCAATACGCTGCGCATCGAAGCAACGCTAGCGTTAAAGGCATTGGCCACGCGGCCGATCTCGTCACGTCCAGTGGCTTCGATATAGGCGGTCAGATCCTTGGCTGCCAGGGCCTCCAGTGCGACGAGCACCTCAGTTAACCGGGGTGCGATTAACTGCGTGAGCAGAATGCCGGTGAGAGCGCAAAGCAGGACGATCAATACAGTAGCCCCTGTGGCGACCCAGGTGGCGCGGCTGCTGGCCAGGGTGACGCCCTTCGACTCCTCTGTACCGTATTTGGCATTGAGATTGAGGTCTTCGCTCATTACCGTTATGGCAGCGGCAATATTCGCGTTTGCGGAATCCGACGTAAGCAGATCCAAGGCATCGCCAGTCTTTGTGGCTGCCAATAGTGCGTTGCCGCGGTTGCTGACATCAAGGTACTGAGCAAAGCTGCCGGCGAATTTCTGGTAGAGTTCGCGTTCGCCCGGATAGCTGACCATCGGTTCGTACACTTTGACGGTCGTCTGATAGGTATCGACACCTTTCTGACGTGACTCGCCGTGCGCGGTGGAACATGCTGGAGTCTGGCATAAAAGCAACTCAAGATCCTCGCGCCGCACCGTATTGGCTGCTCCTCGCATTTGGGCCAGAGCTAGCACGGAAGGGAATGAGTCTTCGCTCACATCCGCACTTTTTACAGCGATGCTTCGGGAAGTGACGAATGTGTAGACACCCAGCACGATGCAGAGACCGCAGACGATGCCAAAAGCGAAAATGAATTTGCGTGAGATAGGTAGATTGCGCAGCCACTGCATGCCGGTAATCCTTTCTGGGCAACTCAGGGATTTTATCGGCGTGATCCGGCGGGACATGAGTACTTTCATCTTTTGATTGCCCAACGGAGAAAAAGGAGGCGCGCAACCTCTGCTAACCTTGGGGCTTCGGGGCCACACAGTGCGCACCGGGGGTGCCAGACTGCTTGAATCTCAGCTTCAGATGACGCTAATGAAAGGCGATCATCTGCCGAAGGTTAGAGGTCCTTGGACATGACGATGCAGTGACATTCTGCTCCGGGCTTGAGCGGACGGGTGGAGTGGAACTCCTCGATTCCGCTCTCAATATAGCCGTGGCGGCGATAGATGGGCGGCAGTTCGGGGCGCAGGCTGAGGACAAGGATGTCGATGGCCGCGCATCCCTGACTGCGCAGATGCTCCTCGGCGGCCTCCATGATGCGCATGCCGAGGCCCCGGCTCTGGAGAGCGGGATCGACCGCGAGCTGGCCGATGTAGCCGCGGATTCCCTTGGGTGTTGGGCGCACCTCAGTGTAGACGCAGCCAATGATCTGGCCGTCGCCATCCTCGGCCGCCAGTATCGCGCCTTTTTGCATCATGGCCGTCAGTCGCTCTTCGTCCGTGCGCGTGCCTTCAAAGAAGGTTTCGATGGAAAATGCGGCGTTGATGAGGGGAATCAGGCGGGGCAGGTCTTCGGGTACCGCCACCCGCGTGCTGACGGAAACTGCGGAAATGGATGTGACCTTGTCGATCATGCCTTCTGAACCGTTCTTGATGGAAAATGCGGGACGACGATCATTCATGGCTTCGAACAGGTGGCGTAATCCAGTATTGCAGAAAGACAAGATCGAGGAAACGGTCAAATTTGAATCCGACTTCGCGCAGCAGGGCGACCCGCTGAAAGCCGAAGCGCTCGAGAAAACGCAGCGATCCCGCATTTTCCAAGTCCACTCCGGCAATCATCGTGTGTTTTTTGCGCCCGTTGGCGCGCGCAACGAGCGCCTTGAGCAACTCCGTTCCAACGCCTTGGCCCCGCGTCCCTGGATGAACGTGCACAGTGCCTTCTACCGTGAATTTGTAGCCGGGCCAGGCGCGGAAGTCTGCGAAGGAGGCGTACCGGCGATTCGATTGGCGTCTTCAGCCACCAGCACCGGGTAGCCTTGGGCGAGGCGCGCATTCCGCCACGCAAGCCGGTCCTGGCAGGTGGCTGGAGTATCGCTGTAGATTGCAGTCGAGCTGGTAAGTATCTCGTTGTAGATTGCGGTAATGTCGTCAAAGTCTGTGGGGACAGCATCTCTGATTCGCATCTTCGCCTCCGGTTGGGGCATCGAGCTATTACCAGCATAAACTGGGCTGTCACTGGCTGCATTGACGGCGGGAACGGAGCGCCTTAGGCTCATACTATGGAATTCAAGGTAAGCGAGCTGGAAAAAGAACCGATCGACTTCGACCTGGAACTAGCCCCGGGAGTAGTCGATTTCGGCGAGGATGCTGAGCAGCAAGGCTTGCTGGCGACCAGCGGTCATGCCGAAGTGTTGCATGAACATCGCGGTCCCAAGGATGTTGTGGCTGACATCCGGCTGCGGGGCAGCTTTGCAGGCAGATTTCAAGTGCCGTGCGCCCGCTGCGTCGAGCCGGTCGAGATTCCACTAGAGGCTGCCTTCGACCTGATCTTCCGGCCCGTGGCTGCGGACGCCGATGCCCCGGAACGCTCCATTACTGCGCAGGAGACGGAAATCGGGTATTATCTAAAGGACAGTCTTTCGCTTGAAGATGTGCTGCGCGAGCAGGTGCTTTTGTCCCTGCCGGTCAGGACGCTCTGTAAGCCTGACTGCAAAGGACTTTGCCCGCGCTGCGGCGCAGACCGCAACAGCCAGCCTTGTACCTGTGTCGGGGGCGACCCCCGCTGGGAAGCGCTGGCCGATCTTCGCAGCCGGATCGAGTCAAAGTAAGCAAGCCCCCAGAGAATATCTGGATCATTGACGGTGATCGCCCGTGCCGGAAGGCATTCAGGTTTTGCATGGGCTGACGCTGGATAAGGTCCGATGCGGGCCGAGAGACGAAAGGAATTTTTTGTTATGCCTAATCCGAAAAGGCGCCATTCGACGCGCCGCACTGCACTTCGCCGCTCCCACGACTTTCTGACCGCCGTTGGCGTCTCTGAGTGTCCCGCCTGCCACGAGAAGAAACTGCCCCATCGCGCCTGCCCCAAATGCGGCGAGTACAAGGGCCGCGCCGTAGTCGATGTGAAGGAAGCAGCCAAGTAACCCAACGCGCCCATGCTGATCGACATTGCGCTTGACGCCGTAGGCACCGACAAAGCTCCGGAAGCGGAGATTCGCGGGGCGATCCTCGCCTGCAAAGCACTGCCCGTTAGGGTCCACCTGGTGGGTCCGGAGGCGGAGCTGCATGATCTGCTGGATGAAGCTCTCGACAACGATGACCTGCCCATCGTCATCCACCATGCCTCGGAACGCATCGGCATGGAGGAGAAGGCGGCGCACGCCTACCGAACCAAGAAAGACAGTTCAATTCGTGTAGGTTTGAAGCTGGTGCACGACGGCAAAGCAGCAGGATTCGTGACCGCAGGCAACACGGGCGCGGCCATGGCCACGGCAAAAGGTGTGCTGGGCGCTCTGCCCGGAGTGGACCGTCCCGCGCTGGCGACTCCCATGCCTAGTTCCACCGGCAATCCCTGCGTTTTGCTCGACGTGGGCGCCAATGTGGACTGCAAGGCGCAGAATCTGGCGCAGTTTGCCGTGATGGGCGAGATTTATGCCCGCACGGTGCTTAAAATCGATAATCCGCGCGTCGGTCTGCTCTCCATCGGTGAAGAAGAGAGCAAGGGCAACGACCTGACCCGCGAGGCCTATCCGCTGCTCAAGGCGCTGCCCATTCGCTTCATCGGTAACGTCGAGGGGCGCGACATCTTCAGCGGCCTGGCCGACGTGATTGTCTGTGACGGCTTTGTGGGCAATGTGGCGTTGAAGACCAGCGAAGGCGTAGGCCGCTTTGTGCGCGATGTACTGCGCGAGTCGCTGAAGCGCACCGTCACTGCCCAGGTGGGGGCACTGCTTTCGCGACGTGCCTTCAACGAGTTCCGCCACCGCCTCGATTATCGGGAGTATGGCGGCGCGCCACTGCTTGGCGTGCGCGGAGTATGCATCATCGGCCACGGTTCATCGAACGACCGCGCCATCTACAATGGCATTCGCGTGGCCTACGAATCTGCCAAGGCGGGCACCATCCAGAGCATCGAAGCTGAGTTTGCCAGCCGTCCCAAGATTGGCGGCTCTCCCGCCGGTCCTGAGCTGCCATCCAATCCCGACGCAACGATCCAGTAACGCCTTCATGCCCGCCGATTTCAGCCCGCCATCTGTGTTTGACCCGTCGGCGATGGGCCAGTTGGCTTGCCCGACTTGCCTGGTCGCGCTTCGCTTTGACGAGGATACATTGACCCGCGCCTATCCGAATGTGGATGGGATTCCGGCGCTGGTCGCCGGGCGGGAAGTCTTGATCTGCAGCGTCACAATGGGCCGCCAACCATTAATGGCAGATGGAAGTTCGCGCCAAGTCATGGATCTCAAGGTCACTGCAGCCTCCTCTCCACCTGTCTAAGTAGTCGCAGTACTGATCTGTTCCAAGCGTTTGTTCGTGCCTCATCTCTCAACCACTTTGCGCTGGTTTCCAAGTATTTCTGCGCCGGTTGGTCGGCGTAGAGATCAAAGTATTGGATTGATTGATCTGCAAATGTCACGGCGTGGTATACCTTTCGACTGTCACTTTTGTAACATTCCGCCAAGATTCCCATGCTCCGATCCAACATATTTCGCTTGGTTCCGTCGCTCTCAAGGGCATTAACATTGGCGTTAAAAAGGATGATCGCATGTGTATTTCTAATCGAGGGTACTTTATATTCGCTTTGAGAGACAGCCTCGTCTATCCACTGAAATGCTTCCATGTATCTTCGCTTGTGCGCAAGGTAAAGCGCACCCTGTTGCCGTAAATACGGAGATCTGTCGTATTGGTATTGACGCTCATAGAATTCCATGCCTTCCTGCCAGGAACGGAACGCCATTTCAATAAACTTAGCATCAAATGCACGCCTCCGAAATATGTCGAAGCGGCATATCCGGAGACTCGATACTTCGCTATGAAAACGAATCAATACCCTCTGAAATGAAGCCGCAGACACCTGCTTCAATATCGCTTCAGACACGAGGCTTGACCTGGGCGTAAAATGATCTTGTTCGGAATCGGCGAATTCACCCCCGTAATCGACGACTAAACTCTTCAGTTTGTCAAAGCAAATGTATAGTTCGTCATAGTCGGAAATGACTGATCTCATAAATGCCATCGCCATATCGAATGAAACTGGAGTTCGACATGAGTGAACATAGCAGCACATAACTAATAAATCATGAATGTGTTCTTCATCTTTCTCCAGTTCGCGCAGTACATCTCTAAATCTCTCGTTAAGTTTTGCTTCAGTGATGTTGCTTTCGATAACTTCAAATAATGATGGCTCTACCCCTTCACCCATCCTCGGAGCCGAATAAGAATCTCCACGAATCCTGCTCGGGATGAACGAGAATACGTCTTGGATGTCACGTGCATTTAGTTCTGAAACCTCGACAATCTGGACTGTGCTCTTGTCTATTCTGTGGGACACACTCTCGAAGTTCAAATCCCGGTCAAAAGCTATAACTGTCACGTTTCGATTTGATGAAAGCACGTTAAAGGACTCTATAGCATCCGCGAAGTCATCAACGAAAATAAGAGCATGTTCTGATTCCAATTTCCGAATTATTAACCTAGCTCTGGCTTCCGTGAGATAATTGCAGACAATTTTATGTCCTTCAAATTGAGATTGTGAAGCAAGCTGCATCATCAAAGTCGTTTTACCGCAAGCTGGCATTCCAAGAACAATGGTGTTCTGTTTAGCATTAATCAAGTTCTGAACTCTTGCAAAGTGATGGGTACGCGGAATCCTCGCCGTGTATATATCAGGCCACGTTGGCGAATTCCCAAGACAAAAATCAAGTATCGGTCTAACTGGCACACTACCGGGCGCAGGAAGCGCATACTCTGGAAAAATGTGAGCAGTCGATCTTGTTTTCGGCGTTGTCGGTTCGGTAGGCTGAGCATTTGATCTAATATAGTCCAACAGAGACAATGTGTCAGACTCAATAATCTGGAAACCAAGCGCCCCAAAATATCTTATATCGCCCTGAGTTGGCTCATTTAGCGCTATCCATTTGTCCTGATGCACGCGTCCCTTAGTGGTTCTCGGATTTAGCGCTTGCAAAGTTCCTGCATCCGCGAGACTGTACCCGCAAAAAAGAGTCGGCCGCTTCTGTATCTTTTCAGTTAACAAATACCATTTATCCGGATCCGCTGAAAACGACGCGGCAATATCAGAGGCACCGAAGACAAGGCTCTCACCTGTATGTACGATGGATCCATGCAATGCAATGAAATCGATTGCTGACCGATCTGTAAGGGAAGGGCCCCTTATCGACATATCGTTAAGATAACAATTCTTGCTCTCCGCATATATCTTAAAAAACAGGTCATCTACGTTCGTCGTAAAGATCGACTTGATGAGAAGGGAATCAATCGACAAATACGCCGGATCGAATGATTTTACGGTAAACCGTTCCCTCAAAAATGAATAAAGCTCATCCCTACGCTCAGATTCAATAATTGTGCATAATTGCGGGAGGGTAAGGTCTTCTGTCGAATCTAAACTGAATCGCGTGATTAGCTCTGTTTGAAGCTGAGAGCCTGTCGGCAAATTTCTTCCGGAATAATCTTGGGCTAAGACAGAGAAACCAGAACCAGCAAAAAGGTTTAGCCCTTCCGCGCAAGCTCGCAGGAATGTGTTTTCATTCTGTATTTTGACCAACACGCTCGTACCAGCCTTTCAAGGAGTTGAGCGGTCATATGGAATGAGCCGTATGTCGCATTGTTTAGCCGCTGTGGTGTCGATGTCAATAGATTTCGCTTGATTCCCTGTCTTCCTCTCTTTCCGCCTCACCTTATCCGTATTCTCGCTTCCGTCACCTAGAAAACGGCGATGATTTAACCCGCTATTGCCGATGATAAAACGGCAGCACGATCAACAGCGCGAAGCCGATTGCGGCGGCCAGAGCGAAGGCAAGCAAGCCATAGAGCAGTTTGAGGCTGGGGCCTTGAGTGGGGGCATCCCCTGGCTGGTCGCTGGGAGTTGGGGCCGGGCGCTCGTGTTCACTCATCTCGGAGCGCCTCGACGGGATCCATTTGGGCGGCGCGAGTGGCCGGTACAGTGCCAAAGATGATGCCCACCAGCGTGGCTACGGTTAAGGCAATGACGACGGACCAGGGAGAGATCGGGACGGCATAGTCGGTAAAGAAACGAACGGCCAAGGGCGGCGTCAGCCCTACCAAGATGCCGATGATGCCGCCGTCCAGCGAGATAATGACCGCTTCGGCCATAAATTGGAGCCTGA
>JBEKWJ010000107.1:0-8969 GCA_049513195.1 Occallatibacter sp.
ATGGTCGAGAAGATTGAGCAAAGACTACGAACTTCGCCCAACCTCCTCGGAAACCATGATCTGGATCAGTTTCACTCACACACTGCTGAGAAGAACTTAGTTTGTGGACAGATTCTAAGAACCAAAGAGGCCCACGGCTAACCCGTGGGCCTCTTTGGTTGCGAGCGGGAGCTGCTCTGGCTACCTCTTCCCGTGGGGTTCTTGTGCGGGATGCGAAGCTGGCGCCTGATGCTGTGCCGGGGCCGAATGCTGCGCCTGAGGATGCGGCGCTGGCGCAGAATGTTGCTGCATCATCTGCGGATGGGGGGTTGGCGCTGGCGCTGAATGTGACGGTTGGGGCGCAGGATGCGAGACCTGCGGTGCTGGATGTGAACCGCTGGTTGAGCCGCCAAAGGAGTTGTGGGGCTGCGTGGAGGGCCGGTTGTTCATTTCAGGGGTGCTATGGCTTGATGCCGCGCCAACGCTGGTATTATGCGCCGGAGCCATTGTGCTGTGGCTACCGTTCATGTTGCCCGTGTGGCTCGTGGTGGTTGTGGTACTGGTGCTTGAGTGCGTGGTGGTTGTGCTGCTGGTGTGCATGCTCGGTCCGCCCTGCAACGGTCTGCTGGCAACCGCATTGGCCGGATGGCCACCGTTATTCTTGGCCCACGCGCCGGGATTCGAGGCTGCGCCGCCCTGGTGCTGGGTCTGCACGCCGGTGGGCGCGAGGTGGTGGTCTTGGCTGGCAACGCGTTCGGTGGGGCTGGGGTCGTGGTGGATGCCGCCCGGACCGCCGCTGAAGCCGACATGGCCGGGATTCTCGATGATGCCAACATGTACTCTACCCGGATCGTTGAAGACCACGCCGCCGTGGAAGCCCACATGAATGACCGCAGTGTTGTAAGCGAAGTGTCCGCCGCGCCACTCGCCGCCGGCAAAGCCTATGCCGCCGTAGCCGAAGCCATAATTGACGCCGCCGTAGTAGCCAACGTGAGGACCCCAATAGCCTTCATGGAAGATATAGTGGCCACCTTCCCAGCCCCAGTAGTGAGGCGTCCATAAGAAGCCGGGCTGGGGAGCGGGCACCCATGTGCCGGGAACCCAGTAGTAGCCGTTGTCGCCGTAAGCCCAGTAACCTGGGGTCCACATCAGGCCGTCTTCCGGGCAAGGGGGCTGCTCATAAACCGGCATGGGCGGAGGCGCAAAGCCTACGCTGATGAGAACTCCGGCATGTGCGGACGTAGCAAACACAGAGAGAAGAAGCGCCAACAAGAGCCAGCGCGCAGTACGAATGACTTGCATGGAATAACCCTCCCGATTTTTTCTTGCCTGGTTCAGTGGCAAAAACCAGCTTGCCCCTGAGAACAGGGTTAGAGCCCGGTGAAACTGCTAGAGGTTCGGGTCTGGAAATCGCGCGAAGTCAATTGGCATTCCGACATCGGCGAGAAGACCTATCGAGGAAGTTCGCCGCTGCCGCGGAATGCCAAGAGAGTTCATTGCGTTCATGACCCAAAACGGATAGCGTTGACAGACTACTCCAGTGCAAACCCTTCGCGCCACCAGAAGTTGCTGGCGTGTGAATGTATTTCCGCCTTGGCTCTGGTGGACAACGAAACCGTGGTGTGCGTTAGTAGCGGTAGCTGAGGCCCATGCCTACTACGTGGCGCGCCTGGAGATTGATAGCAGCCGTGCCTGTGGGGAGCGGGTTGGGAAATGTATAGGTGTAGGTCGATCCTATATTTCCCGCCACCTGGCCAATGCCAATGTCGAAGGCGAAGTGAGGGCGGTCGCGCTGGGTGACGCGAACGGCGTAATCCAGCGTGGTAGGTATATCTGCCTTGCCAGCCACGAGCGGCAAGCTGGTGTAAGAAGCGGCACCGAGACCCTTGCTTGTTCCAGGTTCTTGCGTAAAGCCCGCCGAGGGCACGGCCACAATGCCATGGCCGAGGGGCAACGGAATACCCAAACCGCCAAAGAACCGCCCTCCAAAGCGCGTACTCTGGCCGCCGATGCCGAAGATTGTGGCATTGGTTGCTTTCCAGCCGATGTTCGCCAGGAAGGGAACCGGCTTCTTGGCCCAGGTTTTGGTTACGGCTATGTAGACGTCACCATTGGTGTAGGACTTGGCCGCGGGGATGGGAACCAACGGGTTACACAATCCATCCAAGTACGCTCCGGTGTAAAAACAGTACGCGTTGTTGGCTTCAGTTGCGACGACAGCCGCTTGGCCGGTGACAAACTTATCGCCAGTGCGAACCAAGCCGCCAACAGCGACGCCTGGTGTCCAAGGACCGAATTGGCCGTCGTTGATCGCCACGACCTTGCCGTGAAAGATGTTCATGCCGTTGGCATTCCAGAGCTGGCTCAGGCCGCCAGGGATCACAGTTGCCGATGGGGATCCCGATCCGCTGTTGCCGAACTGATGCACGCTGCGCGTATATCCGGCTTCGGCGCGACCGAAGAAGGCTTCGGTGATGCTGAAGGTTTCTATGTTGCCAATGACCGCGTTGGCATCGATAAAGTGAGCGCCGATGGCTGGGTGAGAAAACTTCTCGCCCTTTTCCATATAGACGACGTAGGCCGTAGGCGTGAGGAATCCGCCGGTTTGGCCTTCAAGGGTGAGGTACTGGGCGTTGAGTTGGCGGCTGGCAAGCAGACCGACGGCGAGGAAGCCGCAAACAGCGAGTTTGTGGATGATGTGAAGTTTCACTTGATTTCAACTCCAGTGGAGCGCAGTCGCCTGGCTCCCGTGAGATTCGGGTTAACCTCTTTTAACACAATCGATGCAGGCTCGTCTTCAACTTTGTTCGGGTGGTAGACTCAGGCCATGCCGCGCGGTCTGTTCATCACGCTCGAAGGTTTGGATGGTTCGGGGAAAACTACGCAGATTAATCGTCTTGCTGCCTGGCTCAAGAGGCGCGGGCACTCTCCGTTGGTTACACGTCAACCTGGCGGCACTGCGACCGGCGACCGCATCCGCGCGCTGGTGCTGGATTCACGCTCCTCTGGCCTTGCGCCGATGACCGAAATGGCCCTGATGTTTGCCGACCGCGCGCAGGCTATCGCGGAGGTGATTGAGCCTGCGCTCGCGGCAGGGCAGATTGTTCTCTGCGATCGATTCACCGATTCGACAGAGGCTTACCAGGGTGGCGGACGCGAACTAGGCTCCGCCGTCGTTCTTGAACTTCATCGGCTGCTTGCCGGTAATCTTCAACCCGACCTGACGCTGCTGTTGCTGCCGTCGTTTGAAGCCTCGCTGGCTCGCGCGCGAAAGCGCAATCAGCGCAACGCCAAAGAGAGCGGCCCGAATGAAGATCGCTTCGAGCAGGAGCAAGACGCCTTTTATCGCCGCGTTTGGCAAAAGTATCTGGAGATTGCCGCTCGCGAACCGGGGCGCGTCGTCCTGATCGAGGGCGATCTGAGCATTGACGAGGTCCATGAGCAGATTGTGGAAGCTGTAGCCGAACGGCTGGCTGTTTTGGCTACTGGAGCCTCACGGCAAACGCAGGATAAGATTTCTGGCCGAGACGACAAATAACGGTTGCCACAAGGTACCTTCGGACGATTCGCAATGCGGTCGATTTGATCCTTTGTGAGCGGCCGAATCCTGCGAATTTCTGGCCTTTTTGCCGGCTTTTTGGGCCATTTTTCGGCCAAAATGCCCCTATTTTCGCGGAAAATCGCTCGATTCAGACAGCCCCTTTCTTGCATCGCGGTACTTTATGTGCGTTTTCGCGCACATTGAGGATTTTTCCTGAAACTGAGTTCTGTTCAATGATGACGGGGGGATTCTTCATTTTCATCGCTTCGTTTTCTTCCCCAGCTGCGTAATTATCTGCACGATTAAAAAATATTGTAGGGGGGGTGGGGGGGACAGACAGGGAATAGGGAATAGGGAATAGGGAACAGTAACGGCGCCTTTGGTTCTGGTTCATGCTTTGATTGTGCGCTGGTGGAAGGTAATATTCTGTAACCGAAATGAAGAAAATGCGTTTGTCCTGACTGGAACCTCCACGAATCGCCTTTAATCATGAGGCAGCAAGTTATAATTCTTTGCAAAGCTCCTATGTTTTCAATTCACTCCGTCAGCGAGACACCGTGAACTCGATTCAACGCACTTTTGCCGCCGCCGCAATTCTTCTGATCGCGCCTTTGCTTTCCGCACAGGTTTCCGAATCAGCGATCAACAAGCAACTTGAGAAGCTGCGCTCGCTCTCCGATACGCAACGTCCCGTGGCCACTATCAAGCTCGCCGGAGACATCCGCACTCTTCGGGCTGGCCCAAATAAGGTTGGGATCGCCAACGATCTGGCCAATCTGGTGACGGAAGGCGATCAAGGCGCCGAGGCTCTGCAAGCCGTGGCCGATACGCTTTCACAGGCGCTGGCGGAATCGCCCATGCCGGCCAAAAAAGACGTGCCACCCGCGCCCTATTTCGAGCTGGCCAAACTGGTCCGTTACGAAGGAGTCAAGACTACCCTGAATGATCCGCTGCTGGCCAAGGCGAGCGAGACTCTAGTCGGCTACGACGCGGATGTTCAGAAGGCCGACTTTACGCTCAGAGATATCAAGAACAAGAAGGTCACTCTCTCGGAGTTGCGCGGCAAAATTGTCATGGTCAACTTTTGGGCCACATGGTGCCCGCCCTGCCGCAAGGAGATGCCAGACCTGGACATCATTTACACACACTTTCAATCACAGGGCCTGGTTATCCTTTCGGTCACAGATGACGATCCTCTCAAAGTGATTCCGTTCATCACTCAGATGGGTTATCATCCGCCGGTCTTGTTCGACTCCGATGGCAAGGCGCGCAAGCTTTTTCACGTTAACGGCATTCCCAAGAACTTTGTTTTCGATCGGGAAGGCAAGCTGGTGGCTCAATCGATCGACGAATGCACGCAGCACCGGTTACTGATGATGCTGGCTGCTGCCGGCCTTCATCCGTGATTGACGCGGACGCCCGATTCACTGTATTGGCTCGCGCGATTACACTTTATAGGTGACCAGGGAAGATCCATTCGCTCCGCGGCTTGACCTTAGCCCCCAGTTTGGGCTCAAGTTCGATGAGCCGCGGCACTCACGCCGCATTTGGCCGGTGCGTGAGCTGGTTGGTCAGGTTCGCGAACTGATCGAGCAGGAGTACGGCGATGTGTGGGTCGAGGGCGAGATTTCCAATTTCAGGCCGGCTCCCTCCGGCCACGTTTATTTCACTTTGAAGGACGCTGACGCGCAGCTTCCGGTGGTGCTCTTCCGCCGCCAGGCGATGCTGCTGCGCTTTCGTCCCGAGGACGGCTTGCACGTGCTGGTGCGTGGACGGGTGAGCGTGTATGAGCAGCGCGGCCAGATGCAATTGGTGGCCGAGACGATGGAGCCGGTCGGTGCTGGCTCTTTGCAACTGGCCTTCGAGCAACTCAAGCAGCGGCTCAAGAGCGAGGGGCTGTTCGACGCGGCCCGCAAGAAGCCGCTGCCCGCCTTTCCGCGCACCGTGGGCATTATCACTTCACCTACCGGCGCGGTGATTCGCGATTTTTTGAATATTGTGAACCGTCGCCACTCTGGCTTGAGCGTGCTGGTTTGCCCGGTCTCGGTGCAGGGAGATTCCGCGCCAGCAGAGATTGAAGCGGCGCTGATTGAACTGAACGCCTCAGGTTTGGTAGACGTGATTGTGCTGGCCCGCGGCGGAGGGTCGCTGGAAGATCTGGCCGCCTTTAATAGCGAGCGAGTGGCCCGCGCAATTGCTGCCTCGCCGTTGCCTGTGGTTTCAGCAGTGGGGCATGAGACCGACTTTACTATTGCGGATTTTGTGGCTGACCTGCGCGCACCCACGCCCTCAGCCGCCGCCGAACTGATTACCGAGGCGCAGCACAAGATTGCCGAGCACCTGGCCACGCAAGCGCATCGGCTCGACCGCGCCGCGCGCTTTCAATTACTACAAGCGCGGCAACGGCTTACGCGCCTGCCCGTCAGCCGAGCCGAAGGGCGCATGAATACGCTGCTGCACAGGCTTGCCCAGCGATTGGACGACCTGAGCTTCCGTCAGGAGGTTGCGGTGAGCAGCCAACTGCGGCAGCATCAGAAAACCGTGGCCGACCTCGCAGCCGCTGTATTGCGTCACGATCCGCGACAGAATCTGGGACTTGCGCGAGAGCGCCTTGCCACTTGCCGCACGCGCCTCGACCGTACGCTGGAGCGCAGGTTGCATGAATCTGCGGCTCACCTCAACTCACTTGATGCGCGGCTACATTCGCTTTCGCCGCTGGCCGTGCTGGATCGCGGCTACGCGCTGGTGATTGACGAGGCGGGCGGAGTGGTGCGATCAACCAATCAAATTGCGCCGGGCGACAAGGTGACCACGCGCCTGTCAGACGGCGCCTTTATCAGCCGCGTGGAATCCGCCGCCGGAAATCAGAAATGAGATTATGACCGTAGCTAACGCACGCAAACTCTTCGGCACTGACGGCATTCGCGCGGTCGCGGGCGAATTTCCGCTTGACGCAATTACGATTTTCGCTTGCGGGTTGGCTCTGGGCCACTCGCTGCCGAAGGCGATCGCGAAATCCAGAGTTATTCTGGGCCGCGACACCCGCGAGTCAGGCCCTTGGATTGCCGCCATGCTCGCCGCCGGGCTGCGCGAAACAGGAGTGCGCGTCGAGAGCGCGGGTGTTGTGCCCACTCCGGCTATCGCGTATCTTGCCCGCGCTCACGGCTTTCAGGCGGGCGTGGTGATTTCGGCTTCGCATAATCCCTGGCAGGATAACGGCATCAAGATCTTTGGCGGCGACGGCTTCAAGTTGGCCGATGCGGTCGAGCTGGCCATGGAAGATGAAATTCTGCATCATGCGGCGCAAATTGCCGCGCCCGATCCGGCCTCCTTCCGCCCGGTCAACGATGACTCGGGCTTGCAGGCCGATTATATTCAGTTTCTCTTGAACAGCGTTCCGGGACTCCGACTGAAAGGGCTGCGCATTGTGGCCGACTGCGCGAATGGAGCGGCGGCAGCGGTGGCTCCGGAGCTTTTCCGACGGCTGGGCGGCGATGTGATTCTGCAGAACATCCAACCCGATGGACATAACATTAACTTGAACTGTGGTGCGTTGCATCCGTCCTCTGTGGCCGCCGAAGTAGTGACGCGGGGGGCGGAGTTAGGCCTAACCTTTGACGGAGACGCGGACCGCTGCATGCTGGCGGGCTCGCACAAAAACATCATCAACGGGGACGCCATTTTGTTGATGGTTGCGCGTGACCTCAAGGCTCGCGGATTGCTTACGGGGGATTTGGTTGTGGCCACAACCATGTCGAACATGGGGCTTGAAGCGGCGCTGAAGCGCAGCGGGATTCGTATGCTGCGCGCGCCGGTGGGCGACCGCTACGTGCTGGAAGCAATGCTCAAGCACAACGCGGCGCTTGGCGGCGAACAATCCGGGCATATACTTCTGCCTCATTTGGCCACGACCGGCGACGGTTTGCTGACGGCGCTGGTGGTGCTCGATCTGATCGCCCGCACCGACAAGAGCGTTGACGAACTGACGGCCGACCTGAAGGTTTTTCCGCAGGTGATTGTCAACGTGAGAGTGCGCGAGCGCAAGCCGCTCGATACTATCCCTGGCGTTGCTTTGCGCATTCGCGCCGCGGAAGAGGAGTTGAAGGATTCAGGCCGCGTGGTGATTCGTTATAGCGGCACCGAAGCGCTGGCTCGCGTGATGATCGAAGCGGAAAGTGAAGACGCAATGCACTTCCATGCCGACGCGATCGCCGATGCGATTCGCGCGGAGTTGGGCGTGTAGCGAGAAGGGACCGATATGAGCAATAGCTGGAAGTTAGCAATAGTTATTACAATATGTCTGCTTGAACCGGTTGCTGTATGCGCCCAATGCGGGTTTGGCTTTGAACCTGCCGCAGTGGTGCGCTGGTATCGCAGCGGAGGCTGGACGATTCCTGGGCTTGCTGACGCCATAGCGATAGCACCAGTCCGTCTCAATATTGAAGGCAAACCTGTTCCTTGGGATTTTCCCGAGGGCGTCACAGCTCATTGGGTTCAGCACGGTGCCGACTATCGTGTAACTTTTCCCGAAGCGATCTTTGAACGGGACGGCCAGCGGACAAAAATGCTCGCGCGGAAATTCATTCTCTATCAGATGGTGCGTTGGGAGGTGAATGGCCAGCCCTATGCATACTCGTATATTCTGGGTCCCCTAGATGTTGCCTGCTCAGCAAACATTGACATCATCGATGAGAACGGCGACGGTGTTTTTCGCGTGATGACACCTGATGGGCACACACTTTTCTCACGTCATGCTGTGGGACCGCCTGTACCGGAATGGGCTAAAAAGCCGAAAATATAGCGATCTTGATCAAATCCCAATGTTGGCGCGATCGGGTTACATATCCCGCCAGTTTGCGCCCGACTTCAGATCGGCGACCAGTGGCACGCTGAGCTGCATCACGCCTTCCATCTCGGCGCGGACTAGCTTTTCTACTTCGGCAGTTTCGGCGGCGGGAACTTCGAAGAGCAACTCATCATGAACTTGCAGAACCATGCGGGTCTTCAAATTGCGCTCGGTGAGCTTGTGGTCGATGGAGATCATGGCCAACTTGATGAGGTCGGCGGCGGTGCCTTGTAGAGGCGTGTTGATGGCGGTGCGCTCGGCGAATCCGCGCTGGTTAGGATTGCGGCTTTCGATGTCGGGAATGGGGCGGACCCGGCCAAAAAGCGTGCGCACCGAACCGGTTTTGCGCGTGGCTTCCAGAGTCTGCTCGATGAATTTTTGCACTCCTACATAGCGCGCGAAATAGCGCTCGATGTAGGCGCGCGCCTCCTGCTGCGGAATGCCCAACTGCGCGGCCAGACCAAAGGGCGAGATGCCGTAGACAATGCCAAAATTGACGGCCTTGGCGCGGTTGCGCGTCTGCTTATCCATACCCTCAGCGGGTACGCCGAAGACCTCGCTGGCAGTGAGGGTGTGAATGTCTTCGTTGTTCTGGTAGGCGCG
>JBEKWJ010000108.1:0-8109 GCA_049513195.1 Occallatibacter sp.
GATCATGCCGCCCAGAGTGCAGCGATTGTGAGTCGCTGGATCAGGAGCGTATGTCAGGTGATGACGTTCAGCAGCCTCGCGCAGGCTGTCAAGAACGATGCCTGGCTCGACGCGCCCGAGCTTGGCGTCAGGATCGATGGAGATGAGCCGATTCATGGATCGCGAGTAGTCGAAGACAACGGCTACGTTGGCGCATTGGCCGGCGAGGCTGGTGCCCGCGCCGCGCGGCAGAACAGCGGCTCCGGTCGTGCGGCAAGCGGCCAGAGCGGCTTCGACATCGGCGGCGTCGCGAGGCAAGATGACGCCGACCGGAAGCTGGCGATAGTTTGAAGAATCGGTCGCGTAAAGGGCGCGCGAACCGAGATCGAATCGGACCACCGCACTCAAATCAGGACCGCGCAGAGTCTTTTTGAGCAGCGCTTCCAGCTCGCGATGCGCGGCAAAGCGTTCATGCGCCAGCGGCGGCTGATTGAGCAGCTCGGAGATCGATAGGTTACCCACGGAGCAATGATAACGCGAAGCGCGAAAAAATGTGATTGAAAGTGATTGATATTAGATCATTTAAGAATCTAACTTGGTTATTCGGTGTTATCTATTTAATTAACAGCGAGTTTTTGAAAATAAATATAGGGGGGGTGGGGGGGTACCTTTTTTTCAGGGAACAGGGATCAGGGATCAGGGAACAGTAACGGCCCGCGTCTTTGGTCATGGTTCATGCTTCTATTGTGCGCGTCGGGAGGGAAATGATCTGCAAGCACCTGCCGTAATGGAAGGAACAGACGGAATCTCAGGATCCGGAAAGCGACCCGGGCCGCCAGGATTCAGGGTTGGGAGATGGATCTGCCCCGCTCTTTGGGCCGGAAGGGGATTTGGCGACCGACAACCACGAAGACCAGTACAAATCGAAATCGTAAGAAATCCGTCTGCGCGCAGCAATTGCAACTGCCCTTAAGAATATCGGCCAAGTGACTCCAATTGCGTGACATAGAGGGATGCCGCTGGCGGTCGAACAAGTTGGCGCCGCAGAAAGTTTGACATCCGTTACATTTTCTTCTTAAAGTTCTCGCTATTCGGTCAGAGCAGCAATTGCTGCCCTGACGACCGAAAGAATGACAGGAGATATTTCGATGAGTAAACATTTTCTTACAATCGCAGTCAGCATTCTCGCTCTCTGCGCAGTCACTTCAGTGCCGGCAAGGGCAGTGACGTGGAGCTCTTGTAGCCAATACGGAACCTACACGAGCGGGATATACAACGTGTACACCGACGAATGGGGCGCATCATCGGGCCAGTGCCTCTATGTCAATAGCCCTTCCAGTTGGTATTCAGTATCGAATTTCACCGGCGGCGGCATCAAGGCCTACCCTGACACGGAGTTCAGCGTGGGAAATGTGGCGCTAACTGCCCTCGCGGCGGTCAACACTTCGTTTAGTGTCACGGTCCCAAGCGGCGCCGATTACGACGTAGCCTACGATCTCTGGTCGAATAATAACGTAGACGAAGTGATGATTTGGGAAAAGTGGAACTCCAACGGACCTCTATCGAGCAAGTATGGTTGCAGCGGCTATCCTGCCACCGCATGCCCCATCGCCACGAACGTTTCGATTAATGGCGGTAGTTACAACGTCTATCAGGGCAACAATGGTCACAACGTCATTTCCTTCATGCGCAACACGCAGCGCACGAGCGGCAGTGAGAATGTTCTGTTGTTTATGAATTGGTGCGCGAGCGAGGGCAAGCTCACCAGCAAGACATTTTCGACGGCCGATTTCGGCATTGAGATCACGTCCACCAGCGGTTCTCAGACCTTTACGCTGAATTCCTATAGCTCTAGCATCACCAAATAGGATGCATTCAGTATCAAGATGTTTATTACCGCTCTGGAACTGAGGTCAAGTTCCAGAGCGGGTGGTTCCGCTGCGGTCGAAACCGAGAAGAATTGAGCCCTCAGACGTGGCCGGGATATTCCGGGAGCATTGCATGCAAAAGTCGAGAAAGCAAACTCACCATTGCCTGACGACGAAGAGCCGCACAGCGGTGATTCTCCTGGTGAGCTGTTTACTCGGTGGAGGTGCCAGCCGGTTGCTTGAAGCACAGGCCGTCAGCGCATCTGTGTGGTCGTCGGAGTTGGATCACAGTCTGGAGTCGGTTGTTGTCTTCCAATCTCAAAGCCTCGAGGGAGCGGAGGCCTATATTCATGTCTACGACGATATTCTGGCTCAGCAAATTTCCCAGTTCGAGGTAGCGGCCTCGTCCGGCTTTGCCGCTCAGCCGCCCGGGGCTTCAGCGGGCAGCGGTGCTCTAGAGGCACCGCCGTCGATGGATCAAGAAGCGGATACCCTGATTGTTAACCCGCTGCTGACTGGCGCAGAGATTGTTCGCTCTGCTGCCGGATCAAACATCGATTTCTTGCTGATGACTCAACTTTTCATGGCTGTGAAGCCGAAGGCATACCGGATCGTTTCTGGAGTTACAGGGACGAACGATCTCGAATCTCTTGCCTTCTGCAATCCCGACGGCACGTATGTACTCTTTACAGTGAACCACTCCAAATCGCCTGTTAGCCTTGAGACCTTTTGGAAAAACAGACTGTTTACCTTTACGCAGGCCGGCAGTTCCATTGCGATATTTGCCTGGGACCCGAAGACTCAGTTGGTCTCCCTGGTTCCGAGCGAACCCCAAATATCGGCAAAGGGAGAGGGCTCCGTTTCGGTGGAGGCCAAATGTTCGAACGTGTCTCCTTTGGGCATCGACCTTCGATGTGAGAGCCAAACCTTTTCCTGTTCCATTTTTCCCATTCATTTTACCTGCAATTCGCAGCAAGAAAACGTCACACTCAGCGTTACGGCCTACCCAATCGACGAGAACGATACCGATCGCATGAAGCCGGGTTTTATCACCATCACAGCTGCTCCCGATGTGGGAGAACTCACAAATCTCCGCGTACGATGCTGCAGTGCGCGGAGATCTGGAGCCATTGCACTTCCCGACTGAAGGATGAGTGGAAATCACCGATCGCACAATACCGGGATCATTCCTTCGCCGGACCGTTACCGTTATAGCTGCTGATGAAATTGGTGCACGGTGAGCCGGCGAATCCGAAGATCACGTCAACTTTGTAACCTTGCGCGGCGTAAGTTCGCAACCGCTGAGCATCACTTGGCGAGTCGTTCACGCCGAAGCTGATTTCCGGCAAACTGGAGAGCACTTTGGACGAGCGTGTCCCATGATGAATCGATGTTCTCATTCGTTTCACGACCGGCAGCCTTGCGTGACGAAGCCCCAGAATTTGAGTTGCTCAGGGTGCCGGCCTTTGTGAAACGAACATTGGCGACCAGAGACTAGCTTCGCTCGATGCAAACCCCGACGGCTGCCCCTACGGCAGCGCCAATGCCAGCGCCGATGGGGCCGCCGATGCCAAAGCCAATTCCGGCTCCGATTACTGCGCCAAAGCCTCCGTAGACGCCGTCTTTCCCTGTGACGGACGCCTTCTGTTGTAACTTGCCAGGGTCTGGGGCCTTGGCCGGCGAAGTGAGCGAGGTGATGACGCTGGCGATGGCCAGGGCCGCAGGAGTGGAACCCGCATCGAGGATCAGTGCGTGGAAGTAAGTGCTGGCACGCTTGGCTAACTTCGGGTCTTGCCCGCTCGGCGTATCCCAAAACATCTCCATGATGGCCGCGAGTTCAACCGCTTCATTGGCGTGGAGAGTCTTTCGTTTGGTCAACTCAGAGAAGCCGGCGGCCAGGGCTTTGCGCCTATCTCCGCCATTTGCAATTAGCAGGCGGCCAAGCTCTTCGCTGACCGCAAGAGTGAGATGACCGGCACTGATTGCAAGCGACCTGGGCTGATCGGGAAGGGGTGGATTGAGGGTCAATTCGTTTGGCATGCGTGATCTCCTTTTCTTTTCCGGGGAAACTGGTAGCCACCTCTCGAGCATTTCGACTTCATATGCCAACGAGCCACTTGACTGGATGGTCTCTATCAGCACGAGATATGAAAATGCTTTTGGGGAATTGGCAGCTACGGAGCAATAGTGATGAGAAGAAAAGAAGCGTTTCAATGGCTGACCATTGAAAAAGGCCCGGACAGAGATGTCCGGGCCTTTCGTGGTTCAGTGCGAGCGCTGTAACACTAGAAGATCAGCGCACCACTGTGAAGGTGAAGGTAGTGGATTGTGTAATGCCTCCGCCGGTGCCCGTGATGGTGATGGGGAAGGTTCCGGTGGTGGCGGTTCTGGAGACGGTGAGGGTGAAGTCCGATGTGCCGGAACCTGTGATGGATGTGGGACTGAAGACCGCGGTTACGCCTGACGACAGGGTCGAATGAGATAGGGCAACCGGCGAGTTAAAGCCGCCGGAGGCAGTAATGGTGACGACCGCAAAGCCGCTCTGACGGCGGGCGAGAGAGCCGGAGGTGGGTGAGACGGAGATGGTGAATCCGCCCGCCACTGGCGCGGTCACGATGAGCGATACGGTCGCCGTTTGCGTGATGCCACCGCCGGTGGCCGTTACCGTGATTGCGTACGTGCCGACAGCAGTGGTTGAGGCGACGGCCAAGGTGAGAGTGGATGTGCCGGAACCCGGCGCGGCGAAGGATGTGGAACTCAGGCTCACCGTGACGCCCGCAGGCGCGCCAGTTGCAGACAACGTTACAGCCGAATCGAAACCGCCAGCCACAGTGCTGGTGATGGTGGAACTGCCACTGCTGCCTTGTACCACGGAGACTGATGCTGGCGATGCGGAGAGCGTGAGGGTGGGCGAGGTCGCCGTGGGCGCAAGGGCGTTGATCAGTCCGGTATTTGGAGAGCCCCAGCCGGTGACCAGATCGTAACCGGTGACCGCGGAAAAGCTGCCGGATGTGCCGCTGGTGATGTCGTGAAAGTCGGTGCCGTAAGCGGACGTTACATTTTGCGCGTAGATGGTTGGGTTGAGAAAGCCGATGGTCGCGTCGCCGTTGGCAACCAACTGCTGATTGACCAGCGCAATGTAGCCGGCCCACATGGGAGCCGCGAAGCTGGTGCCGCCGAACTCATTGGCCAGGCAGGCGGTTTGGTCGGCACACGTGTAGAAGGTGAAATTCGCATTGGCCGATACGTCAGGGCCATTGCGAAGAGTGGTTGAACCCTTGTTGGTGGAATTAATGACGCCCGAGATCTGCTGCCACGAGGGGATCGGAATTGCGTCGGGCGAGATGCCGCCGCCGCTATCGGTCCATGCGGTTTCTGACTTCCAGGGACCGGCCGCACTGGCTGTGACCAAGTCCGTGCCGCCCACTGAAACGATGAACGCATTGTCTGCCGGCCAGGCTTCATTACTCGCCGACCAGGTGGAACTGTCTCCGGAGGCCGCGAAGAAGTTTTGTCCTTGAGCCGCCATTCTCTGGAAGAAGGGATTCAGTGTGGAGGGATCTGCCGGTGTCCACCCCCACGAACAGCCAATGGTGGTGGGCAGGGGGTTGTGCGTGGTCATGGCGCTGATGATTGCCGTATCGCTGGACCCGATGTAGACCACCAGGCTAGCGAGGCCCGGAGCCATGCCGAGAGCCTGGGTCATGTCGAGGGTCTGTTCCGTGTCGTCGCACGAGCCGCCGGCTCTGGTATCGACACAAGCGGTGCTGGTGCCGTCGGTTGAGAGCAGAGTGATCGGCACGGTGTTGGTTTGCTTGACGTTTGTGTAATAGGTGGTGAGATCGGCCAGATCCGTGCCCAGAAACTCGAACAATCCGAGGTTCTGGCCTGCGCCGGTAAGGGCTGTTCCGCCGTAGTAGGCGGCGCGCATGTCGCTGCCTAGAAAGGACGCCGAAGGGCCGGAGCCGGTGGTGGCATGAGAGACGACTTTATCTACATCGATGCCATGAGCTTTGGCGTAGTCGCTCTTCTTTTCCAGCAGGGGATGCGGAATGGAGTAATTGTCCAAGCCGGAGATGTGCCAGAGAGCGAACGGCAAAGATGTGGTGGGTTCGCGATCTGGCGCATAGAAGGTACGGCTCTCGGTGGGATGCTGGTAAGTATGCATATTCACATGGAAAGCAGCTTCGATGGCCGAAACTGAGCCCTTGATCTGCACCTCCATGCCATCGCGCGATCCGCCAACGACTTCAAAGCCGTTGGCTTTCGCGAAATCGACCACTGCGTCATAGTCTGCCTGGGTGGGTCCAAACCTCGCTGTGAATTCCTGCACAGTGAGAAATTGCCGGTAAGAGGGACTGGCGGGATCGTAGACTTCCTTCAGGAACGAATCGAGCCCCGCCTGATCGCGTATCGGCAGAACCAAATTGAGTTGCAGAACCCGGGTTGCGGGAAGGCGACCAAGAGAAAGCGCCTGGCCGGTGCGAGTTGCTTCTCTCATATGGCGAGTCAATACAGACTCCGCGTGGACGTTCATTGTTACGACCGACAGGATCGCAACGAGGATGAGTGAAAACAGACTGATTTTCCGAACCATTGTTTCTCCTTTGATTGGGGGTTGTCTAAGGGGTTGTCCGGTTCACATGCGAGGGGACGGGGAGCCCTTTCGTGCACGTAGACTAGCACCGTTGGTGTTGTAAAGCTAGAAGGATTTTTGGTTGGAATGGGTGGGCGCCGAGCCGCTGATCGCTCCGTATTGAGGACGAAGGGGTTAGAGCGAATGCGCGATATTTATGTTCTCAAGTACTTATATTTCTGTCATTTGCAGGAGCGATTGCGCGCAGGCAGCCTGAAATTTCTTTTTTCTTTGGGTCAAGGTACCCGCACGGCGGTGGGCACCTGCACGGCAGGCAATTGAACCACTTGCTGCATCACGTCCGATGTGCCGTAGTTGACGGTGGCAATCTGTGGGCAGCGTCGACAGGCGGCTGCGCCCTCTTGATGAAACCAGCGGCATTCAGAACGAATTTGGCAGCGAGGCAACTGATCGACGACGGCGGGGAGAATCTGCACGATGCGCGTGGCGAGGCCGCAATCTTTGCCGTCAAAATGAGGGCAGCGATGAGTTTGGCATTTGGCTGCCAGACGAAAGACTTCGGTGGGCTGCGCGGGAGCCGTCATCGCCAGAATTTCTGGTGTGACCGGCAGCGGTTCGTTGAGATAAGCAACTTCAAAGCCGTCTGTGGTTTGCTGAAGGACTCCGAGCACCCGCGCCGCTTCAAACTCGGGTTGGGAACTCGGGCAGAGAAGAGAATCGTTCGCGCTCGGAGCCGATTTCAGCATGGTTTACTCCTTATTCACTGATGGGAGCGTCGCCGGGCACAAATCCCAGTGAAACGTTCTTGCCAGCCACGTAGACAGCGGGTTGGAATTGGCCATCGACAGCGAGCGGAGCTACCGCCGGGCTCTTGGCCAGGTTATTGGTAAAGGTGGTGGCAAATTCGACAGCCTGGTTCAGCTCGTACTCTGGCCAGGGAATCGGAATGCCGCAGATGAGCCAAGGACGGTAGACGAACGACCAGGAATCGGTGGTCAGGGAAAAATCGACTTTGGCATCAGGGTGAATTTTGCGTGTAGCTTCAAGCGCGGCTTGCACTGCGGTTTGCAGTTGGCGCACGGATACGGTCTTCGCGGAGCGATTCATGGAGAACCTCCTGTTGTTTGCTCCTGAGATTTGGGGAAAGGAGCAGGGTGCCGCTCTCAGCCGGAGACGTGCGCTAGCGAGAGTCAACGCGAAGATAGTGTGCGCGCCGCCCCAGGCGTTTCAAAAAAGACAATCGAATTTCCTTTGCGCATTTTGGAAGCGCGGCAAAGCACGCGGATCAAGCCCAGGACCCTTCAATTTGTGTGGAGATTTTTAAGCAGGGGGTTCGCTAGCGAGTAGGCCACTCTTCGACCACGATGCCCAGGTCGTTAAGATTTTGAATGGCGGCTTCCACGTTGCGGCGGACCTTGGGACGATCTTTCTTGCTGGCCAGAGGGGACTCGGCTATGGCAATGACGCGGCCATAGCGCCACGCCCCAGCGGGCAGGGCGATCAGGGCCTGGGGCAAATCGGCGGGGCGAAGTTGAATTTCCTGACGGCGGGCTGCATCGGGGCGCAGTATGGTGCCCTGGCCGACGGTGCTGGAGTTGGCGTCGGCGAGTGTGATGCGCAGATTGAAGGTGTCGGCGTCGACCGAGAGAAACGGATTGGCCCATG
>JBEKWJ010000109.1:0-7765 GCA_049513195.1 Occallatibacter sp.
CCGCCAAAGGTGAAGGAGTGCTTGCCAACGGTCCACTGAAGGTTATCAAGTGTCGTATAGTTTTCCGCCAGGGTAATATTCGCCGTTGTTCCACCCCAGTTAGTCGGAGCATCGGTGCCGGCAAAGGTAACGATCGGGAAGGTTTGTTGCGCCTGACCGGTCGGCTGGCCAGTAATGCCCATGGCCGAAGCTTCATAATCCCGCGCCTGGTTGGGATTGAAGGTCGGGCCGTTGTAACGGGCATAGCCCCACTTGAACTGGTTGACGAGACGCGGGGTAAAGACGTGAGTTTCCTCGATCAAGCCTACAGCTGTCTTCGGCGCATAAGCCTGACCGTAGTTGTAGGGAACCGGTCCTACGTTGCGTCCTGCAGTCGTCTGGCCAACCGGTACCGAGCTGGCCTGACGGCCAATGGCTGCCACGAGGTCCAGCGTGTCGTTGGGATTGATGACGTAGTCAATGCGGTCTGTCGTCGACCAGTTCACGAGACCCGTGGCATTCGGCGCAACGTAGTTGTTTTGCAGCGCTGTACTGATACCTGTCTGCGGGATAAAGGCCTGCATTTTCGTTGCTACAGAGGAGAGCGCATAAGATGCAGGAATTACGTTCGCCGTGCCGGTGAGCACCGGAGCGCCTTGCGCGCCGGTAACGCCAGCAGCTGGAGGGCCATAGCCAAACTGATAGCGGCAGGGAAGGCCGCCGGTGTTATGCGCGGCACAGCTCGCTTCACTCAATGGGTCATAGATCGCGGGCAGACCTGTGAAGTTGCCTTGCTGTTGAGCATACGTGGGAAAGGTCATCAGCGTGGGGCTGGCGCTGGTGTAGCGGAAGCCGTTGTAGTTGCCGTAGTAGAAGAGCTTCTGCTTCCAGGCTCCGAAGGGAACCAGCGGACCGCCGAGGTTGATGCCGTACTCATTGCTGTGCTCGACGGGCTTGGTGGCAACGCCCGTGACGGGGTTGATGGCATGAGCCAAAAAGCCCCAGGAATCAAAGGCAGTATTGCGAAGGAATTCATAGATAGAGCCGTGTTGCTGAGCGCTGCCCTGCTTCACGGTGTAGTTCATGATGCCCTGACCTTCATAGATGGCCGAGTAGCCGGTGGTCTGCACCTGGAACTGGTCGATTGCGTCAACCGACATGGCGGTCCACACATAGCGGGGGTCGCCGTTGCCGCCGGCGCGCACAAACACGACGCCGTCTACGTAGACAGCGGAGGCTGCGCCGCGGCTGCCTGAACCATTGACCACGCCGACGTTGGTGGTGGCATTGCCGTTGGTTTCATTGCCCTGCACACCGGGCATAAGGTAAACGAAGTCAGTGGCGCGGCGCTGATCGGCGTTGCCATATGCACCCATTTCGATGGGCAGTTCAGCGTATGTATCCTGTTCCATGGTGGAGCCCAGCGTTGCGTTGCTGGTCTCTAATTGCGGTGGCGCTGCGGTCACGGTGATTTCGATGTCACCGCCGCCAACCGTGAGCACAGGGCTATAGACCTGCGTTTCCATCGCATTCACGTGCACGTTCTTCTGTGACAGCGTTTCGAAGCCTTTTGCAGTTGTCACAAGAGAATAAATGCCGGGATCCAGATTGGAAAAATTATAATCGCCCGCTCCGGTGGTGGTGGTTTTGGTTGAGATGCCGGTGTCGTTATTGGTAGCGACGATGGCGGCATTTGGAATCACAGCGCCAGTCCTATCGGTCACCGTGCCTGAAATAGCGCCTTTGCCGGAGAGTTGCGCCATTGCGCCGGACGTCATCATGGCAATGACCAATAGCACAAGCCATGCCCTTCCGTGGAAGCTCAGAAAACGGCCCAATGGCGTTCTCGATGCTTCCTTCTTCTGCGTTTCCAAGGCTAATAGCCTCATTGCTGCCTCCATAACGTTACTGTTACGCTTCGATACACAGCTCCTCCACTCGGGCTTAGCCGGGAAATTCGCCATGGTGGTCTGACCACACTTGAAGCGTATCCAGTTTCAACCGTCTGATCAAACGTTGTCAATAGAGAAAAACGGGTGGTGTGAAAATTTGGTAATCCGAATCCCAAAATAAGTAATTTTCCTACATGAATCCATATTGAGATTTTCGAGAAGTCCAATCATTCTAGGGCCAAGCGGTGACCTAACCTATTCGGGGACTTTGCGTTAGGGTTGCAAACGCGCGCCACGATCCCCATTGGAAAAATTGCGCTATAAGGAATCGTGGAAGTAATTAATTAACGGCCGGCCCGAATTAAAAATCTCTCATGTGGTACGACCACAGAAAGAATGCTGAAGGGAGGCCAGAATTTTGTCAGTCGATGGTTGGCTGGGGTACCGTTTGCCGGCTTCCGAGCTTGGCTGGGCCGAGGGTGGACTTGCGCTCCTTGGGGCGTTCCATGCCTTGCGCGATCTGCGCCATATGGAGGTGTTTTTCCATGAGCTTTTGGGCTTCAGCGGCGTCGCGCGCGCGGATGGCGCGATAAAGCTCGCGATGCATCTGGGCCGATTCGCGCAGGTCAATGGCGCGCTCAACCGTCTTGCGGCGCTTGTCATACATGGAGGAGGTGACGGTCTCCATGAGAGCGGCCAGGATGGGGTTGCCGGAGGCTTGCGAGATAATGCGGTGAAAGAGCACATCGTGAATGAGATAATCCGCGGGGTTATCCATGGCGGCGAACATCTCGGCAACTTCTTCGGCCATGGCGGCGTGGTGTTCTTCTTTGCCACGCTCGGCAGCCAGGGCAGCAAGACTGCCTTCGAGAATAATTCGAGCTTCGAACAGTTGCCAGGATTGAAAGCCGTGGAGGGCGCCCATCAGACTCATGGAAGCCTTGCCGAATTCCGGCGGGCCGTCGGTCACAAAAGTTCCCACTCCATGCCGGACATTCATGACGCCCATTGCGGCCAGGTAGCCGATGCCGGCGCGGAGGCTGGCTCGACTGATTTTCAGTGTGCGGGCGAACTCCCGTTCGGGAGGGATCTTGTCGCCAGCCACCATTGTGCCGTTTTCAATGAGGGTACGGATGTGATTGACCACCTGCATGGTCCGATGGACATCGGGTTCCCCTTGTTTCTTCCGAGGCATAAGGTCGAACGTCTTCCTGTGTTCCCGGATAATCCGGACAACAAGAGATTACCACCAAAAGCCGCTTTAGCTTGGAATGAATTCTTTTTCGCCGCAACGATGGAATCAGTGCGAGGAGACGATTGCGCCTGCGAGCTTGGTGATCGGCTGCCCCTCTGCAGCTTCGATGATGACGCTCGCCTCTGAAACTGCGGCATAACTGATGGTGAGTCCATGCTGGGCTGCGATCTTCACATTGCGCAGAGTCAGTGCGGCGATGGGAGCTTCCGGCAGCCCTACAATGGCGCCCGCCGATATGCTGCCCGTGGCAGTGATATTTTCCAGCGTAATGTCATGAAAGTGCGGCGTGAGACGCGTAACCGGCTGCGCGGCCTCGGCATCTGGCGGCAGAATTTTGGGGTAATACTCACTGATAATCACTGCGTTTTTCACGTTTTTCATATCGATGTCGCGGAAGAAGAGATGGCTGACATCGTTGCCGCGGTCGCGATTTGCCTTGACGCGAATGCCGTTGTCGGTGCCGTCGAAATGGATGCGCTCGGCGCGGATGTTTTGCGCGCCGCCGGCAATTTCGCTGCCGATCGACAGTCCGTGCCCATGCAGAAAAATGCAATCGGTGATGGTGATGTCGCGGCTCGGATCGTCTGGTCCGGGAGAGTCGATCGCTCCCGACTTGATGGCGATGTCATCGTCGCCTACGTCGGCAAAGAGGTGATCAATGACTACATGCGAGGAAGAAAAGGGATCGACGGCATCCGTGTTTGGCGAATCAGCCGGGGCCAAAACCTTGATGTTGCGAATGACCACGCCGTCCGAATAATAGGGAACCAACTGCCACATCGGCGAGTTCTGAATGGTCACTCCCTCGACGCGAACCTGCTTGCAATGATCAAAAATAATGAGCTTGGGACGCGGGTGACCGTTGCCGAGAACGCCGTGATCCTTGATGCGTCGCGCCTCCTGCCACCAGCTTTCTCCATTGCCGTCAATCACGCCTTCGCCAGTGATGACAACGTTAGAGGCATTGGTTGCGCCGACCAGCGGTTGCAGGTCAGGCAGATGAAACATCGTCAACGGAGGATAGTCTGCATGATCGGGGGAACCGAGCAGTGTTGCTCCCTTATCGAGTTGCAGCGTGATATTGCTTTTGAGCACGACTGGGCCGCTGAGATATGTTCCGGCGATGAGCCGCACTGTGCCGCCGCCTTGCCGCTCGCACGCGTCAATTGCCGCTTGAAGCGCGGCTGTATCTTTGGAAACGCCGTCGCCCTTGGCGCCATGCGCGCGTGGATTGCAAGCAGCGGATGGGTCAATCGCTCTGGCGGGAATAGCGATGCAGGCAGCTGCCAAGGCAAGCAATAAAAGATTACGCATCAAGGGCAAGGTGGGTCGAATCACAAGAACTCCTCCATAACAATCAGTTGACTATCCAAGCCATCATACGCCTTAGAATCGAGGTGATTCTGCCATCATCAAGGGCTTGGGTTCTGGAATGACAGTTTCGATTGCACGAGATTTCTCATCCGTTCACGCGAAGCCTGGTCAGCTTAAAAAATCGGCAATCGCCCCGACCACTGTTCGCTGCTCATCCTCGCGCAATTCGGGGAAGATGGGCAGGGCTAACACTTCTCGCGCCGCTCGTTCAGCCTCAGGAAAGCTGCTTTCGCTGTAACCGAGGCCCTTCAGCGCCGGCTGCAAATGGAGCGGGACGGGGTAGTAGACTTCCGAGCCGACATTGCGCTCGGTGAGAAAGGCGCGCAAATCATCGCGGCGGGGGGTGCGGATGACGAACTGGTGCCAGACGTGATGTGTGCCGGGGACCTCATGGGGCAGTACGACGCCCAGCCTGGGATAGGGACCGGTTTCGACCAGTCCCGCGACTTGAAAGAGCGCATGATAGCGCTTGGCCGCGGTGCTCCGGGCATGATTCCAGCCGTCGATATATTTCAGTTTGATGGCAAGGATCGCTCCCTGGAAGCCGTCCATGCGGGTGTTCCAGCCGACCTCGTCGTGGTGGTAGCGACGGCGCATTCCGTGCTGGCGCAGCATTTTTGCCCGTTCGGCCAAGTCGTCGGAGTTGGTGGTGACCATGCCCGCATCGCCAGCGGCGCTGAGGTTCTTGGTGGGATAAAAACTGAAGGCCGCCGCATCGCCGAGTGCTCCCGCCTTTACTCCATTGCATTCAGCGCCCCATGCCTGGGCGGCGTCTTCAATCAACTTCAGTCCGCGCTGGTTTCCGAGAAAGGCTAGAGCTGGCCAATCTGCGCACTGGCCGAAGAGGTGCACGGGAAGAATGGCCTTGACATCGGGGCCTCGGGGACCGTCGAGGACGGTTTTCACTGCGGCAGGATCGAGGTTGAAGGTGGTTGGCTCAATGTCGGCCAGCAGCGGTGTTGCCCCGGCGCGGAGGATGGCGCTCGTCGAGGCGAAAAAGCTGAATGGGGTGGTGACGACGCCATGGCCGGGGCCAATTCCGGCGGCAGCGAGCGCCAGCCAGAGAGCGTCTGTGCCCGAGGAACAGCCCACTGCATGGGCCACACCCAACTGCAAGGCCGCTGCCCGCTCGAAGGCCGCAACTGGCTCGCCGAGAATAAATTGCTGCGTTTCCAGTACATGACCGATGGCGTTCAGCAGTTCATTGTGGAGGGGGCGGTACTGGCGTTTGAGGTCCAGCATAGGCACTGGCTGGGCAGATAAGGCGGGGCTGTGAGGCGGGATCGGCGCGGCTTTCACTCCATTATGCTAGCAGCCTTGAGGGCTTCCCGACCTCAAAGCCGGACGATGGGTCCGTCGTCCTGGTCGCCTGGCCTGAGGAGGCAAAGTCAAGAAAAAAGACAGGTAAGCAAGATTCCGTCAGATTAGGGTTGAAAAGGTTCGTAAACCTCTATATCGTTGAGCCATTGCAGGATTTACGGCTCCGGGGCTTCCGGCGCCGCGCCTGCTGAACTGTATCTATACGCGCTGCTCAATTGCGTCCAACCCCCCCACGAAAGCAGGAGATCGGCAAATGGAGAACAAGCCGGCACAAAATATTCAGGATACATTCCTGAACACGGTCCGCAAGGACAAGACCCCCATCACGGTTTATCTGGTCAGCGGTGTGAAGCTCACCGGAAAGATCCGTTCATTCGACAAGTATTCCGTGCTTTTGGAAAACAACAGCCAGGAACAGTTGATTTTCAAACATGCCATTTCGACGGTAGTAAGCAATCGTGGCGTGCTTCACACTGAATACCGTTCGCCCGCCAGCACAGGTATTGGCCTTGCCCCGGTCGCGGTGTCCTCAGCGGTTGAGGATTCGCGATAGCAGGCCGGGAGCGCTCTCAGTTGACGAGAGAGACGAGCAGGACAGGCAACTCGGGCGCTTCGCTGGAACGAGCGGTCTTGGTTGGATTGGACCTCGGGGTTCGCTCCCGCGGTAGCCGCGCAGGCCAGTCAGGCGCGCGGCAGGCGGTCGTGTGCGCGAGAATAGCTGGTGCTGATTTCGAACTTGACGAAGGCGCTTCGCAGAGTGCCGATGCCTTGATTACAGACAGTTCCCCGGTCAGAGCAGCTCAGGCGCGACCTTCCACGGAGCTGGACGCGGAGGAGTCTCTCGCCGAATTTCGCGAACTGGTTGCGAGCGCTGGCGGCGTGGTGGTTGCTGAGATCATGCAGCGGCGCGGGCGTCCTGACGCGGCCACGTTGATTGGCTCAGGCAAGGTCGAGGAGATTGCCGGAGTTGCCGCTTCGACGGAAGCCGATCTGGTGCTCTTCGACCACGATCTTTCGCCCACCCAGTTGCGCAACCTGGAGGCCGCTCTTCCTTGCCGCGTGCTGGACCGGACGCAATTAATTCTGGACATTTTTGCCCGCCACGCCCGCACCAGCGAGGGACAGTTGCAGGTGGAGCTGGCGCAGCTTGACTACATGCTGCCGCGGCTCACTGGCAAGGGCAAGGCAATGTCGCAGTTGGGCGGCGGCATCGGTACGCGCGGACCGGGCGAAACCAAACTCGAAACGGATCGCAGACAGATCAAGCGCCGCATCGATCACTTGAAGCTCGAACTGGATTCCGTGCGCCGGGTTCGCAAGCAGCAGCGACAGCGGCGCGAGGCAGTGCCGGTGCCGACGGTGGCGCTGGTCGGCTATACCAACGCCGGCAAGAGCACGCTCTTCAATCAATTGACTGGCGCGCAGGTGTTGCAATCCTCGAAGATGTTTGCGACGCTTGACCCCAAGCTGCGCGTGGTTGATCTGCCCAGCCGCCGCAAAGTTCTGCTTTCGGACACAGTAGGCTTTATCCGCAACCTGCCGCATACGCTGGTCACCAGCTTTCGCGCCACGCTGGAAGAGGTGGCGCAGGCCGAGGTGCTATTGCACATTCGCGATGCGGCTTCGACTTATGGCGAAGAGCAAAAAGCTCAAGTGGAAAAGGTTCTGGGCGAGTTGGATTGCCTGGCCAAGCCGCGTATTGAGGTGCTGAACAAGATTGACCTGCTCGACGAGCATGAGCGCCAGGGATTGCTGGAGCGGACGGAGTCTTCCGGCGAGGTGGCTGTTTCGGCGCGCACCGGCGCGGGCATGGAAGCGCTGCTCGCAGCCATTGATCGCGCTCTTCACTCCGACCCGCAACTCTCAGCCGAGTTGCGCGTTCCACGGCAGGAAGGCGCTGTGCTGGCGGCGATTGAAGCGGGCATGATTGTGCAGAGCCGCGAGT
>JBEKWJ010000110.1:0-6920 GCA_049513195.1 Occallatibacter sp.
CCGGGATTTGCCATGAAGGGAACCGACCGCAGCAAGATGCTCGGTGCGGTGATCGGTAAATCGCTCGGAAATCTCGATTCCGGGACAGGTGTGATTGAAGTAGCAGTCACATTGCAGTAGCAGCACCGCAGCATTTTGAGGGAGAACTGCATGTCGCGTACGTCTCGCAATCTGATTCTGCTGTTGACGGTTGTGTTGGGCCTTGGTGGCCGAGCGTTAGCCTCATCCACGGCGGCGATCGCCGTGAATGGCGCTGCGCAGCCTGGGGATACGAGTGCCATCACGATCATGTTCAATGGCTTTGTCGAGACGGTGCGAATCGGGCAGTTCTCTACGCCAGCCTCCATTGCCTCGGCCTTTGGCGCCATGTTTTCGCGGGACTATTTACAGTCTGGATTGTGCGCCAACGCCTCAGGCAATGTAATCAACTTCAAGTTGAAGGGCACTGCGACCTTTGGCACCGTGGACATCGTCGACCCGACCAATTCGTTTCAGTTCGTTCCTTCCGGCTTTTATTCAGATGCGCTTCAGGTCGCGGACAGCGGCACTGTCACCCTGACGGTCAACGGGATTCTTGCAGCGACCACCAATTATCAAGGTGGAGCGACGCCTGGTTCTATCGCCGCGGGGCTGGCGGCGGGCGTAGAGAATGGCTCTCCGGTGAGGGTTGTAGCCTTCGGAGATTCCGTGTACCTTGAGTCGACAGCGACGGGCTCGGCGACAAACTACCAGTACTCCCTGCAAAATGCCGGTTGGGATTCTCGCGACTTCAGCCTGCCATCCTTCCCGGACTCCACCGTCAGCGGCAACCTTGAGGGCGGAGCCGACGCAAGCTCCGGCGAGACTCCGCAGCCGATCTATAGCTTTGCAGGCAGTTACGATGGAGTGGGCAACCTGTCGAGCTACAATGATTTTGTGATGGGCGCGTGGAACTTCAGCTACGATACGCTGAACCGGCTGGCGTCATCACAAAATATGGCGGCATCAACCTGGTCCTCCCAATACGCTGGCAACTATGGGTGCTGGAGCTACGATTCGTTTGGAAACCGCTTGTCGCAATCCATGTCCACCACGCCTTGCGGGGGCAATCCGCCGCTGATGCACTGGGCGCAGTACAACGGCACTGTGAGCGGCGGTCCCGTGAACGGGGCTGGCAATAACCAAATGTCCGCAACAGACCAGAATGGAAATCAGGTGGCAGGATACGACGCGGCGGGCAACGTGATCAACGACGGCAGTCATACCTATCGCTACGATGGGGAAGGCCGCCTCTGCGCGGTTCAGAACCTGTTGGCTGGCACTATGACCGGCTACCTCTATGACGCTGACGGAACACGCATTGCCAAGGGCAACATCCAGACCATGAGCTGCGACCCCGCTGCCAACGGTTTCCAAACCACCGAAGATTACGTCCTTGGTCCTTCGGGCGAGCAGATGACCGAGATGGTTCCGGGGCCTAACAACAGCATGAAGTGGCAGCGCAGCTACGTTTATGCTGCAAGCAAGCTGCTGGCGACCTACGACTCAAGCGGTCTGCATTTCTATCTCAACGATCCACTTGGCACACGTCGCGTTCAGACTGACTACACGGGAGCCGTAGAGCAGAGATGCTCGAGTCTGCCTTATGGAGACAGCGATAGTTGCACGTACGGGCACCTGTTCACCGGCAAAGAACGCGACTCCGAGTCAGGCAACGACTACTTCGGGGCTAGGTACTACGCAAGTTCAATGGGGCGTTGGCTGAGCCCCGATTGGAGCGCCAAGGCTGACCCAATACCATATGCACGGCTTGGCTATCCGCAAAGTCTCAATTTGTATGCCTACGTTGAGAACAACCCGCTCTCACGCGCCGACATTGATGGACATTATTGGTGCAATAAAGCTCCTGGTTCTCTTGCCTGTCAGAACGAAAACGCCTGGGATTCACAGCATGGAATTCTGACGGATGGTTCAAAAAACGCCATTGCAAATTCAGCGCTGACAGGTCAACAACAGAAAGACTTTACGACGGCTGTCGAGAAATCGGCAGGAAGAGCCAATATCGATCCGAACATATTGGTCGGAATGGCGCAGCAGGAATCTAGTCTCGGCGCGAATATGAATGCTAATGGTGCAGCCAAGGGCCTCTATGGAATCGAAAATGGGCAGATGACGCAGATGAACAAAATGTTCAAGCTCGACATAACAACTTCGGATTTGTTGAGCTTGTCTGCGGGTAGCATGATGAAGGTGTCTACAGGCACGGCGGATTATCTTGGGCACTACGCGGATGTTTTCTCTAGCAGGACGGACCCGCGTGGCATCGACATTGCGATTGGTGTATGGCGAGTTGGAATAGGCAACGCGCGAAAAGCGCTGCAAAACGGAAATTTCTGGGACTACGTTGCCCCCAATGATCGCTTTAAAGAAACGCTGTCACACTACGTGGATGCGGTGGAGAAATATGAGCATTAATAACGTCTGTAGACTCGCAATGTTTTTGTGCGTTGTATGCTTGTCTCGCGCACTGGGTCAAGCGCCGCTTCCAGCCTCGGACATGCGCTTCGTTTCGACTATTATCGAGAGAGATTTTGGCTCAGTCGATAGTGTCCGCACAATCGGAATGACCGACGATCTGCTTGGTAGATTTGATGTCGTCGTGGTCGGAAGCAAAACGCGAAATACAGGCTGGCGAGTGGAGATCATCAGCGTCTCAAATCACAAGGCTGCAACGATATGGGATTCGACAATAACTGCTGACGGTCCAGAGTTCACAAACTCGGGGCCTAAAAGCGTCACCATAAATGCGAAGGAATATGACTACGACCTGATTGTAGAGGGATGCGCTCCGCATCTGTGTTCCGACGGCGTCAGTGGTTTTCTTGTTTTTTCGGGGAAATCATGGAAAACGATTAAGGCTAAGGTCGTCACAGAAGGCTTGGATCAGGGATTTTCCCGAACTCCAAAATATGATGTAACGTTCTCTCCCAATACTGATAGCAATGCGAGGACAGTGCTAGAGGGTGTAATCTGCCGTTCCCGGACGCTGAGCAATAAGCCTGGCTTGCCCTTCAGTTGTCATACTCCCTAAGCCAACCGCAAGCCGTCCTTCGGGGCGGCTTGCTGCGTCTGGGGTCTCCGTCGGCATCCTCGATGCGGCGGGCGAAAAGCACCATGCCTTCGGCATGGGCAGGGGGTGGACACACTACCCCAGAATGGATGCTGTAGAGTAACCTGAAGTTCCCCTGCGGGAACGCTTGCGGAATGAGCAGCCTACAGCCATCCGGCGCGAAATATATGGCTGTTTTAGGTTCCTCTGCGGGAACCACTATGGAATCAAGCAGCTAAGAGGAAAAGTCCTTAAATATATGGTGTTTACAGGTTACCGAGCGTTAACCATAAGAAAACAAGCGACTAAGGATAAAAGTCATCGGGCCGGGGTTGCTTTACGTAAACATCGCGGTCTACCTGCGTAAACCTGTTGAAAACAAAGGGTCGGGGTGAATCTGGCCTTTTCCGCGCTGACGCGCCGTACCCTCCGCTCCGTCATCCGTAAAGGCTCTCCGCTTCGCTCCGCCCGCTGCGGCGGCGCTGGCGCGGCCTTGACTGATGCCTCCGCTGCGGGTGTTTTTCAGCTATGAAAAGAATGTCTTCTTTTCATGTTCCACATGACCAGGGCCACGGTCCCGGCAGCTATCCGACGGCGCTCTTGAGGAAGTGGTCAAGGGTCGTGAGGATGGCTTCTTGCTTGCGGCGGGGCAGACTCTCGATCAGCTTGAGGCGTTCCAGTACCTTGCGGCTGGGCTTCTTGCTCGGCTGTGGGGCAGGCTGTGGGCGGAGCAGTTCATCGGTAGAGACTTCGAGAATCTCGGCAAAGCGCAGGATCATGTCGGAGTTGAGGCGGAGCTTGTCATTTTCGTAGTCGGAGACGAGCGCCTGAATCAGGCCGATGCGGCTGGCAACGTCCCTCTGGGTATAGCCGCGCTCCTTGCGGATGCGAGCAATGCGCTGGCCTATCGTCTCCGAACCGGAGTCGATGGGGATGAGCTTGAGTCTGGAAATCCTTGGCATATGAAGCCAGTCTAAAGGGGAAAAATAGCATCGCCCCGGTTGATAGTATTATACTGTTTTCGATGAACAGCATTTTTTCTAAAAAAATGCTTGACACGGTTTTTGCGGAAGGCGGTCGAAATGCCCTATGTTCCCCAGGACGTGAAGGAGCGGATCAAGCGGGAGGTATCCATCCAGCGGCTTGCGGAGGCGCGGGGGATCAAGCTGACGCGCAGCGGCAAGGAGCTTATCGGGCTGTGCCCGTTCCACGACGACCGGAATCCCAGCCTGAATATCGACCCGGCGAAGAATGTCTGGAGTTGCAAGGGCGCTTGCTGTGAGGGCGGCGACGTGATCCTGTGGGTGATGCGGGCCGAGGGCATCAGCTTCCATCATGCGTTGGAGTTGTTGAAGAGGGACTATGCGCCATCGGCGGGGCCAGTGGTGAAGATCGGCACCGTGCCGAAGCTGCCGCCGCTGATCGACGCTACGGCGGACGACAAAAAGCTGTTGGGAACGGTGGTGGACTACTACCACCGGACGCTGCAAGACTCGCCGGAGGCGCAGCGGTATCTCGTCAAGCGCGGTCTCGAATCCGGGGAGATCATCGACCGTTTTAAGCTGGGCTACGCCAACCGCTCACTGTGCCTGCATCTGCCGGCGTCGAACCGCGCCGCCGGCGAAGCGCAGCGGACACGGCTCAAGGAACTGGGCATCCTGCGCAACCAGAAGCCCGGTCACGAGCACTTCAATGGTTCGCTGGTTATCCCGGTGTTCAATCTTGCCGGTGAAGTGGTGGAGATGTATGGGCGGAAGATCACGCCGAATCTTCGCGCGGGAACGCCGGACCACCTGTATCTTCCGGGGCCGCATCGGGGCGTGTGGAATGAAGAATCCTTCATCGCTTCCAAAGACATCATCCTGTGCGAGGCGCTGATAGACGCGCTGACGTTCTGGGTTGCGGGCTACCGGAATGTCACGGCCAGTTACGGCGTGAACGGCTTCACGGCGGACCATCGGGCCGCGTTCGAGAAGCACGGCACGAAGCGCGTGTATATCGCCTACGACCGCGACGACGCCGGAGACAAAGCCGCCGCGAAGCTGGCCGAGCAGCTGATGGAAATGGGCATCGAGTGCTTCCGTGTGCAGTTCCCCAAGGGCCAGGACGCGAACGAATACGCGCGTGTGACGCAGCCAGCGGCGAAGGCTCTGGGCGTCTTGCTGACCGGCGCGGCGTGGATGGGCAAAGGCCCACGGCCAGCGGGCCGCGCACCGGTTCCGGTGATCGTGGCCGAGCCAGTTCGAGCGGCGGCGCCAACCGTCGAGCCACTGCCAGCGGAAGCAAAAAGCACAGCTAAAGGAAAAAAGATCGAGGAGCCGGAGCCAGCCCCCAGCATCGAGCCGCAGCCAGCGGCAGTAAAAGCAGCAGCTAAAGAAAAAATCATCATGCCGGAAATCGCGGAGCCTGGTCCGGCACCCGCGCCGGTTGCGAGTGAGCCAGGCCCGGAGCCAGAGAAGCCGCAGGAGAGAGCTTTTTCTTTAGCTGTAAATGCTGTGCCTTCCGAAGAGCCAGCCTCGCGGCCCATGCCGCTGTCCGTGCCGACAGAGCCGCAGGTGAAGACAGAGGGCGGCGAAGTCGCGGTGACCATCGGGCCGCGCGAGTATCGCGTACTGGGCTTGGACAAATGCACGAGCCGGGGCCAGATGCGGGTGAACGTGAAAGTGTCGGGCCACAATGTGCGCGGCGAGTTCTGCTATCACGGCGACACGCTGGACATGGAGGCGTTTCGTCAGCGGGCGGCGTTCGTGAAGCAGGCCGCGCACGAGCTCGCCGCGAAGGAAGAGACGATCCATCGGGAAGTGGGCCAGCTATGGACGGTGCTTGCGGAGTTGCAGCGGGAGCGCATCGCCAAGGTGCTTGCGCCGCCCGAGGAAACGGCACTGATGACGGCCGAGGAGCAGGCGGCCGCGATGGAGTTGCTGCGCTCGCCGCGCCTGTTGGAGCGTGTGCTTGAGGACTTCGAGAAATGCGGCGCGGTGGGCGAGGAGACGAACAAGAAGGTAAGCTATCTGGCCGCTGTATCGCGGATGCTGGCGAAGCCGCTGGCCATCGTGGTGCAGTCGTCATCTTCTGCTGGCAAAAGTTCGCTGATGGAGGCCGTCTTGGACTTCATGCCGGAGGAACACCGGGAGAGCTACACGGCCATGACCGGCCAAGCCCTGTTTTACATGGGGCAAAAGAATCTCAAACACAAAATCCTTGCCATCGCAGAGCAGCAGGGCGCGGAGGCGGCGAGCTATCCGCTCAAACTCTTGCAGTCGGAAGGCAAGCTCAATATCGCCAGCACTGGCAAAGACCCGGTGAGCGGCAAGCACGTTACGCACGAGTACACAGTGGAAGGCCCGGTGATGCTCTTCCTGACGACGACAGCGCCCGACGTGGACGAGGAGTTGATGAACCGCTGCCTTGTGCTTGCGGTCAACGAGGACCGGGAGCAGACCCAGGCCATCCATCAGAAGCAGCGCGAAGCGCAGACGCTCGACGGGCTGAAAGCGCGGAGGCGGCGGGACAAGATCGTGCGCCTGCACCGCAACGCGCAGCGTCTCTTGCGCCCGGTCGATGTGGTCATCGAGTGCTTGAAGGAACGCCGCTTCCCGGACACCATGACGCGCACACGCCGCGACCACATGAAGTTCATCGCGCTGATCCAGGCGATAGCCCTGCTGCATCAGCATCAGCGCGAAATCAAAACCAGCATCGATGAGGACGGCGAAACCTTCGAGTACATCGAGGCGACCGAGGCCGACGCGAAACTGGCGTGGGAGCTTGCCAGCCATGTGCTGATGCGTTCGCTGGACGACGTGCAGACGCAGACGCGCCGCCTGCTGCT
>JBEKWJ010000111.1:0-6294 GCA_049513195.1 Occallatibacter sp.
CCGGGCAACACCGTTTCCAGGTCCTCCATCGCCAGCGTCCAGGAGAAAGTCTTTTCATCGAAGAGCTGATTGAGCGCCGCCGCCTGAGTCAGCAGTTCGGCGTTGGCCGGCTGGCGCATCAGTTCCTGATAGCCCTGCCGCTCGTGGTTGATGGCATCGATCTTGCTCTGGACTTGCTGTTCAGTTTTACGCGCCTCTTCAGCCTTCTGGTGGAAGGCGCGCAGTCCGAGGATCAGGCCAATGCCAACGACAACCAGCACCGCCATCGCAATGCGCAAGCTCTTGAGAGCCGGTCTAAGGTCGGCGTAGGGGCGTGTTGCGAGATTGAGAGAGATGCGCATCAGGCTGCCCCCGCCAACGCGCCCACCGCGCCTGCCAGGCTCACCAGATTGCCAAGCGGCGTTGCGGCTCCGGTCTCAGGCCGAGGCGCCAGATCAGCCACCGTCAGCTCCGGCTCGTTAATCCACAGCGCAAAGTCTTCAGCCGCGCTGTTACCGCCTGCCCCAATGCCCGCGTAATACAGCAGTTGCGGACGAACGCCGAGCTTGTCTTCATAGTATGCAGCGGCCACAGCGATGCCGCGCTGCACCTCTTGCAGGCGCAACTCGGGATCTTCGGGCAAGTCGAGGGTGCGATACAGCAGCAGATCCTGACCGTGTGTAATCGAAGTGGTCAGTGCCAAGGCGCCCAGGTTGGCCGTCAGTATCGGATCATCCGAGTCAATGGCGCCAAGAGCCGCAAGGCTCGCCGGCAGCACGGCTCCCGGTTCAAAGCCCGCCTGCCGCACCACAGCTTCGTACTCAGCCAGAATGGGGCCGGGGATCACGGCAGCCAGCGCCTTGCATTCGTTCTTGCTCTCAACCAGCACCTGGTAGCTCACTCCGGCGTGCTCCACATCGAACGGGACCATCTTGCGCAACCGGAAGCGGAAAACCGGAATGGCTTCAGCGGCCTTGCCGGGCAAGGAATCAAAGTCCAGCACAAAGACGCGCACCAGTGTATCGGGCAGCACCAGCGTGAGAGCGCGGGTGCGCGGCGAAACCTGGCCAAGAGCCGCGCGAATGGCGTTGGCCACCACCTCCGGCGCTTGCAGATTGATTTCGTCAATGCTGGGCACCAATGCGCCGGCAGGCAGCGGCTCAAAGGCATAGACAGGCGGCTTGCCCACTCCCGGCGAAGCGGCGGCCAGCACACCCTGCGGCGACAACTCCACTGCCACCGGAGGACGCGCGCCGGGCTGCGAACCGAGTTTGGCTTTTCTGAGCATCGAATTCACTATCGTGACGCCTCGATAAACGTGACTTTATTAATCTCTTTGAGCGTGGTCAGCCCACGGCGGACACGATCGAGCGCCGACTCGCGCAGAAAGCTCATGCCCTCCTTCTGAGCCAGCTTACGCACTTCTGAAGTTGGTTTCTTCGCCAGAATCAATTCACGAATCGGATCAGTCAAATCCAGCAGTTCATGAATCGCCGTCCGGCCTCGGTAACCCGTTCCGCCACATTCGATACAGCCCTGCCCCTCGCGAAAGCCAAATCCGCGCCACTCGTCGGGATTCATGCCGCAGGTCAGCAATTCCGCATCGGTATAAGTCACCGGCCTCGCGCAGTGCTCGCAAATTGTGCGCACCAGCCGCTGCGCCAAAATGCAGTTCAGCGCGGAAACAAAGTTATAAACCTCGACGCCCATATTCACAAAGCGGCCCAGCACATCCACTACATTGTTCGCGTGAACCGTCGTAAAAACCAAGTGCCCGGTCAGCGCCGAGTTGATCGCAATCTGCGCGGTTTCATTATCGCGGATTTCGCCCACCAGAATCTTGTCCGGATCATGGCGCAAAATCGACCGCAGCCCGCGCGCAAACGTCAGGCCTTTTTTCTCGTTCACAGGAATCTGCGTGATGCCGCGAATCTGATACTCGACCGGATCTTCAATCGTGATGATCTTGTCTTCGTCGCTCTTGATTTCGTTCAGCGCGGCATAGAGCGTCGTAGTCTTGCCCGAGCCCGTCGGCCCGGTCACCAGCACCATGCCGTAAGGCTCGCGAATATACGCGCGAAAGCGCTTCAGATCCTCATCGGCAAAGCCCACTACATCCAGAGTCAGATTGTGGAACTTCTCGCTCATCGATTCTTTGTCCAACACACGAAGTACGGCGTTTTCGCCATAAATCGTCGGCATGATGGAAACGCGGAAGTCGATCAGACGAGTCTTGTATTTGACCCTGAAGCGCCCGTCCTGAGGCACGCGCCGTTCGGCAATATCCAGCTCGCTCATGATCTTGATGCGCGAGAGAATCGTGCTGTGATGCTCGCGCGCAATGGGCGCCATCGCCTCTTGCAACACGCCGTCAATGCGATACTTCACGTGCACGGAATCGTCGTAAGTCTCAATGTGAATATCCGAGGCGCGCCGTTCCAGAGCGGTGAAAATCGTCGTATCCACCAGGCGAATAATCGGGCTGATATCTTCTTCACTGGTCAGCTTCTCAATGGAAATATTCTCGTCCGAGTTTTCGTCGCCCGTGAGCACGTCGAAGGTCAGACCTTCGCTCGCCTCGTCCAGCACGCGCTGCGATTGCTCGGTTTTTTTCAGCAGGTCGGTGATCTGCGAAAGCGTCGCCACCCGCGGAATAATGCGGTGCGCCAGCAACCCGGCAATCTCATCCAGAATCATCAGCCGCGAGGGATCGCTGACCGCAATGACCAGCGCGTCCCCCTGCGCTTCGATGGGCACAAAGTTATAGCGGAACATCAGCTCAACCGGCACCGTGCGCAGCAGGTCGTGCTGAATCTTGAAGTTCTTCAGGTCAACAAACTCGGCATGATAGCGCTGCGCCAGCAGCTCTGCCTGGCTCCGCTCTTCCGGACTGCCCGGCAAGGGCGCGCCGGCCAGCGGCCCCAGCGGCACCGCCATCGGTGGTACGTGCATGGTTGCGTCAGCCATGGTTTAAGACCCTCCCTGCGTCTGTCCCATCGAAAAGATAGGCAGATAAAGCGAGATGAGAATGAACACAACCACCACGCCCATGACGATCAAAATAGCCGGCTCAATCAGTGCCAGAGAAGCGGCCAGAGCCGTCGCCACATCCTCTTCAAAAAATTCAGAAACAGAGTTGAGCATCTGCGGCAACGCGCCCGTTTGCTCGCCCACCGAAATCATCTCGGCAGCCAGATCAGGAAATACCTCGGTCTTGATGAGCGCATCGGCCAGGCTCTTGCCCTCGCGCACCGTCGTGATCGAGTTGCCGACCGCCCGTGCCACATGCCGCGAGCTGATTGAGCGCGCCGCGGTCTCAAGCGACGGCACCAGCGACAACCCGCCCGTCAGCAATGTCGAAAGCGTGCGAGAAAACAGAGCCACCTGATACTTCAGCCAGATCTTGCCAAAGATCGGCAGCTTGATGCGGACAGCGTCAATCAAGTCGCGGCCCTTTTCGGTGATCGCAAAGCGGTAGATACCAAAGATCGTCCCGCCCATGATCAGCAAAATCCACACAATGTTCGCGTGCAGAAATTTACCAAAGGCCAGCAGATCCAAAGTCATCGCCGGCAGCTTGTTGCCCATCTGGTCATAGAGCACGGCAAACTGCGGCACCACAAATACAAACATGAAGAACATCAGCCCGCCCACCAGCGTCAACAGCACGGCGGGATAGATCAGCGAGGCAATCAGCTTTTTGCGAAAGGTAAGCGTAATGCGCTGGAAAGCGACATAGCGCTCCAGCACCTCTTGCAGGTTGCCCGAGCGCTCACCGGCCAATAGCGTCGTGGTGTACATGATCGGAAAGCCGCTCTGCGCCTCAAATGCGGAAGAAATCGCGTCGCCGGTCTTCACTCTCGCGGCCACGTCGTCCAATTGCGCTGCAAAATAGGCGTTTTTCTGGTTCTTGGCCAGCATTTGGATCGAGCCAAGAATCGGCAGCCCGGCCCGGATCAGCGTCAAAAACTGCTGGTTGAAGATCAGAAAGGGTTCCAGCTTGACCTTGCGCCGCTTGAAGCCGCCAAAACCGGAGCGAGCTTTGACAGAAAAAACGTGGTAGCCGGCATGAACAAAGCGGACGCGCACTTCCTCGGCAGTAGCCGCCGTTTGTACCTGCTCCTGCACGCGGCCGCGCTCGTCGGCCAATTTGACTATGAACTCCGCCATGCCTCTGCCCGCCGGGTGAGTCGACCCAGCTCTTCTCTGTGATTCTGTTCAAATTCTGCTCAGGTTTAAGGTTACCAGTTCCCGCCCATTCCGCTCGAAAGGCCCTATTCATGTAGTAGACGCGAAAGGCGGTAGCAGCGCTCATGGCCGAGCTAGGGAGCCAAAATGGAAATTCCAGTTCAAAGCAAACCCAGGTGTGTATGATGGTGGCATTCAGGAAATCATGCCCTTCACGGGCACCCCACCGAGCCTTGCCCTCGCTGCGGTCTGTCGGCTATGGATCAATTTTTTACAAAAGAATGAAATTTCAATGACCTGCCTCGGCGTAGAATCCTGTTCGGAGCTAAAACTCCCCAGTTCGTCCTCTCTGCGCATGGAATCCCCATCTTTGCGTTGAACAGCGGGCAGACAGCGGACCCCAGGCAGCCAAAGATCCTCCGAGCACAGACGGGCCCTACTGAAATCAGGAGGACTCAAATGAAGATATTTCTGCGTCTGATGGCCGGGACAGTCATCACCTTGTCCCTGGCAGGAGCTGTTGCGTTCGGACAGCATTACACACAAACCAACCTCGTTTCGAATGAGGCGGGAATGGCTCCAGTTACCGACCCTGATTTGATCAATCCCTGGGGGTTAAGCCGCAGCTCGGGCAGCCCTTGGTGGGCTTCTGACGCTGGCACAGGGCTGAGCACACTTTATACCGGCGCCGGTGTGAAGGAAGGTCTGATAGTCACGATTCCACCCGCAGTCGCCGGCAATATCGGGACCCCGACCGGCACCATTTACAACGGCAGCACGACCAGCTTTCTGCTCACCGGAGGTAAGGCGGCAAACTTCCTCTTCTCTACTCTCGATGGAACCATCGTGGGCTGGAATTCAACGGCCGGTGCGCTCACAACGGTCAAGACCACCGACGGTTCATCGTATACGGGCCTGACCAGCGCATTCATGGGCGCCAATCTGTACCTCTATGCCGCGAACTTTACCAAAGGCCGCGTCGATGTCTACGACAGCAGCTTCAACCGCGTTCACCTTAGCGAGGAGCGCTTCGACGACGACTGGCTACCCCGCGATTATGTGCCATTCAACGTACAGGCCATCGGCAACGACATCGTGGTCACCTATGCCCTGCATGAAAGAGGCCAAGCAGTAGAGACCGACGGTCCCGGCCTAGGCTTCGTAGATATCTTTTCTTCTGACGGCAGATTGCTGCAACGCCTGGAGCATGGGAAATGGCTGAACGCTCCGTGGGGTGTAGCCTTGGCGCCGGAGGACTTTGGCCGGTTTAGCCACGACCTGCTAATTGGGCAATGGGCCGGCGGAGGAACGACCATGTCTAGCGGATTTATCGCCGCATACGACCTGGCATCAGGACATCTGGATGGACTCTTGGAAGACTCGACCGGCGCGACGTTGGCCATCAATGGGCTGTGGTCGCTCTCTCCGGGAAACGCCTCCAATAACTACAACCCCGCAGCCGCGCCTGCCACCGAGCTCTACTTCTCTGCCGGTCCCGTTCATGGCACCGGAGGATTGTTTGGTTATTTGACCGCCGTTTCCACTGAGTTGATTAAGGGGAACGATCAGTAAATTGAAGAACAGTGCGCCCCAGGCCTCGTCGTTGAGACCTGGGGCACATCCTGGTTCGTCCTTCACGGCAGTGTCCTTCGTCCCTGAGCTCTCTCTTCACATCTGTCAGTGTTCCATTTCGTTTTCATTTTCAAGGCGTGCCCAATTACAATTCCTTCCACTGGCGAATTCTTTCGGCGATTTCTCTGAAGCATGGAAGGAACTGGTGGATTGAGGCAAGCAATGGACCGAAAGATGCTGGGACGATTCAAGCATGTGCGCTTGGCAGGGGCGGCTGTTGTGTTGACTGCGGCGTTGGCCGCGGCCCTGCTGACTGGCTCTCATTTTGGCCGTCCGGCAGCGGCTGTCGTTCCTTATCCGCACGAGCTGGGGCAGGTTAGCTTTGCCGTCGCGGGAGACGTGATTCCGCATGAACCGGTTCGGGCTGCTGCGGCCGCGGCGGGAGAAGGCGCTGAAGGCTGGGGCGCGCTTTTCTCGGATGTCGCCGACGTCTTTCACCGGGCCGACTTTGGCTTTGTGAACCTTGAAACGCCAGTGGCGCCGGCGCACTCGCAT
>JBEKWJ010000112.1:0-5905 GCA_049513195.1 Occallatibacter sp.
TTCTCCGCCGTCATGAGCGGCATCAAGGAGATCAAGCAGGTGATGGTCGCCGCGGCGCAGGCCTCGCAAATGCACTCGCGCACCATCCTCTTCATTGATGAAATTCACCGCTTCAACAAGGCGCAGCAAGACGCGTTCTTGCCCTACGTTGAGCGCGGAACCATTCGTCTGATCGGCGCGACAACAGAAAACCCCTCGTTCGAAATCATCTCCGCGCTGCTGTCCCGCTGCCGCGTCTACGTGCTGCAACCGTTGAGTGAGGAACAGATCGCAGCTCTGCTTCGACGCGCGCTAGAAGACCGCGAGCGAGGCCTCGGCGCAATGGAATTGACCGCCGACGAAGATGCGTTGGAACTGATTGCCAGCTACTCCAGCGGCGATTGCCGTTCCGCCTACAACGCGCTCGAAGTCGCCGCGCAACTGGCTCTTGAAGGCGCAAAGCACATCGACAAAGCCCTGGCTTCTGATGCCGTCCAGCAGCGCGTGCTCATGTACGACAAATCGGGCGAAGAGCACTATAACCTGATCTCCGCCCTGCACAAAAGCGTGCGCAACAGCGACCCTGACGCCGCGCTCTATTGGCTGGCGCGCATGTTCGCCGCCGGAGAAGACCCGCTCTATCTCGCCCGCCGCGTCGTACGCATGGCCGTTGAAGACATCGGACTGGCCGCGCCCGAAGCGCTCAATCTGACTCTCTCAGCCAAAGAGGCCATCGATTTTCTAGGCTCGCCAGAGGGCGATTTGGCGCTAGCCGAAGCGGTCGTCTATCTGTGTTTAGCGCCTAAGTCGAACTCGGTCTACACAGCTTATGGAGCGGTGCAGCGCGAGGTTGAAGAAACTCGCCAGGAGCCGGTCCCGCTGCATCTGCGCAACGCGCCCACGAAGCTGATGAAGGACCTCGATTACGGCAAAGGCTATCGCTACGCTCACAACGAAGAGGACCGCGTAGCCGACATGGATTGCCTGCCCGAAGCGCTCAAAGGCCGCAGCTACTACAAGCCCACAAACGAGGGCCGCGAAAAACTGCTGGCACAGCGGATGGAAGAGATTCGGCAAATACGGACCGGAAAACGAAGCAAAGCTTAACTATCGTGAAATCGAATAAAGATGTTTCTGGTCAGGAATATGGCGTATGTAGTAGCATGGCGACACTAAAATTCTCAGTGTTCGACAGGTGGTAGAAATGGACGCAGTAACGATCATAAGGATTGTGGCAGTGCTAGTCTGTCTACTTGTTGTGATTCCACTGACTCTTATTCCATATTGGGTAATCTTCAAAAAAGCTGGCTTTTCAGCATGGCTTTCACTCTTGATGATTATTCCTTTGATCAACCTCATGGTGCTTTACATCGTTGCTTTCTCTCAGTGGAGAGACACTCCCATCGCCAATCCCGTGCAATCAAACTTTCCTCCGCTGACGTAGTCGCCTGGTGCCCCACCCTCGCGACGCCTTTGTTTTGTCGCTAGGGTGGGAGACACACCAATACTTCTTCCCTTTCTCCTTTACAACCCAAACAGCTTAGGTTATGATGAACATCAATGGGCTCGCTCCGCTTTGACGGCGTCGGCTTTACTGCCTACACCATGGACCACGAGCCACGGCACGTGCATGGCTTTTACGCGGAACTGGAAGTGATTGTCGATCTTCGCGCCGACGGCAATCTCTCGCTCGCCAACCGTAGCGATGCCATACGGCCAGGGAATGGAAGCGTTGCGGATGTGCGCCACGTACTGAAAGTGGCCGCAAGGCATTTTGACAAACTGGTATCTCTTTGGGAGAAGCATCATGGCTGAGCATAAGGTCATCACAACCGATGCAGAGATTGAATCCGCGCTCCAGAGAGCGAGGCTTCTCAAGAATGGCCCCCTCGCGCTCTCTGTCGAACATATTCCTGATCTCAATCTGCTCATCGTGGGTCTGAGCAACCAACGCCGTTTGGTGCTGCCCGTAGAAGATGTGCAGGGGCTGGGCAACGCCACGCACGAGCAGTTGCGGAATTACAAATTGATTGGCCGCGGAACCGGCATCTGCTTTCCGGAGTTGGATGTGGATCTGTACGTTCCCGCTCTGATTGAAGGCGTCTATGGAAACCGCCGCTGGATGGCACAACTCGGCAAGAAAGGCGGCAGCGCCACGACCGAGGCCAAGCGTGTTGCGGCAAGAGCCAACGGTGCCAAGGGCGGAAGACCAGCGAGAGTCGCCGCAGTGGGCGACTAGCCAGAGCGCCCCAGGTCCCGATTTTGGGACCTGGGGCACCACTAATAATCTTCAAAATCCTGTGATCCACAACGACCAGGAAAAGTGCTAGAATCTCCTCTCGCGGGCCAATCTAAGACGCCCGCAAATTCCCCGCAATCCCCAAAAAGGAGGATAAACATGAGCGACCCACTCAACCTTTCCCCGCATTTTAGTGTTAGCAATGCCGCTGCGGCCATCGACTTTTACAAGACAGCCTTTGGAGCGGTCGAGATCGCCCGCCACGTGGCTCCCAACAGCGGCAAAATCATGCACGCCGCGCTGAAGATCGCCAACCGGGACCTGATGCTCAATGACGATTTCTCAGCCGAGATGGGCAGCAAGCCCGAAACCGCCGAAGCGCTGGGCGGCTGCCCGGTCATCTTCCATCTGCAGGTCGAAGATGCCGATGCCGCCTGGGCCAAAGCTCTGGCCGCCGGAGCTTCGATCAAAATGCCTTTGGCCAACCAGTTCTGGGGCGACCGCTACGGCATGTTGCGCGATCCCTTCGGTCTCTATTGGTCCATAGGACAGACGATCTCCAAGCCCACCGCAGCCGAGCTCGAAGAAGCCGCGAAGCTCTCATTCGCTCACTGAAATTTAATGGGCGATCGAATCCGAGGCGCCCAGGTCTGGATTTTCGGATCTGGGCACCATAAACTTGCTCAGCGCGATGGCTTCGGCAGCTTCGATAATGCATCCATCACAATTCCTGGCGTAAGCACTTCAGGCAGCATCTGCGGCTGGCTCTCTCCTGGAGTGTAAAGCGCATAAGCCGGAACGCCGCTGCGACCCAAAGCGGTCAACGCCTGCGTAATGGCCTCGTCGTGGCGGGTCCAATCGGCCTTCATCAAAACCACATTCCTGGCCTGAAAAGCCTGCTCAACCTCGGGCTGGCTGAGCGCGACGCGCTCGTTCACCTGGCAACTCAGGCACCAGCTCGCGGTGAAGTCCACAAAGACCGGCTGCCCAGCCGCAAGCGAACGGCTCACCGCAGCCTGAGACCAAGGCTGCCAAACGCCCGCGTCAGGCAACGCCTGTGAAGCAACGGCAAATTTCTGCGGCGCAACAACTGCAATCGCAATCACTCCGAGCAGAATCAGCGCAGCAACAGTTGTCGCCCATCGCCGAGCCGGCCAGCGCCCCAAGAACCATCCAGCAATTGCGAGCATCAAGAAGCTGGCCAAGAGCGCAGCCAGTACGCTCGCTCCGTAAGCCTGCGCCAACACCCAAGCCAGCCAGATGACGGTTGCAAAAATCGGCACGGCGACGGCCTGACGCAGCACTTCCATCCAGGCGCCAGGCTTGGGCAGCCAGCGCGTCCAGGCGGGTTGCAGGGTGAGCGCGACATACGGCGCGGCAAGGCCCAGAGCGAGCGCGGTGAAAACGGCAAAAGTGACCGCAGGCGACTGAGCGAGCGCATAGCCGACGGCTGCTCCCATGAAAGGCGCTGTGCACGGGGTGGCCACCACCACTGCCAAGACTCCGGTGAAGAAGCTGCCCGTGTAGCCGTGCTTTGCCGCAAGCGAACCGCCCGCGCTGGTCAGCGTCAAGCCAATCTCGAATTGACCGGCCAGCGAGAGACCCAGAAAGAAGAGCAGCCCAGCCATCAGCGCCAGAAAAACCGGCGACTGAAACTGAAATCCCCAACCGAGCGTCGCTCCAGCCGCACGCAAGCCGAGCAGCGCGCCCACCAGCGCCCAGAAAGAAACCAGAATCCCGGCAGCATAGACGAATCCATGCGCGCGCAGCCTCGCCCGTTCCTCATTGCCCGAATTGACCAGCGCCAGCCCTTTCAAGAAGAGCACCGGAAAAACACAGGGCATCAAGTTCAGCAACAGGCCGCCGAGGAAGGCTAGGCCGGAAATGCGCAATAACATCGCCCAAGAACCTGAAGCCGTTTGGTTGGCAACGGAAGAATTAATTTGATTGGCAGATTCAGATAGGTTGGCCGAGGGTTGGTCGGCCCGGGTTTGAACCCCAGCATTCGCGGCGTTGGCATCCTCGTGGGCTTGAGCCCCTGAGGGTTGTACTAGGGCGGGCTCGCTCAGGCTGGCCGAAGCAACCGTTACTCCTGGCGGCAACGCAACAATCTCATAAGCTCGCCCGCCTGAAAGCTCCAGAACGCCCTTTAGCTGATTGGGATTGACGGAAAGGTTCGCGTCTTTCTTTAGATCGAGGAAGAATCCATTGGCGGTGGGAGTGAGCTTTTGCGGAGCAGAATTATCGAGGATGTCTTGATCTTCTGGAAAGAACTCGGCGGATTTTTCTCGCCGGCCGGTTTCAACGGTCAGCCGGAAGCCTTCTTTCGTAGGCTGGAAGAGTGCGCGATTGCCGGTCGGCAACGCGTCGGGAAGAAGAACTGCCAACCGCTTCCAAATCTCTACGCCCGGCCCATCATCGAGTTCCCCTGCGGGAGCGGTTGCGAGAATCTTCTGCGTGATCTCCAGATCCGCTTTGCCGGGAATGCAACTGCCGCGGCAGACCAGCCAATCGACCTTTGCGTGAAGGACGGCGGTCCCCGGCTTCACCGATTTTGCAATTGCCAGACGGAACGGATACAGAACCTCATTCTCGTAACCGAAGTCCATCAGCGGTCCGAGCGGCAGACGTTTCGGCGCAGTGAACTGCAACGGCTCGGCCGTCACTCCTTCGGGGAGTGTCCAGTGAATATGCGGCGGCAGGCCCGCATCGCCGGGATTCATCCAATAAACGTGCCAGCCCGGCTCCAGCTTGAAGTAGAGTCCGCCATGATCGCCCGCTCCCGGGTAGCGTTGAGCATTGCGAAAGACGAGCTGGATATGCACATGCTCATCGTCGTAGGAACTTGACGCGGCCCGTGCGGGCAGGCCCACGGCGAGCACAAAGAAGATCGCGAAGATCGAGCGGGAGAAACGCATGGGGAGAACTTTGACTCCTCAATAGTTGGACTCAGTCTACCTGACAATGGTCACAGAGAATGGGGCAACTTCAAAACCTGCCCCGCCGCTGGTAGCTATACGTCCAGATCGTCATCGGCCTCGGCGGCTACAGCCGTTCCCCGGCGTTTGGCCAACAGATAGCCGCGCAGGAACGGCTCGAGATATCCGTCCAGCACCTTGTCCACATCTCCCACTTCGACCTTGGTGCGATGGTCTTTAGCCATGCGGTAAGGCTGCAAAACATAGGACCGAATCTGCGAGCCGAAGTTGATTTCGAGCTTTGAGTCTTCCAGCTTCTTGCTTACCGCGCGCTTCTTTTCCAGTTCATATTCGTAGAGGCGCGAGCGCAGCATCTTCATCGCCTTGTCGCGGTTCTTGTGCTGCGAACGCTCGTTCTGGCAGCAGACGACGATGCCCGTGGGCAGGTGAGTCATGCGCACCGCCGAGTCCGTCGTATTAACGTGCTGACCGCCTTTACCGCCCGAGCGGTAGGTGTCGATGCGCAGGTCGTCAACTTTGAGGTCTACGTGAATCGTCTCGTCGATCTCTGGCGAAACATAGACCGAAGCGAAGCTGGTGTGACGGCGCTTGGCGGAGTCGAATGGAGAGATGCGCACCAGACGATGCACGCCACTCTCGCCGGCCAGTTGGCCAAAGGCGTACTCACCCATGATGGTGAAGGTGGCTGATTTGATGCCCGCCTCTTCGCCGTCCTGGTAGTCGTTCATCTCTGTTTTGAAGCCCTGCT
>JBEKWJ010000113.1:0-7352 GCA_049513195.1 Occallatibacter sp.
GAAAAGACAAGCCGCGTCCACGGCCTGTGCCGCACAAAATTCACAACAGCTCCCACACACGCGAGTCCAGCCGCTGCGGGCATGATCTGCCCCACGATGTAGTTCCAGAGCGAGCCGAGCATGTCGGTCGTGGCGTATTGGCCGCCGGAGTTCCAGCCCTGAAAGAGTTGCATCGTAGCCGAGAGCGACATCAGAAACAGCGCGGCAATGATCGATGGCAACGGGTTTTCCCCCGCAGCCGTATCGAGAGTCGCCTTGAGAACGAAGTACCCGGCAATGACCGGCACCAACTTCGCGACAATGATTTGATTGACGAAGTTTTTGAAGACAGACTCCATGCTGGCGAGCCAACTGGTTCCAACCGATCCGCTCGCCGATGGAACGGTGATGCCCTGCGCCGCAATCCACGAAAGAAGCTGGGGAAGTGTCAGCAGAATCACAGTCCAAAGCACCCACTTCCCAGTCTTCCCATTGATGTGGAAGTTGGTGCCTCCTTCATGCCGCAGGCTTACTCCCGCGGCAGCCAGCGTGCAAAACGCCGCTGGCACTGCCAGATCGAACAGCAGTTGAAGAAGGTCGGAAAGGAATTGCGGCACAGGCATCGCGATATTTCCTCGTTATTGAATGCCCTGAGCTTGCGTGATGAATCCCTCGGCCATGCGTCCGAGACCAGAGATCACAAGCAACGCAACGCCCGTGACGCCCCATCCCATGTAGCCGCGCCCGCTCTTGAAATGCCAACCGGCGATGCCAAGGCAGGCAATCGCTATAACTGGGGCAATCACATTGCAACCCCAGTTCACGATGTTGAGGACTGTGCCTTCGACAGTGGTCGCCTGCTGGCCCTGTACTGCCTTGCCGAACTGTGGTGAAGTGCCGAGGTTCTGCGCGGTGGCCACAAATGGCACTGCGAGATTGCCGGCGAGGATGATCCAAAGCGTGGATAGCAGAGAGATGCGTCTCCAGTTGATCGCGCCGGGATGCTGAAAGGTTGATCGTGATACGGCGGGCACTGTCGAGCCCCGCCAGAAGGCCAATGCGGTTTTCATGACTCACTCTCCTGGACGCGGCTGCTCGGGGCATCCGTGTCAGAAGAGAAGTTGAGGCCGAATCGGGATTCGGTCACCTTGGCGACAATCTCCGGTCATAAAGCATTTGCACTTCAAGCCGACACTCGTAGCGCGAACGCGCCAATAGAAAATGCTGCCAAATCATTGCTACGCCCATACATAGCCTCACAGAGGATAGATCTTGTCGTCACAGAATCGCTGACAGCGCCGTGCGGAAATATGTCAAACGCACAATGACATATCGGGATCGGTTTTTGGTCAAACGCACAACGACATAACGGGACCGATTTTGAGTCAAAGGCACAATGACACATCGGGACCGATTATTGGTCAAACGCACAATGACATAACGGGATCGATAATTGGTCAAACCTCCGCTCGATAGGCCACGCGGCCAGGGCCACGACTGGAATGTGAATAGTGGCCTTCATGCTAGCTCGCGGCGGCCACTGCACACAATCTTGCAGGCTCGTCTTCAGGCACAAAAATGCCCCGGTTCTGAGGCCGGGGCGTTGAATGCAGATAACGCGATCCTACTGGCCAGCCACTCGGTGCAGTCCAGTCTGGCTCTCTTCGTGCTTGGTAAAGACGACGTAGATTTTCGTGTCGGCGGGGACCGAGACGATAATTCTGCTGGTCGCATTCAGGCTCATCAATTCAGAGTCGCCCGCGTTGCCGACGTTATCCGCCACTCTTTCGCGCAGAAGGTCGCCCTCAGAGAAAGCGGCGCTGGAGTTGTTGCCCACCAGCATTGCGGCCAGTGAACCAACGCCCGACGCGGCCTTGATCAGGAAGTTCTTGCCGGTGTTCTTTCCGTACACGGTTCCTTTGATCGGCCCGAGGTCAAGCCCCGCGCCGATGGCTTCGATCTTCTCTCGCTGCCCATCCAGCAACTCGATCTCGTCGAACTTCACGCCGACAAATCCCGACCGGTCCGCCTGCTGCAACTGCCCGTAGACGCGTGCGCCGGCTGGCACAACGACGCGGTCGCCGATTGCATAGGTATACTCGACCACAGCCACAACCGGAGCCAGCACCGCGCTCGAAATCTGCGTCTCCAACTTCGCCTCGATCCGCGAACCTGGCGTCATCTCCAGCACCGCCCCTGTATCCACCGATGCGTGAGTCACAGTGCCCGCCGGTTGCGACTGCACAGGCGCACGCACAAAAACCAGCGATGCTTCCTTCAAAGCATTCTGTATTTGCTGCACCTGAACGGGCGATGCGTGGCCGGTGTCGCTATACGGTTGCGGTTCCTCCCACTTCTGCTGCGTGTCGGAGAACGATGGGATGGCGCCCAATGTATTCGCGCCTGCCGCGCTCCCTGCACGTGGCTTTGCAGGTGACGCAGCACCCGCGTTATCCCCGGCACCCGGCGTCGGAGTGCTGGTGCGTTTGATGTCGCCCGGATGCACCTGTCCAGAGGTGTTCTCCTGAGCGTTAGTCTGAACGGTTTCCATCAGCGGCGTGACGCTTCCCTTGGATTGGATTGGCGTTTGCTGCTGCGCCGAGTGGCTTGGCTGCTTCACAGTGGCCTTCTTTGTGGTGGATGAGCGGTTGATGAGGCTCGTGAGAGCAAGGAAGAGGACGGCAGCCAGCAAGCCGCCGCCAAGCAAAATCAGCTTGCTCTTTTCGCCAAGCAAAATCAGCTTGCTCTTTTGATGCCGGACTTGCCGTCGCTGCCTTCTCTCGTCGCATGGCCCGTGGGTGGTTGCGCATCCACGCGGTCTTCAGCCAGTGCAGGCTCCGTCGGAAGCGGAGGCTGCCAACGCGGCACTTCTGCTGAATCCTCGCTGTTTAACTGGGCAATTCTCGATCCATTGTTATCGTTGCTGTTCATAGCACCTCCTTTGTTCTGGGTCGGGTCCTACCGTGCTCCGCCGGCGATGGGCGGCGTAAAGGGCAGACGAATCAGTATCGGCCGGTCCACCTGGTCAGCCTGCGCAACCTGGAGGAAAAGCTTCTCCGTCGATTGCTTGAAGTTCGGGCGATCAAAAACGACAACCCCATCCGCGCGCGCGCCGGCCTCAATCCTTGTTGTGCTCAACCGGTACTCGCGAATCTGAAGCTGGTCGGCAGTCAGACTTTTGCCTTCCTTCTTTTTCTTCTTCACCGCGCGACCGCTGATCTGAATTTGCGGGGGCACAACTTCCACAGGCAGAGGCGATGCATTGAAGATCGAGAACGAAATGACCGTCTGATTGCTCCATTGGCGGATGTCGCCAAGCGACGTTTCAATCTGCTTGCCCTCCCATTTCGTCCAACCTGGAGCATTGACGCGCATCTGCAACTCATACTCTTCGTCGATGGCAGAGAGCGGCTTCGCTGCGGCGGGAATCCGTGGTTGATTAGAGGGCGACGCGATTCCTGTGGGTTCAACTCTCGCGCGCTCCGCACCTGCACTGCCATCAATCAGAAAACTCCTGGATGTGCGGTACTCAATGAAGAAGTCAACCGGCAGCGCAGACCCGCCCGTGCCACTTCCATCGCTGATCAAATCCAGCGTCACATGCAGGCCGGATTTCGTCGCGATCAAGAGGTTCGATTCAGCGGCATCTTTCGTGATGGGCTTCACGTACACATACTCCGGCTCACCCTCGTTGTGTTCCGCCTTGAAGTTGCCAGGACTGCCGAGAATCACCGACGTGATCTCCTCTGGCAAATGGATCGTCGACTCGAACTCTGGCCGCAGGTGCAGCGTCGTCACCTCCGACGGGTTAATGGTGATCGTCGCAACGCGCGGCTTGACAGCGTTATCGGCAGCGAGCAGACGCAGTGGAAGCAGCACTACGAAAGGGAAAAACCAGGGAAGTCTCATTTCCAGTTACCTCCTGTGCAATGAATTTGCAGCGAGCTTGCGCGCCACATAATGACGCCGAACTGATTCGACGTAAGCGATGACATCCGGGTTGTTGTAGTCGAGTTGCCGCTTGCCGACCCATCGATCGCCTGCGTAATAGGCCGCGGCCACAAGCCTCAGATCGCCGTGGAACTCCCACATCAGCGTGGTCACATAGCGCGTTCCCGCCGCGATGTTCTGCTCCGGATCAAAGGGCTGGTAAGCGCCAAAGCGCCGCGCAGTCCCAGGCATCAGCTGCATCAGGCCCAGAGCGCCCTTGCTGGAAACGGCGCGTGGATTCCAGCGCGACTCGACATCAATGAATGCAGCAACCAACTCCGCAGGAACACCGTAATGGCTGGCGTAGTGCCGCACGCAGTTCTCGGCAAGAGCAGTGTTCGTCTGCCCCCAGCCAGCAATTGGAGCAAACAGAAAGAGCGCAAGGAACCATTTCATAACGCCGCGCCTCCTGGATGATCGAGATCCTGCGCATACCGCGCCCCATCGACAAGCAAACTTTGAAATCCCTCGCGCAGTAGCAGATGGCGACGGTCCTTCTCCGTCTTGGCGAGAAAGGGAAGCAGCACATCCCGCTGCTCTTCCGTCACATGATCGCTGCCCATCAGCCGCAACGCATTGGCGAAGTCGATCATCTCCGAGACCGAAGGTGGCTTTTCCAGCGAATAATTTCTGAACGAGCGTGCAATGCCGGCGATCTCGCGATGAAAGTCCACGCCAGCTCCCGGTGTGCGGCTGGCAATGATCTCCGCCTCCCGCTCCGGCGTCGGATGCTCGACTCGCACATACAAACTGCGCCGCCGGATCGGGTCGCCCAGCCGCCGCTCCTCGTTGCTGGTGAGGACTACGAACGGAATGCTCTTGGCTTCAACCGTCCCAAACTCAGGAATCGAGAGTTGCCACGCCGATAAAATCTCCAGCAGGAGCGCCTCGAATCCCTCATCCACCTTGTCGAGTTCGTCGATCAACAGCACGCAAGGCTTCTCGCATTCGAGCGCCCGCATCAGCGGACCCGGCCGAAAGAAGTCGCGCCCCTTGAGGTTGGCCTGCAACTCGCGCCAGCTCCCGCTCTCGCCGTTCCCCTTCGAGAACTCCATGTAAAGCCGCTGGAGGCTCTCGTCGAAGCGCCCGATGGCCTTGTCTTCAGTGACCCCGCGGTAGCATTGCAGCCGTTCGATATGCGTCCCGGCCGCCTGCGCAACCGAAACCGCGAGTTGCGTCTTACCACTCCCCGCAGGCCCTTCCAGCAACAGTGGCTTCTGCAACTTCGCAGCCAGAAAGACAATCCTGGTCATCACCGGGTCGATGAAGTATCCGGTCGCCTTGAGCCGCTCCATCAGTTCGTCGAACGATTCAAACATCCTGCCTCCTCATTTACCAGGGACAGGATCGTTCAGGTCGCCAACTCGGTCAAATCCCAGAAGTTTGTCAGACCGAGAAACGTTTTATGCGCAAACAGGCGATCGAGATCGCCCATTTTGGCTACACGTGGAGATTGCGAACTTGCTTCTCAATACCAAAATTATCCGTTTGTTGCAGATTTGACTGAAAAGGAAAACGGGGAGATGCTACCAGCGCTTGGGACCGGGTCAGACTAAGCAAATTCTGCAGCAGGCGAGGGGCAAATGAGATATCCGACAGAATCATTGGATTTTCAGCAGCAAGGCTCAGCTAGGACACCTCAACCAGAAAACCGGAAATTGAGCGCGTTTGAAGAATTGCTCGATCTCCGTGAGACCGCTTCGTTGCTTGGAATGCACTGGAAGACGCTGGAAACAATGGCACGAGGCCGACAAATTCCTGCACTGAAGGTGGGCAAACGATGGAGATTCAGGCTGAGTTCACTAAACATTTGGTTGGAGCATGGATTAAACTCGAACACAACCAACCATGCTGCTCTGACTGGACAGGAGCAAAATCCTTGAAGTTCAGACGGCAACGATTTCAGAGAGGCAGTCTGCGCCGAGTGGCGCGGGCTAACAACAAATGGGCGTGGGAATACCGCTACAAAGATCCCGCGACCGGAAACGAAAAATCCATGTACCTGAGCACAGAGAAGTTCCCCACGCAAGTTGCCGCCGAGCGGCATCTGGAGGCTTTTGTGCTTAAACTCAACTCAGAAAACCCCACCCTTGCCATTCTGGAGCCGACCTTCAACGCCGTTTTGGACCGCTTCATCGAGGAGGAAAGGCTGCTCGAAATCAGGCAGCGACGCCCCGGTGATCTGTGCGACGAGGGTGAACTCAGCTATTCGACAGCCGTCTCCTATCTGAGTGTCATCAAACAAGTTCGCGCGAAGTGGGGAGGAACCCACATCACGCGGATGAAGCCCGTTCAGGTTCAAGATTGGTTGAAGAAGATGGATGCCGCACCGAAGACCAAAGGCCACGTCAAGGCCATCATGCACAGGCTGTATGAGAAGGCCATGCTGTGGGAAATGGTCGAGTGGCAGCGGAATCCGATGGAACTGGTCGAGGTCAAGGGGATCAGCAAGCGTCAGAAGAAGCCGGTTGTTCTCACTGTCGAGCAGTTTTACCTCATCGTCGCTCTGCTGCCGGAACCATGCCGCACGATGGTCATGGTGGCGCAGTGCACCGGCCTCCGGGCCGAAGAGGTATTGGCGCTCGAATGGCAGGATATTGACTTCGAGAATCTGAGCATGAGAATTGCCCGGGCTGTCGTTCACGGTCGGGTCAAGACGGTGAAGACGGAGTACTCGGAAGACGAACTGCCACTTGATCCCGATTTCGCGGTAATTCTTCTGGAATGGAAGATGCGGTGCGAGAGGGAAGCCAAATCGGGCGGAAAAACCCAGTCTATTGGGTTGAAGCTGGTCTTTACGAGTCAGGTCACCGGACGGCACTACCATACGGCTCCCCTCCAGCAGGACTACATCCGGCCTGCGGGGTGCTGCTTGATGGAGTGTCCGAAGTGCGGCGCTGGTCCAGGTGTCTGGTGCATGACCGATAGTCCGACGCCGAACGGCAAGCGGCTACCGCTCCACGAGGAGCGCTGGAGCATCGCCGGCAGGTACGGCAGCGTGGGGTGGCACACCTTCCGCCACACCTACCGTTCCTGGTTGGACGATACGGGCGCGCCTGTGGGGGTGCAACAGAAGCTCATGCGGCACGCCCAAGTCTCGACCACGATGAATGTCTATGGGAACGCTTTGATGGGCGCCAAGCGTGAGGCGAACAGCAAGGTAGTCAGAATGGCACTGAGGAGCGCATAGCCATGAGAACCCTGCAAACAACCCAAGAAACCCTCGGCGTTTTAGCGGGCGCTGTTATTTTGGGTTATCTTGGGTTGGCCTGTCGGCTAAGTGGTTGCGGGGGCTGGATTTGAACCAGCGACCTTTGGGTTATGAGAGACTCGAATTATCGGTAAGTAACAGAAAACAGGGCACGAGTGGTAACCCTGAGGAA
>JBEKWJ010000114.1:0-4696 GCA_049513195.1 Occallatibacter sp.
GACCACGGCAAGACCGGTAAGTGCGCCAATCAGCAGCGAGAGAAGCAGAAATACCTGTTCCTCCCGCTGCTGAAGAGGTATGTTTCGACGAGACCAAAAGGCCATGCGCAATTGACTTTCCTGCTGGTTCCTGCGTTTGCTGCGGAGCCAAGTTAGATGTGTCTTAGCGAGCAACTGCCTCGCGTGATCCCGGAGCGCCGGCAGGATGCACCGAAGATTCACTCCATACTATCTCCCCAAGTGCATTGAAACCATTTTAATCGGAAACCAGAGCATTGATAAACAAAGCGGTTGGACTCCCATTCACCAATGCGGAGGTTATTCGTATCTGATCGCCATTGTGAGGCTGATACTTGGCTTCTCCTACGGCTCCATATGAAGTTTCAGCCACGGTATCTGAAGCAAGGCGGAAGGACTTCAGCGCCCCGGAGTCCTCCCGGACGAAGATAATATGCTCATTGTTCTCGAACTTCGTAACTGTTCCGGTGTCTATTGCAAAAGGCCCTGATCCGAGACCTCGCAAAGCAACCACCGCCCGCGCGTCACCGGCTCCATAATAGAATACGACAGCGTATGCCCCGTTCTTTTGAAAGTCGTCGGTAGTGGGTCAGTTTGGATTTCCACAGGGGAAAATACTAGGAAGGAACAACTAAATACGTTATTTTCTGGATTGCCCTCTTCGGGATCGTAAGGTCACCGCAGCATTGAGCCGGATTCTCCCCGATATGACCAGCCAAAGTCACCGACTCGGAATCCTTCGCTATGATCCATCCAACCGACCGGCAATGCGATAAGGTTGTCTCCAATTCGTTAAGGCGTACCCATCCCTCGCCTCGACGCGAATCGAGCCATTCGACCAATACCAGCTTTGGACTAGCTCCCATAACGTCGCGGACGAGCCCGAAGCGCCGAAGCCGATACACTACGCACCTTCTTCCGCCCGTCCTTCATCAGCTTCGCCGCTTCGCTGCCTACCCGCTTTGAAGTGTGCTCACATTTTGCCATTGCCTACCCACTCCAATTCCAGTTCTACCTTGAATCAGAAGGGCGCCGCCACAAAATTCGTATTGTGCGCGATAATCTTGGTATGACCATCGGGAAGGGAAAACGACCGCGAGACCTAAACCAGCTCGCCAAGTGGATCGTTGACGCTTCAACTTCTGAGGCGTCTGACACTTCTCCTGCGGCTTTGCCCAGCCCTCCAGCTCCCGCCGGCATCTCCGCCTACATGGCCGCTATGGGACGCAAAGGCGGTCAGATCGGCGGCAAACGTCGGCTCGTCACCATGACTGCGGCACAACGGAAGAAAGCCGCTGCAAAAGCCGCAAAGGCCCGATGGAGCACCAGAAAGGAGCGGTAAGGTTCATGGTTTCTAGGGTTGCCTTTAGTTTCACGCTGCTACTCGTGCTCATTCCCCTTGTCGCATCTCCTAAAACGGCGTCAAGCCAGGACATAGGGTCTGTTCTCGCCTCCGATCTGGTGAATGATTGCAACGCCTATGTCCACAAGGGATCGGATAATCGGGGCAATGGCGAACACTGCCTCGGCTACGTCGAGGGCTTTATGGATGGGATTGGCAATGAGATGGCTCGGCTGCACGATAAGGATAGACACGAGGCACCGTGCTATACAACGATCAGTATGGACACCCTGATTAAGGTCTACTTGGCCTTCATGGAGAAGCATCCCAAGTACCTGGATTACGACGAGGGCAAAACTCTCAGAATGGCGGTCGATGACGCCTACCCCTGCCCAAAGTAGCCGCCACGAGGAGGAATTGCTAAAGCAGTGCCCGCTTGTAGAGTTCTATAAGTTGCTCGAACGATGCCCGCGACACGTCTTCAACCGCGACCTGCTGCCTGTCTTCATCCACAAACCAAACAGAACCCGAGTCGTCAACTCCGAAGCGATAATCTGCGAATGGCTCACCATTCCAAAATACAGTGACCTTAAGGTGTCGCGTGTAGATGAATTCCAGTTTTTTAAGCGGCCTGAGATAACGCTGAACTGTGACGTTGTTTGGCGTTAGATGCTCTGCCCTGAGACCGCTCTTGTGCCTGCGGGCTTCGTCAAATTCCTGCGTGTCCGCAATCACACGGCCCGCAAGCTCGGCCCACAAAATATCTGACTGAGCCTCAATCTCTTTGCGGCTAAACATCGTCCACTTTTGATTCTCAATGCGCTCGTCAACAATTGTTTGAATCTCCTGCGCTGCCTGTTTCGCCCAGCCCATAGTTAACTCCTCACTACTATTTTCCTAAACCTTCAGTCCTCTTCGCCATAAGAATATGCACGGAATGAAAATTCTTTTCAGGTTGCCCCCTTGACATGCTAAAACGGCAATTGCATAGTGGTCAGTATGAATTGTCTGGACTCCAAAACCCGCGCTCAGATCGTCCGCTGCCTCATAGAAGGTTGCAGCATCAGGGCGACTTGCAGAATGACCGGAGCGGCCAAGAATACGGTCACAAAGCTCCTCGCGGATATGGGAACCGCCTGCGCTACCTTCCACGATTTCCACGTCCGCAACCTCAAGGTTCGACGGATGCAGGCGGATGAAATTTGGTGCTTTATCGGCTGCAAACGGAAAAACGCCAGCCCCGCACAGAAAGCCGAGGGATGGGGAGACGTTTGGACGTGGGTGGGAATGGATGCGGATACAAAGCTGGTGATTGGCTACCTAGTCGGAGGCCGGGACGGAGGATGGGCACGAGACTTCATGGAAGATTGCGCCAGCCGCATCCGCAACCGCGTTCAACTTACGACCGACGCCCACCGCGCCTACCTTGAAGCGGTCGAAGGCGCTTTCGGCATGGACATTGATTACGCTATGCTGCATAAGATTTTCGGCGCACCTACGGATGAAGAGACGCGCCGATACTCCCCGGCGAAGTGCATCGGCTCAGACATGAAAACTGTCATTGGAGACCCAGACCCGGCTCATGTAAGCACGTCCTACGTCGAGCGCCAGAACCTAACGATGCGGATGCAAATGCGGAGATTTACAAGACTTACCAATGGATTCAGCAAGAAAGTGGAGAACCATGCTCATGCCGTGGCTCTCCACTATATGCACTACAACTTTTGCAGAATCCATCAGTCTTTGCGGGTTACGCCAGCAATGGAAGCTGGCCTTGCGGATCACGTCTGGAGCGTAGAAGACTTGGTTGCACTCATCCCCAAGCCGATTGTGAGACCGTCCGCCATAGATAACCAGCTATTCAAGCGGGCGCTTGGCGAGTGCGCCTGACGCCCCCTACTTCCCAGGACGATAATCACCCGCCTGATTGAGTGCCCGTTCGATCTTCTGCAATTCCTCCTTGATCGTCAGAAGTTTGCCGCCGAATTCCTCCAAGGATTCTTGAAATTCGTCCGAATCGGCTTCCCCGCTTGCGACAGCCAGAATCAACGGCCCAACCGCCTTCTCAAGTCTCCGCAGCTTTTCTTCTGCCCATTTGATCTTCCACGGATTCTCGAAATAGGCGTAACCGCTATTCTTCATAAGCAGAAGATGGGTGTCTCCTCCGCAGGTTGGAACCCGCTCCTTTACGGCTTTAAGAATGTAGATTCCGACGCTGCTGGCCTTTTTGATGGAAAGTTTCCGCATGTCGAGGCGATCCGCGAATGTATCAGCTTCGCTTCCTCCCCACCCGATAAAGGCGTGGCTATCCACTCTGGATACCAGCGGCCCCACTACCTTGAATAGTTCAACCTCTGAAGGCGACCATAAGCCGACGAGCAAATCAGCTTCCGGCTTCATGTTTTCGGAATAAATCGGCCAATACCTCTCAAAGAATTTCACTACCTCCTTCTCAAGACCGGCGCACCGCCCTGCGAAATTATTCGCCGACGCGATTCCGATCCATGCCTTCTCAATCAGCTTTTCCAAGAATGCGCTGTCGCCAGCCCCGGCAAATCCAACGATTAGTTGCGGGTTTGGCGACCGCGGTTCTTTTGGCTTCGAATCGCTCTTACGCCGTGGCTGCTTGAGGGCCGGGACCGGGTTTACCGCTGGCCTGACGGTTATCTTGGGGACGTTGCGCTTCCTGTACCCATCCACAGTCTCTTGGGTATCAGCACACAACACGAGTCCATCAGTACATTTGAATCCTGCCGCAATTGTCACAGCAGTCCTCCGTGAGAATCGCGGCATCACAGGGACATGAACAACTGGCCGCGTGGTATAGGGGATCATGCTACACCCCCTGCCGGACGGTAGTCCAAATTGTGGAATGATTTAAGGCACGAGCCGTGCCAAATATCAGCTTTTCCAATTTGTGGAAAAGCAAAATGACCCAGTACCAAGTCGTCGGCTGGGGTTGAATCAATACGTACGCTTTTATCGAAGTCGATTGACGTGTTGGAATTCCTCATATCCCTAAAAATTTCATTGGAATGGCTGTCGGTAAAAACCGTAATCGTCTTTGCAACCGCATCGACAGAGACTACTGATCCAGTAAGAGCATGCACCACCTCTTGAGCTGAACCAGTAATAGAGGCAAGCAAAAAGCATCCCATGAAAATGCAGGCTTTCAATACTCCTGTTGGCATTTGCATCCTCCGGTATTCATGAATTTGCAGACTCCTGATAGATTGAGGGCGAAGTTCAACCATGGACTGCGTACTTACCGAACGGACAAGACTCGCTGCAGCCAATCAAGTAGAATCTTGACTGCAGCGAGTGCGCCAAAGTTGC
>JBEKWJ010000115.1:0-5881 GCA_049513195.1 Occallatibacter sp.
GACTATGACGATGGTGCAATCGTAGAAATGGCGATCTGGCGCGTCCCTTTGCCTGTCCGGCCGTCAACCCATAGCCTGAAGTATTCGCTATTTTATGACCGTTCCGGTGTTCGGGAGGTTGGTTATGATAATGAGCGCGGCAAAGGAGACCATCGGCATTTTCAAGGCAACGAGGCAGCCTATGCGTTCAGCACCGTCGAACAACTGATTACCGATTTCTGGTTTGATGTGCGGAGATTGCGAGGAAGCAAATGAGCGATGTGAAATTCACAGTCGGTGGCGCAATGGAGGACGAAGCCTCGCGCCGGTTCGTCGACGCCTGGCATCGCGCGGAGCGCGGAGAAGCTTTTCATGAACGCAATCTGGCATTTGAAAGCTGGGACGCTCTGGCCCGCGTTCTGACCGGCAAAAGGATGGAGTTGTTGCACTACGTGCATCGCCACAACGTCACTAGCATCCGGTCCTTGGCGAAGGCTCTCCAACGCGATTACAGCAACGTCCATGCAGATGTTCAGGCCTTGACAGGCGCAGGGCTTCTCGATACTACGACAAAAGGTGTGCGAGCCGACTACGACGCTATCGAAACCGTCATCGCAATCTGAGAGCTGCGATGACGGCTTACAATATATTCCTCTAACTGGGTATCTGCTTGACTCAAACCACCACAAGATGTTGATGTTTTCATTGAAAATGCAAATTTCGTTATCTTATGTGCATTATATTGTGCGTCTTAAAGCGTCTCCAGTTTCTTTTTCCAACAGCCCACCTCTTCGGTAAACACTCTTTTCACCCAAAATGGGACCACTGAACGCGCCGGGACCTTAATATCCTTCAACGTTCGATTGGCCTGGCGTCCGTAGTTAAATTTGTAGCGATTTGTGTGAATCACCATACAGTAGTACAGCTTCTCTTCAAGTGTCATATCATCGGGCGGTATCAGATAGTAAAGGTCTCTCCCACTATAAAACGGCTCAGGTTGGACGAAAGTCTCTAGTACGCTACCCCCACCCGCTACCGTCAAATACCCAGCCGGGATCGGCTCCAGACCAGAAATGCGCTTCACTTTTGCAGACACACCGTTATTACGGGCCGTTCGTGACACAAAGTTGACACCGCTAGGGTCGCGTTTTAGGGCATTAAGTTCAAGATTGACGCCATATACGACGGAAAAGATGCTGCCGAGGGATACTAGGGGTGATTTTTTACTCATCGTTTTCCTCTCCTTTGTCTTCCACTGCTTCCTTGGCTTTATATTCCGTCTCATTGACCAGTTGAAACATCAAGTATTTCTTCACCGTCTGCTTAAAATCAGATTGAGTGAGAACTGAATAGTCAGTTTCCAGGTATGCCTCTGCACACCATTCATCGTCATGGTTTACCTTGCGTAAGACGCTTTCGCCCGCATGGACGCGACGGTTTCTATACATGTCTACCCAGTGGTCTCGTAATGTGGGCCAACCTCCTGGTTTCGTCAACTTGATCTGGCCCCTTTTGATGGTCTGATTTGGCCCCACCTGAAGGCATGTGTTCTGTTGTTCCGAGTGGGGCTTGGTGGAAGGAGCCCGGAGGGCGACTGGAACCAAGCCCCACTCGGGGCGATGCTGCTGACGTAGTCAATCGGAGTTAGAAGGCCGATTCGGGCATATGCTCCTCCGGTTTGAAGAGGTACTCGAATGGCAAGCGTTCCTTAGCTTTGCTGGAACCGAGGCTGACATCGAATTGGGTCTGATTGCTGCCCAAGCAGTCCAGGCTCACGATTTCCGCCAGTCTGGTCTCTACCACGCGCCGACCTTCATCGTGAACACCCTCCCCTTGTCGCCCGATCTCCAGTGCTTGTTGAAAGGCAGACTGCTCATTCTCGGCGAGGAAGAAGTGGACAGCGTTTTTCCACTCCCGCAGTCCCTGCTTGCCTTCCACCATGACAGCCCATTTCAGATGCGCGGAATACCACTGTCTACTCCTCATGCCTTACCACCTTTCCGTGCCATGGTTCTGCGGAAGCGATAGCTTTCCGTTCCGGTCTCGATGATGTGCGCTCGGTCGGTTAGCCGATCCAGCATCGCCTTGCAAAGCCGGGCGTTGGGGATCTTGGCGGGCCATTCAGAGAACGGGAGATTCGTTGTAACGATGATCGCCGCCTGTTCGGCACGGCCAGCGATGACCTGGAAGAGCAGTTCGGCAGCGGCATCTGGCATGACGACGTACCCCAGTTCGTCCACCACGATGAGTTCATAGCGCATCCAGCGGTTGCGCACCTTGGTCAACTGCAGTTGGCTCTGCGCTTCGATCATCTCGGTGACCAGTTCTGCCGCAGTGGTAAAGCGCACTCGCTTGCGCTGTCGGCATGCCTCTACGGCCAGAGCAACGGCCAAGTGACTTTTACCCGTGCCTGTCTCACCCAACAAAATGACCGGCTCCTTGCGTTCGATGTACTCGCCCTCGCTGAGCCTTTTCACCAATGCCACCGGGATCTGCGGCACTGCTGAAAAGTCGAAGGCTTCAATCGTCTTGACCGCCGGAAAGTGCGCTTCCTTGATACGTCGAATCACGGCGCGGCGATCCCGTTCCTCGACTTCGCCTTCCAGCAAAGCTTCCAGATAACTCAAGTGCGACTGCTTTTTCAGCACGGCCTCCTCGGCGAGGCGGGCAAACTGGTCGGCGACGGTTGTCAGATAGAGTTGCCGGGCGTACTGCTGAATCGTTGCCTGTTCGATCGGTTGGGGTGTGTTCACTGAACCACCTCCGTCGCAACGGGCAGAGTGGCGATCCTGGCTATCTCGTCCGGTGTTGGTTCGGTCCAGTTCGGACGCAATCGTTCATAAGCATCCATGCTGGGTTGCGGCCGGTCATAGCGGCTCAACTCGCCAGCCTCGACAGTGGAAACATCTGTCGGTGTTGGCGTGCAGTCGACGTTGAGCAGATAGCGAACCGCGCTCAGGCTGGAGGCTCCCAACGCCAGCGCCTCTTCAACTGCCTGGCGCACGCGGGCTGCGCCATAAGTGCGGCTGAACAGAAGCAGTTCGATCATCACCCGTGTTGCGGCCTGTGGACCAATTCGTTCGCTGGCAATCGACCAAAAGCGGTCATAACTGGCTGGCCATCGGCCTTGCGCACGGCACTGTTCCAGTGCAGTCGAGCCGGCTAGCGCACCGGGCTTCTTCTGAAGCACATCCAGATAATGTTCCAACTCCAGAATCTGTTGATGGCGTTCATAGCAGCGTTCATGCCGGGCCCGGCAATGTCCGCCGTGCCACACCTCGATGTAAGCCGAGTACACCTTCACTTCAACTCGGGTTCCCGCAGCCAGCGGCGTCGAGTAGTGGTTGGTGAGTACCTTGACGCAGCCACTCTGGTTGACGTGGGGAAAGTGCAGCGAGGCCAGATCGAAGCCTTCCGTGGCCAGCGGCAGCAGTTGTTCCCGCTCGATCAGCATCAGCGAGCCGATCGACTGGCTGCGACCGTGAATCACGCGCGCCTGATCTTCCTCCGATGCAGACGCCAACCGTTGGTTCAGTTCTTCCAGGTTGCCCACCCGTGGCACGGGCACAAGATGGTTGCGCCGGAACTGGCCGCCTTCGCCCTCGACTCCTCCCTTCTCATGGCCCTCGCCGGGTGTGCAGAACTCTGCCCGGAAGCCCCAGTGCGAGCGGAAGGCGATGAACCGTGTCGTCTGTTCCCGCTCATAGCCGCGCAGAATCTTCTTCACTGCGCTGGTCAGGTTATCGAATCTGAGTATGCGAAAGACCCCGCCAAACCAGGCGAATGCCAGCTCCTGGGCTTCGAGGAATGCCTGCTGTGTGGCATGGGGATAGGCCCGGTGAAAGGCGGCTCCCGAGGCCATCGAGCGCATGCAGAAGATGTAGATCTTGCATTCCTGGCCGTCGATGACGGCGTGAATCTCGTACCAGTCCACCTGCGCTTCGCCACCGAACTGGTAGGACTGGGGGATGAATACTTCGTGTCCCAGCAAGCCCATCGCCAGCTTGCGCTGCCGTACATACTCGCGCACCGTAGACTGGCCGACAACGATCTCCGGCTTCTCCTGCCGCAGCCGTGTCCAGATGCGATGGGCCGTGTGGCGCTGCTTGCGAGGTGCCTTGCGGTCAGCCTCCAGAATCGCGTCGATAAATGGCAACGCCGGGGCCAGCTTCGGCCGCTCTCGTTCCGGCTTCTTCCGCTCTGGAGGCATGGCGCTGGCCAGAGCCTGGCGCACCTCCCGACGATGAACTCCCAGCTTCCGCGCTACCGCACGGATCGTTCCGGCACCATGCTCGTACTCGAGCCGGATCTGCTCGTATAGCTCCACCTTGCTCCTCCTTGTGGCCAAGCCGCCCTCGCTTCTGGGTTCAAAACCCCAGAAACAAGGTAACGGGCTACGCCTTCAGGTGGGGCCAATTCAGACCATCGAAAGGGGCCAACTCAGAGTAGCGAAAGGGGCCAACTCAGAGTAGCGAATCAAGGGGGCTGGAGTCGCGCCCTACGCGGGGCGCGTGGATTGAAACATATTTAAGCCCGTGCGGCTATACCCTGATAGGTGATTCCATAAAACACTTTATTCGGATAGTGCTTTCAGTACTCGGTTTTTTGCTACGAGGAAGTACATTTATTTTTCCACCAAGGACACTGAGTCGAATGCCCCGGCAGCCGACTCAGTGTCCATCTACCGGGTCAGAACGCCGTACTGCCGGCACTGCCGCCCCAGACGCTCAGTACCAAAGGCCGCCCGAACAAAGCCAAGCAAGCCAAACCTCACTTCTGAATTAACACGAAACAGGGATTCGAATTCCCTGATATAGTCAAATAAATTCCCTGTTCCGTTTGCAGTGAAAAGCGGCTGTCTAGTTTAAATATAGCGGGTTGCGACTGGGCGGTAGGCGCGCAGTCATTATTTTTCCCTGTAAAATTCCCTGTTTACGGGAATTGGGCGCGGGAGAGGGGTTCTCTCAAGACTGCATCCACCGCCATCCCCTTTTCCATAGTGTCCATCCTCCTCCATGCTCGTCCAATCCCAAACAGCTATTTTTAGTAAATACAACAAAATAAAGGAATGTCTCTCCAGAAGCGTCCGACCATCTTCGCCCCCAGCCGCAAACTGCGTCGTGTAGTTTCTAAAGGCCTGAGTGAAATACTGAAGTCAACTGCGGTGCCGACAGGCAACTCGACAGAGCTAATTCTTGGTTCCAAGACTCCAGGCCATCCTGGCCTCTCCCCCGGGACTCGGCAACAAGAAAGTTCCAGAGGAGATGACCTTGCCACCGCACGAGCGCATTAGTACGGTGAGTGAGCGCTCCGTGAAGAAATTAATATGCTCGTGCATCATGTAGAGGGCCGCGAGACGAGAGACATGTCTCGCCAGCGCCGGCCTTGTTAGGGAAGTGACCGCAATCTGGGCAAGCCTCCTCACGATACGCTTTGTTCCAAAGGGGCTCTCCAAAGGTACTTCGAGGAAAATGAGACACTCCTGGGTCGCAATTTCAAACATCTCCTTAACCATTTTCTGCGGGAACCCGACGTGCTCCAAGACATTGCTGTTAATGATTAGATCGGGCTTACATGTTGCAGGATCATTGGTCGCGACTACTCCTTCCACAGCTTCGACCCCCGAAATGTCGTAGACATAGGTCTTAGCTCCATCAATCAAGTCGACAACGAGATCGCCCCTATCGCCCCCATAGTCAAGAACGCGTTCGATTTTCCTGTCCGCAACCAGCTTTCGCACGATTGGAGCCAATGAATCGCGGCGGATTCTGTAATATCGATTCGAGAGGAGGGCAGCATTGAAATTGGTCGTATACCACGGCTCAGAGGCGTACCGCATCTGCTGATATTCCTCGGAATGATAGTCCTTGTACAAAACAGCGAGCTCTGAATCCTCCAGCCT
>JBEKWJ010000116.1:0-3185 GCA_049513195.1 Occallatibacter sp.
CCGCCTTTTGGGGCGGTTTGTAAAGTGCTCATTTTATTGATGTTATGGTGGACGCGGTAGGAATCGAACCTACAACCTGTCGGTTAAGAGCCGAATGCTCTGCCAGTTGAGCTACGCGTCCAGAGAACCAGAAAAAACCGCGCGGCGGCAGGGCTCCCGCACGGATTAAGCAGCAGACTTTTTCTGCTGATCTTTGAAGAATATAGCACAGAAGCAGGGCTGTATCAAAACGCAAAAGGGTGCGGCGCGGTACTCGCCCAACGGCTAGAAGTTGAAAGCCAGGCCCGCGCTGATGCTGCGCTGGTCCTGTGCGAAGATCAAGAGGGAACCGTCGCTTAGCAGATACGGCTGGAAGCCCTGGGCCAATAGGTTGCGCAGCTCGAGCACCGCCTCGAAACCGCCCGATCCGTCGTCGCGCAGATGAATGGGCTGGCGAAGGTGCAGGTTGAGATAAGGCAGCGCGGCGTTCTCCTCGAACGGAGCAACGCTTGTGACGGTGTCTTCCGCTTGCCAGCGATAACTCGCCCGCCAACGGGTTCCACTACCATCCAGCGTGCCTGAAAGCGAAAGTGTGTACGCCTGCGTTCGGACGGGACGAGCCGCGGCAAGCAGTTGGTACAGGGACGCGGACTGTGGCGACGAAGGCATCACAAGGGCGTCGCCGTTGGCGTAGCCCAGGCTGAAATGATTGCGGCCAGGCAAACGATGCTCAAACGTGGCAGTAAGGCCAGAAGTCGAAAAGTGTGGTCCGGCAGCGCGCAGCAGACCGCTATTCGGGTCAAAGAGAGCCATCGTGGAAATCGAATCTCCGGCGGTAGAGCGGCTCGCCGCCTCGATGACCGGGTTGTCGATTCTGTCAGCAAAGACCACAACGCCCACACTGGAGAGATTGGTGCGGCGCTCCCAGCCGAGTTCCTGATGATTGCCGTGTTCGAAGGCCAGATCGCCATTGCGGGCCGAGAGCGCAGGCAGCCACGCTCGGGCCTCAGTATCCTCCGCATTGGCGGCGCCAGGCAGTTGGGTGGTCATGCGATAGCGAATCGCCGAGTTGCCGCTCCGCCAGCCGACTGAAGCAAAGGGAAGCATTTTCGCTACGGTTTCCGGCGTCGGCCCGCCGAGCCTCGCCAGTACCTGATCGGACCCCACTTCAGCGTCAAACTCGTCTCCCAGGTGAATTGTCTCCCAACTGCGGATAGCAGCTTCGTCCATTCCCGCACTGTCTGCGGTGGTCATGTCGGGATGAAACGCAACCGCCGCCACCGACTGCACGGAACCGGCAAAGCCCAAATCCTGGCGGAAGCCGAGCATCGACTCCATGTCGGAATCCGTGCCGGGAGCAAATTCAACGCGGGCCAGCAGTTCGCGGCTGGTGGACGGTGTCTCTTCCAATGCGGCCGAGATGCGTTCCCCGCTCTCGCCAAACGCGCCCTCCTGGCCGGTAGCCACCAGGCGAGCCTTCAGCCGGGGCTGAGAGCGATCGCCGTCGGAGACAACCACCAGCGGGCCATCCTCAAGCCAGCGCAGCAACGGGCGGTTGGCTGCCGAGCGCAGAGTCCACGCCCAATCGTCCTTCTCAGCGTTGCCGGCGCGCGGTTCAGCCGGCAGCCACTGCATCACTTCGTACAGGCTGTTCAGTGTAAGGTTCACAATGGTGTTGGCGCGGACACGCACGCCTTCGCGCAGCGAAGGCAGGAACCAGTTACCCATGGCTTTGATCGCATAATGGCCGGGAAGAATCGAGGTGATTGCGTAGCGCCCATTCGCGTTGGTGTAAACGCTCGACACAACCGTGAGATCGGGGCGAAGCAGTTGTACCTCGGCGCCGATTTGAGGGACGCCCGCCGAGTCGCGCACCACCCCTGACACCGACCCGGGCGCCGCTCCGTAGAGAGAAGCGTTGCCCAATGCCATCAGCACGAGGAAAACAACGAGATGGGGCCTGCGGATCATCGCTCTAGCTGGTACCCAGCGGCGTCCCTGGCAATCCTCACTGCAATCGATACTTGCGCGGGCTTCCGGATCTCGGGCCCGGTAGCCCCCAAGCACAGGATACATGCTATTCCACAATAAATGGGACCGATTGAACAATCTCTTGCTTCGAAATTGCGTCATTGACCCTGATCGTTACCTTGTATTTTCCTGGGTCGAGCCCTGCGATTGGTAGAGACTTTTCCACAGTCATTTGGTCGCTATGGGCGCCAAGTTCCTTCGAGTCCACCTGTTTCTCTAAAACCACGGTGTCGGCGGCAGCCGCAACCGCGGTTGCCGGTATGACTTTGACAATCTGGTAGGTCACCGTGGCCTGGTTGCTTTTGGTGGCCTCATCGACTTGCAGGTTATATACCTGCATCCAGAAGTTGAGCTGCTGACTGCGCTTGAATTTGACCGGGTCGTTCAGCTTCAGGCTGCTGCTTACGCGCGGCCGAATAAATGTGTTGCCAATGATGAAGCTGCCGCCACCGATCTCGCGCGACGAAACTGTGTTCATCTGATCTGCCAGAATCAGCGAAGAAGTGGCCAGCTTTTCATCGTGATAAAGGGGCACATCCAAACTGCGACCATAGTAGCCTTTGTGGTCCGGGTTATTCACATCCTTGACCGCAATGTCCAGGCGATATAGTCCGGGCAGCAATGGCAGAGCCTTCCAATAAACAGACTGATGGTCCAGGCTCTTTTCGAGCAGTTCGGCCGGCTGCTCCACCTCGACTGTGTCCTCGAAAGTCTGCACCGTCTTGTGCATGATGGTGGTGACCTTGCCCAAAATGTTCACCACGCCCTTGGACACGCCGTCCTTGGTGATAAAAGTGATGTCGCGATTTTTCATCTGGATGGTCACTGGAACCATGACCGTGCTGTCCGTCACCTTAACGAAATCAGTGCGGACATCAAACGGAAAGATCGGACCGGAGAGCAACTGGTGCTCAGTCATAAACGCGTCAAGATCCGCGAATTTCACCGGCGGCGGCGCGAATAACTTGGCCATCTGCTCAATGCGGTCAAACTGCTTGGACTGATTCGAGGACGACATCATGCCCGTCCCCAGGCTTTCGAGTCCGCCCTTGAAGCGGTCAGCTTTCTTGGCCTGGCCCATCTCTTCTGCCTGCGTCAACCCCGCGCCAGGAACATGCAACAGCGCATCCTTCTCGCTGCGATCGATGGTGTAGTGGTAGTCACCGCACTGGCAG
>JBEKWJ010000117.1:0-3003 GCA_049513195.1 Occallatibacter sp.
ATCAGCCAGACGCCGGAGGATTTCGTCGGCACGCCGGACAAGCCCAATGAGCACGGCGCCGGTATCGTCAAGAATGCGACGACGAAGATCATTGGCAAGCAGCCCGGCGACATGACGGCGCTCCGGGAGCACGTCCACCTGAATGAGACGGCTCTCAACCAGATCAAGACCTTCGCCCATCCGAAGAAGGGGCATAGTGCCGAGTTCCTGATTGCGATCGGCGAGAAAGCGGAATCCACGCATTCGATTCGCATCGTTCCGAGCCCGGTGGACTACTGGATCACCACGACCTATGCGCGGGAGCACACCTATCGCAAATGGTGGATATGGAAAAACGCATCGATGGCGCGGATTGAGGCTTACGAGAAGCTCGCTGAGCGTTTCCCGCGGGGATTGGCCGATCTGGCGCCGCTCAAAGAGGAGTTGTCTGGAGAAATTCAGGAGGTGCTTGCGCAATGAAACAGGATGACCACAAAACAGAGGAAACAGTTCTGTTGAACGGAATCCCTTACACGGGGGATGCCGTCGGACCGGCCAAACAGAGGAACTGGCGCCGGCGCTGGAAGTGGCTGACGGCAGTATCGGTCATTGCGATCGCAATGATTGTGCCAGCAAGCGCCCACGCCGGCATCTTCGATGTCTTCAGTGAACTCTTCGGCACAATTCAGAGCGACATTGGCGGATCACTCAAATCGATCAACCAGTTGACGCAACAGGTGCAGCAACTCTACCAGACGACGATGTGGCCGCTGGCCGCACTCAATCAGGCCCGTGGCTTCGTTGCGAATTCAATATCGAGCTTTCGCAGCCAGATGAACCAGATCTTCAGTATTCCCACAACCAGCGCGGTCACGGCGGGGCCGCAGCAGTTCGAGACACTCTTGCATAGCCGCCTCGCGGCGCAGATTCCATCGCTCGGCACTAGCTTCACGGTCAACTACGGTTCGGTCCCGCAGCAGAACAGCGCCGCGCCTCAGGACCGTCTGATGATGGACATGGATGACGCTCTGGGCCAGGAGAACCTGAAAACAACGCTTATCGCCGACCAGGGCGCGGACACAATCCTCCAGACTGCTAACCAGATGGAGAACCAGGTAGCTACCACCACGCCGGGCTCCAATCCATACCTGACAGCGCAGGCGCAGGTCTCGAATCTTCGCTGCCAGGCCTACTTGCAAAAGATGCTGGCCGCGCAGTTGCGGCAGGAGGCCGGTCGCATCGCTCACGACAACGCGCTGTTAAAGCGCAGAACCACCATCACCAGCGGGATCAACAGTCTGATCACCGGCGCGCTTACGGCGCACTGAGGAGAGTGTCATGTCCGACAAGAAGAAATCCACCAACAAAGTGCGCAAGCCGTTTCCGTGGCGGCGCAAGCAGGAACCAACGGCCGATGCTCCAGCATTTGGAGAGGGCTACGAGCCTACGCAACCGGAGCGTACCTGGCGCAGGTCTATGCTGCTCAAGGCCGCTGCCGTTGTGCTGGCAGCGTTGACCATTCTGCCGATGCGAGCGCATGGACAGTTCGGCATCGATCTCGCGGCGATCCTTGCGGCGCTTCAGAAGATGCAGTCGTTGATGTCCACCTACATCTCCGCGCCGCTCAACACGATCAATCAGTACGAGCAGAGCGTTGCCAAGTACGAGCAGCAGGTGATGTACCCAATCTCGGCGATCAACCAGGCAAAGAATTCGGTGGCGCAGTTCGAGAGCCAGTTCAGCCAGGTAGGGAACCTCTTTCATGTGAATGTTTCGAGCGCCACCTTGTCGCAGTCGAGCAATCTTGAGTCGCTCTTGCTCTCACGCAATGCCGGAAACGTCAGCAGCGTTTCCAACCAGTTCAAGTCGGTCTACGGAGGGGTGATGCAGCAGAACGCCGCTTCGCCCGCAGTGCGAACGATGACTGACATGACCGATGCGCAGGCTCAGGACGCGATGAAACGGGCCATCGAGATCGATGCTCTTGCGGATGCGGAATTGAAGGAAGCCGATCAGATGGGCCAGCAGATCACGGCCGCTGCTCCGGGCAGCGCGCCGATTCTCGAAGCCGAGGCCGACGTCTGGGTGGTGCGGGCCAACGCCTACACGCAGGCCGCACTGGCGGAGTTGATGCGCACACGCGGGATCGATCTTGCCAATCAGAGCGCCATCACAAAACTGGCAACCACAAACAATACCAGCAACAACAGCCTCATTAACGGGGCGCTAACGAACAGGTAATGAGCGATGAGCCTGCCCATTCCCAACCCGCATGTCGCCGTCACGCTGCTTGCGTTCTTTCAAGGGACGCAGTTGAATCTCTTCGAGCGATTTCTGACGCAAGCCGTGGCCGGGATCGACTCGACGAGCATCACGAGCGGAATGCAGACCGTCGCCTATGTTGTCCTCCTCGTGGGCTTCCTCTGGCAGGTCTATCAGTCAGCCCTGCATGGCGGCGACGTGCGCGGGTTGGGAACGAATCTGATCAAGTACATCGTCACAGCCGTTGTGATCATGAACTATGGGGCTGTCTTCACGACGATCAACCAAGGGTTCGTTAACGCTGGAAACTGGATAGGAAATGCATCCGGCGGGCTGAGCTTGTTTGACAACTGGAAAAACGATCTTCAAACGGAATATAGTCAGGCCGGGGTCCAGCAGTTGTGGGGTTTAATTACTGGCTCCATGGCAGGATTGATCGATGGTCTTCTGATCATTGTTGCTTACCTGCTGTACCCAATCGTCATCGTTCTTTTTGGGTTCTTTTACATCTTTTACGGAAGCGTACTCTACATCTTCGGCCCGATTGTAATTGCACTGCTGCCTCTCGGAGGCGCGAACCGCATCGCCAAGTCATATATCGAAAACGTCTTTATCTGGAATGCCTGGCCGATTCTTTACGGGGGATTTGGCGCTTTGCTGAGCGCCGTCCAGATGGGTCAAGTCGGTCAGATGCTCAATCAAAACGACTTTCTCGGAGGACTTGGCAATCTCGAAGGTTCCTTCCTTATCGGTATTGCCAGC
>JBEKWJ010000118.1:0-2854 GCA_049513195.1 Occallatibacter sp.
CTAGCTGTGAAGTTTCAACAGGTTGTCCATTCGATCTGACTGCGAGAAGCTGGTTCTGCGAGGAATCAGATTTATCGGAGGGATCGAATGGACTATCACCAGAATGCCCGACTGACCGTTCATAGTCGAGAACAGTTAGCCAGATATGTGCTTGAGCAGGGCTGGACGTTGAAGGCCGCAGCAGCTGCCTTCAACGTGAGCGATAAGACGGCGGCCAAATGGGTGCGCCGCTACCGCGAGTTGGGCCGAGCTGGACTTGGGGACGCTAGCTCAAGGCCGCATCGCTCGCCACGGCAAACTTCATCTTCTTTATTAGAAAGGGTTTTGGTTCTTCGCCGGCAGCGCTGGAACGGCTGGCGCATCGCCCACGAACTCAGACTCAGCCGGGCCACCGTGAGCCGTGTCCTGCGCCGCGCCGGAATGAACCGGCTCCGTTCGCTCGACCCACCCCCGCCCGTGATTCGCTATGAACACAAGCATCCGGGCGACCTGATTCACTTCGACATCAAGCGCCTGGCCCGCATCCGCAAGCCCGGCCATCGCGTCACCGGTCAGCGGCGCGGAGAATCACGAGGCGTCGGCTACGAGTACCTGCACATCGCCATCGACGATCACAGCCGCATCGCCTTCTCCGCCATCCTGCCCGATCAGACGCACCACTCTGCCATGCGCTTCTTCCTCATGGCCAAGGCCTATTACGCGCGCTTCGGCATCGTGATCCGCCGCGTGCTCACCGACAACGGATCCTGCTATAAACACTGGCTGTTTCGCAAACTGCTCCACCGCCAACACGTCAAGCATCGCTTCACCCGGCCCTACACGCCGCGCACCAACGGCAAGGCTGAACGCTTCATTCAGACCGCCTTGCGGGAGTGGGCCTATGCCCGCTCTTACCAAAACTCAGAAGAACGAACCGAGCAGCTCGAACTGTGGATGCACGACTACAACTTCCACAGACCGCACTCAAGCCTTAAACTCAACTCACCCGCTTCCCGCGCCGGAATGAATCGGAACAACCTCTTGAGCCTCCACATGAGCCTCCACAGCTAGATCGCTTTCGGTTTTGCTGTAGATTTCCGTGCCCCATTCTCTCGCTTTTTCTGCGGTAGAGTGGGGCACCAATGAAATTCCTTTCGCGCCGGGCCCGCAATTTTGCGCGAATCGCTGCAACCCATTCGTTTGTATGGTGGGTTGCAGTGTTTTTTCAGGAGCGAGAAACACTACCTGCAAGAAATTCTTTTTCGCTCGCATCGTCATCCCCAGATGGTGTGAACATGCCTACGACAAGAGAGATTGCGTATCGACATAGTGATATGCTCGAAGACATGCGTAGGCTGTCTTTGTCGATTCTGGTTTTGATGTGTCTCGTGTCGCTTTGTTCCCAGTTAGGAAGCGCTCAAAGCGCAAAAGTTGCAGTAACTCCCACGGAAATATCGGCGGATTTGGGCACCTGCTCGGCGCTCATTACCGTGACCGGTTCCGACTCCAAACCAACTTACGGTGCAAAAGTCACTACGCATATCCAGTACGGTCTGTTCGGCGTGAAAAAGCTAGATCTTGAAGCCTATACAGGTGAAGATGGGCAAGTCAAAATCACGAATCTGCCAAATCTTCTAAAGAAACCGATGTATATCTATATCGTCAAGGATGACAAGCAGGAAATCGAGGAGTTCAAGCCTGAGGTGCATTGCCGCGCAACCTTCAATGTGCAATTGAGGTAAGGGAAACGCCCGCTGCGGATTTCAGCCCTGGACTCTATTCCGGTATTTAAATCGGCATTTCCCTTGCACGGCAAACCTGATAGTTCCCGCTTGAATACCTGAAGCAAAGACACGCTTCACCTTGCCCCACCTAAGCGTTATATTGGGCCACGGCCTTTTTTACCCTGTCCACCATTGGCCCCAGGAACTCGATCATTCCTGTGGTGTGGCGAACAACGCTCACGCTTTGCTCCGTCATCGCGGCTACATGTGAAATGTTGCTGCCGATCTCGTTCATAGCCTATTGATGCCATTGAGCGCATCCTGAGCTTCCTGCACCAGTTCCAGGCCTTCCGATACCTGCGTCGATCCCGTTCTCATCCCGGCGATGGCTTGATCGCTGTCCGCCTGAATCTTCAGGATCAGTGCGTCGATGTTTGCTGTCGCCTTGGTCGTGCGATCGGCCAAATTGCGGACCTCGGTGGCCACAACTGCAAAGCCTCGACCAGCTTGCCCTGCGCGCGCTGCTTCAATGGATGCGTTGAGAGCTAACAGGTTAGTCTGCGCCGCAATTTCGCGAATGACACCTGCAATCTGACCGACTTCAGCAGAACTTGTGCCCAACGCTTCCACATCGGCCCCTGCGCCTTTGATTGCTGTCTCCAGATTGTGAATCTGATCAGTAGCGCGCTGCGACAATTCGGCGCCTTCAGTGGCTTTGCGTCCTGTCTCGTCGACTGTTTTTTCAGTGGCGTGAAGATGTTCAGACACCTCACGGATTGTCAGCCCTAACTCCGTGGTGGCCGCTGCTACCGAAGACGTGGCCATATGCTGCGAGTTAGCGGCCTGATTGATCTCCTGGATGCTCTTCGTCACATCTTCTGTTGCAGTTTGAACGTTCTCGACTGCATCTCCAATGCACTGGACTGCTGATTGAACCCAGCTGACCAAAAGTCCCAGTTTGCGACCGATGGCGCCCATACTGTCTTGCCGATCCACATTGAAGCGCAGCTTTAGATCGCCAGTTGAGAGCACGCTGTCAATGTATGATTCGGTCTTCTTCAGGTCGCCTTTCATGCTGGGCAAAAGCCAAAACAACATATACATGGCGTAGATGCCACTGAGCGCAGACAGCAATGCCTCGCCCCCTTGCA
>JBEKWJ010000119.1:0-4107 GCA_049513195.1 Occallatibacter sp.
GTGAAGCCCGCCTTGGCAGTTACGGTAAGTGCGATGGTGGTGGTCGCGGTCAATGTGCCGGAGGTTCCGGTGATGGTGACCGTGGAGGTTCCGACTGTGGCTGCGGCAGTGGCCGTGAAGGTCAGCACGCTGGTTGTGGAAGTGGGGTTAGTGCCGTAAGCAACTGTAACTCCTGTCGGCAAGCCAGCTGCGGACAGAGTTACACTGCCGGCAAACGGACTTACATCGGTTACAGTGATGGTGTCAGTGCCGGTGGCGCCTTGGGCAACGGACAACGTCGTTGCAGAAGGTTTGATGGTGAAGCTGCCTGCCGTGGTAACTGTAAGTGCAATGGTGGTGGTCGCGGTCAGGCTTCCGGAGGTTCCAGTGATGGTGACCGTAGAGGTTCCGACTGTGGCTGCGGCGGTGGCGGTGAAGGTGAGCACACTGGTTGCGGAAGTGGGGTTAGTGCCGTATGCGACAGTAACTCCGGTAGGCAAGCCAGTTGCGGACAGAGTTACACTGCCGGTAAACGGACTTACATCGGTCACAGTGATGGTGTCAGTGCCGGTGGCGCCCTGGGCAATCGAAAGGGAGGTTGCCGAAGGCTTGAGCGTAAAGCTGCCGATTGACCCCGTAACGGTTGGAGAACCCGTACCCATGACGATGCCACGACCGTTCGTTCCCACAAAGACGGTTCCAAAGACCTGTGGGTCGCCGGTCATCGCCTGGCTTGCCGCGGCATACTCATGTGCTGCGTCGTTGATCTGTTGCCAGGTAACGCCTTCGTTGGTGGAGGCGAAGATGCCACGCACGCCACCGATTTGAGCGTTCGTAAAGATTGTTTGATAGGAAGCTCCCGGACCAGCCATGCCAAAACCGATGACATCGGCTTGTGTTACGTTCGTCAATTGAGTAAAGCTGGCGCCAAAATTAGTTGAATGCCACATGCCGTACACGCCGTTGGCGACGCTGCCTCCAACGACCCAGACATCGCCTGCGATTCCAGGCACAGCTTTCAAGCTAGCTGGGTCTCCGGACTTCGGAAGTCCGGTTGCGGCTGTCGCGGTAAAGCTGACACCGCCGTTCGAACTCACATAAAATTGGCCAGCCGCGTAGTAGTAGAAGTACAGAGGGTTCACGCGGTCTGAGGCAATTACACCTCCCGCAGGAGCGCCCGTTGAGGCTGTCCAGCTGCTGCCAAAGGTTGTGGAATAGAACGGCACCATGCTGGGAGGAGCCCAGACAACCGCGCTGCCGGTCGCAGACATTGCAACTGTGCCGCCGCCAGCGGTCAAACCTGCCGGATCGGCGGACCCAGCAAACCATGCGGTCTCACTTGTGCCGCCAGAGGTGGTGAAGGCAGAGCTTGTTACTACCGGGCTCGCCGTCGGGCTTCCGTCGCCGACCAGGACCATGTCCATCGGGTTTAACTGGGCAAAGTCAATACTGGTGCGAGTGCCAAAAAATGGAATGGCATAAGGAAATGTAGGCGCCGCAGTTAAGCTGGTGTGAACGAATCCACCTATGTCTCCCATGGCGCTGTACAGATGAGCGCCGCCGCCCGCTGGAGGACTAACCAAGCTGAGGACTGTGGTCTCTTCGATTCCCATCGAAGCATCCGTGAGGGCAAACTGTGTTCCCGCATCCCAATTGGTCAGGTTGGTTGTGCCCCACATCGTCATACCAGTTCCGTACAGCATGTGATTGGAGTTGAACGGATCAATCGCCAAGCCGGAAACCATCCAGCCGAGTTCAGGTGCTTCAATGGGAGCAATAGGATTGGTATCACCCTCATTTAACCAGGGCGCAGCTGAGTCATTCAGTGTGTACATGAAGCTGCGGCTTGGATAACTCGTCCAGCTCCAGATTTGCGACCAGGTAGCGCCAGAATTGGTGCTGCGCCAGATAATGGTGTCAGGCCACCACGAGTTAAATGCTGAGACCATGATCGTGGTCGGAACCTGTTTGTCGACAGCCAGCCCGCAGTAGCCGAAATAGTCGGCGCCACTGGCAGTGGTGGGAACAACGGGCGAAATCTCGGTCCACACGCCGGTTGCCGTGTTGTACTTTTGCACGTCTCCCATGAGGCCGTCGTAGGGTCCGGCTCCGTTGCTATAGGTGACGTAGAGGAAGCCATTGACCGAGTCCAGAACCGCGTGCTGGGGCAAGAAGCCGGGCGCAGGAGCTGTGGAAGCTACCGACCACGATGCGCCGTTCGTGCAAGCTACGGTCCCGGTCGTTTGGGTTCCCGTTAGTGCGCAGGTTGGCTGACCTGCCAGAGGAGCCCAGGTAGTTCCACCGTTCGTAGTCACGTAGATATTTGTGCCGTCGGGTTGAGCTACACCGACATAGATGGTCTGCGTTGCTTTTCCGGACGAACCAGTCCGGGGATCGAAGACAACCCAGACGGGACCGATGATGTCTCCGCTGTAAACATCGCCGGGCAAAACAGCATAGGTCCCAGGCTGCGGAAAGCTGGTTACCTGGCTCCAGGTAAGTCCAGAGTTGGTGCTTTTCCAAAGGCCGTTACCGCTTCTGGCTCCAAAGAACAAGACACTATTGAGGTTGGGATCGATTGCCAAACGTTCGCCCATGTTGCGGCCTGGCATGTTGCCTCCCGCTTTGAACGGCATGGTCACTGTCGTAGGGAAAGTGGTGCCTTGATTGTTCGAAATCAAGAGCGCGGCATTTAATGGATCCCAGGAATTCGTATACATACCGGTCATAATGTAAAGGTTGTTCGGATTTACCGGATCGGTGGCGAGGCTTTCAACGCCCAGGTGACCCCAATTAGCCCAGGTTGTGAAATCCATCAATGGAACCCAAAGGTTGGTTGTGGTATTCAACTTATAAGCGCCGCCGATGTCGGTGCGCGCATAAACCAGATTCTGCTGTGAGGGGTTGAAAATTATGTTGGGAATATAACCGCCGCCAGCACCTGTATTGACATTACCCCATGTATATCCAGCGGAATTAGCCTGCCCAAATGCCGCGCTGCCAAATATGGTTGTGATAACTACTAACGCACACATGACGATCATGTGCAGGAAGACCGTTCTTTGAACGGATTTTTCGATTATAGGAGACATTTGGGTTCCTCACTTTCGCATGGTGTCTCAAGCCAATGCCGAAACAGTGACTGGCGATACAGTCTTTTCGCGCATGGAATGAGGCTTGGTTAAGATCAACGAGCGAAGCAGATCGAATGACCCGCTCCGCTCGAGTTGTTGGCGCTGGTTAGTTGCAGGTCGTTCCATTGACGGCGAACGACGTGGGTATGGCGTTGGTGACACCATTCCAGGTGCCATTGAAGCCTACGCCTGAGACGGTGCCGCCGGCTGCAACGGTGCCGTTGTAAGGCTCGTTCTTTACTGTCACGACTGCGCCGCTCTGAGTTTCAATGCCGTTCCAAAGCTGCGCAACTGTCTGTCCGTTGGCAAACGTCCAAGTAAGAGTCCAGCTAGTCCATGCGGTCGTTCCCGTGTTCTGGATGGAGACGGTCGCGCCGAATGCGCTGGTGTTCTGCGGTGAAGTTGCGTAAACGACGTGACATCCGCCGGGGGTCGTCACAGGATTGACAGTGAGTGCGATGGTGGTGGTCGCGGTCACGGTACCAGAGGTCCCGGTGATGGTCACCGTGGCCAAGCCGGTGGTCGCAGTGGAGGTGGCCGTGAAGGTCAGCACGCTGGTCGCGGTGGTGGGGTTGGTGCCGTATGCAACGGTAACTCCGCTGGGGAGGCCGGTTGTCACCAGAGTTACACTGCCGGTAAATGGACTAACATCTGTGACCGTAATTGTGTCGGTCGCAGTGCTGCCTTGAGTTACCGATAAAGTGGCCGCCGAAGGGCTCAGAGTGAAGCCGCCCGTTGACGAAACTACTGTCAGTGCGATGGTGGTGCTTGCGGTCAGCGAGCCGGATGTTCCGGTGACTGTGACGGTAGAGGTTCCAACAGTGGCCGCGGCGGTAGCAGTGAAAGTAATCACGCTGGTCGTGGTGGTTGGATTGGTGCTGTATGCGACGGTTACACCGCTAGGCAGGCCGGTTGTGACCAGCGTTACTGAGCCGGCGAACGGGCTGACGTCTGTAACCGTGATGGTGTCGGTGGCGGTCTTGCCCTGAGTTAC